>NZ_JBHTCX010000009.1:0-122726 GCF_042666875.1 Brachybacterium sp. GCM10030267 | reverse complement strand
AGCACGCCGCCAGCGTTCGTCCTGAGCCAGGATCAAACTCTCCATGAAAACATAGAAAAAACCCTGGCAAACAACAAACAACCAGCATATAACTGCTGTATCATCCGTTAAAATTTGCCAATCAAATGTTGGCATCAACAAACAGACACGCTATTGAGATATCAAGCAACACGCGCACATCGTCATCTGGCCGCTCAGCGGCTCGACTCGGAGGCTCGGATGCGCCAGGCGGAAAACCGTCCGACGATTCTTTGTCTTCGTCGTCCCGGCGCGAGTCACTACTCTAGCAGATCTTCGCGGCCCGGTCCAACTCCGCTCCGTGTGTCCCGCGTCTCGTTCTGATCGCTGTGCGATCGTCACCCGAGCAGGTCACGGCCGTTCCCCCGACGTTCCGGGAGTCCGGGTCAGCAGCTCCTCCGCGTCCGCTCCGTGCCGCCGGCCCCGTGGGGCTTCCGGCCTTTCGCGTCTGCGTCCTCGCTGCTGACAAGAGAAAACATTACGGGTCCTGCGGGGGGCCGTCAAACCATCCCGTTCAGCCCTCGTTCACCCTTCTCAGCGCCTGTTTGTGCAGGTCAGCGTGCATTTCGGTGGCTTCGGAAGGCGCTCGTTCACTCTGATGTGACCTGAGTCTGAGAGGGGGGTCACGAGACCGCGGGACGATTTGACCAGGGCCCGTTCGAGGTGCCACGTGCGCGCCCGTCCGGGCATGCAGAACGCCCCGGGCACTCCGTGTTCGGAGTGCCCGGGGCGTGGTGGAGGGCTGCGTCCTGTGCCCGCGGCCTGTCGTCGTGCTCAGCCGGCGAGGTGCGCCATGGCGGCGTTCTTCCGTCCCCGGCGCAGGAGGAGATAGCGGCCCGGCAGGGCGGACCGGTCCCCGATCTCGCCCCCGAGGTCATCCACGGAGACCCTCTGACCGTTGACCGACAGGCCGCCTTCGTCCGCGGCGCGCCGGGCGGCGCCCTTGGACTGCACGATCCCCGTCGCCACGAAGGCGTCGACCAGCGACGTGGTGGGTGCCAGGTCGGCCCCCGGCAGCTCCCGCGCGATGGAGACGACTGCCGATTCGTCGAGCTCGCGGACGTCCCCGCGCCCGAACAGCACGGAGGCGGCGGCAGTGGCCTGGGCGGTCGCCTGCTCGCCGTGGACCAGCGTGGTCAGGTCATCTGCGAGTGCTCTCTGCGCGGCACGGCGATGGGAGGCCTCCTCGGTCGCGCGCTCCAGCTCGCCGATCTCCTCCTGCGAGCGGAACGTGAAGTACCGCAGGTAGTCGAGCACATCGGCGTCGGCCACATTGAGCCAGAACTGGTGGAACGCGTAGGGGCTGGTCAGCTCCGGGTCCAGCCACACGGCACCGCCCTCGCTCTTGCCGAACTTGGTGCCGTCGGCCTTGGTGACCAGCGGGGTGGTCAGCGCGTGGACCTCCTCGCCTTCCACCTTGTGCACCAGCTCGACGCCGGAGAGCAGATTCCCCCACTGGTCGTTCCCGCCGTACTGGAGGCTCACCCCGTGCCGGCGGTAGAGCTCGAGGTAGTCGATGCCCTGCAGCACCTGGTAGCTGAACTCGGTGTAGCTGATCCCCTCGTCGCTCTGGAGCCGGCGCGAGACGGTCTCCTTGCCGAGCATCGTGCCCATGCGGAAGTGCTTGCCCATGTCCCGCAGGAAGTCGAGCGCGCTCATCTGCCCGATCCAGTCGAGGTTGTTCACCATGGTCACGGCGAACTCCCCCTCCGGGTCGAGGAAGCGGGAGATCTGGCCGCGCAGGGTCTCGACCCAGGTCTCCACGAGCTCGGAATCGTTCAGGACACGCTCCCCGGACATCCGGGGATCGCCGATCAGGCCGGTGGCTCCCCCGACCAGGGCGTAGGGCTTGTGCCCGGCCAGCTGCAGGCGTCGCATGGTGAGCACCTGGGTCAGGTGGCCGACGTGCAGGGAGGCCGCGGTCGGGTCGAAACCGCAATACAGGCTGATCGGTCCGTCCGCCAGAGCGTTGCCGAGCGCCTCGCGCCCGGTGGTCTGCACGACGAGTCCTCGCCAGGCGAGCTCGTCCAGGACGGAATGCATCGATCGTTTCCTCTCTGCAGGGGCACGGTGCGCCGGCCGGTCGGGCGCGGTGTGCCGGGTATCCAGCGCCATTGTCACAGATCGCTGCGACGGGGTGCGCTGCGGTTCATTCGCGCGTGAAGGCCCTCAGCTCCGTGATCGCACGCGCCAGAGCGTCCTCCTGCTCCGCCACCCGCTCGGGTGCGGTCCCGCCCTTGGCATCGCGCGAGGCGATGGAGCCCTGGACCGAGAGCACGGACCGCACGGAGCCGTCCAGGTGCTGGGAGATCGAGGAGAGCTCCTCGTCGGTGAGATCCCACAGCTCCTTGCCCTGGGACTCTGCCACCTTCACGCACTCTCCCGAGATCTCGTGCGCGCTGCGGAAGGGCACTCCGCGGCGCACGAGATGGTCGGCGATGTCGGTGGCCAGGGAGAAGCCCTGCGGGGCGAGGTCGGCCATCCGCTCGGTGTGGAAGACCAGGGTGGCCATCATCCCCGTGAAGGCCGGCAGCACCAGGGTCAGCGAGTCGACCTGGTCGAAGACGGGCTCCTTGTCCTCCTGGAGGTCGCGGTTGTACGCGAGCGGCAGGGCCTTGAGGGTGGTCAGCAGGCCGACGAGATCACCGACGACCCGCCCTGCCTTGCCACGGGCGAGCTCGGCGATGTCCGGGTTCTTCTTCTGCGGCATGATCGAGGAGCCGGTGGAGAAGGAGTCGTCCAGGGTGATGAACGAGAACTCCTTGGTGTTCCACAGGATGACCTCCTCCGCCAGGCGCGAGAGGTCGATGCCGATCATCGCGAGCACGAAGGAGAACTCCGCGGTGAGGTCCCGCGAGGCGGTGCCGTCGATCGAGTTCCATACCGAGTCCTCGAAGCCGAGCTCGCTCGCCACGGCCTGCGGATCGAGGCCGAGGCTGGAGCCGGCGAGCGCACCGGACCCGTACGGCGACTGTGCGGCGCGACGGTCGAGGTCGCGCAGGCGCTCCACGTCACGCATCAGCGGCCACGCATGGGCGAGCAGGTGGTGGCTCAGCAGGACCGGCTGGGCATGCTGGAGATGGGTGCGCCCCGGCATCGGCGCCCCGTGCACCTCGAGCGCACGGGCCAGCAGCACGTCGACGAGGTCGAGCACCTGGTCGCCGACGGCCCGGCCCTGATCGCGGATGAACAGACGGATCAGCGTCGCGATCTGGTCATTGCGGGAACGGCCGGCACGGAGCTTTCCGCCCAGCTCGTCCCCTGCCCGCTCCAGCAGCCCGCGCTCCAGGGCCGTGTGCACGTCCTCGTCCTCCGGTGCCGCGGTGAACTCCCCCGAGGCGACGTCGGCCGCGAGCCGGTCCAGGGCGGCCTGCATCCGGCCGAGCTCGTCGTCGCTCAGGAGTCCGGCGGCGTGCAGCACATTGGCGTGGGCCTTCGAGCCGCGCAGGTCGTACTCGGCCAGGCGCCAGTCGAAGTGCGTGGAGACCGACAGCGCCGCCAGCGCCGCGGCGGGGCCGGAGCCGAAGCGGCCGCCCCACAGCGAGGCACGCTCCTGGGCGGCGGTCGGATCGCCCGCCGCACCGGGGTGCCCGTGCCCGTCGCTGCTCATGCCTGTCCCTCGCCGGGGGCCGAGAGGTCCTCGCCGTGGCCGAAGGCGACGTCGCGGGCCGCGGCCTGCTTGGCCGCCAGCCCGTAGATCTCGATGAAGCCGCGGGCGTTGGACTGGTCGAAGGCGTCGCCCTCGTCGTAGGTGGCGAGGTTGAAGTCGTACAGCCCGCTCTCCGAGCGGCGGCCGGTGACGGTGGCGCGGCCTCCGTGCAGGACCATGCGGATATCGCCGTTGACGTAGCGCTGGGTGTCCTCGATGAACGAGTCCAGAGACTTCTTCAGCGGCGAGAACCACTGGCCGTCGTAGACCAGCTCGGTCCAGCGGTCGCCGACGGTGCGCTTGAATCGTGCCTGCTCGCGCTCGAGGGTGACGCGCTCGAGCTCCTGGTGGGCCTCGATCAGCGCCATGGCGCCGGGCGCCTCGTAGACCTCGCGGGACTTGATGCCCACCAGTCGGTCCTCGACGATGTCGATCCGGCCGATGCCCTGGGCGCCGGCACGGCGGTTGAGCTGCTCGATCGCCTGCAGCGGGGTGACGGGGCGGCCGTCCAGGGCCACCGGCACGCCGCGCTCGAAGGTGATGACGACCTCGTCGGCCACGGGCGGGAAGGCCGGGTCGTCGGTGTAGCTGAAGACGTCCTTGGTGGGCTCGTTCCAGATGTCCTCGAGGAAG
Organism: Brachybacterium sp. GCM10030267; assembly: GCF_042666875.1. NCBI lineage: Bacteria > Bacillati > Actinomycetota > Actinomycetes > Micrococcales > Dermabacteraceae > Brachybacterium > Brachybacterium sp. GCM10030267. The sequence continues at coordinate 118,426 of NZ_JBHTCX010000009.1, read as the reverse complement.
CCGGTCTCGATGGCGCGGCCCCACACGTTCTGGTCGATCGAGAACGGGTTGTGCTTGGTGGTCGCGATCGGCAGGCCCTTGCGCTCGGCGTACTGGATCGCCTTGTCGCGGGTCAGCGCCAGGTCACGCACCGGCGCGATGCACTGCAGCTCCGGCGCGAGGGAGGTGATCGAGACCTCGAAGCGGACCTGGTCGTTGCCCTTGCCGGTGCAGCCATGGGCGACCGTCGAGGCGCCGTACTTCTTGGCGGCCTTGACCAGGTGCTTGGTGATCACGGGGCGGGAGATCGCGGAGACCACGGGGTAGGCGTCCATGTACAGCGCGTTGGCCTTGAGCGCCGGCATGCAGTAGTCGTCGGCGAACTCGTCGCGGGCGTCGGCGACGTAGGCCTCGACGGCGCCGCAGTCCAGGGCGCGCTGGCGGATCACCTCGAGATCCTCACCGCCCTGGCCGACATCCACCGCGCAGGCGATGACGTCGGCGCCGGTGGCGTCGTGGATCCAGCCGATGGCCACGGAGGTGTCGAGGCCGCCGGAGTAGGCGAGGACGATGCGTTCGGTCACGGGAGCTCCTGGTCGAGTTCTGTCGGGTTCTGGGGGCGGTCGCCGGCGGCGGGGCCGGCGTCCGGGTCGTGCGCGGGCGGGGGGCGAGGCGGGTCCTCGGGGGCGGGGCTCCCGGCCGGGTCGGCGCTCTCCCGCCGGCCGTCGGCCAGATCGAGCAGCCGGGCGGCGAGACGGTCGCCGCCGGCCGGGTCCCGGGCGACCAGCAGCACGGTGTCGTCCCCGGCGATCGTACCGAGGACGTCGGGCATCACCGATCTGTCCATGGCCGAGGCGAGATACTGCGCACCGCCGGGCGGGGTCCGCACCACCACGAGGTTGCCGCTGGCTTCCGCGGAGACGAGCAGCCCCTCGGCGAGCCGTGGCAGACGCGCCTCGAGCAGTTCGTTCTCCGGGAAGGCGCTCGTCGGCCGGGGGGATCCGCCCTCCGGCGGCAGACGGTAGACAAGGGCCCCCGCCGAGCCGCGCACCTTCTCGGCCTGCAGCTCGACGAGGTCGCGCGAGAGGGTCGCCTGGGTGACCTCGATGCCCTCGGCCGTCAGCAGTTGGGCGAGCTGGGACTGGGAGGAGACCTCCTGGTGGGTCAGCAGCTGGACGATGCGCTGCTGGCGTGAGGTCTTGGTCTGCGCGAGGGCCCGACGGGGATCGCTCATCGTCGCTGCCCCACGGGCCGTGCGTGCGCGGCGCTCGCCTCGTCGGGATGCTCGAGCAGCCAGGTCAGCAGTGCCTTCTGGGCATGCAGGCGGTTCTCCGCCTCGTCCCACACCACCGAGGCCGGCCCATCGAGCACGGAGGCGGTGACCTCCTTGCCGCGGTAGGCGGGCAGGCAGTGCAGGAAGATGCCGCCGGAGAGCTCCATCAGCTCGTCGGTGACCTGGAAGGGGGCGAAGGTGGCGGCGTCCCGTCCGTCCTCTCCCTCCTGGCCCATCGACACCCAGGTGTCGGTGATGACGGCGGTCGCGCCGGTCACGGCCTCGTGAGGGTCCGCGGTCACGGTGACAGCGCCCCCGGTACGCTCGGCGATCTCCCGGGCCCTGGCGAGGATCCCGGGATCGGGTCGATGGGAGGCGGGTGCGGCGATGCGGACGTCCATCCCGGCGGTCACCCCGCCCAGGAGGTAGGAGTGGGCCATATTGTTCGCGCCGTCCCCGAGGTAGGCCAGGGAGCGACCGGCCAGGGCGGCCTCGCCGTCGGCCAGTCCCCCGGCGTGCTGGGCGATGGTCTGCAGGTCGGCGAGGATCTGGCACGGGTGGAACTGGTCGGTGAGAGCGTTGACGACGGGCACGGTGGCGTGGGCCGCCATCTCCTCGAGCCGTTCCTGGCCGAAGGTGCGCCAGACGATGGCGGAGACCTGCCGGGTGAGGACCTCGGTGGTGTCGGCGATGGACTCGCCGCGACCGAGCTGGCTCGATCCGGCCTCGATCACCAGCGGGTTCCCCCCGAGCTCGGCCACGCCGGTGGCGAAGGAGATGCGGGTGCGGGTCGAGGACTTGTCGAACAGGATCGCCACGGTGCGCGGCCCCTCGAGCGGGCGCTTGGCGAAGCGGTCGCCGGCGAGATCGAGAGCGAGAGCGAGGACGTCCTTCTGCTCGGCGGGGCTGAGATCGTCGTCGCGCAGGAAATGGCGGGGCATGTCAGTGCTCTCCTTGCGTGGGGGCGGCGCCGGACGGCGCGGCGGCGGATGTCGCGGCGCCGGGGGCCGCCTGCTCGAGCAGCCCGGGCAGGGCGGCGATGAAGGTGTCCAGATCTGCCGCGGTGATGATCAGCGGTGGGGCGAGGCGAAGGGTGGACTCGTCCGGGGCGTTGACGATGAACCCGGCCTCCAGTGCGGCGGCGGCGACCTCCTTGGCCAGCGGCCGGGCGAGCCCGATCCCGAGCAGCAGTCCTGCGCCGCGCACCTCGGTGATCAGCGGGTGCTGCAGCGCCGCGACCTCGGCCCGGACGTGCTCTCCGGTCTCGCGGACGTGTTCGAGCAGTCCGTCCTCCAGGAGCGTGCCGATGACGGCGAGGCCGGCGGCGGAGGCCAGGGGGTTGCCCCCGAAGGTGGTGCCGTGCTGGCCGGGCTGGAGGAGATCGTGGACCTCCTGGCCGAAGGTGACCATGGCCCCGATCGGGAAGCCACCGCCGAGGCCCTTGGCCAGCGTCATCACATCGGGCTGGAGCCCGTCGACCGCCTGGTGGGCGAACCAGTGGCCGGTGCGGCCCATCCCGGTCTGGACCTCGTCGAGGATCAGCAGGGTTCCGTGCTCGCGGGTGAGCCGGCGCAGCGCCTGCAGGTACGGCACGGACAAAGGACGCACGCCGGCCTCTCCCTGGATGGGCTCGGCGAACACGGCGGCCACGTCACCCGGCGCGAGGGCTGCCGCGAGGGCGTCCTCATCGCCGGCCGGGACGAACTCGACGCCGCCGGGGAGCGGCTCGAACGGAGCGCGGTAGGACTCTTTCGCGGTGAGCGCCAGGGCGCCCATGGTGCGGCCGTGGAAGGAGCTGGTCAGCGCCAGGATCCGGGGCCTGCCGGTGCGACGGGCGAGCTTGAAGGCCGCCTCGTTCGCCTCGGTGCCGGAGTTGGCGAAGAAGACCCCGGAGCCGGCGGGGGCGGCGGCGAGGGTCAGCAGCTTCTCGGCGAGCTCGATCTGCGGCGCGCTGGCGAAGAAGTTCGAGACGTGACCGAGGGTCTGGGCCTGCTTGGTCAGCGCCGCGAGGATCGCCGGGTGGGCGTGACCGAGGGCGTTGACGGCGATCCCGGCCAGCAGGTCGAGGTACTCCGTGCCCTCGGTGTCCCAGACCCGCACGCCCTCGCCACGGGCGAGGATCCGCTGCGGGGAGCCGAAGACGGGCAGCAGCGCCTCACCGTAGCGGGTGGCGAGGTCGCCGGAGGGCTCGCCCGCTCCGGCGGAGTGCGTGGTCGCCTCGGATTGCTCAGACATAGTCGTCCCTCCTGACCATCGTGCCCACACCCTTGGTGGTGAAGACCTCCAGCAGTGCGGCGTGCTCGATCCGGCCGTCGATCATGGCGGCGGTGCGCACGCCGGCGTCGACCGCGCCCAGCAGCGCCTCCGCCTTGGGGATCATCCCCGCGGTCAGGGTCTCCAGCATGCCGCGCAGCTCGGTGGCCGAGATCTCCGGGATCAGGGAGCCGCGGTCGGGCCAGTCACGATAGAGCCCCTCGACGTCGGTGAGCATCACCAGCTTCTCGGCATCCAGGCCCTCGGCGAGCGCGGCGGCGGCGAGGTCGGCGTTGATATTGAGGACCTCGCCGGTGGGCGTGCCGTCGGCGTCGACCTCCGGGGCGATCGAGGAGATGACGGGGATCCGGCCACCGGCGAGCAGGTCGCTGATCGCCTCGATGTCGACCCCGCTGACGGCACCGACGTGGCCCAGGTCGACGTCCTCGCCGTCGACGACGGTGCTGCGGCGCTGGGCGGTGAACAGGCGGGCGTCCTCTCCGGACATGCCGACGGCGAAGGGCCCGTGATAGTTGATGAGCCCGACCAGCTGGCGTCCCACCTGGCCGACCAGCACCATCCGCACGACGTCCATGGTGTCGGCGTCGGTCACGCGCAGCCCGCCGCGGAAGGTGGAGTCGATGCCGACGCGATCGAGCATCGTGTTGATCTGCGGCCCGCCGCCGTGGACGACGACGACGTGGATGCCGGCCAGGCGCATGAAGACCATGTCGGCGGCGAAGGCGCGGCGCAGCTCGTCGTCGATCATGGCATTGCCGCCGTACTTGACCACGACGATCTTGCCGCGGAAGCGCTGCATCCACGGCATCGCCTCGATGAGCACCTCGGACTTCTCGCGCGCCACGGTGCGGGCGGCGTCGAGCTGGTCGAGGGGGTTCTTGCCGACGAGCTCGGGCTCGCCGCCTGGATGCTGGCTCGTCCGGTTCATGAGGAGTAGGCGCTGTTCTCTTCGACGTAGTCGTGGGTGAGGTCGTTGGTCCAGATGTCCGCGGCCGCCTCACCGGCGCCGAGGTCCACCTCGATGAGGGTCTCGCGGCTGGTCATGTCGACCTCGGAGCGGTCGCGATGGGCGCCGCCGGCTCGGCATACCTGGACCCCGTTGACCGTGACGGAGAGGTCCGCGACGTCGAAGGGTGCGATGTGCTCGGGGACGCAGCCGGCGGCCGCGACGATCCGGCCCCAGTTGGGGTCGTTGCCGAAGATCGCGGCCTTGACCAGGTTGGAGCGGGCGATCTCCCGTGCCACGGCGAGGGCGGCGTCCTCGGTGCCGGCGGAGCGGACGATGACGTGGACGTCGTGGCTGGCGCCCTCGGCGTCGGCGACCAGCTGTCGTGCCAGGTCGGCGCTGACCGTGCGCACCGCCTCGGTGAGCTCCTCGACGGAGACGCGCACGCCGCTGGCGCCGGAGGCGAGCAGGATGACGGTGTCGTTCGTGGACATGCAGGCGTCGGAGTCGACCCGGTCGAACGTGGTGCGGGTGGCATCCCGCAGCGCGGCGTCGGCGACCTCGGCATCCACGTCGGCATCGGTGGTGAGCACGACGAGCATGGTCGCCAGCTGGGGCGCGAGCATGCCGGCTCCCTTGGCGATGCCTCCGACCACGGCTCCCGAGGGTGTGGTCGTCTCGGCGGTCTTGGGCACCGAGTCGGTGGTCATGATCGCTCGCGCCGCGGCGGCGTCGCTCTGCTCCCCCCGCTCGAGCTGCCCGGCCGCGGCGTCCAGGCCGCCCAGCAGCGGCTGCATCGCCAGCCGCTCGCCGATCAGGCCCGTCGAGCACACCAGCACGTCCTGCGCGGAGACGTCGAGGAGGTCGGCCAGGTGCTCCGCGGTGCGGTGGGTGTCGGCGAAGCCCTCCGGGCCGGTGCACGCATTGGCCCCGCCGGAGTTCAGCACCACGGCGCGGGCGCGACCGTCGGCCACTGCCTGACGGGACCAGAGCACCGGGGCGGCCTGGACCCGGTTGGCGGTGAAGACGGCGGCGGCGGCATCGCGCGGGCCGTCGTTGACCACCAGGGCGAGGTCCGCGGCGCCGGTGGACTTGAGGCCGGCTGCCAGGCCGGCCGCACGGAAGCCGCGGGGGCGGGTGATCGACACGGGATCTCCTCTACAGGGACTCGGAGCGACGGGCACGGAGCAGCGGATCCGGCTCCGCGGTGGCGGGCGAGCGGGTCAGGGGACGAGCGCGGTGCGGGTGAGTCCGGTGGTCTCCGGGAGGCCGAGCGCCAGGTTCAGCGACTGGATCGCGGCGCCGGCGGTGCCCTTGACGAGGTTGTCGATCGCCGCGATCACGGTGGCCTGGCCGCTGCGGCGGTCCGCGGCCGCTCCGATCCGCACCGCGTTCGACCCGGTCACCTGCCCGGTGGTCGGTGCCGAGCCCTCCTCGAGCACGCTGACGAAGGGCTCATCGGCGTAGTCGGCGCGGAGGGCATCGAGCAGGTCGGCGGAGCTCGCCGATCCGGTCAGCGGCGCGGTGAGCACGGCGAGGATGCCGCGGCTCATCGGCACCAGCACGGGCGTGAAGGTCAGCCGTGCGCCGTCCTGCCCGGTGGCTCGCCGGAGATTCTGGAGGACCTCGGGGATGTGCCGGTGGCTGCCGCCGATCCCGTACGGGGCTGCCGAGCCGGAGGCCTCGCCGAACAGCAGATGCTGCTTGGGGGTGCGGCCGGCGCCGGTGTACCCGACGGGGAGCACCGCGCTGAGGGCGCCCGGCTCGATCAGGCCGGCCCGCACCAGCGGGACCGCGGCGAAGGTGACGGCAGTGGCGTTGCACCCCGGGACCGCGATCTCGCGCGCGCCGGCCAGCTGGTCGCGCTGCCGGGTGCCGTCGGCCAGCGGCAGCTCGGGCATGCCGTAGCTCCAGGTGCCCGAGTGCGCGCTGCCGTAGTACTCGGACCAGTCCTCGGCGCTCTCGAGCCGGTGGTCGGCACCGAGATCGACGACCAGCACATTCGGGTCCTCCGCGCGCAGCTGGGCGGCGAGCTCGCCGGACTGCCCGTGCGGGAGCGCCAGGACTACGACGTCGTGACCATGCAGCACCTCTGCCGTCGTCTCCTCGAGCACAGGGTCGCGGCCCAGGTCGATGTGCGGGGCGACCTCGCTCAGCCGCTTCCCGGCGCTGCTGTGCGCGGTGACGGTGGCGACCTCGAGCCCGGGGTGGGAGGCGAGCAGGCGCAGTGCCTCGCCGCCGGCGTACCCGGAGGCACCGACCACGGCGACACGCGGCCGACCGCCGCGATCCGGCGACAGGGCGGCGTCCGAGGCGAGGGCTGGGGTGGCCGAAGGATCCGGGACCGACATCATGCCGGAAGTATATACAGACGAATGCATGATCAGCCAGTCGGCGCCGGTGAGCGGGCAGCAGTCCGGGCCCTCGCACACCGGAAGGCCCCGGTCTCCGGATCATCTCCGGTACCGGGGCCTTCCCTGTCATGGCTCGGCGAGCTCGCTCGGGGCCTCGTGCCGGCAGGCCTCCGAGAGCGGCGGGCTCACGCCCTGAGCACTCCCCCGACCGCGTTCTCCACGGCGGTGATGCAGCGCTGACGCGCCTGCCCGATCTGCTCGGCGGTCAGGGTGCCTTCCGCCGATCGCAGCCGGACCGCGAAGGCGAGGGACTTCTTGCCGTGGCCGATCTGCTCACCGGTGAAGACGTCGAAGAGGCGGACCCGTTCGGCGAGGTCGCCCATGCCGACCACGATCGCGGCCTCGACGGCGCTGGCGGGGACGTTCTCGTCGACCACGAAGGCGAAGTCCTCCTTGGCCGGGGGGAACGTCGGGACCGGGGCCGCCCGCACGACGGCCGGGGCGGAGGCGATCACGGCCTCCAGATCCAGCTCGAAGGCGCTGGTGCGGGCCGGGAGCCCGAACTCCGTGACCACCGCCGGGTGCAGCTCACCCGCGTAGCCGACCACCGCGGACTCCCCGTCGGCCGTGGTCACACGCAGCTGCCCCGCCCGTCCGGGGTGGAAGGGCACACGCTCGACCTGGCGCACCTCGAGCTCGCCGCCGACGGCGGCGGCGACCCGGCGGGCCAGGTCGAAGGCATCGCCCCATCCCCACGGCGCGGGATCCCCCTGCCACGAGCCGGGCCCGGAGGCGCCGCCGACGACGGCGGCCAGCGCACGGGTCTGGGCGGGCAGGGCACCGAGGATCTCCTCGAGCTCCGCGTCGGTGGGTCGCTGCGCAGGTGCCGGAACCGGGGAGCGGACCCCCTCCCCGCGGGAGCGGGAGACGGTGCCGAGCTGGAAGATCGCCACGGAGTCCTCGCCGCGGCCGAGATTGCGGCGAGCCACCGGCAGCAGGGTCTGCAGCAGCTCGGAACGCATCAGCGGCTCGTCCTCGGCCAGCGGGTTCAGCAGCCGCACGGCGCCGCGGCGCTCGTCGTCGGCCCCGTAGCGCAGCTGGTCGAAGACGTCTTCGCCGACGAACGGCGAGGAGGCGACCTCGGTGAGACCGGCCTCGACCAGCGCCCGGTTGGCGCTGCGACGGGCGCGCTGGGCGACGGTGAGCCCGCGCCCGCCGGGCGCCGTCGGCAGGACGGAGGGGATCTTCTCGTAGCCGACGAGCCGCGCCACCTCCTCGACCAGATCCTCCTTGAGGGTGAGGTCGCCGCGCCAGCTGGGCGGCCTCACACCGAAGGCGCCCTGGGCGCCGTCCTCGACGGTGCAGCCGATCATCTCCAGCGTGCCGCGCACCTGCTGCGGGGTGTACGGGATCCCGACGACGCGCTCGGGATGATCCACGGGCAGGCTGATCTGGACCGGTTCGCCGACGCCGCCCACATCCGTGAGGCGGTCGCTGATCCGTCCGCCGCCGAAGCGGGTGATGAGTTCGGCGGCGCGGCGTGCGGCCACCACAGGCAGGTGCGGATCCACACCGCGCTCGAAGCGTTTGGAGGCTTCCGAGGGCAGGCGGTGCCGGCGCGCGGAGCGCGCCACCGTGACCGGCTGGAACGTCGCCGCCTCGAGCACGATGCTGCTCGTGCCCTCACCGACCTCGGTGTCGGCACCGCCCATCACCCCGGCGATCCCGAGCACGCGCTCGCCCTCGCCGCCTTCGCTGTCGGTGATCAGGAGGTCCTCGCCATCGAGCGTCCGCGTGACGTCATCGAGAGTGGTGAGCTGCTCCCCGGCCCGAGCGCGGCGGACCACGATCGGGGCGACGACCTTCTCGGCGTCGTAGGCGTGCAGCGGCTGGCCGAGGTCGAGCATCACGTAGTTGGTGACGTCCACGATCAGGGAGATCGGGCGCATGCCCGCCTGGGTGAGCCGGCGCGCCATCCAGCGCGGGGTCTGCGCCGTGGGATCCACGCCGCTGACCTCGAGCGCGACGAACCGGGAGCAGCCCTGGCCGCCGCGGATCGGGGCGTCGTCGCGCAGCTGCACCGCGGGCCCCTCCCCGGCGGGCTCGGGCACCTCGACGGTGGCGGCCGGGTCGGTGAACGCGGCGCCGGTGGCGTGGGAGTACTCGCGGGCCACGCCCCGCATCGAGAAGCAGTAGCCGCGGTCCGGGGTCACGTTGATCTCGACGACCTCGTCGGCCAGGCCCAGCAGGGAGATCGCGTCGTCCCCGGGCTCGGCGCTCAGCCCCTCGGCGTGGCCGCGGCCCAGGACGATGATGCCGTCCTCCCCCGCGGGGTCCGGGCCGAGACCCAGCTCCTCGCCGGAGCAGATCATGCCGTCGGAGGTGTGGCCGTAGGTGCGCCGGGCGGCGATGGCGAAGTCCCCGGGCAGCACGGTGCCTGGCAGCGAGACGATGACGAGGTCACCCGCGACGAAGTTGTGGGCGCCGCAGACGATGCCGCGGCTGGGCCGTTCCTCGCCGGGCTGCGGATCCTTCGGGTCGTCGGCGGCCTCATTGTTCTCGGGCCCGACGTCCACCCGCACCCAGTTGATGGTCTTGCCGTTCTTCTGCGGCTCGCCGACGAGCTCGAGCACACGGCCGACGACCAGCGGGCCGGTCACCTGGGCGCCATGGATCGCCTCCTCCTCGAGGCCGACGCGAGAGAGGTCGGTGGCCACCTGCAGCGCCGAGGCGTCCTCGGGCAGGGTGACGTGCTCGGCGAGCCAGGTCAGGGGAATGCGAGGCATCTCAGATCTCCGTCCCGTAGTGCTGGGAGAAGCGGACATCGCCCTCCACCATGTCGCGCATGTCGGCCACTCCGTTGCGGAGCATCAGAATGCGCTCGATCCCCAGGCCGAAGGCGAAGCCCTGGTACTCCTCCGGGTCCACCCCGGCCGCACGCAGCACGTTCGGATGGACCATGCCGCAGCCGCCCATCTCGATCCACCCCGTGCCGCCGCACACGCGGCAGGCAGGGTCCGCGTCATGGTCCAGCCCGAGGCGGGCCTCGCACCGGAAGCAGCGGAAGTCCATCTCCGCACTGGGCTCGGTGAAGGGGAAGTGGTTGGGACGCAGCCGCGTGATGGGCCGGCCGCCGAACAGGTGCGCCGCGAAGGCGTCCAGCGTGCCCACCAGGTTGGCCATGGTGAGGTCCTTGTCGACTGCGAGGCCTTCGACCTGATGGAACATCGGCGAGTGCGTCGCGTCCATCTCGTCGGCGCGGTACACGGTGCCGGGGCACGCGACGTACAGGGGGGCGCCGCGCTCGAGCATCGCGCGGATCTGGACCGGGGAGGTCTGGGTGCGCAGCAGCATCCCGGACCCCTCGGGCGCGACGTACAGCGTGTCCTGCAGCGAGCGCGAGGGGTGCTCCGGGTCCGCGTTCAGGGCGTCGAAGTTCAGCCACTCCGCGTCGATCTCGGGGCCCTCGGCGATCTCCCAGCCGATCCCGATGAAGAAGTCGTTGATGCGATCGGTCAGCGTGGTCAGGGGGTGCGCGGCGCCGCGCGGGCGACGGTCGGTGGGCAGGGTGACGTCGACCGTCTCGGCGGCGAGCGCCGCCTCCTCCTCGGCGGCGGCCAGCTCCTGCTGCCGGGCGGCGAGTTCCTTCTGCACCCGGCCCTTGCCCTGACCGACCAGCTTGCCGGCCGCAGCGCGCTGATCCTTGGGCAGATCCTTGAGGGAGCGGTTCGCACTGGTCAGGACACTGTTGTCGCCGACATGCTCGATGCGCACCTGCTTGAGCTCGTCGGTGGTCGCGGCCGCGGCGATCGCGGCCAGGGCGACGTCCACGGCGGCGCCGATGCTCGCCTCGTCGATGACGGGCGGCTCGGGCGCGGGGGATGAATCGGACACAGGATTCGCTTTCGTCCGGCGGGCTGATCGGGGCGGCGCCATGGCGGCGGCCCGGGCCATTCTACGGACGACGGGCCGAGCCCTTCCCCGCCCGTCCGGCCGTCGCCGGCGGGGAGGGCAGGACGGGGAGTTCTCCCCATGGAAGCGGCCGCCCGGTTCCCGTAGCGTCGGGACCGACCTCCCGGAGCGACCGATAGCGACCGATAGCGACCGATCCGACGATGCCCGGACGAGGGACCGGGCGGACGACGAGGAGAACGATGGCCGACGCGATCACCCATGGCGCCGACACCGAAGCGCTGCGAGCCCACGCCCTGGCCACTGCCCGTGGCGCCCGCCGGCTCGACGATCTCCTCGCGACCCTGACACCGCTGGTCGCCTCATGCTCGTGGGAGGGCCGCGACGCGGAGGCGTTCCGCACGGACTGGCATCGCACTGCCGGGCTGATGAGCTCGGCCGGGAACCGCCTGAGCGAGGCGTCCACGACCCTGACCGAGGAGGCGGACCAGCAGGACCGGGCCTCCGCGCCCGAGGGCCTGACCGCGCTGCTGGGCTCGAGCATCGGCCGGACCCTGGCCGCTCTGCTCGGTCAGGGCGGCGATCAGCTGGGCACCGGGACGTGGTGGAGCGATCTGCTGGGCCACGGCGGCGACAGCTCGACGCTCATGGGTGCCCGGATCGCCGAGGACGACTTCGACCAGAAGCGCGGCGACGGGTCGAAGACCACGATCACGCTGCCCGACGGCTCGAAGATCACGCTGGGCGATGACGGGTCCCAGACGGTCAAGCTCGACGGGACGACGACGGTGGAGACCGAGGTCCAGACGCCGAACGGTACGGTGACGACATCAGTGCGGGTGGGCGACACGATGGAGGTCACCGAGACCGCCGACGGCAAGCTCAAGTACACCTTCACCGGCCTGGCGGAATTCAGCGGCTCGGGCGAGTTCGACGGCAAGGTCATCGGGGCCGAGGGAAGCACCAGCAGCAAGGTCGAGCAGGTCTACAGCGTCGAGGTCCCCAAGGGCACGGACGCCGCCGAGGCGATGAAGATCAATCCCTTCGACCCCTCGTCGATCCCGCCCGGCGCCTCCGTGACCACCGGGACGGGCGTGGAGGAGAAGAGCTCGCTGTCGGTCAGCGGCGAGTACCGCGGCTTCGAGCTCGGTCTCGGCGGATCGGTCAAGGAGGGCAACTCCCAGTCGCTGAAGATCTCCCGGGACGAGGACACCGGCAACCTCTCGATGCTCGAGGGCCCCACCGAGATGACCGCCCACGGCTCCACCGTGGATCTCGGCCACGGTGACCTGAAGCTCTCCATGGGCCAGGAGACCATCGAGAAGACGAAGGTCCTGGAGTACTCGGAGTTCAGCGACGACGCCGCGGGCACCGAGGCGTACATGCGGGCGATGAACCAGGGGATGCCCGAGGATGCGTCGGGCGCCGGGGTCGAGGACCGCTACCGGCAGACGCACACGTCCACCGTGATCGAGAGCGGCTTCGAGTTCGGTCACGAGGACGTGCTGACGCTCGGCCGCAAGCACGAGGGATTCTCGGACGAGCTCATCGTGCGCGACTACCCCGACGGGTCGCAGGAGTTCGCCCAGCAGATCCTTCCGCACGGGGAGGCCGAGAACAACTCCGTGATGGTCGAGGGTGGGACCGGCAAGCAGACCTCCTACAAGGTGACCCTCGGTGACGTCGAGCGCACCCCGGCCATGACCGATCTGATCGGCGACAACTACGGCCAGTTCCAGCGCGGCGACGACCTGTCGATCGCGATGTCGAAGGATGAGGTCTCGGTCATGGCGGACAATCGCGCCGCGTGGCACGGCAACCCGGGTCAGTACCAGAACGAGGCGGACTACCTCACGGCCATGGTCGCCGCGGACAGCCATCACGGTCCGCGCCAGACCGTCGAGGAGATGGTGCGCGACTACAACTACCGCCCCGTCGAGGCCGGCAACTGGCACAGCGCCGAGCGCGTCCACCCGGAGATCGAGGGCCCGGGGATGGTCGTCGGCTGACCCGGCGGGCGCGCGGCCTCGCCCGTCCGCCGGATCGGCGGTGCGACCAGCACCGACCGCTTAGGCTGGGGGCAGGAACATCCCCGTCACCGGAAGTCAGGAGCAGCTCATGCCCCGGACCGTCAAGGGCGTCATCGCCCGCACCGAGAAACAGCCGGCCGAGCTGGTCGACATCGTCATCCCGGACCCCGGACCGCATGACGTCGTCGTGGACATCGAGGCCTGCGGCGTCTGCCACACCGATCTCGCCTACCGCGACGGCGGGATCAACGACCAGTTCCCCTTCCTGCTGGGGCACGAGGCCGCCGGCAGGGTCGTGGAGATCGGCGATTCCGTCACCCACGTCGCCGTCGGCGATTTCGTCGTCCTGAACTGGCGCGCCGTGTGCGGGCAGTGCCGCGCCTGCACGAAGGGCGCCCTGCAGTACTGCTTCGACACCCACAATGCTTCGCAGTCCATGACGCTGACCGATGGCACCGAGCTCGAGCCCGCGCTCGGCATCGGCGCGTTCGCCGAGCAGACGCTGGTGCACGAGGGCCAGTGCACGAAGGTCTCCGAGGAGGCCCCGGCCGAGGTCGCAGGCCTGCTCGGCTGCGGCGTGATGGCCGGGATCGGCGCTGCCGTGAACACTGGTGCCATCCAGCGCGGCGAATCCGTGGCCGTGATCGGGCTGGGCGGCGTGGGATGCGCCGCGATCGCCGGGGCGCAGCTCGCCGGGGCCACGACCATCATCGGCCTGGACGTGGACGAGAAGAAGCTCCCCGCGGCCGAGGAGCTCGGGGCGACCCACACGGTGAACACCGGGGGCCTCTCGCCGCAGCAGGTGGCCGAGAAGGTCCAGGAGCTCACCGACAGCTTCGGGGCCGACGTCGTCATCGACGCGGTCGGCATCCCGCAGACGTACGAGACGGCCTTCTACTCGCGGGACCTGGCCGGCCGCGTCGTCCTCGTCGGCGTTCCGCATCCGGACGCGACGCTCACCCTGCCGCTGCTGGACGTGTTCGGCCGCGGCGGCTCGCTGAAGTCGTCCTGGTACGGCGACTGCCTGCCCGAGCGGGACTTCCCCTACCTCACGGACCTGTTCCTGCAGGGACGGCTGCCGCTGGACCGCTTCGTGACCGGCCGCACCGATCTGGCCGGCGTCGACGAGGCACTGGACGCCCTGCACGAGGGCAACACCCTGCGCACCGTGGCGGTGATCGGCCGATGAACGCGCGACTTGCTCACGCCGTCACCTCCGGCACGTTCAGCCTGGACGGGGAGACCTTCGACGTCGAGAACAACGTGTGGGTCCTCGGCGACGACCAGCAGTGCGTCGTCGTCGACGCCCCGCACGACGTCAAGACGGTCCTCGAGCTCGTCGGGGATCGCGAATGCGTCGGCATCCTCCTCACGCACTCCCACGACGACCACGCGCGGATGGCGCCGGAGCTGTCCGAGGAGCTCGAGGCGCCGGTCCTGCTGAATCCCGCCGATCGGGAGGTGTGGCAGCTGACCCACGGCGACCTGCCCTGGGACGACGACGTCAGCGACGGGGACATGTTCACCATCGCCGGCGTGGATCTCGAAGCTCTGCACACCCCTGGCCACTCCCCCGGGGCGACCTGCTACTACGCCGAGGCGCTGGGGGCTCTCTTCAGCGGTGACACCCTGTTCCAGGGCGGCCCCGGGGCGACGGGCCGTTCCTTCTCCTCGCGGGAGACGATCGAGGAGTCGATCCGGGAGCGTCTGTTCGCTCTGCCCGACGAGACGATGGTCCACACCGGGCACGGCCCGGACACGACCATCGGTGCCGAGAAGGAGGCTGCCCGCGGCGATTGGCTGTGAGCCAGGGCCGGCGGTCGGGCTACCGCTGCGCCGGGCCGCCCGGGACATCGTCCTCGGCGACGGCGTCGTCGCGGGCGGCGTCGTCGCGGGCGGCGTCGTCGCGGGCGGCGTCGTCGCGGGCGGCGTCGTCGCGGGCGGCCGGGGGCTCGTGCCTCGCGGGCTCCTGGCTGGATACCGCAGCCTCCGTCGGCCCCGTCGGCTCTCCCCGCAGCCTGGCGAGGTAGGCGTTGTAGGCGGCCAGTTCCGCGCCGCCGTCGCGGTCGGCCTTGCGGTCGAACTGCCGTGCCCGCCGGTCCTCGGACTTCATCCACAGCACGGCGACGAGGATCGCGTAGCCCACGGTGGGCAGTTCCGAGATGGCCCACATGATGGTGCCTCCGCGGACCTGGATCAGCTCCAGGCGCTGGAGGGAGTACATGCCGAGGTCGGTGTACCAGTGCTCCGCGATGAGCCAGGTCGCCGAGACCAGGGCGACGCCGAAGAAGGCGTGGAAGGCCAAGGTGACCAGCAGGGTGATCAGCTTCAGGATGGGGTTGATCGGCCTCGGCGCCGGGTCGATGCCGATCAGGACCCACGCGAACAGGTAGCCCGAGGCCAGGAAGTGCACGGTCATCAGCACGTGGCCGAGGTGGGTGTACATCGCCAGCTCGAACAGCGGCGTGAAGTAGAAGACCACCAGCGACCCCGCGAACAGGGCTCCGGCCAGAGGCGGCGAGGAGACCAGCCGCGCGAAGCCGGAGTGCAGTGCGGCCAGGACCCATTCGCGGATGCCGCGCGACCCGTCGGTGCGCGGGGGGACGGCGCGTGAGAGCAGCGTGACGGGGGCTCCGAGGACCCACAGCGGTGGCACGATCATCATCATCGCCATGTGCTGGACCATGTGGGCGTCGAAGCGCATCTTCCCCCACGCGGAGGCGCCGCCGTTCATGACCCAGGCGAAGGCCAGGCAGCCCAGCACGAACACGACGGTGCGGTGCCACGGCCAGGCGTCGCCCCGGCGCCGCAGCCGGGCCACGCCGGCCACGTAGACCCCGGCCATGACCACGGCCAGGAGCAGCGCGATCCAGTCCGGCTCGAACAGTGTGAACATCGAGGTGGGGCTGAACTCCTGCTCGGGCGGCAGGTACCCCACGAGCGAGAGGACCCGCAGGTCACCCACCGCCGGAATCTCCTGCGGCACCGGTGGCGCGGAGCGTCCCAGAGCGATCGAGGCCCCGATCACGCCGGCCATCACCACACCCTCGGTGACGACCAGGTGCCGGAAGCGCAGCCGCTCCCCCAGCCGGCGACGCTGCAGCGCGCCGATGCCGGCGAGGACCACGAGACCGGTGGCCTTCAGCAGCACGATGCGGCCGTACCCGGTGGTCACCAGCTGCCCCCAGCCGGACATGCGGATCGTGGCGCTGACCAGGCCGCTGATCGCCAGAGCGATGATCGCGGTCAGCGCCCAGGGCGAGAACCGCCGCACCGTCGTGGCCAGCCGGTCGTCCTCGAGCCAGGGGGCGATCAGGCCGATCACCAGCAGACCTCCGGCCCACACCGAGACCGAGATCAGGTGCAGGGCCATGGCGTTGACGGCGTTGACATGGTCCAGGCTGGCTCCGGCGTGGCCGGCGAGACCCAGCGCGCCGACTCCGATCCCGGAGAAGGCCAGCGCCCAGCACGCCAGGACCGTGGAGCGCGCCAGCGCATAGGCGAGCGCGGACAGCGCAGCGGCGACGGCGACGGTCAGCTGCAGCCTGCCGAGATCGCTGGCCAGTGCGATATCCCAGACGTCGAGCCCCGAATCGGCCCCGGCGGCCTCGAGCCCCCCGAGCGGGACCAGAGCTGCGGAGGCCACGGCCCACAGCGCGGCTCCGGCGGCGCCGATCCGGACTGTGCGGCGCCGGACCGGGTCGAGCGTGGTGACCTCCCGCCGGGACGGCCCCGGGAGCAGGAGCACGGCGGTTCCCCCGGCGCCGACGGCGAGCAGCAGCCCGAGGTGGTGAAGGGCCCGCACCACCGGGATCCCCCAGGTGACCAGCGGTGAGGCCGGGACCAGGGTGGCCGGTGCGGCGGCGCCGGTGGCGAACAGGCCGGCCAGTGCGGAGGCGATGGTCAGGGCCAGCAGGGCCGGGACGGCGAGGGCACCGAGCTTCACGGATCGGCGCGTCATACCCCTGCCTGCCTGCGGCGGAGGGTCTCGAACAGGCAGACGGTCGCCGCGGTGTGGACGTTCAGGGATTCGGCGTGGCCGGCGAGCGGGATGCGCACGGCCAACGGTGCGGCGGCGAGCGTGCTCTCGTCCAGTCCGTGGGCCTCGTTGCCCAGTATCCAGGCCACACGCGCGGGCAGGTCCGCAGCGAACAGGTCCTGTTCGGCACGGCCGCTGGTGGCCGCCGCCGTGATGCCGGCGGAGGCCAGGCTCCCGAGCGTCTCGTCGATGTCCGCTCCGGCGACCACCGGGAGGTGGACGAGGCTGCCTGCGGCGGCTCGCACCGCCTTCGGGGAGAAGGGGTCGGCGCTGGTGCGGGTCAGGACCACGAGGTCGGCGCCGGCGGCATCGGCTGTGCGAATCAGGGTGCCGACGTTGCCGGGGTCGCGCACCTCATGGAGCACGACGACGGTGACCGGCGCGGTGCCGGGAAGGGCCTGGATCGCAACAGGCGCGGCCGACGACTCCTCGGCGGGCAGTCGACCGATCGCGACGACGCCCTGAGGACTCACCAGCGCCCCGGCGCGGGAACCGGTGGCCGCCTCCGTGTCGAGCTCGCCGTCGTGGCCGGGGCCGGGGTCGCGGACCATGGCACGGATGACCTCGCCCGGGACCTCGCGCGCCGCCACGCCGGCGTCCTGCGCGAGGTCGGCGAGCTCCGGATGAGCGGTCAGTGCCTCGGGAGTCACGAAGAGCTCGAGAGCGAGGTCCGGGCGGTGGGCGAGCAGGGAGCGGACCGCCTGCGGTCCTTCGATGCGGAAGCGACCCTGCTTGCGACGTGCAGAGCGCCCGGTCAGTGCCGCCACCTTCCGCACCCGCTCGGAGCGGGGCGAGGTGATCGGGGACTGATCCGGGCGCTCGGTCATCGCAGAGGGAGCGATGTCAGGCTGCCGGCGCGTTGACGTCCTTGGGCAGGGCGTTCTTGGCGACCTCGACCAGGGCGGCGAATGCCGGGGCATCGTTGACCGCGAGCTCGGCGAGCATGCGGCGGTCGACCTCGACGCCCGCGAGGCCGAGGCCCTGGACGAAGCGGTTGTAGGTCAGGCCGTTGGCGCGGGCCGCAGCGTTGATGCGCTGGATCCACAGGCGACGGAAGTCGCCCTTGCGCGCCTTGCGGTCGCGGTAGTTGTAGGTGGCCGAGTGGAGCACCTGCTCCTTGGCCTTGCGGTACAGACGGGAGCGCTGACCGCGGTAGCCGCTGGCCTGCTCGAGGATCTCCCGACGCTTCTTCTGGGCGTTGACCGCCCGCTTCACGCGTGCCACGTGATACTCCTTCGATCGTGATGTTCAGGGGGCGGGAGGCGGGCTCCCGCGCGGGCGATCAGCGGCCCAGCAGCTTCTTGATGCGCTTGACGTCGGACTTGGCGACGTTGGTGTCGGTGCCCAGGCGGCGCTTGCGCGTGGAGGACTTGTGCTCCAGCAGGTGGCGGGCGTTGGCCTTCTCGCGCATGAGCTTGCCGGAGCCGGTCGTGCGGACGCGCTTCTTGGTCCCCGAATGGGTCTTGTTCTTGGGCATGGTGCCTGTTCTCCTTCGTACGTTCTCAGGACTCGGAGCCGGACTCGGCGTCCGCCCCGGCCGAGGACGAGTCGTCCCCACCGCGGGCAGCGGCCTTCTCGGCATCGGTCTTGCGCTTGCGGGCCTCGGCCATGGCCTGGGCCTTCTTCTTGTGAGGCCCGAAGACCATCACCATGTTGCGGCCGTCCTGCCGCGGGTGCGACTCGACGAAACCGTACTCGGAGACGTCCTCGGCCATCCGGCTGAGCAGACGCACACCCATCTCGGGGCGGGACTGCTCACGACCACGGAAACGGATGATGACCTTGACCTTGTCACCGCCGGCCAGGAACTTCTCAACGTTGCGGCGCTTGGTCTCGTAGTCATGGGTGTCGATCTTCAGACCCATACGGATTTCCTTCTGGACCGTATTGGCCTGATTCTTCCGCGACTCGCGCGCCTTCAGGTTGGCTTCGTACTTGTACTTGCCGTAGTCCATGAGACGGGCGACCGGCGGGTTCGCGCCGGGGGCGACCTCGACGAGGTCGAGATCGGCTTCTGCGGCGAGACGCAGGGCGTCCTCGACGCGGACCTCA
This sequence comes from Brachybacterium sp. GCM10030267, assembly GCF_042666875.1. Lineage (NCBI taxonomy): Bacteria > Bacillati > Actinomycetota > Actinomycetes > Micrococcales > Dermabacteraceae > Brachybacterium > Brachybacterium sp. GCM10030267. Next base: position 99,567 of record NZ_JBHTCX010000009.1, on the reverse strand, counting down.
CCGACCTGCTCGCCGGCGGGCCCGACCAGGAGGACCTTGGGGACCCTGATCTGACCATTGATGCGCTGTTCGCTGATGTTGGCTCCTCACCTTGGTTCGACTCGAACACGACGAAAGGCCCCCGCTTCATGCGGAGGCCCCAAGGTGCGCGGCGCCGCGGCGCCGACCGGACATTGCTGCCCGACTGCGATACTGACCTGGTGACTGTTCGCCCAGGACCGGCAGGCCCGGGGCTGAGTGCCACGAGGTGGGAAGGGACTCCACTTGAGGAACGACTGACGAGGGTTTTCGACCTGTTCCAGTCGTCTATTCTAGCAGGGCCATCCGGGCAGTCCAGGTGATGTCCGTCGCGTCCGCGACCTGCGACCAGCGAGGAGTTGTGGTGGAGATCGACCGCGAGACCCCCGAGGAGCCCACCGAGGTCGGTGGGTCGCCCCCGCAGCAGGGTCCCGGCTCCGCGGCGCAGGAGTACGGATACGGCGCACCGGCCGACCCCGCTCCGTCGGATCCGTCGTCATCCTCCGAGACGGAGGCGGGCCCGGTCACTGCCGAGTCCGACGAGCCCGGCGCTCCCGAGCGGTCCGGCGCCGCCGACGAGTCCGGCGCCCCCGAGGAGTCCGGTGCCCCCGAGGCCGGGTCCGCCGGCGAGGACACCGGCGTGCAGCCTGCCACCGGGATGCAGCCGGTGACGGCCCTGCGCGAGGGAACTGCTCCCCGGGCCGTGCTGCGCCCGGTCCCGGAGGGTTTCCCGACGCCTCCCCCGCGTCCCGCCCGGCCCAATCGCCGTCCGGCGCCGTCGCCGGCTCCGGGCGACGCGGCGCCCGGTGGCCCGCGGCGCGGCCCGCTGATCGCCTCGCTCGCCGTCGTGGCAGTGCTCGTCCTGGTGGTGGCCGTGGGCGGCAGCATCCTCGCCTACCGCGCGCTGGCTCCCGAGACGCCGGCGGCCCCCGCGGCATCGGATGCCGATCCGGCCGACCCGGCGCCCGCCGGGGCATCGGCGACCGGTGAGGTCGCGATCGGCGACGTCACCGTCCGGGAGCTGGGGACCGAGGTCGGAGTGCGCCAGGTCGGGGACAGGGCCGAGACCGTGGAGCCCGATGGCGAGTTCGTCATCGTCACGTTCGAGATCGTGAATGCGTCGACCCAGGCCCTGTACCTCGTCGACAATGCCGTCCTGCAGACCGCCGACGGGACGGTCGTCCCCGTGAACGAGGAGGCCTCCCGGGAGTACGTGGCCGATACGGATGCTCTCGGGCTCGTCGGTCCCGAGCAGAGGGCCACGATGCACGCCGTCTACGACGTGCCCGTCGGTGCCGAACCGGCCGGTGTGCAATTCGACCTGTCCATGAACACCGATGCCGGAACCGGGACCCTCCCCCTGGGAGGATGAGGGCATCGCATCTCCCGACCCCCGAAGGACATCGTGAACGAGAACCAGAACGAGACCCAGAACCACAACGCCGCCCTCGCGCCCGCGCCACTGGACGAGGACCTCTCCGCGGAGGCGCTGCGCGACATCTCCGAGGTGGCGGCGGTGGAGATCATCACCTCCGCCTGCGTGCATCTGATGAGCGCCGCCGCGGTGAAGGTCGGACTCGCCGAGGACGAGGAGACCGGGCAGTACCAGGACCTCTCCGAGGCCCGGAAGCTGATCACCGCGCTGGCCGGTCTGGTCACCGCGGCAGCGCCCGAGATCGGCAACGAGCACGCCCGGTCGCTGCGCGACGGGCTGCGGTCGCTGCAGCTGGCCTTCGCCGAGGCGCTGCCGTTCCCCGACGCTCCCGGTGAAGCTCCCGGGGAGAAGTACACGGGCCGCGTCTCCTGACCTCGCAGCCCGGACCGGGCGGGCCGGGCCCGGAGGGACCGGGGAAGGCGGAGCTCGGCAGCTCAGGAGCCGAGGACGAGCCGCAATGAGCTGATGCGCTCGGCGACGAGCTCCTCAGCGCCCAGGCGAGCGGAGACCTCGTCGACGACCGCGCGCACCTGGGTCTCGGTCAGGCCGGGTCGCAGCCGCAGCCGGAGGTCGACCTCGCTGCGCTCCCCCGCGTGGGCGTCCAGCGCCCTGACGTGCTCAGTCGCTCCGGCGATGCGCGTCAGGGCCGCGGTGACCTCCGGGTCGGCGTGCGGGGGGATCCAGGTGCGGCCCTGGGCCAGGGCCCACAGCACCGAGCGCGGCAGCAGGATCGGGCCGCCCTCGTCGGCCGGGGCCGCAGCATCCAGCAGCAGGGAGGTGCAGCCCTCCTGCACCGCCGCCTGGGCGGCCTGAGGAGCGATCACGGGCACCGGGCGGGCATCGGTGCGCCAGGCGGACAGCGCCGCGACCGAGGTGAACACCGGCAGCACGCGGGCACCGTCGGGGGCGGTGAGGGAGACCATCGCCATATCCGCCCCGTTGTCGCCGTGGACGCCGTGCGCGGTGGTCTCCGTGCCGGCGGCGACCGCCATGATCGGCACCAGCACGCGGGCGGCGGCGAGAGCGGCGACCAGGGCCTGACGATGCGGGTCCGATCCCGCGCGATGGGCGGCCAGCGCCCGGGCGAGCTCAGGCGGAGTCGTGCCGTCATCGCCCGGGAAGGGGCTGGCCGCATGGTCGCGCCCGGCCCACGGCACCCCGGCGGTGTCGGTCAGTGCGGACTTCTCGCGGAAATGGGACGGCAGCACGCGCCGTGCCCGGTCCCCGCGCGAGTCCTGCTCACCGGTCCCGGAGGCGGCACTGCTCATGCACGCCCCGCGACGTCCAGTGCCTCGCCCATGGTGAATGCCCCGGCGTACAGGGCCTTGCCGACGATGGCGCCCTCGATGCCCTCGGGAACCAGCTCGCGCAGCACCCGCAGGTCCTCCAGGGAGGAGACCCCACCGGAGGCGACCACGGCCGCGTCGGTGCGCGAGCACACCTGGCGCAGCAGATCGACGTTGGGGCCGCGCAGGGTGCCGTCCTTGGCGACGTCGGTGACCACATAGCGCTGGCAGCCGGCCTCGTCGAGATGCTCGAGCGTCTCCCAGAGGTCGCCGCCCTCGCGCGTCCAGCCCCGCGCCGCCAGCGTGGTGCCGCGCACGTCGAGGCCGACGGCGATGCGGTCCCCGTGCTCGGCGAGCACCTCGGCGGTCCATTCCGGGTTCTCCAGGGCGGCGGTGCCGAGGTTGACCCGCCGGCAGCCGGTGGCGAGCGCAGCGGCCAGGGTCTCGTCGTCGCGGATCCCGCCCGAGAGTTCGACGTTCAGATCGACGGTGGCCACGACCTCGGCCAGCAGGGACGCGTTGCTGCCGCGTCCGAAGGCGGCATCGAGGTCGACGAGGTGCAGCCAGCTCGCCCCACCTGCCTGGAAGGAGAGCGCGGCGTCCTGGGGTGCGCCGTAGGCGGTCTCGGTGCCTGCCTCACCCTGGACGAGGCGGACGGCCTGGCCGCCCTGCACGTCGACGGCAGGGAGCAGCTCGAGCACGGGAGCGGTCATAGTGGCCTCCTGAGGGGCGGGGTGGTCCCGGGGTCGGTGCCGCGGGGTGGGGGTCGAGCTGTGGGAGAGGGGATGGAGCCGGCTCAGCCGGTCTGGATCCTCCAGATCGAGACCGCGAAGCAGACCAGACCGGCCAGGGCGAATCCCACGGTCGCCCACCACGGTTTCCTGGCCCGGAAGAAGGACCAGGCGCCGCCGAGCAGCATGCCGCCGGCGAACAGCATGAGGAACGCGCCGATCATCGCGCGTGCTCATCGCCGCTGCCCGCCGCCGCCCGGCGCGGCAGGGTCCGCAGCCAGTTCGCCAGCAGCCTGGCCCCTGCCTCGCCGGACTTCTCGGGGTGGAACTGGGTGGCCGCCAGGGCGCCGTTCTCGACCGCGGCGATGAACCGGTCGCCATGGTGCTCGGCCCAGGTCACCTTCGGTGCGGGGAGGGAGCCGGTCTGCTCCATCACCCAGCTCCGGGCCGCGTAGGAGTGGACGAAGTAGAAGCGCTCGTCGCCGATGCCGTCGAACAGCTGCGTCCCCTCTGCCGCCTCCACGGTGTTCCAGCCCATGTGGGGCACCACCGGCGCCTCCAGACGGGTCACCTCGCCGGGCCACTGGCCCAGGCCGGTGCTGCGCCGGCCGTGCTCGGTGCCGGCGTCGAACATGACCTGGAGACCGACGCAGATGCCGAGCACGGGGCGGCCCCCGGCCAGACGCTGCTCGATGATGCGGTCGCCGCCGACGCCGAGGATCTGCTCGACGGTCGCCTCGAAGGCGCCGACGCCGGGGACGACGAGTCCGTCGGCCGCGAGGGCCCGGTCCCGCTCGGCGGTCAGCTCGACCTGGGCACCGGCCGCCTCGAGGGCGCGCACCACGGAGCGCACGTTGCCCGAGCCGTGATCGAGGACGACCACGTGGGGTGCGTCCTGCTGCGCCGCACCGCTCCCCGCGGACTCGGCTCCGGTCGCGCTCATGAGCGCTTCTTCCCGGAGGCGATCCACTTCAGGGCCTCGGTGCGGGTGATCGTCGCGGGGTCGATCCCCTCGTCCAGCTCGTCCAGGCCCGTCGCGCCCAGCAGGAGCTGCTCGACGATGTCGTCGACCGCGCCGAGCACGATCGCCGGGGAGACGTCCTCGCCGCGCTCGCCGTTGCGGTAGCGAGTGGCGGTCATGCGGTCGCCGCGGCGCCAGAACAGCACGATGCCGTTGCGCTGCAGTGCCGTCGAGGCGATCGCCGCGAGGTCGTGGGCGGTGTTCTCGGGCAGGGCGCCCACGGCGATGGCCCCCGTGCGGGTGTCCAGGGTGCGGGTGGCGGCCGGGATGTCGATCCCGTCGGTGCGTGCCTCTCGGCCCAGGCGGATCGCACCGGCCAGGGCCTTCGCCGACGCCACGGACGTGGCGACGACGGCGAGGGTCGGCTCCTGGTCGTCCTCACCGTCGGACAGCACGTCGTCGACGGTCAGGGGCGCCCCCTCGTCGAGGGAGAGGCCTTCGGTCAGGCGGGCGAACTCGGCGTCGATGTCGCCGGAGCCGCCCGGGTCCTCGGTGGGGTCGGGGCGGTCAGGAGTGCTCACAGGGCTCCCTTCGTGGAGGGCACGTCGAGGACGCGCTCGTCGCGGGCGCAGGCGGTGCGCAGCGCGCGGGCGAGCGCCTTGAACTGAGCCTCGACGATGTGGTGGGGGTCGCGGCCGTCGAGCACACGGATGTGCAGGCAGATCGCGGCGTGATGGGCGATGGACTCGAAGACGTGCCGGGTCAGCGAGCCGGTGAAGTGCCCGCCGATCAGGTGGTGGGCCTGGGCCTCGCTCTCCCCGCTGTGGACGCAGTACGGGCGGCCGGAGAGGTCGACCACGGCCTGTGCGAGCGCCTCGTCCAGCGGGACCAGGGCGTCTCCGAAACGGGAGATGCCCTGCTTGTCGCCGAGGGCTTCGCGCAGCGCGCGACCGAGCACGATCGCGGTGTCCTCGACGGTGTGATGGGCGTCGATGTCGGTATCCCCGCTCGCCCGGACGGTGAGGTCGAAGCGGGCGTGGGTGCCCAGTGCGGTCAGCATGTGATCGAAGAAGGGGACGGTGGTCGAGACGTCGACCTGACCGGTTCCGTCGACATCGAGCGTGACCTCGACGGAGGACTCGCGGGTGGTGCGCGAGATGCTCGCGGTGCGGGGCGAGCGGGGTGCGGCGGTGTCGGTCATCGGGGGTCGGCCTCCTCGAGGGCGGTGCGGAATGCGGCGTTGTTCTCGGGCGTGCCGACCGAGACGCGCAGCCAGCCGGCGGGGCCGACGGCGCGCACGAGCACGCCGCGCCGCAGCAGCGCCTCGAACACGTCGTCGCGGTCGGCGAAGGTGCGCATGAGGAGGAAGTTCGCGTCCGACGGAGCCACGCTGTGGCCCCGGGCGATCAGGTGCTCGGCCAGGGCGTCGCGCTCGGTGCGCAGCAGCGCGACCTTGCCCAGCAGCTCCTCACGGTGGGCGAGGGCGGCGCGGGCCACCGCCTGCGTGACGGCGGAGAGGTGGTAGGGCAGGCGCACCACCCGCACGGCGTCCACGATCGCCGGGTCGGCGACGAAGTATCCCAGGCGTGCTCCGGCCAGGGCGAACGCTTTGGACATGGTGCGGGTGACGACCAGGTTCGGGTGATCCTCGAGCACGGTGAGGGCACTGGCCACCCCGTCGCGGCGGAACTCGCCGTAGGCCTCGTCGACCACGAGCAGACCTCGCGCGGGGGCCAGCGCCGCGGCCGCCGCCTCGACGACGTCGAGCGTCAGCGCGGTGCCGGTGGGGTTGTTCGGGCTGGTCAGCACCACGATGCTGGGCTGGTGCACGGCGATGGCCTCGCGCACGGCCTGCGGGGTCAGGGCGAACTCCGGAGCCGGCCCGCGCTCGACGGTGACCCACCCGGTGTAGGTGTCGCGCGCGTACTCCGGGTACATCGAGTAGTGCGGGGTGAACCCGAGCGCGGTGCGGCCGGGGCCGCCGTAGGCCAGCAGCAGCTGGTGCATGACCTCGTTGGACCCGTTGGCGGCCCACACCGCCTCGGGAGCCGGTGCCGGGATGCCGGATTCGGCGGCGAGGTACTCGCCGAGCTCGCCGCGCAGGGCGAGCGCCTCGCGGTCCGGGTACCTGTTCAGGCCCCGCGCGGCCTCTGCAGCGGCGCGGCCGATGTGCTCGGCCAGCTCCGGCGAGGGCCCGTACGGGTTCTCGTTGACGTTGAGCGCGTGCTCGACCGGGAGCTGCGGGGCGCCGTAGGGAGCGGCGCCCACGATCCCGTCGCGCGGCACGGGCAGCGCGGCGGTGGCGGTGGTCGGAGCGGAGTTCGCAGGCATGGTCTCCATGGTAGAACGCCGGCGGCGGGGACGAGCCTGCCGTCCGGGCTGCGGGGGCCGCCGTGGCCCGCCTCACGCGTGCCCTCTCCTCGGTCAGGACCCTGCGGGAGCCGCCCTTACCCTGGGGGCATGTTCCGCTCCCTGGGTGCTCTGGTCGGTGACCTGCTGGTCGTGATCCTCTTCGTCGCGATCGGTTTCGTGCAGCACGGCACGCCGCTGACCTCGCAGAACCTCTTCCTGGTGGGGTGGCCGTTCGCCGTCGGCGTGCTGCTGGGCCACCTGGCGATCCGTGCCTGGCGTGCACCGTTCCGGCTGTGGCCGCACGGGCTGTTCGTGTGGGCGATCATGCTCGCGACGGCCATGGCGATCCGCACCCTCTTCGGCGGTGGCACGGAGACATCCTTCGTCATCGTCACCGGCGTGGTCACCGCGATCGGCATGCTCGGCTGGCGAGCCGTGGCTCTCTTCCTCACCCGCGGCGAACGGGTCGAGGTCCTCGCGGCCGGCACCGGGAGCGCCGCGGGGTCGGCGAACGCCGACTCCGAGGAGGCCTCCCCCGCCGCCGTCGACACCGAGGACGACGGAAGCCGGCGCTCTTCGCCCTGAGCCCGTCCGGGACCGCGGCAGCGCAGGAATCGGGACGCAGGCGCGCTCTCACGCCCTCAGGAGGGGATGACTCGGCGCTGACGTCCACCGCATGGCGATCACCTGCCGGGCGGGGCCGCCGCCCGGCTCAACGCTCGAAGCGGATGTCGATCGCCGTGCCGTGCGCGGGCAGCCCTTCGGCGGCGGCGAGCGTGGTCGCCGCCGGGCGGGCCGTGGCGAGGGCATCGCGGTCGTAGTCCACGACGTGGATCCCGCGCAGGAACGTCTGCACGCCGAGGCCGCCGCTGTAGCGAGAGCTGCCGCCGGTGGGCAGGACATGGTTCGAGCCCGCGGCGTAGTCGCCGAGGCTGACCGGGCTGTGCGGGCCGACGAAGACCGCGCCGGCGTTGGTGACGCGCGCGGCGACCTCTGCGGCGTCGGCAGTGTGGATCTCCAGGTGCTCCGCGCCATAGGCGTCGACGACCTCGAGCCCGCGACCGATGTCCTCGACCAGGACGGCCCCGCTCTGGGGCCCTCGCAGTGCCTGCTCGATGCGCTCGCGGTGGAGCGCGAGCGGCACCTGCCGGGCGAGCTCCGCCTCGACCGCGCCCACGAGCTCGGGCGCGTCGGTGACCAGGATGCTCGCGGCCGCCGGGTCGTGCTCCGCCTGGGAGATGAGATCGGCGGCGAGGTAGGCGGGCTCGGCGGCTCGGTCCGCGAGGATCGCGATCTCGGTGGGACCGGCCTCGGCGTCGATCCCCACCGTGCCCCGCACCAGGCGCTTGGCAGCGACGACGTACACGTTGCCGGGGCCGGTGACCAGGTCGACGGGCGTGAGCGGGCCGTCGCCGTCGACGTCCTCGGCGCCGTGGGCCAGCAGTGCGACCGCCTGGGCGCCGCCGGCGGCGATCACCTCGGTGACGCCGAGCAGAGCGCAGGCCGCGAGGATCGTCGGGTGCGGCAGGCCCCCGAACTCCTTCTGCGGCGGCGAGGCCAGCACGATCTCGCCGACACCCGCGACCTGGGCGGGGACGACGTTCATCACCACGGAGCTGGGCAGCACGGCACGACCACCGGGCACGTACAGGCCCACGCGCCGCACCGGCACCCACCGCTGGGAGACGGTGCCACCGGGCACGACCTGCACGGTCTCCTCGGGGCGCTGCTGCGCACCGTCGACGGCCCGCACCCGGGCCGCGGACTGCTCCAGCGCGTCCCGGATCTGCGGATCGAGCTCATCGAGAGCTCTGTCCAGCTCGGCCTGCGGCACGCGGAGATGCTCGGGACGCACCCCGTCGAACCGCTCGGATGCGTCCAGGACGGCATCGGCGCCCCGCGCGGCGACGTCCTCGACCACGGGGCGGACGGCCCGGGCCGCGGACTCGACGTCCAGCTCGGCGCGCGGCAGGGCCGCCGTCAGCTCCGAGGCGCTGAGCGTGCGCCCGCGGAGATCGGTCACGGCGAGGAAGGGGGCGGGATCAGGCATGGGAGCAGTCTACGAAGAGCGGCGGGACGACGGCGCGCCGGTCCCACCGGGCTGGCGGCTCGGCGCCACGGCACGGGCGCCGCGGGCGGTTAAGGTCGAGTCGTGCTCGTCGCCCTCCTGCTCACCCTCGTCGCGGGCGCGGCCACCAGCATCGGGGCGGCGCTCGGGGTGATGGGGCGCGGGACGAGCCCGAAGATGCTGGCCGGCGGGCTGGGGCTGTCCGCGGGCGTGATGCTCTACGTGTCCTTCGTCGAGCTCATGCCCGAGGGAGCCCGGATCCTCTCCGGCGAGCCGGCCGGCGGAGAGGTCACGGGGCGCGGCACCAGCGTGGCCGTGCTCTCCTTCTTCGTCGGCATCGGCCTGATCGCCGTGCTGGACCGGCTGGTGCCGCAGCCCGTCAATCCGCACGAGTTCTCCGGCCGCATGGCCGGCACCGCCGGGCGGGCCGAGGTGCGCGAGCCCGAGGAGCAGGTCGCCGACCGGGCGCTGAAGGCACGGCTGATGCGCACCGGCGTGGTGACCGCCGCCGCGCTGGCCCTGCACAACGTGCCCGAGGGCTTCGCGACCTTCGTCGCCGCCCTGCAGGCCCCGGAGGTCGCCATCCCCGTGGTCGCCGCGATCGCGCTGCACAATATTCCCGAGGGTCTCGCGGTCGCGGTGCCCGTGCGCCGTGCGACCGGGTCCCGGAGGACGGCGTTCTGGTTGGCGACGATGACGGGCCTGGCGGAACCCGCGGGCGCGGTCATCGGGTTCCTGCTGCTGGCCCCGCTGCTGACCGGCGGCGCGATGGGAGCGATACTCGCCGGCGTGGCCGGGGTGATGGTCTTCGTCTCGCTGGATGAACTGCTCCCCGCGGCCGAGGAGACCGGCGAGCACCACACGGTGATCTACTCGCTGATCGCGGGTATGGCGATCATGGCGGTGACGCTGCTGGTGCTGTGAGCGGCACGCGGGCAGGCGCGGGGGATCCGGGGAGCGAGCCGGAGGATGGAGAAGGGGCGAGATGGACGAGAACGTGGGGATCCGGCACGAGAGGACCGGGCATACTGCGCACCCGGTCGGGACCCGTGCGGCGCGACTGATGGCGGCCGCAGCTGTGGTGCTCGCGCTCGGTGCCTGCGACGCCCTGCCGGGAGACCGGCCCACCGAGCCCGCCCCCTCCGCGGAGCCGATGGATCCCACCGCGGTGGCCGAGGCCGAGACCACCGCGGTGGACCCTTCCTGGCTGTGCGACCCGGGCGGGGACGCCGACGCACCCGAGCACGCCGCCGGCCCCGGAGTGCTCTCCGCGGAGTCGGTCCGGACCGACGGCAACGACATCGTGGTCAGCGGCCCGTTCCAGCTCCAGGACGGCTACAGCTATGGCGGGTTCGTCCCCGAGGCCGTCGTCGTCCCCGCCGACCCGGCGAACCGGGGTGCGCCGGCCGAGGGGTACGACGAGATGGGGACCGACGGAGCCCCGACTCCGCCGATCGTGGCGCGCGAGCGCGTCGAGATCCCGGGCGAGGGCGCGGCACCGTCGGCCGTGACGGCCCGGCTGACACTGGGCACCTGCGACGACGCCGCGCTGCCGGACGGGCAGTATCTGCTCGCCCTCTCGGGCGGCGGGATCGACGGGCCCGACCGCGGCGAGGACGACGCCGGCTGGAGCACGTCCGATGACGTCCTGTTCGACGTCGTCGACGGGGCGCCGCAGCCGGTCCCCGGGGCGGCCACCGCTCCCGAGGGCGAGATCCCCGCCGATCTCTCCCCTCTGGGCTGCCGTTCCCCGCTGGAGCCCGTCGGCGACGGGGACGGGCTCAGCGTCACCGTGAGCGACCAGGAGACCAGCGTCCCTGCTGCCGTCCCCGAGGATCAGCTCGGCGCGGGGGTCGACGCCGAGGTCACGATCAGCTCCGAGGACCTCGGCACCCGCGCCCTGCTCCAGGGAGTGGTGCTCACCGCCCCCGAGTCCGGCACGGTCGTCGCCGGCGCACGCAACGCCGGCCACATCGGCCTGCAATGGATCGGCGAGGAGGGAGTGACCACGTCCGAGACGGCCTGGACCACGCGCATGACCTGCACCCGCTCCGCCCTGCAGGCCGGCCCGTACGACGCGCACGCCTTCGCGGTCACGGTGGACGAGGAGGGCGCCACCCACGTCGTCCTCTCCGACCCGTGGACGGTCGAGGTGGCCGAGGCGGACGCAGGGTCCTGACCGTCCTCCCCAGGAGCGTGCCGGCGGGTGCGTCCCGTACCGTGGAGGCGACCGGATCGACGCCGCCGGCCCCGTTCCGCCGTCGATTAGTCTTGACGTCAAGACACATGACGCACCGACCCGAGGGAGCCCCGCGACACATGGCGCGCATCATCTACACCCACACCGACGAGGCACCGATGCTGGCCACCGCATCGTTCCTGCCCATCCTCGACGCCTTCTCGGACACCGCCGGGATCGACGTCACCACGCGTGACATCTCCCTGGCCGGCCGCATCATCGCCGCCTTCTCGGATCTGCTGCCCGAGGACCAGCGGGTCCCCGATTCCCTGGCCGAGCTGGGCGAGCTGGCCAAGACGCCCGAGGCGAACATCATCAAGCTGCCCAACATCTCCGCCTCGGTCCCCCAGCTGAAGGCCGCCGTGAAGGAGCTGCAGGATCAGGGCGTCGCCCTGCCGGACTATCCCGAGTCCCCCTCCACGGACGAGGAGAAGGACATCCGCGCCCGGTACGACTCGGTCAAGGGCTCGGCCGTGAACCCCGTGCTGCGCGAGGGCAACTCCGACCGGCGCGCTCCCGCCGCGGTCAAGAACTTCGCCAAGGCCCACCCGCACCGGATGGGCCAGTGGAGCGAGGACTCCAAGACCGCCGTGGCGACGATGGGTCAGGACGACTTCCGCTCCCGTGAGCAGTCCGTCGTGCTCGAGGGCGAGGACACCCTCTCGATCGTGCACGTCGGCGCCGACGGCACCGAGACCGTGCTGAAGCCCTCCGTGCCGGTGCTGGCCGGTGAGGTCGTCGACTCCTCCGTGATGAGCGCCGAGGCGCTCGACGCGTTCCTGCGCGAGCAGATCGCCGCCGCCAAGGAGCAGGGTGTGCTGTTCTCCCTGCACCTGAAGGCGACCATGATGAAGGTCTCCGATCCGATCCTGTTCGGCCACGCCGTGCGCGCCTTCTTCCCGACGCTGTTCACCCAGTTCGGCGACCAGCTCGAGGCCGCGGGGCTCTCCCCGAACAACGGCCTCGGGGGCATCCTCGCCGGTGCGGAGGACCTCGAGGAGTCGGTGCGGGCCGGGATCAAGGCCGCCATCGAGCAGGACCTGGCCGACGGCCCGGATCTGGCGATGGTCAACTCCCACAAGGGCATCAGCAACCTCCACGTCCCCTCCGACGTCATCGTCGACGCGTCGATGCCCGCGATGATCCGCACCTCGGGCCACATGTGGAACAAGGACGACCAGGAGCAGGACACCCTCGCGGTGATCCCCGATTCGTCCTACGCGGGCGTCTACCAGGCCACCATCGAGGACTGCCAGGCCCACGGCGCCTTCGATCCCACCACGATGGGCACCGTGCCCAACGTCGGTCTGATGGCGCAGAAGGCCGAGGAGTACGGCTCGCACGACAAGACCTTCGAGATCGCCGCCGATGGGCAGGTCGAGGTGCGTGACTCCTCCGGCGCCGTGCTCATGAGCCACGGGGTCGCCGCGGGCGACATCTTCCGCGCCTGCCAGACCAAGGACGCCCCCGTCCGCGACTGGGTCCAGCTCGCCGTGCGCCGCTCGCGCGAGTCCGGGATGCCCGCCGTGTTCTGGCTCGACGAGACACGAGCGCACGACCGCAACCTCATCGGCAAGGTCGAGGCGTACCTGGCCGAGGAGGACACCGAGGGCCTGGACATCCGGATCATGGCTCCGATCGAGGCGACCAGGCACACCCTGGCGCGCGTGCGCCGCGGCGAGGACACCATCTCGGTGACCGGCAACGTGCTGCGTGACTACCTCACCGATCTGTTCCCGATCCTGGAGCTGGGCACCAGCGCCAAGATGCTCTCGGTGGTGCCGCTGATGAACGGCGGCGGTCTGTTCGAGACGGGCGCCGGAGGTTCCGCCCCCAAGCACGTCCAGCAGCTGGTCGAGCAGAACTACCTGCGGTGGGACTCGCTCGGCGAGTTCCTGGCCCTGGCCGAGTCGCTGCGGCACCTGGCCCGCACCGCCGGCAACGACCGGGCGCGGGTGCTGGCCGACGCGCTGGATCGGGCCACCGAGACGCTGCTGCACGAGGGCAAGTCCCCGCAGCGCAAGCTCGGCACCATCGACAACCGCGGCAGCCACTTCTACCTCGCCCTGTACTGGGCGCAGGAACTGGCCCAGCAGAGCGAGGACACCGAGCTGAAGGCCGCCTTCGAGCCCATCGCCACGGAGCTCGTCGATGCCGAGGACACCATCACCGAGGAGCTGATCGCGGTGCAGGGCTCCCCGGCGGACATCGGCGGCTACTACCGCCCGGATCTGGAGAAGTCCGCATCGGTGATGCGCCCCTCGCCGACGTTCAACCGGATCCTCGAGGAGATCTCGGCGGCCCTGTGAGGCCTCCCCTCCCCTGAGCGTCCTGGAGTCCGGCCCGGCCCGCAGTGCGGACCGGGCCGGACTCGTCCCGCCGCTCGGCCCCGCACACCCTCACCGCCCACCGCCCACCGCCGGAAGGATCCCGTGCCCCTCGTCCACTCCCCCGCCGACGGGGTCCGGCTGCGCTACGACGTCTCCGGGTCCGGGCCGGCCCTGGTGCTCCTGCACGGGTCGGTGCTGTCGCGGGCGATCTGGCGCGGGCTGGGCTACCTCGCGCCGCTGGCGGCCGAGCACACCGTGATCCGGGTGGACCTGCGCGGTCACGGAGGCTCCGAGAAGCCGCACGAGAGCTCGAGCTACGCCCAGGATCGGTTCGTCGCGGACCTGCTGGCCGTGCTGGAGGCGGAGGACGTGGACCGGGCCGGCCTGATGGGGTACTCGCTGGGGGCGCGCGTGGCCCTCGCCGCGACGCTCGAGCATCCCGAGCGGGTCACCCATCTGGTGTGCCTGGGCGGCTCCGCCGCAGCGCAGCGCGGGGCCGTGGACTCCGTGTTCTTCCCGGGCGTCATCGACGCGGTGCGCGAGGGCGGGATGGAGGCGTTCTGCGCCGGCCAGGGACTGGGGCCGGACGTCAGCTCGCGCCGGGCCCGCGCCACCCGCGAGGCGTTCCTGGCCGCGGACCCGCTGGCGATGGCGGCTCTGCTGACCGCCACGGACGCCACCCCCGGCGTCTCCGAGACGGTCCTCGCCGCCTGTGAGGTCCCGACGCTGTGGATGACCGGGACCGAGAACCATCCCCGGTTCGAGGAGTCCCGGCACGCGGCGGAGACGATGCCGGGCGCCGCCTTCGTCCCCCTGCCCGGCCGGGACCACGGCGGGACCCTGTCCCCGCCCGACGAGGTGCTCGCACGCGTCCTGCCGTTCCTCAGCCGGTGATCTGGCGGACGATCGCGACCAGCGCGACGACCACGATGATCCCGCGCAGCAGCCAGTCGGGCAGCTTCTTGGCCAGGTGCGCACCGAAGTAGCCGCCCAGCAGGGCGCCGACGGCGATCGCCGCGGTCGCCGGCCACACGATCTCGGAGCCGATCAGGAAGTGCGCGAGCACGTAGACGGCCGCGGCCGCGACGTTGACCACCAGGCTCATCAGATTCTTGATGCTGTTGACCGACCCCATCGTGCGCCCCGTCAGGGCACCGAGGATCCCCAGGTAGAGGATGCCCTGGGCAGCGGTGAAGTACCCGCCGTAGACGGAGGCGGCGCCCATCGCGCCGACGAGACCGGGTGACCGGTACGGGCTGCGCTGCGGAGCCGACGCCGCGCGCGCGGCCCGCCGATCCTGCCGCGCGCGGATCGCGGCGGTGAGCCGCTTCTGGAAGATCACCAGAGCGAGGGCGACGACGATCAGCACCGGCACGACCACGTCCAGCGCCTCGGCGGGCGAGAGCAGCAGGAGGATCGAGCCGAGGCCCGCGCACAGCGCCGTGACCAGGACCAGCGGCGCCAGATTGCCCTTCTCCTCGGCGATCTCCCGGCGGTAGCCGAGGGTCGAGCCGATCGTGGAGAACAGGATGCCGACCGTGTTGGTGCGCACGGCGGTCCCCGGTGGCATGCCGAGGGCGAGCAGCACCGGCAGCGTCAGGAGCGACCCCGAGCCCACCGCCGCGTTGATCGCTCCGGCGAGGGTGCCCATCACCAGCAGGACGATCAGCGAGACGGGTTCCACGACGTCCGAGCCTACTGCCGCGCGGGCGTGGTCCGGGCACCCGGGCCCCGCGCGCGGGTCGCGTCAGGAGCGGGAGCTCGCGCCGGGACGGTCGGGGCCAGGACGGTCAGCTCAGGGAGGCGACCGCGGCGTCGTAGTCCGGCTCCTCGGCGACCTCGGCCACCTGCTGCGTGTGCACGACGTTGCCGTCGGCGTCGGCGACGACGACGGCGCGGGAGAGCAGGCCGGCCAGCGGGCCGTCGCTCATGGTCGCGCCGTAGTCCTCGCCGAAGCTGGAGCGGAACGCGGAGCCGGTGACGACGTTCTCGATGCCCTCGGCGCCGCAGAAGCGGGCCTGGGCGAAGGGGAGGTCCTTGGACACGCACACGACCACGGTGTTCTCGAGCGAGGCGGCGAGCTCGTTGAACTTTCGCACGGAGGTCGCGCAGGTGCCCGTGTCGAGCGAGGGGAAGATGTTCAGCACGATGCGCTTGCCGGCGAGGTCCGCACTGGAGACGGGCCCGAGGTCCTGGCCGACGAGCTCGAAGGCCGGCAGCGGGGAGCCCTGGGCGGGCAGCTCGCCGACGGTGGTCACGGGAGTGTTCTTGAAGGTGATCGAAGCCATGCCCCCATCCTCACGGTCAGCGGCGGAGGGCACAAACCGGGTCCACCGCCGGCGGGGTCGCGCGTCCGCCGGCGGGTCGCGCGCCGCGTCGGCACTACCGGTCGCCGCGGCGCTGTCGGGGCCCGCTGGGTCTGCCGTAGCGCCGGGCGGTGCTGCGGCGCTGAGCCTCCTCCAGCGCCCGGAAGCGGCGCTCGATCCTGGCCGGCAGGGGGCGCCGCTGCCGCAGCACCCAGCCGGCTCCGCGCAGCGCGTCCCAGAGCGCCAGTGCGGTCAGCCGATCGCGCGGTGCCGTGGCCAGCACGTCGCGGGTCCGCCGCAGCGCCGCACCGAGCGGCCGGCGCAGCCAGATGAACCATAGGGTGTTGCGCAGCCCGTGCCGGAGGCGCAGCCGGGGGTCACGCTGCGTGGAGGCCTGGTGATGGACGATCACGTCCGGCAGGTGGACCAGCTCCCAGCCGGCGGTCGCCAGGTCGGCCGCCAGCAGCTCCTCCTCCCCGCCGAGCCACAGCCGTTCGCTGAAGCCGCCGGCCGCGAGGAAGGCGCTGCGGCGGACCATCGAGGCACCGGCGAGGAAGCTGCCGAGGGTCGGGCCGGGCATCCACGGCGGGCCCTCGACCGGCGAATGGAGCAGTTCGGCGTTGATCGGGTCCTCGCGTCCGCCCGGCTCGACCAGGATCCTGCCGGTGACCACCCCGAGGCGGGGATGCTCGGCGAGCGCGTCGGCCGCCCGGCGCAGGGAGCCCGGCTCCCACCAGGTGTCGTCATCGCAGAAGGCGACGAACGGCGTCCCGACCCGCTCGAGGCCCACGTTGCGCCCGACGGCTCCCAGGTTCACGGCACTGGCCACCAGGTCCACCTCGGGGAACCGCTCCCGGACGGCTTCGGCGGTGCCGTCCTCGGAGCCGTTGTCCACGACCACCACGTGCGGCTGCTCGGGCAGCTCCCGCAATCGCGAGATCGCCAGCAGTGCCTCGTCGCGCCGGTTGTAGGTGATCATCACGACCGCCACCCGCTCGTCGGGACTCATCGCCGCTCCTCGTCCGACGCCGAGCGGGCCGGGCGCGCAGCGGGTCCGGAGCGCACCAGGGCGAGGGCGGCCTCGGTCGAGGGCGAGACCGGGCGCCGCCGCCGCAGGGCGGCCGGGGCGCGGCGCAGGGCACCCAGCAGGCCCCATCGGCCGCGCGTCCCCGAGCGCAGCGCCGTGACGACCTCGGCCCGCACTCCCGACCACGGACGGCGCAGCAGG
Organism: Brachybacterium sp. GCM10030267; assembly: GCF_042666875.1. Lineage (NCBI taxonomy): Bacteria > Bacillati > Actinomycetota > Actinomycetes > Micrococcales > Dermabacteraceae > Brachybacterium > Brachybacterium sp. GCM10030267. Next base: position 82,613 of record NZ_JBHTCX010000009.1, on the reverse strand, counting down.
GCGGTGAGGATCCGGCTGCGGATCGCCTCGGTCTGACGGCGCCGGGCGGACTCGCGATGGGGCGAGGGGTGGTGGTGGGCGCGGATCTCGGGCACGTAGCTCAGCTGCCAGCCGGCGTCGAACAGGTCCAGCGCCACCCGATCCTCCTCCCCGGGGAAGCGGATCACGTCGTCGAAGCCGCCCGCCTCCAAGAACGCGTCCCGACGCACGATCGCCCCGCAGCCGACGAAGCCGAGCAGCAGCGGGCCGGGCGCGTCGTCCGCAGTGCCCAGCGGGGAGGCGGCGAGCACGGCGTTCAGCGGGTCCGGGCGCTCCTCGGGCCCCACGGCGATGGAGCCCGCGATCAGCCCGAGCCGCGGGTGGGCATCGAAGACGTCGACGGCTCGCGCCAGCGCCCCGGGCGCCCACCAGGAGTCGTCGTCGGCGAAGGCGACGTAGTCGGTGGTGGCCAGTTCGGCTCCGATGGTGCGTGCCTGCGCGCCGATGTTCTCGGGCAGCGTCACGAGGCGCACGTGGGGATGGGCGCCGCGCACCGCCGCGACGGTGCCGTCCGTGGAGGCGTTGTCCAGGACGATCACGGGGGCCTCGTGGTGACCGAGGTGCTCCACGAGCTCGTCGCCGCGGTTGCGGGTGGCGATCACGACCGTGACCCGCTCGACGCTCATGCGGCACTCCCCTCGATTCCTCGGCTTCGTCGGCTCCGTCGCTGTCGGCCCACAGTAGCGAGGCCGGTCCATCGCACGAGCGGGCCGGAGGTCCCTTCCGCCGGCCCGGTCCGGGTCGTACCGTGAACGTATCCCCTCCGGGATCTCTGTTGCCCGAGCTGCAGGAAGGCGCCATGACCACCGTTGCCAGCTGGCCGAACTCCCCCGCCGAGACCCCCACCGACGAGGAGCTCGAGCGGCTCCACGGGTGGTGGCGGGCAGCGAACTACCTCTCGGTCGGGCAGATCTACCTCAAGGACAATCCGCTGCTGCGCCGCCCGTTGCAGCGCGAGCACGTCAAGCCGCGTCTGCTCGGGCACTGGGGCACCACTCCGGGCCTGACGTTCCTGTACGCCCACGCCAATCGGGCGATCTCCCAGCGCGGCCTGAAGGCCATGTACATCACCGGCCCCGGGCACGGCGGTCCGGGACTGGTCGCCGCGAGCTACCTCGAGGGCACCTACTCCGACGTCTACCCCGCCGTCAGCCGGGACGAGCGAGGACTGGCTCGCCTGTTCACGCAGTTCTCCTTCCCCGGCGGGATCCCCTCGCACGTGGCCCCGGAGACCCCGGGATCGATCCATGAGGGCGGAGAGCTGGGCTACGCCCTCTCCCACGCCTACGGCGCCATGTTCGACCGGCCCGACGAGATCGCCTTCACCGTGGTGGGGGACGGAGAGGCGGAGACCGGTCCGCTGGCCACCTCGTGGCACTCCAACAAGTTTCTCAATCCGCTGACCGACGGGGTGGTGCTGCCGATCCTGCACCTGAACGGGTACAAGATCGCCAACCCCACCGTCCTGGCCCGTATCGGCGACGACGAGCTCGAGGACCTGATGCGGGGCTACGGGCACACCCCGCTGCTGTTCCGCGGCGGCTTCGACGACGAGGATCCGATGGCCGCGCACCGGCGCTTCGCTGAGGTGCTCGATACGGCCCTGGACCAGATCGCGCAGATCAAGCAGCAGGCCCGCGAGGACGCCGAGGCCGGGCGGGAGACGACGCGACCGGCCTGGCCGATGATCATCTTCCGCTCGCCGAAGGGCTGGACCGGACCGAAGACCATCGACGGCAAGGTGACCGAGGGCTCGTGGCGCTCCCACCAGGTGCCCCTGCCCAACGCCCGCGACACCGAGGAGCACCTGGCCGATCTGGATTCCTGGTTGCGCTCGTATCGCCCCGAGGAGCTGTTCGACGAGTCCGGCGCCCTGCGCGCCGAGATCGCCGCCGCGGCCCCGGAGGGTGAACTGCGGATGTCCGCCAACCCGGCCACCAACGGCGGCTCCGTGCTGAAGGACCTGCGGCTGCCCGATTTCCGCGACTACGCGGTGGAGGTCCCCTATCCCGGCGCCTCCACCGCTGAGGCGACCCGGGTCCTGGGCACCTGGCTGACCGATGTCATCGCCCAGAACCCCCACAGCTTCCGGATCTTCGGGCCCGACGAGACCGCCTCGAACCGGCTCCAGGGGGTCTACGACGTCACTGACAAGCAGTGGAACGCCGAGTTCGAGCCGCACGACCGCGAGGAGCACCTGGCGCCGACGGGCCGGGTGATGGAGATGCTCTCCGAGCACCAGTGCCAGGGCTGGCTGGAGGGGTATCTGCTCACGGGCCGCCACGGCATGTTCTCCTCGTACGAGGCCTTCATCCACATCGTCGACTCGATGGTCAATCAGCACGCCAAGTGGCTGAAGGTCACCAATGAGCTGGAGTGGCGGCGGCCGCTGGCCTCCCTGAACTACCTGCTCAGCTCGCACGTGTGGCGGCAGGACCACAACGGCTTCTCCCATCAGGATCCGGGCTTCATCGACCACATGGTCAACAAGAAGGCCGAGATCGTGCGGGTCTACCTGCCGCCGGATGCCAACACCCTGCTGTCGACCTACGACCACTGCCTGCGCTCCCGCCAGTACGTCAACGTGGTCGTCGCCGGCAAGCAGCCGAACCCGAACTGGCTGAGCATGGACGAGGCGATTGTCCACTGCGCCCGCGGGCTGGGCATCTGGGAGTGGGCCGGCACGGAGGTCACCGGGGAGGACCCCGACGTGGTGCTCGCCTGCGCCGGGGACATCCCCACCATCGAGACGCTCGCGGCCGCGAAGATCCTGCGGGAGCAGGTGCCGGGGCTGAAAGTGCGGGTGGTCAACGTGGTGGACCTGATGCGCCTGCAGGACGACAGCGAGCATCCCCACGGGCTCTCCGAGCGCGACTTCCAGGGCATCTTCGGCGAGGACGTGCCGGTGATCTTCGCGTACCACGGATACCCCTGGCTCATCCATCGCCTGGCCTACCGTCACGACCGCATCGGCCGCGTCCACGTGCGCGGCTACAAGGAGGAGGGCACCACCACGACGCCGTTCGACATGCTGATGCGCAACGATGCCGACCGCTACCACCTGGTCATGGACGTGATCGACCGGGCCGGCCTGGCCACCCGCTACGCCGGGCTGCGCCAGCAGATGTCCGACCTCCGCGTGCGCGCCCGGGCGTATGCGTACGAGCACGGGGAGGACGTCCCCGAGATCGCGGGCTGGCAGTGGGACGACAATGCCGACGCGGCCGGCGAGGAGGCGCCGCCCCAGGCCTCCGACACGGGAGGGGACAACGCGTGATGGCAGGCGCTGACGACGTCCGCCGGATCGTGCGGGTCAGCGGCAGGGTCCAGGGCGTCGGCTTCCGGATGTCGGCCGCCGCCGAGGCGGAGCGTCTCGGGGTCGGCGGCACGGTGCGCAACCTGCTGGACGGCACGGTGGAGGCCGACGTGGAGGGCGCCGGGGACGCGGTCGAGGCGATGGTCGACTGGCTGCGTCAGGGCCCACCCGCCGCTCGGGTCTCCGACGTCGAGGTGCGCGAGGACGCTCCCCGCGGCGCGGAGACGATGCGCATCATCGGCTGACGAGGTACCGCACGGCCACTGCCACCCCGGCCCCGACCATCACGGCCGAGGTCAGGATCATGGTGGTCTGGCCGGCGGCGTCGATGATCAGCCCGCCGATCAGGGCGCCGAGGGCGATCGCCGTGTTGAACACGGCGCTGTTCAGGGCGGTCCCCTCCTCCATGACGTCCTGCGCCTCGGTGCCGACGAATGCCTGGATGGCGACGGGGGCGGCGCCGGCGAAGAGTCCCCACACCGGCATGATCGCCAATGCCGAGACGGTTCCCTGCATCAGCGCCACCACGGCCAGCAGCGACAGACCGAGCCCGGCCGAGACGACGAGCACGCCCAGCGGTGCGCTGCGCCTGAGCACCGGCGCCACGGCGAAGTTCCCGAGCAGGCCGGCGAGGCCGAAGGTCAGCAGCATCGGGCCGATGTCGGTGACGGCGATCCCTGCCCGCTCCAGCAGGATGGGGCTGACGTAGCTGTAGGTGATGAACTGGGCGATGACCACCAGCCCGGTCAGCGCGACGGCGTACCGGACGCCACGGGTGCGCGCGGCGACCAGCATCATCGCCGGGGTGACCTTGACCGCGGAGTGCACCGGCCGCACCAGCACCGCGATCGCCACGGCGACCAGGGCGGCCACGCCGCCGACCACGCCGAAGGCCTCCCGCCAGCCCAGGTGGGTGCCGATCCACGTGGCCACCGGCACGCCCATCACCAGCGCGCTCCCGGAGCCCGCGAACGCGACGGTCAGCGCCCGGGCGGTCTGCTCTCGCGGCACCTGTCCGACGGCCACGACTGCCATCACGGCCCAGTACAGGCCGATCGCGATGCCCGCGAAGAGCCGGGCGAGCAGGAGCATGGTGAAGCTCGGGGCGATGACGCTGAGAGCGCAGGAGACCACCACCGAGACCAGGGCGATCACCAGTACGATCCGTCGGTCCAGGGTGCCGACGACCACCGGGGTCACGACGGCGACGACGCCGGCGAGGATGCCGGGGACGGTCACGGCCAGGCCGCCGACGCCCTCGCTGACCCCGAGGTCCGGTGCCATCACGCTGAGCACCCCGATCGGCAGCTCCTCGATCGTGATCAGGACGAAGATCCCCATCGCGAGCGAGAGAACCGCCGCCCACCGCCGTACGACGTCCACACATCCTCCTTCTGCGAGCAAACCCCTCACGGTACGGCACTCGTGCAGGTCAGGTCAGGGCAGGGCATGCCGGGGCCCATGGACGCGCCACGGCCCCGGCATCGGGCGATGCCGGGGCCGTGGGCCGGGGAACCGGAGCGGGGTCAGATCGCCGCGTCGAGCGCGGCGCCGATCTCCTGGTCGCCGTCGTTGAAGGCGAGGAACTTCCCGATGGTGCCGGGCCGCTCGAGCGCGGCCACGATGGTGCGGGCGACGTTCCCGCGCGAGACGTGACCGCCCTCGGGGACGCCCACCTCGATCCGCCCGGTGGGCTCGTCGAGGGTGAGACCCGACGGGGCGAGGATCGTCCAGTCCAGCTCGGTGCCCTGGAGGTGGGCATCGGCCTGGGCCTTGGACTCGGCGTAGGCGAAGAACGGGTCGTCCTCGGAGACGCCGTGATCCGGCCCGGCTCCGAAGTAGCTGATCATCACGTAGCGCGTCGCACCGACGCGCCGGGCGGACTCCATCGAGGCGATCGCGGCCCCGCGGTCCACGGCCCACGTGCGCTCGGGGTTGCCGCCCCCGGCGCCGGCGGCCCACACCACTGCGTCGTTGCCGCGCAGCAGCTCGTCCCAGCCGTAGGCGTCGAGGGTCTCGATGTCGGCCACGACCGGTCGGGCACCGGCCGCCTCGACGTCAGCGCTCTGATCCGGGTCGCGGATCACCGCGTTGACGGTGTGTCCTGCCGTCGACAGCAGCGGCTCCGCCAGGAGCGCGACCTTGCCATGTCCTCCGATGAGTGCGATATCCATGCACCAACTGTGGCACCGCGACGACGACCGCGTCGAGATACCCCGAGCTTCATTCCGCTGCGGGCAGACAAAGGAGCGATCCCCGGTATCCTGACCCGGGTCGCCACCGGGGCGGCCGCGCCCTCAGGGAAGGAACCAGCATGGCCGGTGGACTCGCCGCACTGCTCGATGACGTGGCCGCCCTGGCGAGGCTGGCCGCGGCCAGTACGGACGACATCGCCGCCGCCTCCGCCAAGGCCGGATCCAAGGCCGTCGGCGTGGTGATCGATGACACGGCCGTGACCCCGCAGTACGTCCAGGGCATCAAGCCCAAGCGCGAGCTCCCGATCATCTGGCGGATCACCAAGGGTTCGCTGGTCAACAAGCTCGTGTTCATCCTGCCGGTCCTGCTGCTGCTCAGCACGTTCGCGGACTTCCTGCTCACCCCGATACTCATGCTCGGCGGCCTGTATCTGAGCTTCGAGGGCGCCGAGAAGATCTGGGAGCTGGTCAGCGGCACGCCGAAGAAGGCCCCGGCCGCCGCGAAGGGCGCCGACGCGGAGAAGAAGATCGTCTCGAGCGCCGTCCGCACCGACCTCATCCTCTCGGCCGAGATCATGGTGATCTCGCTGAACTCCGTCGAAGCACCCGACATCTGGACCCGCGCCGCGGTGCTCGTGGTGATCGCGCTCGGTATCACCGTCCTGGTCTACGGAACGGTCGGGATCCTGGTGAAGATGGACGACGTGGGCCTGGCCATGGCCGCCGAGGAGAACTCGGCGGCGAAGCAGCGCATCGGCAACTCTCTGGTCCGGGCCATGCCCGTGGTCATGGACATCATCAGCTATGTCGGCATGGTGGCGATGCTGTGGGTCGGCGGCCACATCCTGCTGGTCGGCACCCACGATCTGGGACTCGCTCAGCCCTACGGCTTCGTCCATCACCTCGAGGAGGCCGTCGCCGGGATCGCCGCCGTCGGTGGAGTTCTGGGCTGGCTGATCAACACGTTCTTCTCGTTCCTGATCGGTCTGCTCGTCGGCGCCGTCCTCGCGGTGATCATGCACTTCCTGCCCTTCGGTCACCACGGCGGGGACGAGGGACACGGCGCCGGTGACCAGCCCGGCGACGACGCGGCGGCCCCCACCGAGAAGCCCCGGACGGAGCACTGAGCCGCTGGGAGCACCGCCGGGGAGATCGCGAGGGGCGGCCCCGCGGGGACCTCGCGGCGCGGCTCCCGCGCCGACCTCGCGGTCAGCCTGCCTGAGCGGTGACCGGGGGCTCCGCCGACCAGGGGAAGACGATCCATTCGTCGGTGCGGCGCCAGACGAAGTCGGGAGCGACCACCGAACGGGACTTCGCGTACAGCACGGCGCTGCGCGCGTCGGCCCCCTGCTCGCGCAGCAGGTCCAGCACGAGTGCGAGGGTGCGCCCGGAGTCGGCGACGTCATCGACCACCAGCAGCCGCTTGCCGCTGATCGACTCGGTGTCGAGCATCGGCGCGAGCAGGACCGGGTCCGGCAGCGTCTCGTGCACGTCGGTGTAGAACTCGACGTTGATCGCGTCGGCGAGCTTCAGCCCCAGGGCGTAGGCGAGTGCGCCGGCTGGCACCAGGCCGCCACGGGCGACGGCGATGATGATCTCCGGCGCGAAGTCGGAATCGGCCACCGTTCGTGCCAGCTCCCGCGACGCAGTGCCGAACAGCTCCCAGCTGAGGACCTCCTTGGTCACCAGCTCGGACGAATCGGCGTGAAAGGCCTGGGACATCGCATCTCCTCGGGTGTTCGGCGCGGGGACCCCCGATGCTATCGGCCCTCGGCCGGGGGCGCCGTACCGTAGGCACCGCACCGCACCGCACCGCATCGCACCGCCACGGGGCGGGGCCTCCCGACTCTCTGATGGCCGAGGGCCGATAGCGGCCCCGACGGGCAGGCATCCTCGTATGCTCTGCTGGGACGCTTCGACGGATCCGCGCCGGGCGGAGCCGGACCGCACCGACGGGGAGGATCAGCGATGCCGGAGTCGGACCGGATCGGGTACATGCCCGCCTACGGGACCACGCACCTCGGAGTGCTCCTGATCATCGTGCTGGCGGCGATCGCCCTCGTGGTCTGGGCGCGGCGCGTCGAGCCCGCCACGGCGGACCGGGTGCTGCGCGCTGCCGGCTGGGTGCTGCTGGCGAACTCGGTGTTCTGGACGGCGTGGGGCTTCATGCCCTGGTCCTGGAACATCGACGAGTCGCTGCCCCTGCACTACTCGGACGTCCTGCGATTCCTGATCCCGCTCGCGCTGATCACGCAGGCCCGCTGGGCGATCGTGATCACGTACTTCTGGGGACTGACGCTGAACATGCAGTCGGTGCTGACCCCGGATCTGAACTACTTCGTCTCGGTCCCGCTGGAGTTCTCGGAGTACTGGGTCGCCCACGCGACCGGGGTGCTGGCCCCGGTGGTGCTGGTGTGGGGACTCGGGTATCGCCCCACCTGGCCGGGATATCTGCTCACGTATGCCGCCACGGTGGCGTGGGCGATCATCGCCTTCACCGGCAATGCGCTCACAGGCGCCAACTACGGCTATCTCAACCGCGCCCCGGAGGGCGCGAGCATTCTGGACGTCATGGGCCCCTGGCCGCAGTACCTGCTGGTCGAAGCGATCGCGATCGCTCTCGTGTGGGCGCTCATGACCTGGCCCTTCACCGCGATCGATCGGCGCCGCGGCACTCCCGCCACGGGACGTGGCGGGCTGCTGCGGCGACGGCGAGGAGATCTCAGCCCAGCAGCTCCAGCTCGGCCAGGCGCAGAGGCCCCTGCGCGGTGGTGATCACCAGGCGGTGATGGGTGCACGCCCGCGGCGTCGCGATCCGGAACGGACGTGTCTGGCGCCGCCAGCGGAACGACTCCCTCGAGCGCTTGTCCAGCACCGTCCAGTTCTCGCCGTCGACCGAGCCCTCGACCCGGAAGGCGATCGGGTCCCCGCCCTCCTGCGCCGAGGAGGTCAAGGTGAGGAACCGCGCCTGGAGGGGCTCGCCCAGCTCGGGCAGCTCGATCACCGCGTCGGCCGTCTCCCAGGAGCGCTCGGTGCGGGAGTCGTCGTCCCGCACCGGATCCGCGGGATCGGCCGCGAAGAGGTCCCGCAGCGGCTGCGGCCGGTGCCCCGCCGGAGTCGGTGAGGGCGGCACCTCGCCCCAGCCCGTCGGCTCGGCGCCGAGGCGGAAGCGGAGCGTTCCGCGCAGGTCCCCGTGCTCGATCCAGGAGTCCCGGTGCTCGCGGCCGTCCACGCTGAGACCCGTGATGACGTCGTGGGCCGGAGCCTGCCCCTCGGCGGTGATCGTGAACGGCTCACCGCCCAGCGGCCGCACCGTCGCCCGCTCGAACAGCGGTGCCACCAGGTGGTAGCGGCCGGTGCCCAGCTGCAGCGGGTACAGACCCAGCGCCGTCAGCAGCCACCAGGCGCTCATCTCGCCGTTGTCCTCGTCGCCGGGATAGCCCTGGCCGATCTCCTCACCGACGAACAGGCGACGCTGGACCTCGCGCACCACCTGAGAGGCGCGGTGCGGCTCGCCCGCGTGGTGGAAGAGGAAGGGGATGTGGTGGCTGGGCTGGTTCGAGACGCCGAACTGGCCCATCCGTACCGCGCGGGCCTCGAGCATCTCGTGGATGACGTGCCCGTAGGTGCCCTTGAGGTCGGCACGCTCGGGGGTGTGGAAGAACTCCTCCAGCTTGGCGCGCAGCCCGGCGCGGCCTCCGTACAGCGCGGCCAGGCCCTCGCCGTCATGGGGGACGTGGAAGGCGAAGTTCCAGCCGTCGGTCTCGGTGAAGTCCCCGCCCCATACCCGCGGGTCGAACTCCTCGGGGCTCCGGGCGAAGCCGCCGTCGGCCCGCCGGCCCTGGAAGAACCCGACGCCGGGGTCGAACAGCAGCAGATAGTTCCGGGCTCGGGCTCGCAGGTACTCCGCCTCCTCGCGCAGCCGGGCGGCGAGGCGGGCGTCGTCGGCCTCCGTCTCCTCGGCGAGCAGCTCGGCCTGCGCGGCGAGCCCGGCATCGTTGATGTGGGCCTCCAGTGCCCAGGAGACGGATTCGGGGGTGTCGGTGTCGACGTAGCCGGTGAACACGGCCCGCTCGTTGCCCTTGCGGCCCACCTCGGGCTGCGTGGGGGCGACGGTGGCGTTGCGCAGGCCGGCCTCGTAGGCGGCGAGCGGGTCCGGCAGCGTGACGCCCTTGACGGCGAGGTCGGCGATGGCGATGTCGCTGCTGGTGCCGGTCATGCAGTCGGCGTAGCCGGGCGAGGACCAGCGCGCGATCCACCCGCCCTCGCGGTACTGCTGGACGAAGCCGTCGGCGAGCTCTGCGGCGAGATCCGGGTACAGCAGCGCGTAGGCGGGCCAGGCCGTGCGGTACGTGTCCCAGAAGCCGTGGTTGACGTACATCCTGCCGGGCAGCACCTGGGCGTTGGTGCGGGTGTCGGTGGCCTCGCCCTTGACCGCGAGCACGGGGCTGGCGTGCACCGGTTCGGGCCGCTCCGGGCTGCCGGCGTTCTCCCAGTGCGAGCTGGGGTAGAGGTTCAGGCGGTACAGGTTGCCGTACAGGGTCCGCAGCTGGGGCGGGGTGGCTCCGGCCGGTTCGATCACGCGCAGGCGCTCGGTCCAGGCGGCGTGGGCCTCCGCGCGCACCTGGGCGATGCTGCGCCCCTCGACCTCGTGGGCGAAGGTGCGCCGGCCCTGCTCGAGCCCGATGAAGCTGGTGACCAGACGCACGGTGACCCGCTGCGTGCCGGGTTCGAAGGTCAGCACGCTGGCGCCGGGCGAACCGCCGCGCGAGGGGCCGACGGCCACCGGCGCGGGCTCGACCTCGGCGAGGACGAACATACGGGTCGCCCCCTCGCCGGCCACCGGGTCCACCCACGCGCGCAGCCTCCCGTCGAAGACCGCACCGGCGGCGTCGATCCGGGCGTGCTCGTCGGTCCCCTCGAGCAGCAGGTGCCGCGGGGAGGGCTCGGCCGGGAAGTCGATCTCGCAGACCGCGCCGTGGTCGCTCGGCGCCAGACGCAGCGAGGTGCCGCCGTCGAGGGCCACCTCGTACAGGTCCGGGCGCGCAGTCTCGGCGGCATGATCGAAGCCCAGGGCGCGGGCCTCCGGATCGGCGTCGGGCTCCTCACCGGCAAGCGGCATGAGGACGAACTGGTTGCGGTCGCCCATCCAGGGACTCGGCTGGTGCGAGACCGCCAGGCCCTGCAGGCGCGGGCGGTTGTCAGCGCCGTTGCGGCGGTGGTACTCGTACAGCCAGCGCCGGGTCCGGGCGTCGGTGAGGGGCGTGAACATCGCGAACCCGTTGGGCATGGCGGTGGCCGGGACGTTGTTGCCCCGGGAGAAGTCGCCGGAGGCGTGCGTGCCGCGCCGGGTGTCGACCCAGGCCACGGGGTCACCGGCCGGCGGGTCCGCGGGCCTCGGACCGATGTAGGGGCCGTCGATCCACCCCGTCAGCCGCTCGGGCTCCGCGGGACCGGCGCCCTCGAGGTCGCCCTCGGCGGCGTCCACGAGGTCGGCCTCGGGATCGGCCGGAGCGTCGGCGACCAGCACGACCTCCGCGATCGTGCGCCCGGCCGCGGCCCCCAGGGCGACCTGCACGTCATTCCACTGGTCCGCGTACAGGATCTTTCCCTCGCCCATCCCCCGGGCGGTGGCCTCGGTGCCGTACTGGTCGCGCGGCTCCAGCTCGGAGAGACGGGCGCCGTCGGTGAAGATCAGGTCGACCGCGACGTAGGTCGCGCCCCAGGTGAGCGCTTCGTCCAGCTGCGGGTGCACGAACACGCGCAGCACGTCATCGTCCTGCACGATGCGCCCGACGGGCTCGTCGACCCCGTCGAGGGACGGCAGCAGGGACTCGGCCCGCTCCCCCGGCTCGACGGTGTACCGCAGGGCAGAGGCGGCGAGGAAGCCGGCGCCGTCCTTGCTGGTGGGAGATCCGACGGGGCCCGGGTCTGCGGTGACGATCATGGCCGTAAGGCTATCGATACCGGCTCGCGCATCGCACATCGCCTCGCGGTGCGGAATACTGCGTCACGACACGGCTGCCGGTCCTCGGGGGGAAGACATGGTCGACGCACAGTTTCCGCGCAGCGCGCGCAGGCGCCCGCTGTGGCATTGGCTGCTGGCCGCGGGCATCGCCGCGGTCGGCCTCGTGATCGTGGGCCTGTTCGCGGTGATCATCGCCTGGCAGGTCCTCACCCGCGGGAATCCGCAGTCGACGCTCGAGGACTTCTACTCCTCGCTCCAGTCCGGCGACTGCGAGCTGTTCGAGGACTCGACGACGCAGGAGTACCGCGAGTCGACGGGGCTGACCTCGTGCGAGGTCTTCGAGGAGACCGTCGGCGGCATGTCCGGGATCGACTACGAGGTCACCGAGCGCACCAACCGCCAGGGCTACGCGATCTTCGACGTGACCGAGACGTACACCGTCGACGGCCGGGACACCGAGGTCCAGCTGCAGTACTTCGTGCGCCGCACCGACGGCCAGTGGGATCTGGACGGGATCCGCCTGGTCGAGCCCGGGGACGACCCCATCACCTGATCCGGGCCATCACCTGTTCCGGGCCCCGTCCGGCCGCTGGAGCCGGTGGCTGCGGCAGCGTGCCTGGTAGGACTCGCTGCCCCCGACCTGCTCGGCCGTGGGCCGCAGCGCATCGCCCGCCTCCCCGGCCAGGCGCACGTGGAAAGCCGCGTCGGCCCCGCAGACCGCGCACACCGCGGTCAGCTTCACGGCCTCCTCGGCGACGGCCATCAGGGCGGGGACCGGGTCGAACGGCTCCCCGTCGTAGGTGACGCAGAGCCCGGCGACCTCCACGTCGATGCCGGCCTCCAGCAGCTGCTCGATCACCGGCGCGATCGAGGGGCCGAAGAACTGTGCCTCGTCGATCGCGAGCTTGTCCGGACGCTCCCCGTCGAGGACCTCCAGCACGTCGCGGGCCTCGCCGAGCATCCTGGCCGGTGTGGAGCGCCCGATGTGGGTGCTCAGGCGACCGGGTCCGGCACGGTCGTCCAGGCGGTGGCCGATGACGTCGACGCGCAGGCCGGCGAGCCGCGAGCGGTGGACGCGTCGCAGCAGCTCTTCGGTCTTGCCGGCGAACATGGGGCCGGCGATCACGGTCAGCCGAGCTGCTTCGGGGCGGCGCATGGAGGTCACAGTACGCCGCGGAACGCCGCCTCGGCCGCCTCGCCGTAGGGCACGAACAGCACCTCGGCGATGTCGGCGCCGACCTCGTCGTCCATCGACCGGACCGTCTCGACGGCGATCCGGGCCGCATCCGGGAGCGGCCAGCCGTAGACGCCGGCGGAGATGGTGGGGAAGGCGACGCTGCGAGCGCCGATCGCGGCCGCGACGCGCAGTGATTCGCGGTAGCAGGAGGCCAGGGTCTCCGAGCGGTCCTCGTTCGTCGCGTGCACCGGGCCGACCGTGTGGATCACCCAGCGGGCCGGCAGGTCACCGGCTGTGGTGGCGACCGCCCGACCGGCGGGCAGGCCGTCGGGCAGCTCGTCCTCCCGCAGCCGTCGGCACTCGGCGAGGATCTCGGGCCCGCCGCGGCGGTGGATGGCGCCGTCGACGCCTCCGCCACCGAGCAGGGAGGAGTTCGCCGCGTTGACGATGGCGTCCGCGGCGGTCGTGGTGATGTCTCCGGGGGCGATCCGCAGCTCCATCGGCTCAGGATACCGAGCCGACGTACAGTGCCCGGATGAGCACGCGCCTCCCCTCTCCCCTGGCCGGCCGCAGGCCCACCCGCGAGGATCTCGCCCGCTTCGCCGCCCTCGAGGGCGATGCCATGGACGATGTCCTCCCGGACCCATCGCGCGGCGAGCAGCTGCGGCTGCTGATCGTCGGCATCAACCCGGGGCTGTGGACCGCCGCGGTCAACGCGCCCTTCGCCCGGCTGGGCAACCGCTTCTGGCCCTCCCTGCACCGCGCGGGTCTCACCCCGCACCTGATCGACGCCTCCCGCGGGCTGAGGGCCGAGGACGAGCAGGCACTGCGCGAGCGCGGCATCGGCATCACGAACCTGATCGGCCGGGCCACCGCGCGCGCCGACGAGCTCGGCCGGGCAGAGCTGCGCGAGGCCGGTGAGGTGCTCGGCCGCCGTGCCGCCGAGCTGCGGCCGGCCCTGGTGGCCATCGCCGGGATCACGGCCTTCCGCGCCGCGTTCGCGGTGCCGCGGGCGCAGCTGGGCCCGCAGGAGACCGCAGGTCTGGCCGGGTGGCCGGCGGAGGTGGCGCTGTGGGTGGTGCCCCAGCCCAGCGGCCTGAACGCTCACGCGACCGTGGAATCGCTGGCGGCGACCTGGCGGGACGTCGCCCGCCGCGCGGGAGTCCCGCTCGAGGATCCGCACGACCAGTGACACCCAGTTGCACGCAACACTGCTGTTGCGTATTTTGATGAGGCAAGCCTTAGCTGTTCTTCTCCGGGCCGTGTCATGCCCGACCGGCGCCCGCCTCCGCGCGCGGCCACTGACGAAAGGCCTCTCATGACCCGTCTGTCCCGCCGCGCATTCGCCGGTTCCGCCGCCGTCCTGGCCGCCGCCCTCGCCGGCTGCTCCTCCTCCGGCCAGGCCGAGGAGGGCGGCTCCTCCGACGTCGGCGGAGATGGCGAGATCACGATCGAGCACGCCTTCGGGACCACGGCCATCCCGGCGGCCCCCGAGGTCATCACCACCGTGGCGTGGGCCAACCACGAGGTGCCGCTGGCCCTCGGTGTGGTGCCCGCGGGGATGGCCGCGGCCAACTTCGGTGACGACGACGGGGACGGGGTCCTCCCCTGGGTCGCCGAGAAGCTCGAGGAGCTGGGGGCCGAGACCCCGGAACTGTTCGACGAGTCCGACGGCATCGACTTCGAGGGCGTCGCCGACACCGCGCCCGACGTGATCCTCGCGGCCTATTCGGGCCTGACCCAGGAGGACTACGACACCCTCACCGCGATCGCCCCGACCGTGCCGTTCCCGGAGATCGCCTGGGGCACGCCCTGGCGCGAGATGATCACCGTCAATTCCACCGCGATGGGGATGGCCTCCGAGGGCGAGGCGCTGATCGCCGAGCTGGAGACCGAGATCGAGGACGCCGCCGCCGGGCACCCCGCGATCGCCGGCAAGAACGCCATGTTCCTGACCCACGTGGACACCATCGACCTCTCCGAGATCAGCTTCTACACGGCCCACGACACCCGCACGATGTTCTTCGAGGATCTCGGGATGGCGATCGCCCCCAGCGTTGTCGCCGCCTCCGAGGACGCCACGGAGTTCTCCGCGACGATCAGCGCCGAGCAGGCCGACGTGTTCCACGACGTCGACATCATCGTGACCTACGGCGACGAGACCCTGATCGAGGCCCTCGAGGCCGACCCGCTGCTCTCCCAGATCCCCGCCGTCCGCAACGGTGCCGTGGTGAACCTGCCCAGCGACAGCCCGCTGGGCACCGCGGCGAACCCCACCCCGCTGGCGATCTCCTACATCCTCGAGGACTACCTGGCCGAGCTGGACCGCGCCGTCTCGTGACCGCGACCGCCCCGAGCTCGGCCCCGGCCACAGCAGGCACCGCCGCCACGCTGCGGCGGTCGGCGCGCACGCGCACGCTCTGGCTGCTGGTCACGCTCGCGGTGCTGACGGCACTGATGGCGCTCTCGGTCACCATCGGCTCGCGCGAGGTCGGTGCGGCCGACATCCTCGCGGCTCTCGGCGGATCGACCGACGGATTCGGGCCGGCCGCGGTCGCCACGCGCATCCCCCGCACGCTGCTCGCCATCGCCGCGGGCGCCGCGCTCGGCGTCTCCGGTGCCGTGATGCAGGGCGTGACCCGCAACCCGCTCGCCGACCCCGGCATCCTGGGGATCAACACCGGTGCGTCGCTGGCCGTGGTGATCGGCATCGCCCACTTCGGCCTCACCGCCGCCTCGAGCTACATCTGGGTGGCGATCGTCGGCGCCGGCGCCACTGCGGTGCTCGTCCACACGCTCGGCTCGCTCGGCCGGGGCGGAGCCACCCCGCTGAAGCTCGCCCTCGCCAGGGCGGCCACCGGTGCGGCGCTGACCTCCTTCATCAGCGCTGTCGTGCTGCCCCGCTCCGACATCGGCGACAGTGTGCGCTCCTGGCAGATCGGCGGGGTGGGCGGCGGCACCTACGCCTCCCTGCAGCAGGTCGCCCCGTTCCTCCTCGGCGGTCTCGTGCTCAGCCTCCTGTCCGCACGGGGGCTGAACACCCTGGCGCTCGGGGACGAGCTGGCGGCCGGACTCGGCGAGCGCGTCGCCGTGACCCGGGCGGTGGCCGCGCTCGGCGCCGTCGTGCTGTGCGGAGCGGCGACCGCGGTGACCGGCCCCATCGGCTTCGTCGGCCTGGTGGTCCCTCACGCGTGCCGGCTCCTGATCGGCGTGGACCACCGCTGGCTGCTGCCCTTCAGCGCGGTGGCCGGGGCGGCCCTGCTGACGGCGGCCGACGTCCTCGGTCGCATCGTCGCACGCCCGTCCGAGCTGGACGTCGGCATCGTCACCGCTCTGCTGGGAGCGCCGGTCTTCATCGCCATCGTCCGACGCCAGAGGCTGGCCTCCCTATGAGCGCCACGCTGAGCACGCGAACGCACGCTCCGAGCAGCACCGCTGCGCCCACGACCGGCACCCTGGCACGGGTCACCGCGGCCCGGCGCCGGCGCCGCACCCGCGCCGCCGTGACCGTCATCGTCCTCGCCACGGCGATCCTGCTGGTCTTCTGTCTCTCGCTGATGGTGGGGCGGACGTTCTACACCCCCGCCGAGGTGCTGGCCGTCATCGCCGGCCAGGAGGTGCCCGGGGCGAGCTTCACCGTGGGCAGGCTGCGGCTGCCCCGCGCCGTGCTCGCGGTCCTGGCCGGGGCGTGCTTCGGTCTCGGCGGTGTCACCTTCCAGACCATGCTGCGCAACCCGCTGGCGAGCCCCGACATCATCGGCATCTCCTCGGGCGCCAGCGCCGCGGCGGCCTTCGGGATCGTGGTCCTCGGCCTGTCCGGCCCCGCGGTCTCGCTGCTGGCCATCCTCGCGGGCCTCGGCGTCGCCGTGCTGATCTACCTGCTGGCCGCGCGGGGCGGCATGGCCGGGATGCGGCTGATCCTGGTGGGCATCGGAGTCGCGGCGATGCTCCAGAGCCTGACCGACTGGGTGCTCACCGGTGCCGGCCAGTGGGACCTGCAGGAGGCGCTGCGCTGGCTCACCGGCAGCCTGAACAACACCTCCTGGCAGCAGACGGTGCCGGTCCTGGTCGCGCTCGCGGTGCTGGCCCCGGTGCTCCTCTCCCGCACCGGCGATCTGCGCGCCACCCAGCTCGGGGACGACGCCGCCCAGGCCCTCGGCGTACGCGTGGGCCGCACCCGGCTGATCGTCGTGGTCGCCGCCGTGGGGCTCATCTCCTTCGCCACCGCCGCCTGCGGGCCGATCGCCTTCGTCGCGTTCCTGTCCGGTCCGATCGCCGCCCGACTGGTCGGTCCGGACTCCTCCCCGCTCGTCCCCGCCGCTCTGGTGGGCGCACTGCTGGTGCTCGTCGCGGATCTGCTGGGCCAGTACGCCACCGGTACCCGCTACCCGGTCGGCGTGGTCACCGGCGTGCTCGGGGCCCCGTACCTGATCTTTCTCATCATCCGCGTGAACCGTCGAGGGAGCACCCTGTGACCAGTGACCACACCCTGCGCGTCCAGGAGCTGACCCTCGGCTACGGCGAGCGCACCGTCATCGAGGGACTGGACCTCTCGGTGCTGCCCGGGAAGGTCACCGCGATCGTGGGCGCGAACGCCTCGGGCAAGTCGACGCTGCTGCGCTCGATGTCCCGCCTGCTGACGCCGCGGGCGGGCCGGGTGCTGCTGGACGGCCAGCAGGTCCACCGCATGCCCGCCAAGCACCTGGCCCGCCTCCTGGGACTGCTTCCCCAAGCCCCGATCACGCCCGAGGGGATCACGGTCGCCGATCTCGTAGGCCGCGGGCGGCACCCGCACCAGGGGGTCTTCTCCCCCTGGAGCCGCGCCGACGACGACGCGGTCGCCGCCGCCCTGGACGCGACCCGCACCGCGGACCTCGCCGACCGGCCGGTCGACGAGCTCTCCGGCGGGCAGCGCCAGCGGGTGTGGATCGCGATGGCGCTGGCGCAG
Organism: Brachybacterium sp. GCM10030267; assembly: GCF_042666875.1. Classification (NCBI taxonomy): domain Bacteria; kingdom Bacillati; phylum Actinomycetota; class Actinomycetes; order Micrococcales; family Dermabacteraceae; genus Brachybacterium; species Brachybacterium sp. GCM10030267. The sequence goes on along the minus strand of NZ_JBHTCX010000009.1, from coordinate 64,970 downwards.
GAGACCGATCTGCTGCTGCTGGACGAGCCCACCACGTTCCTGGACGTCAGCCACCAGGTCGAGGTGCTGGACCTGCTGACGGATCTGAACCGGGCCCGCGGGATCACCATCGTCATGGTGCTGCACGACCTGAATCTCGCCGCGCGCTACTGCGACCAGCTGGTGATGCTCGCCTCCGGCGCCGTGCGCGCGTGCGGCCGCCCCGCCGAGGTGCTCACGGAGGACCGCGTGCAGGAGGTCTTCGGCCTGACCAACCGGGTCATCACCGATCCGGTCTCCGGGCTGCCGCTGATGGTGCCGATCGGCCGCCATCACGGTCGAGCGCTGGAATATCCGGCCGCCGATGCGCATTGACGAAGCGCCCAGACATCGCCGACGAGGAGAAGACCATGAGTACCTCCGCCGCCACCGGTGAACCGGCCGTGCACGTGCTGCACGACAACCCCGAGTGGATGCCGCCCTTCCGCCGCGCCTTCGAGGCCGAGGGCGTGCCACTGGTGGAGTGGCCGCTGGGGCAGGGCACCCTGGACCTGGACTCCGAGCCGCCGCGCGGGGTGTTCTGGTCGCGGCTGAGCGCCTCCTCCCACACCCGCGGCGCGCCTCTGGCGAAGGACGCGGCCCGCTCGATCACCAGCTGGGCCGCCTCCCGGGGCCGGCGCGTGGTGGGCGGCCGCGACGTCGCCGACCTCGAGGTCAGCAAGGTCATCCAGCACTCCGTGCTGCGCAGCGCGGGCTTCGACGTGCCGCGCACCGTGGCCGTCCACGGCCGCGCGGGCCTCCTCGAGGCGGCCGGGAGCATCGAGGCCCCCTTCATCACCAAGCACAACCAGGGCGGCAAGGGCCAGGGCGTGCGCCGATTCGAGGACCACGCCTCCTTCGCCGCGTACGTCGAGGGCGAGGAGTTCGAGGAGGCGGCCGACGGGATCACCCTGCTGCAGGAGCTCCTGGTCGCCGCCGAGCCGGCCATCACCCGCGCCGAGTTCGTCGGCGGCGAGTTCGTCTACGCGGTCCGGGTGGACACCTCCGGCGGCGGCTTCGAGCTGTGCCCCGCCGAGGCGTGCGCCGTGCCGGAACCGGGCGTCGAGCCGGAGCCGATGTTCCGAATCCGCCCCGAGGTCACCGCCGAGGATCCCCTGATCCGCGGCTACCGGGACCTGCTGGCGCGGCACGGTATCGAGATCGCCGGCGTCGAGTACATGCGGACGGTCGACGGCCGCGCCGTCACCTACGACATCAACACCAACACCAACTACAACCCGGACGTCGAGAACGGTCTCGAGGTGCCGGCGGCCCGGCACATCGCGCGCTGGCTCGGCGGTCTGCTGCGTCAGGAGACCGGCGGCGAGCACTGACTCGGCCACCGCCTCGGGATGCCGCTTGCGGCGGCCCCCACCGCGTGGAAGGGTGGGACGACCCACGCGGTGCAACGAGGCCGAGCTGGGAGCTCGGTCCCCGCACGTCGAGCACGCAGGAGGTCACAGTGAAACTGCCCTGGCTCAAGCCGGCACTCGAACGGTCCGGTCCCTTCACCTCGGTCCACCTCGACACCACCAGGACGGATCCGCACTCCGCCGCCGAGCTCGAGACGCGTTGGTCGCAGATGCGCTCCTCGCTCGCGGCCGACGGCGCCCCGGACGACCTGCTGACCCGGATCGAGGAGACGGTGCTCAGCCCGTCCCCGATCGGCGGCCGCCACGGCCGCACGATCATCGCCACCGACGACGAGATCCTCATCGACCGCGTCCTGCCCGTGCCGCCGCTGCAGGAGTCGGTGCACCGGGGCGAGTCGCCTCAGCTGCTGCCGCTGCTGCAGCTGACGCCGTTCGCGGTCAGCCAGCTGCTGATCGTCGTGGATCGAGCGGGCGCTGATCTGCATCTGCGCGCCCCGGAGAATCCGTCGATCGCACAGGGGCCCAACGGGCTGGGCGCGGACGACACGGTCGAGGGCGGCCACGACGAGCTGCACAAGGCCAACCTCGGCGGCGGGACCCAGCACGGCTGGCGCGCCAACAACTACGAGGCCCGGGTCGAGGACTCCTGGGAGCGCAATGCCGACGCGGTCGCCGAGAAGGTCGACCGGATCGTGCGCGAGCACGACCCCGACATGGTGCTGCTCAGCGGCGACGTGCGCGCTATGAGCCTGTGCAAGGACGCCGTGGGCCGTGAGGTCCGGGAGCGGCTGCAGGAGGTCTCCGGCGGCACCCGCGGCGTGGCGCTGGAGCGCGACTCGTTCCGCGAGGTCGTCGCCCGCACCACCCGGGAGTTCATCGACGAACGCCAGCGCGCGCTCTCGGAGCGGTTCCACGAGAGCCAGGCCCGCGACGGCGCCTCCGTCGGCGGTGCGCGCGAGGTGGGCCAGGCCCTGGACCGCGGTCAGGTCGAGGAGCTCATCTTCGTCTCCGGCACCGAGCCGGACGGCATCGAGAGTGTGCTGCGCCGGGCCATCCTCACCGACGCCTCCGTCTCCGCGCTGGAGGCGGAGTTCGACGGGATCCCGGAAGGCGTCGGCGCCCTGCTGCGCTGGCGCGACGAGGCCACCCCGTCGAACCGGATCGGCAGCATGAGCGGAGACACCCAGCGCGAGGACGCGGTCGAGCCCGAGCGCGAGGAGCCCTCGCCGCGGGCCGAGGAGGAGGAGCAGCTGCGCAGCTGAGAACCGCTTGGTCCGGGCGCTCGACGCTCGGGGCGAGGACTTCCAGTATGGAGATGGATGAGTTTCCCTGAGGGAAGGAGCCGATCATGCCCGAGGCATGGAGCGAGAAGCGCGAACGGCAGTACGAGCACGTCAAGGACAGCGTGAAGGACCAGGGCCGCTCGGAGGACACGGCGGAGGAGATCGCCGCCCGCACGGTCAACAAGACGCGGGCCCAGGAAGGCGAGGCCGACGAGGCCTCGAAGACCTCCACCGAGGACAAGTCCCCGTCCGAGCGCGGCGGCGAGCGGTCCGGCCAGGGCCCCCAGGGCCGCACCAAGGACCAGCTGTACGAGGACGCCAAGCGCCAGGGCGTCGAGGGCCGCTCGAAGATGGACAAGGACGAGCTGGAGGACGCGGTCGAGGACCGCGAGTGAGTCCTACCCCTCCAGCGCGACCCGCACCAGGGCCGCAGCCAGCCGGGGCCGGTCGCCGGGGTCGATGAGGGCGTCCAGTGCCGCGACGTCCTCGGGCAGCCCGGCGCGCCGGGCCCCGTCCAGTGCCTTGGCATCGAGGAACGGGCCCAGCTCCGGCCAGATGCCCTGCACCTCGCGGACGAAGATCGCGGCGCCCGTCGGCCCGATGCCCGGAAAGGCCTGCAGGAGATCCAGGACGCCCTCACGATCCTCGGCCTGCTCGCGGAGCCGGCGCAGGTCACCGCGGTACTCCTCGAGCAGCAGCTCGGCACCGTCCCCGAGCCGCGTCGCGGTGGACTCGTCGTACCGGCGGTAGTGCCCACGACCGAGTGCGTCGACCCGCTGCTGCCAGCTCGCCTCACGCATCCGCTGCGGCGTGCGATACCCGGCGCGGGAGAGCTCGATCGCGGCGTCCACCGCGATGTCGGCGCTGATCCGGGTCGACAGCAGCGTGGACAGCACCAGCAGCCGGTACAGCGGCGAGGGCTTGTCCCGCAGCGTGATGCCCGCCTGCTGGGCATAGGTGGTCCCATACGTCTCCAGCAGCTCGGCGACGGTCTTCTCGTGCTCCCGTGCCATCCTTCGCTCCTCTCAGATCAGCGGCCAGGCTCAGATCAGCGGCCAGGGGAATCGCATCCCCGTCGGGTCCCCGGGCAGCTCGCCGACCGCGGTGAGCCAGCGGGCGCGTCCCTGCAGCGCTCGCACCTCCGCGGGCTCGAGCAGGTCCGCGACCTCTGCGGGCACCTCGTCGACGACATCCCACAACGACTCCAGAGTCTCGTCCTCCAACGCCTCCCCGGCGAAGTCCCAGATCACGGTGCGCAGCTTGAGATCCTCGGAGAAGCACAGCCCGTGGTCGATCGCCCACACCCGCCCGTCGGTCCCACGCAGCACGTGACCCGCCTTGCGGTCCGCGTTGTTGGCGAGGATGTCGAAGACGGCCAGTCGCCGCAGCTGCTCCTGGACGTCCTCGCCCGCCCCGTCGGCCGAGGCCTCCAGCAGACCGAGCCCGAAGGGGTCGCCGAATCCCTCGAGCACGACGGGCAGAACGTGCCCCGTGCTGCGCGTGTACAGCGTGAAGTAGTGCTCGTCCGGGTCGTGGTGGCGGAACAGCTGGTAGGAGCCGACCCCGAAAGGTCCGTCCTCGCGGATGACCGTCGGCGGCACCAGGCCCCAGCCCAGATGCTGCGAGAGCAGGTAGGCGGCCCGCTCCCGCCGATACAGGCCGGGTGGGAAGTCGTGCAGGGGCCGCTCGCCCAGCTCGGGCTTGTACACCGCGTGCACGTCAGCGCAGGCCTCGCCCAGCCGCACCAGGAACGTCTCGTTGCTCGAGCCGACGATCCCGCCGAGCAGCTCGATCGGCTCCGTCTCGAGGGCGTGGAGCTCGGTCACTGCGCGGTGAGATCGGCCAGGGGGCGGGTCCCGGAGTTCGTCAGCAGCACCACCGGGTTCCCGTCCTCGGGGTACTGGACGGCGGAGACCGATGCCGGGGAGACCGACAGCCTCTGCATCGCATCCAGACCACCGGCCAGGGCGTGGGCGAGCAGACTGCGGATCGGATCGGCGTGGGAGAAGCACACCACGGTGCCGCCGGGGTGCTCGGTGCGCAGGCGCTCGACGAGCGAGACCATCCGGTTCTGCATGTCGGTGAAGCTCTCCCCGCCGGGAAAGGTGAACTGCGAGGGCGCCGACTGCACGGTGCGCCATTCGGGCAGCCGCGAGAGGTCGGCGAGCTTCTGCCCGGTCCACTCCCCGACGTCGCACTCCAGCAGCAGCTCCTCGTGCCTCAGAGTGAGCCCGGTGCGCTCGGCCGTGGGTGTCGCCGTCTGAACGGCCCGCTCCAACGGCGAGGTCAGCAGGGCGCTCAGCGGGCGCTGCACGTGGCGCTCGAGCAGCCGCTCGGCCACCTGCTCGGCCTGGGCGCGACCGGAGTCGGCCAGGTGCAGGCCGCTCGCCCGCCCGGGCAGCAGGGTGCCGGTGGTCGAGGTGGTCCCGTGACGCACCAGCAGGACCAGGGTGCCCGTGTTCTCGCTCATCGACCACAGAGTAGGCACCCCTCCCCCGCGAAGGACAGAGAGGTCTACCGTGTGGGTGTGAGCCAGAAGCCTGAGATCACCACCCTCGGCGAGCTGCGCGCCGCCGGATACACCCACCGCACCCTGCGCGAGGAGATGCGCGAGAACCTGCTCGCCGCCCTGGCCGAGGGCCGCTCCCCCTGGCCCGGCATGCACGGCTTCGAGCAGACCGTCATCCCGCAGCTCGAGCGCGCCATCATCGCCGGTCACGACGTGGTCCTGCTCGGTGAGCGCGGGCAGGGCAAGACCCGCCTGCTGCGCACCCTCGTCGGTCTGCTCGACGAATGGGTCCCGGCCGTCGGCGGCTCGGAGCTGCACGAGGATCCCTTCGACCCGATCACCGACGCGACCCGCGAACGCCTCGCGGCCGAGGGCGAGACCCTCCCGATCGTCTGGCTGCACCGCAGCGAGCGGTACGTCGAGAAGCTCTCCACGCCCGATACCTCGGTGGCCGACATGATCGGTGACGTCGACCCGATGCGGGTCGCGGAGGGTCGCCGGCTGGGTGACCCCGAGACCATCCACTACGGGCTGGTCCCCCGCGCCAATCGCGGCATCGTGGCGCTGAACGAGCTGCCCGACCTGGCCGAACGCATCCAGGTCGCGCTGCTGAACGTCATGGAGGAGCGCGACGTGCAGGTCCGCGGCTACGTGCTGCGGCTCCCGCTGGACGTGATGGTCGCCGCCTCGGCGAACCCGGAGGACTACACCAACCGCGGGCGGATCATCACCCCGCTGAAGGACCGATTCGGCGCCGAGATCCGCACCCACTACCCGCTCGAGATCGCCGACGAGATCGCCGTGACCCGCCAGGAGGCCGAGCTCGCCGCCGCGGTGCCCGACGTACTGCTGGAGATCCTCGCCCGCTTCACCCGCAACCTGCGTGACTCCGCGGCCGTGAACCAGGCCTCCGGGGTCTCGGCCCGCTTCGCCATCGCCGCCGCGGAGACCGTCGCCGCGGCCGCCCTGCACCGCGCGACCGTGCGCGATGACGAGGCCGTGGCCCGGCCCGTCGACCTGGAGACGGCGATCGACGTTCTCGGCGGCAAGGTCGAGTTCGAATCCGGCGAGGAGGGGCGCGAACTCGAGATCCTCGAGCACCTGCTGCGCACCGCCACCGCCGAGACCGTCCGCGAGCACTTCCGCAACCTCGACCTGGGCCCGCTGGTGGAGGCCTTCGACGGGTCCCAGACCGTCACCACCGGCGACAAGGTGACGGCCACGGAATTCCTCGAGTCCCTGCCCGAGCTGTCCGCCCCGGAGATGTACGACGAGATCGCCGAACGGCTCGGCGCGCACAGTCCCGGTGGGCGGGCCGGGGCGATCGAGCTGGCCCTGGAGGGCCTGTTCCTGGTCCGCCGCCTCTCCAAGGAGAGCGGGGCCGGGGAGACGGTCTACGGCTGAGTGCTCCTCGGCCGAGAAGGAGGATGACGCGATGCCCCGACCCCAGCGCCGCGCCCGCTACGGGCGGTTCACCGGAGGCCCCGATCCGCTCGCGCCCCCCGTCGACCTCGCCGAGGCCCTCGATGCCGTCTCCGAGGGGGTCATGGACGGCTATTCGCCCGAGAACGCCCTGCGGGAGTTCCTGCGCCGCGGCGGCCGCAGCCGTGAGGGACTCGACGAGCTCGCCGGCCGCGTCCAGCAGCGGCGGCGCGATCTGCTGAGCCGGCACCGCCTCGACGGCACGTTGCAGGAGGTCAAGAAGCTGCTGGACAAGGCGGTCCTCGCCGAGCGCGGGCAGCTGGCCCGAGACACCGAGATGGATCCCACCGACCGCACACTGCGGGAGATGACGATCGAGAACCTGCCCAGCTCCACGTCGGCCGCGGTCACCGAGCTCGCCGGCTACGACTGGGCCTCCACCGAGGGCCGGGAGACCTATCAGCAGATCCAGGAGCTGCTGGGCCGGGAGATGCTCGACCAGCGCTTCGCCGGGATGAAGCAGGCCCTCGAAGGAGCGACCGACGAGGACCGCGCGGCCATCACCGAGATGCTCCGGGACCTCGGCGACCTGCTGGAGAAGCACGCTCGCGGCGAGGACACCTCCCAGGACTTCGACGGGTTCATGGCCAAGCACGGGGACGCCTTCCCCGAGGACCCCCAGGACATCGACGAGCTGATCGACGTGCTGGCCCAGCGCTCGGCCGCCGCCGCGCGGATGCTGCGCTCGATGACGCCCGAGCAGCGCGAGGAACTGATGGCACTGTCCGGCCAGGCCTTCGGGTCACCGGAGCTGATGGCGCAGCTGGCCCGCATGGACGGGGCTCTGCAGGCGCTGCGCCCGGGTGAGGACTGGACCGGTTCGGAGTCCTTCGACGGGGAGGAGGGGCTCGGTCTCGGCGAGGGTGCGGGCGTGATGCAGGACCTCGCCGATCTCGACAATCTCGCCGAACAGCTCTCGCAGTCCTACGCGGGCTCGAGTCTGTCGGACCTCGACATCGAAGCCCTGACCCGGCACCTGGGTCAGGACGCTGCGGTCTCGGCCCGCACGCTGCAGGAGCTCGAACAGGCCATGCGGGATTCCGGGTACCTCAGTCGCTCCGCCGACGGGACTCTGCGGCTCTCCCCCGCCGCGACGCGGAAGCTGGGCGCGTCCCTGCTGCGCGACACCGCGAGCAGACTCTCCTCCCGCACCGGGGCCCGCGAGACCCGCCAGGCCGGCGCGGCCGGCGAGCAGACCGGGGCCACGCGCCCGTGGCAGTTCGGCGATGCCGAGCCGTGGGACGTCGGCCGCTCCCTGACCAATGCGATCACCCGCACCGCCGGCGAGGGCGGCGACCCCGGTGCCGGGGTGCACCTGCAGGTCGAGGACATCGAGGTGCGGGAGACGGAGGCCCGCAGCCGGGCGGCCGTCGCACTGCTCGTGGACACCTCGTTCTCGATGGCGATGGAGGGCCGCTGGGTGCCGATGAAGCGCACCGCCCTGGCGCTGCACCACCTGATCAGCACCCGATTCCGGGGCGATGCGCTGCAGCTGGTCTCCTTCGGCCGCTACGCACGCACCCGCGAGATCGGCGAGCTGCTGGCGCTCGAGGCGGTGCACGAGCAGGGCACCAACCTCCACCACGGGCTGATGCTCGCCGGACAGTTCTTCCGCAAGCACCCCGGCATGCAGCCCGTGCTGCTGGTGGTGACCGACGGCGAGCCCACCGCGCAGCTGCTTCCCGGCGGCGAGTCCTGGTTCTCCTACCCGCCCGAGGCCGAGACGATCACCGCCACCGTGGCGGAGCTCGACCGACTCGGCCGGGCCGGGGCCTCGACCACCTTCTTCCGGCTCGGGAACGACCCTGGCCTCACCAGGTTCCTGGCGGCGATGGCCCGACGCGTCGGCGGCACCGTCGTCGCCCCGGACCCCGAGGATCTCGGGGCGGCCGTGGTCGACGAGTTCCTCCACGCCCACCGGGACACCGGGCCTGACGACCTGCTCTGAGGTGCCCTTGCTCTCAGCGTTCTCGCGGGCGTTCAGGGCTCCTGTGTAGACTCCGTGTCGGCAACGGGGGAGTATCCGCCACGCTGCGCACGTCATCACGAGAACTGACGAGGGTTCTCCGGGCGCAACGGCCCGCCGACAGGAATCGGCGGGTGGAGAGACCCGGGTCCATACAGCGACCCGGAAAGCAGGACCATGACTGTCTCCCCACTCATCTGGGCCCTCACGATCGCCGTGATCGTGGGCCTGTTGGCCTTCGACTACATCTTCCACGTGCGCAAGGCGCACATCCCCACGATCCGCGAGGCCGCGGTCTGGTCGTCGATCTACATCGCGATCGCCGTCGTCTTCGGCCTGCTCGTACTGCTGTTCGGCGGCGGCCAGGCAGGCGGCGAGTACTTCGCCGGCTACATCACCGAGAAGGCGCTCTCGGTCGACAACCTCTTCGTGTTCCTCGTGATCATGAGCAGCTTCCGCGTGCCGCGCGAGGACCAGCAGAAGGTGCTGCTGTTCGGCATCACCTTCGCGATCATCGCCCGCACCGGCCTGATCGCCGGCGGCGCCGCGATCATCGAGCACTTCGCCTGGGCGTTCTACTTCTTCGGCCTGATCCTCCTGCTGACCGCGGGCAACATGCTCAAGCCGGAGGACGAGGACAAGGACGACGCCAACAACTTCGTCGTCCGCCTCGCCAAGCGCGTGCTGCCGACCACCGACGTCTACGACGGCGACCGCCTGACCACGCAGGTGGACGGCAAGCGCGTGATGACCCCGATGCTGCTGGTCATGGTGGCCGTGGGTGGCACCGACGTGCTGTTCGCGCTCGACTCGATCCCGGCGATCTTCGGGCTGACGCAGAACACCTTCATCGTCTTCACCGCGACCGTGTTCTCGCTGCTGGGCCTGCGGCAGCTGTACTTCCTGCTCGACGGCCTGCTGGATCGCCTGGTCTACCTCTCCTACGGCCTGGCGGCGATCCTGGGCTTCATCGGCGTCAAGCTCATCCTCCACGCGCTGCACGAGAACGAGCTCGGCATCATCAACCACGGCGAGCCGGTCCCGGTTCCCGAGGTCACGACCTCGCTCTCCCTCGGGGTGATCATCACCGTCCTGACCCTCACGGTCATCGCGTCGCTGGTCTCGCGGCGCGGACGCGCACAGAACACCGTCTCCAGCGCCCGCCGCGACGCCGAAGCGTACGTGTCGATGACGTACACGTCCTTCGAGCAGGAGCGGGAGCGCGTGTACCGCCGCCTGATGGAGAACGAGGAGAAGCTGAAGAACCTGCCGGAGAAGTACCAGGACCTGGTACACGAGGAGAAGTCCCTCAGCGAGCTGCTGGACGATGCCCACGCGATGGCCCAGAAGCGCTGGAGCGATCGTCAGGGCGGCATGCGCAGCGACGAGCACCCCGAAGGGCTGTCGACCATCGGGCCCGACGGCAAGGTCCGCAAGGACGCCGACGGGAACATCCTCGTCGAGGATCCCCGGGCAGGCTCCGCTCCGGCGGATCAGTCCGGAGACTCGGCCTCTCGTGAGGAGAACGACGGCCCCGAGGAGCGCTGACCTCCGCGCTTGATCTCCTACGGGAGGAACGTCGACCCGGGCCCCGTCGCATAGCGGCGGGCCCGTCGACGTCCCCGGGTGATGAGGTGCCGCGACGCCGGTCTGATCCCGTCCCCTTCGCGTGACGTGCTGCCACCGGGCCGGTCGGGGCTTTGATCGACACCGCCCGCTGACCGTTCCCGCCGCGCGATCCACCCGACCCGGAGCCCGACCGCCTGCGCCCTGCCATTCCGTGGCGGCGAGCTGGCCGCACCGCCGCGGTCCGGTGCGTCGGAAATGCGACGGTTCGCCATCGGAACCGGCCGCACACACCACCTTCACTAAGCCTCCTGGAGGCGCACGTCACTATCGTTGTTATAGCCCCGTGATCTGAGGAACAAAGGGCGCCTACATCACATGACGTGCGCGAACACGTGAGGGCATCTCCATTCATGCAGGTCACAGCACCGACATCGCCGTCGCCGAATGTCATAGTCCTGAAACGCAAGAGTAAAAAAGCCGTCACCCCTCCCCCATCTCTCTTGCCTTCAGGGGGAGTGCGGGCCCTACCGTGGCCGACGTTCGAGATACGCGAGATACGCGAGACATCCGAAAGGACGTGTTCATGCCGAAGCACAACACGCATGCCATGAGGACCCCGGCCCTGCGCCGTGGCCTGACCCGTACCGCCGTCACCCTCGCCGGTGGCGCAGTCGTCGCCACCGGCATGCTGGCCGGCGGCAGCGCAGCGAACGCCGCGGGCGGCTGGGACGACGTCGCGCAGTGCGAGTCCGGCGGCGACTGGTCCATCAACACCGGTAACGGTTACTACGGCGGCCTGCAGTTCAGCCAGCAGACCTGGGAAGGCTACGGCGGCACGCAGTACGCCCCCAGCGCCGATCAGGCCTCCAAGAGCGAGCAGATCGCCATCGGCGAGAAGGTCCTCGCGGGCCAGGGTGCCGGCGCATGGCCGAACTGCGGCGTGCACCTCAGCGGCGGCGCCGAGACCGGCGGTGCTCCCGCTGCGTCCGACGACGAGGGCGAGGAGGAGAGCTCCCAGCAGGAGGACTCCCAGCAGCAGGAGTCGCAGGAGCAGGAGCAGGACTCCCAGGAGCAGCAGTCCGGCGAGCAGGAGCAGCGGGAGTCCCGCGAGGACGACAGCAGCAGCCGCGACGAGGACCGCAGCGAGCGCAAGGACGAGGAGGATTCCCAGCAGAAGCAGGATGAGTCCGAGCAGTCCGAGTCCGAGGAGCAGCAGTCCGAGCAGGCTCAGGAGTCCGAGAAGCCGGAGCAGGTTGAGCAGCCGGAGAAGTCCGCCGGCGAGCCGGGCTCCAAGGCGACCGGTGACCTCTCCGTCGCCGGCACCCTCGAGGTCGACGGCAAGGTCGGCCCCAAGACCATCACCGCGCTCCAGGATTGGCTGGGCGTCGAGCAGACCGGTGAGATGGACGAGGAGACCACCCTCGCGCTCCAGGCGTGGGCCAACACCGAGCAGGACGGCGTGATCGGTGAGGACACCGTGGCCGGCCTGCAGCACGAGATCGGTGCCGCCCAGAACGGTTCCGACGAGATCGATGAGGACACCGCGGAGGTCCTGCAGACCTTCCTCAACCTCTACTGATCCTTCTGCGGCACGACGCCGCTGACGCGAGATCACCGCGTATCCGACCGGCCGGGTCGTCCTCAGGGACGGCCCGGCCGTTCGTCGTCCTCGCCGGGGCCATGCGCCCGTGACGGACCGATCCTTCACGTCCCCGTCCCCCGCGCGTCACCCCCGCCTCCCAGACTGGAGCCATGAGCGCGAGCACACAGGGACCCGGAGCGACCATCGAGCAGATGCGGACCTGGATCCGCCGCTGGGGCCGGCTCTATCTCGAGGACGGCAACGTCACCTCCCTCGGCATCGGCACCAAGGAGGTCGAGGGCGAGCGCACCGGCGAGGTATGCATCCAGTTCACCGTGCGGGCGAAGCTGGCGCCGGCCGAATTGGAGATGGCCCCCACCCGAGCTCTGCCCGAGGCCGTCGACATCGAGTCCGTCGAGGTGCCGACCGACGTGATCGAACGGGTCTACGTCCCCTCGTACCAGGTGGTGCCCGAGGCCTTCGACGAGGACCGCAAGGGACGCATGGACCCGTTGCGTCCCGGCGTCAGTATCTCGCACCCGACGGTCTCGGCGGGCACCGCGGGCGCCATCGTCCACGACCGGAGGACCGGAGCGCCGGTGGTCCTCTCGAACTGGCACGTGCTGCACGGTCCCGAGGGGACGATCGGGGACGAGGTGCTCCAGCCCGGCACCCATGACGACAATTCCGGTGATCCGCGCAACGTCTTCGGCCGCCTGCTGCGGTCCCATCTCGGGGCGGCAGGCGACGCGGCCCTTGCCTCGCTCGACCAGCGCGGGAGTGATCCCTCGCTCCTGGAACTCGACGTGGTTCCCGAAGAGATCGGTGATCCCGAGCTCGGCGATCGCGTGGTGAAGTCCGGCCGCACCACGGGCGTCAGCCACGGGGTCGTCTCGCGCATCCACACGATGGTCGCCCTCGACTACGGCGACGGCGCCGGTGAGCACAGCATCGGCGGCTTCGAGATCGAGCCGGATCCACGGCGCACCGGCCAGCAGACGGCGCTCAGCGACGGCGGGGACTCCGGGGCGGCGTGGATGCTGAAGGCCGGCAACGGCCACACCTCGTCGGTCCTCGGCGGGCTGCACTTCGCGGGCGCGGATTCGGCCGACGGGCAGGAACGTGCCCTGGCCTGCTATGCCTCGTCCGTCCGCACGGCACTGGGATTCTCCCTCTCCCCCGCCACCGCGCAGGCCGAGGCGGCCTCCCGGGCGAGCGCCCGCGGCTACGATCCCGACTTCCTCGCCGAGCCGGTGCCGTTCCCGGAGCTGGCGGCGGAGCATCGCGAGGATGCGGCCTGCGTCGACGGATCACCCGTGGTGCCGTACACGCATTTCTCGCTGGTCCAGTCGGCCTCCCGACGCTTCGCGCGGGTCGTCGCCTGGAACATCGACGGCGCACGCCTGCAGCGGATCAGCCGGGACGGGATCGACTTCCGCCTCGATGACCGGCTCCCGGAGGACGCCCAAGCCGGCGAGGACCTGTACCGCGGCAACGACCTCGATCGGGGGCACATCGCCCGCCGCGCCGATCTCACCTGGGGTGAGCGGGCCGAGGCCCGGCGCGCCAACGAGGACTCCTTCTGCTTCACCAACATCGCCCCGCAGATGGCGCGGTTCAACCAGTCCGGCCGCGGCGGTGTCTGGGGCGAGGTGGAGAACTCCCTGTTCGACCAGGTCGAGGTGCAGGATCTGCGGGTCAGCGTGGTCGGCGGCCCGGTCTTCGGCGAGCAGGACCGGGAGTACCGCGGCGTGCGCCTGCCCCAGGAGTTCTTCAAGGCCGTCTACTACATGGTCGACGACGAGCTGCGCGTGCAGGCCTTCCTGCTGGCGCAGGATCTCGGTGGGCTGGAGCGCCTGGACCTCTCCGCCTTCTCGACCTACCTGGTGGATCTCCAGGAGCTGACCTCGCGCACCGGACTGGCCTTCGCTCCGGCGGCTGCGGGGGCGCACGGGGCCCGCGCGGAGAAGCTGGAGCCGACGGTGCTGGAGTCCCCGGAGCAGATCCCGTGGTGACTCAGGTCGGCAGGTAGGTGCGGACCTCCCGGATGCGGGCCGTCCTGGCGGCGCCGGCGAAGCGGAGTACGTGGCAGAAGTCCGCGCGATCCTCACCGCGGATCAGGTAGCCGTCGCACGCGGCCCCTCGGCCGTGGTTGACGACTGTGAGGATCTCGCCGCGCTCGGCCTCGAAGGGAGGCGGCACGATCGCGGGTCCGCCGTGGGAGGCATCGGGTCCGTCGGCGCCGACGCGGACCCAGCGGGCATCGTCCGTGAGCCACTCGCGTATGGCGTCATGATCGCCCGAGGCCCAGGCCGCGGCGACGTCGGCCACGATCGCCATGCGCGGTGAGTTGCCGCAGTCCCCGGGCATCGTCATCTCCATGGCTCGCCACCCTACGGTTCGGGGCCCGGTTCGGAATACCCCTTGCGCTTGACGCGACGTCAAGCGTCACTGTGGTCCATGCACCACGGTGGAGAGAGGAGGAACCGGACATGGCCGGCAACACAGAGCAGGAGTGGTCGATGCAGGACGTCGTCCGCCGCTCCGGCACGACCAGCCGCACCCTGCGCCATTACCAGCAGGTGGGGCTCTTGACGCCCTCCCGCACCGGGCACGGCGGTCAGCGGTTCTACGACCGGGACGGACTGCTGCGCCTGCAGCGGATCCTGGTGCTGCGCGAGCTCGGCCTCTCCCTGGCGGAGATCGGCCGCGTGCTCGAGAAGCAGCTGGACGTGGCCGACGCGCTGCGTGAGCACGTGCGGCAGCTGGAGCGTGAACGGGAGCGCCTGGCACAGGCGGTCGCGTCGGTGCGAGCGACCCTTTCGATGATCGAGACAGGAGGAGGACTCATGGCAGAGAAGATGTTCGAGGGATTCGACCATACGCAGTACAAGGATGAGGTCGAGGAGCGCTGGGGTGCGCAGGCCTATGCCGATTCCGAGGCATGGTGGAGGTCTCTGGACGAGGCCGGGAAGCAGGCGTTCCAGGCGGAGCTGACCGACCTGATCGCCGCTTACGACGACGCCGCCCGGCGCGGGGTCGCCGTGGACAGCGAGGAGGTGCGGGCCCTGACCCGCCGGCTGTACGACTGGATCAGTGCCGGCTGGGGCGGGAAGGCTCCCGACGCGGAGGCGTTCATGGGGCTCGGTGAGATGTATGTCGCCGATCCTCGATTCGCGAAGACCTTCACGCTCGAGGGCCGGGAGCTCGCGCCCTACGTGCGCGATGCGATGGCCGTCCACGCCGCGGAGGAGCTGGCGTAGACCCAGCGCACGGCGTCGCCGGCGGCCCGAGCTCTCTCGGGCCGCCGGCGACGCCGCGTCCGGGAAGGCCCGTAGAGGGCGTCGGTCCTGCGCCTCACCAGTGGCGTTATCTGACCGTTATCTGAGTATTCCTGCAACACGGTGCCAGGTTTCGGGTTGTAGCGTCGCCCGGGCCGTCAACCTCAGGAGGCACAGTGAAGGTCCCCAGCACCTCGACAATCCGCAATACGCTCGCCGCCGCCTCGCTGGCGGCTGTCGTGGCCCTCGCGGGCTGCAGCGGAGATCAGGCCGCTCCGTCGGGCGCCAGCGACGGAGGCGGCCAGCAGCCCTCCGTCAGCGACGGGGGCGGCCAGCCGCCGGCTCCCAGCGACGGAGGCGGCCAGCAGGCTCAGCCCGACGTCTCGGACGTCCCGGACGTCGTCGCCGAGGTCAACGGTGAGGAGATCACCAAGGACGAGTTCGTCCAGGCCTACGAGAGCCAGTTCCAGCAGGCCTCCATGCAGCAACAGCAGCAGGGCGGCGGCGAACCGCTCGACCAGGCGAAGCTGAAGGAGCAGGTCGCCGCTCAGCTGATCGACAACCGACTCGTGCTGCAGGCCGCCGATGATGCCGGTATCACGCCGACCGAGGACGACATCGACGCCCAGCTCGAGCAGTTCGCCGCGCAGCAAGGCGCAGGGTCGGTCGACGAGCTCGTCAAGGCCGCGGAGCAGCAGGGCATCTCCGAGGAGGATCTGCGAGCCGACGCATCCGACAACTTCCAGCTCACCGGCTATGTCGATCAGGAGGCGGGCATCGAGGAGCCGAGCGAGGAAGAGGTCAAGAAGCAGTACGACCAGCTCGTCGAGCAGTCGAAGTCCGGCGGTCAGCAGCCCCAGTCCGGCGGCCAGCAGCAGGAGATCCCGCCCTTCGAGGACGCACGCGACAAGCTCGCCGAGGACATGCTCATGAAGCAGCGGCAGGAGGCGCTCCCGCAGATCACCGAGGACCTGCGTGAACAGGGCGAGGTGACCGTCAACCTCTGAGGGTCGGCAGCGCCCGTGTCAGACGTCCCGGCGTGTGCGCCTGCGCACGGCGGCGCGGACCGAGAGGGCGATGACCACGGCCAACAGGACGTAGATGCCGATGGTGATGGGGCTGGAGACCAGCACCCTGGGGTCGCCGACGGACGAGAGCAGCGCATCGCGCAGTGAGCTCTCTGCCAGCGGCCCCAGCACCATGCCGATCATCAGCGGTGCCAGCGGGTAGTCGTAGCGGCGCATCACGAAGCCGAGCACGCCCACGGCCAGGAGCAGCAGCAGATCGAAGACGGCACCCGAGGTCGCGTAGATCCCGAGCCCGCAGAACAGCGTGATCCCGCCGTACAGGTAGGGCTTGGGGATCAGCAGCAGCTTCGACCACAGCTGGGCGAAGGGCAGGTTGATGATCAGCAGCACCACCATCGCCAGGAAGAAGCTGGCCAGCAGAGCCCAGACCAGCTCGGGGCTGCGATCGAACAGCAGCGGGCCGGGCTGTAGCCCGTACTGGCGGAACGCCGCCAGCATGATCGCCGCGGTAGCCGAGACGGGCAGGCCCAGCGCCAGCAGCGCACCCATCGCCATGCCGGTGGTGGCGTTGCCCGCCGCCTCGGGGGCGGCCAGGCCGCGGATCGCTCCCTTGCCGAACATGGGCACCCGACGCCGGCGGTCCAGCCTGCGCTCCGCCTCGTAGGCCAGGAAGGTGGGCACCTCAGCGCCGCCGGCGGGGACCACGCCGAACGGCAGACCGATGAGGGTGCCACGGCCCCAGGCCGGCGCGGCCTCGGCGAGCTCGTGGCGGCTGAGGAACGGCCGGCCGGCGGCGCGGATCTGCAGGTCCTCCCGGTCGCGCCGAACGCGGGAGGCCACGGAGAAGACCTCGCCGAGGGCGAGGATGCCGACGGTGACGGTGACCAGCGAGATGCCGTCGAAGAGCTGCGGCGCTCCCCCGGTGAACCGCTCCATCCCCGAGACCCCGTCGATCCCGACCAGAGTGATCCCGATGCCCAGGACCAGCGCGGCCAGCCCCTTGAGCACGTTGTCGGCGACCACCGAGGAGGTGGCGACGAAGGCGAACAGGGCCAGGGCGAAGAACTCCGCGGGCCCGAAGCTGGCCGACAGCGCCACCAGCGCCGGGGAGAGGAAGACGACCAGGACCGAGGCCACCATGCCGCCGATGAACGCGCCGATGGCAGCTGTGGCCAGGGCCTGCGGTGCGCGTCCGTCGTTCGCCATCCGATGGCCCTCGAAGGTCGAGGCGATCGCGGAGGCCTGCCCCGGGGTGTTCAGCAGGATCGCCATCGTCGAGTCCCCGAAGAGCCCGCCGAAGTAGACCCCGGCGAACAGGATGAACGCGGCGGTGGGATCCAGGGCGAAGGTCATCGGCAGCAGCAGCGCCACCGCCATCGAGGAGCCCATTCCCGGCAGCACGCCGACGGCGGTGCCGAGCAGGCAGCCGACGACGACCCACAGCAGGTTCATCGGGGTCAGGGCGCCGGCGAAGCCCTGCATCAGCAGATCGAGCTGCTCCATCAGAAACCGCCTCCCAGAATGCCGGAGGGAAGCACCAGGCCGAGGCCGGTGGCGAAGATCAGGTAGACGAGCGAGCTGAGGAACAGCGCCACCAGGATGTCGAACACGGGCCGGCGGGAGCCGAAGCCGTGCGCCGCGCACCAGAACAGCAGGCCACCGGCGAGGATCCAGCCCAGCCAGGGCAGCAGCAGCGCGAAGGCGAGGAAGCCGCCCGCCACCCAGGCCAGGGCGACGAAGTCCGAGTGGGTGCGGTAGCGCCGCCCGGAGGTCTCCTCGGCCGGTTCGGGGTGGCGGAGCACGCCGATGGCGAGCAGCACGGCCAGCAGCAGTCCGACCGAGCCGAGGATCACCGGCACGAACCGGGGACCGGGGAACTCGGCCTCCCCTGCCTCCAGCAGAACCGAACCGATCAGCAGGTACAGGCTGAGGGCCGCGATGATCGCCGGCATCAGCAGCGCCGAGCGGCCGTGCCAGAAGCTCGTGGTCCTCTCCATCTCGCTCATCCTCCGATCTCCTCGAACAGCCCGGCGATGCGGTCGGTCTCCTCGGCGACGTACTGCGTGAGCTCTTCGCCGCTCAGCGGCACCTCGACCCAGTAGTTGCGCTCCACGGCGTCCTGCCATTCAGGGGTGGCGACGGCTTCGTCGATCAGGGCCTCGAGCTCCGAGACCTCCTCGTCGGTCACCACGGGCGGCGCGAACAGCGCGCGCCAGTTGGTCAGGGTCACGTCGTAGCCGAGCTCGGGCAGGGTCGGGATGTCGACGCCCTCGAGGCGCTCCGGGGCGACGACGCCGAGGGCTCGGAGCCTTCCACCCTGGACCTGGGGATAGATGTCGGCGAAGCCGCCCGCGGTGGCCTGAGCGGTTCCGTTCAGGAGGGCCTGGATGGCCTCGCCCCCGCCGTCGGAGGGGATATAGGTCGACTCCGCCGGCGCGATCTCCGAGGCCAGCGCGAGGTCCGTCATCACGAGCTGGTCGAAGGAACCGCCCCCGGTCCAGGCCAGGGACGGAGGATCCTCCCGCCACGCCGTCACCAGTGACTCCAGATCCTGATGCGGGGAGTCGGCGGGCACGGCGATGAGGTCGTACTCCTCGATGACGCGGGCGATCGGGGTGACATCGGTGATCACGGACGAGGTGTCGAACTGGATCTGCGCCGCGATCTGGCCGGTGCCGCCCACCATCAGCGTGTTCGGCTGGTCCATCTGGCTGACGCTGCCCAGAGCGATGGTGCCGCCCGCACCGGGGACGTTCACCACCTGCACATTGCCCACCAGGGAGTTGGCACGCATGGTCTGCTGCATCTCGCGCTGGAAGGCGTCCCAGCCGCCGCCCGCTGCCGCGGGAGCGACCAGGGTCAGGGCGGAACGGATGTTGCTGCCGCCCGAGGCGGAGCGGATCGACTCGTAGCCGGCGGCTGCGATGACAGGGACCGCGAGGATCCCGAACCCGATGCTGAGGGCGCGGCGGCGGGTCGGGGATCCGGCCGGCGGCGGGCTGTCTGCCGCATGGGGCATGGGCACGACTCCTTCGTCATGAGGTGGCCCGACAGTCTAAACACCCTCACCACCGCCGGTGCCGTCGCGACCACGCGTCGGCTAGGGTGCCTGGCACGAACCCCCGAAGGAGCGCCCATGTCTGTTCTCGTGGCAGGAACCGCCACTCCCGCCGGCCGGGCCGCCTACCGCTACGGGATCAGCGAGGCCCGCCGCCGCGGGGAGGACCTCGTCTACTTCCTCATGGACGGCGAGCACACTCCCTCCCCGGACCTCGGCGAAGTCGTCGAGCAGGTCGAACGGCCCGACGAGCGCGGCCACTCCGAGGCCGGCGACCTCATCGACCGGGCGGAGCGCGAGGACATCTCCGCCGTCGTGATCGGCGTGCGTCACCGCTCGGCGGTCGCCAAGCTCTTCCTCGGCTCCTTCGCCCAGCAGATCATCCTTGAGGCGAACAAGCCCGTCATCTGCATCAAGCCCTGACCCCGTCGGCGCAGACTCAGACTTCCCCCTTCGACAGCGCATCAGCCAGGTACTCCGCCTGCCGGATGGCCAGGGCGACGATGGTCAGGGTCGGGTTCGCGGCCGCCCCGGTGGTGAACTGCGAGCCGTCGGAGACGAACAGGTTCGGCACGTCGTGGGCGCGGCCCCACTTGTCCACCACACCGTCCTCCGGCCGTTCGCTCATGCGGCAGGTGCCGAGGTTGTGGGTGGAGGGGTACGGCGTGGTGCGGTGCGTGCTCACGGCGCCGACCGCGTTGTACAGCGTGGTCGCCGCCCCGTAGGCGTGCTTGCGCATCGCGACGTCGTTGGCGTGGTCGTCGAAGTGGACGTGGGCGGCCGGCAGTCCGTGCTGGTCGGTCACGGTCGCATTGAGGGTGACCGCGTTGGACTCCTGGGGCATGTCCTCGCCCACCAGCCAGCATCCGGCGGTGTTCTCGTAGCCGTCCAGCAGCTTGGTGAAGTCCGGTCCCCAGGCGCCGGGCTCGACGAAGCTCGCCATGAAGGCGGGGCCCAGGGAGATGGTCTGGATGTAGTAGCCGCCGGCGAACCCGCGCGCGGGGTCGTGCACGGATTCGTCGGAGATGTTCCCGGCCATGGTCTCGCCCCGGTACATACGCACCGGCTTGTCGAACTGGGCGTAGACGCTGCCGGTCATGTGACGCATGTAGTTGCGCCCCACCTGACCGGAGGAGTTGGCGAGCCCGTCGGGGAACATCGAGGAGGAGCTGAGGTGCAGCAGCCGCGGCGTCTCGATCGAGTTCCCGGCCACGCACACGACCTTCGCCGCCTGCCGGTGGAGGTTGCCGTCCTTGTCGAGATAGATCACGGCGTTCACGCGGCCGGTGCGGTCGTGGAGGATCTGGCAGACGTGCGAGTCGGGTCGCAGATCCAGCTTCCCGGTCTCCAGGGCGCGCGGGATCTCGCGGACCATCGTCGACCACTTGGAGCCGTTCTTGTCGCCCTGGAAGTTGAAGCCGTCCTGGATGGAGGCCGGTCGGCCGTCGTACGGGGCGGCGTTGGTGCCGTAGGGCCCGGTCGCGTAGTAGCGATAGCCGAGCTTCTCCGCGCCGGCGGCCAGGACCTTGTAGTTGTTGTTCGCCGGCAGCGGCGGGCGGCCACCGCGATGGGTGGAGCCGATCGCGTCCTCGGCGCGCGTGTAGTACGGCTCGAGGTCGTCGTACGAGAGCGGCCAATCCATCAGGTTCGCCCCGTCGATGCGACCGTAGGTGCTGCGGGCCCGGAACTCGTGCGGCTTGAAGCGCGGGGTCGCCCCGGACCAATGGGTGGTGGTGCCGCCGACGGCCTTGACGATCCAGGCCGGGAGGTTGGGGAAGTCCCGGGCGATGCGCCAGGAGCCCGACGTGGTGCGCGGATCTGTCCACGCCATCTGGTTGAAGGCCTCCCACTCGAGGTTCATGTAGTCCTCATTGCGCAGGTACGGGCCGGCTTCGAGGACGACGCACTCGATGCCCTGCTTCGTCAGCTCGTAGGCCAGGGTGCCGCCGCCGGCGCCGGAGCCGATGATGACGACGGTCTCGGTGTCGTGGTCGATGGTGCTCATGCCTGCTTCGTCCTTCCGTTGCCGACTCGGCCCGCCCTGGCGCGACTCTGCCCGGCGGGCACCGCGGCACCGCGGGTGCTGCTGGTGCTGGCGGCCGTGGGCAGATCGGAGACGACCTCCTCGAGGGGCTCGCCGTCGTACTCCTCGATCCGGGGATCAGGCAGCCAGTCGAGGTCGTCGAATCCGCGGTCGATGTAGCCGCCCTGGTCGAAGGACGGCCCTTCGTAGCCCAGCGCCTCCCATACCTCCTCGTCCTCGTAGAGGGTGACCACGCTGGTCTGACGCACGAACCCGAAGTAGGTGGTGTGCTGGATCCTCCCCAGCAGCGGCAGTGCCTGCTGCGGCGTGAGCTCGTGGAAGATCCCGCCGGCAAGTCCCTGCAGGGAGTCCAGACCCTGGGCGAGCTTGACCCGCATCCAGGTGTTCTCCTCCGCCTGCTTCCGCACCACCGCGGCGGTGCGCTCGTAGGCCGCGTCGGGGACTCGCTCGTGCGGGAACGCGGCTTTGATCAGGGCGACCAGTGTGCGGTCGGCTTCCTGTGTCCCTTCGACGTCGTTGACGGCCTCGCTGCTGCGCGATGCGCTCATGACATCTCCTTCCCACTGCGTCGTCGTCAGTGATGTGGAGCACAACCTAGGAACGGCCCCCAGCCGCGGCAACTCCGCTTATCGCGGGGCGAGAACGAGAACGGGGTTCAGCCGTGGTGGGTGCCGAGGCGGTAGGCCCGGCCGGCGCGCGAGGCGCAGGCACGCACCCGGTCCTCGACGTGCCGGGTGCGGCCCTCGAACGCCGCGACGGGCGCGGAGACCGCGACGGACCCGATGAGCATGCCGTCGTCGGCCTTGATCGAGGCGGCGAGGCAGTCCGTCCCCGTCTGGAACTCCTGGTGCTCCCAGGCGATGCCCCGCGCGGAGATCTCCTCCAGGTGCCGGCGCAGCAGCTCGGGGTCGGTGATCGTGCGATCGGTGTGGGCGCGCAGCTCGCGATCGGCGAGGTAGGCGTCGCGTTCCTCGAGCGTGAGGGCGCTGAGCCCCACCTTCCCGAAGGCGGTGGAGTGCGGGCTCTCATGGAAGCCGAATCCCATGGGACTCAGCCGCGGGTGCTGCGGGGAGTCCGCGACGAAGACGACGACGAAGTCCGTGCCCCGGTGGATCGCGAGATAGGCGGCCATTCCCAGGTCGCGGTGCATCGCGCAGACCTCCTCGCGCACCGCGCGCGGAATGCCGAGATCCTCGTGGAGGCCGACGGCGAGGCGGTGCAGCTGGTAGCCCAGGGCGAACCGCTTCTCATCCCTGAGGTGGACGAGGTACTCCTCACGGATCAGCTCCTGGGCGATCCGGTACACCGTCGGCAGCGGGATAGACGTGGCGTCGGCGATGGTGCGTGCCGAGCTGCTGCCGTGCTGGGCGACGGCCTCGAGCACGGCGAGCGCCCTGGCGATCTGTCCGGCCGGGGCCTCGTCGTCCCGGTCCTTCATCAGGGTCATCCTGCCTCCTTGCGATCGACCCCCATTGTGCTCTTCTTGTCCTGCGAGAATCGCTCTATCGCACGCCTCGCCCGCCGGGCAGGCTGTTCGCACCACCGATCCGGAAAGGACCCGACATGATCCTGATCAACGTCAAGTTCCCCGTGAAGCCCGAGTTCGCCGACCAGTGGCCCGAGCTCTCGCGGGAGTTCACCGAGGCGACGCTGGCCGAGCCGGGCAACAAGTGGTTCGAGTGGTCCCGCAGCGTGAAGGACCCCAACACCTATGTGCTGATCGAGGCCTTCACCGACGACGGCGCCGAGCCGCACGTGAACTCACCGCATTTCCAGAAGATGCAGGAGGAGTTCCCGCAGTACCTCTCCGCGACCCCGCAGATCATCTCCCAGCAGGTCGAGGTCGAGGACTGGGGTCCGATGGGAGAGCTCACGGTGGACTGACTCGACTGAGCCGGCTGAAGCAGGGCAGGACGACGACGGGGCGCGGTGGATGACCGCCGCGCCCCGTCCCGTCGTGAGGGCTCAGCCCGGGCGCCCGCCCTGGAGCCGGTCGATGTGCTCGGAGGCCTCGGCCTTGGTGAGGTTCGCCGGGAGCTCCTCCCCCGCCTGCTTGGCGAGCGTGTCGAGGTAAGACTTTTGAGCCTCGGTCATCGGGTCGTCCCCGCTGACCCACTCCTCGGGGTCGCGCTGCAGCGCGGGGTCGCTCTGGCCATCGCCTGTCGCGCCGAGGGTCTCCTGGCCGCGGTCGTCCGCCGCACGGGAGGGATCATCAGGCGTCGGATCGGTCATCGGGAGCCTCCTGGAATGACGGCCGCCGGATCGGGCCGGCGGGGTCCTGATCGTGGTGACAGTTTAGTGCGCGCACTGCGCCCCGCCCCGGATCGAGCGCTTCCTCGTCCGTTCGGTCGGCTCATGGTCGTGCTCGGTCACCCGGGTGGCGCCGCGGAAGGTTCTCGTGCGGCGAGAACCTCCGTTGCCGTCGGGGCCAGGCGTTGCTGTGCTGTCGCTGCGGTGCCGCTCGGCACCGCCGGAACTCTCGATGAGGAGAAGAACCATGAGCACCACGCACAGCGGCACCGACGATCTGTCGACCATCGAGGCGGCGCGGCGCAGGGCCCCCGAGGGCCAGCGGGTCGCCGTCGTCACCGGAGCGGCCCGCGGCATCGGCGAAGGGATCGCCCGGCGCCTGGGGCGAGACGGCCTGCACGTCGTGGTGGCGGATCTGCCGACCATGCAGGAGGGCATCGACTCCACGGTGGAGGCGATCACCGCGGCGGGCGGGACGGCCACGGGCACGGACGTGGACGTCACGGACGAGGCCTCGGTCGAGCGCCTGGTCGCCTCTGCCGTCGAGGCCGGCGGCCACCTGGACGTGTTCGTCGCCAACGCCGGCATCGCCCAGGTCCAGGAGCTGATCGACTACGACGCCGCGGATTTCCAGAAGATCGTGGACGTGAACATCACCGGAGTGTTCAACTCCTACCGTCAGGCGGCCCGGCAGATGGTCGCCCAGGGTCATGGCGGCAAGATCATCGGCGCCGCCTCGATCGTCGCCTTCCGCCCCTTCGCGCTGCTGGGGCCCTACTCGGCCACGAAGTGGGCGGTCCGCGGGCTGACCCAGGCCGCTGCGATGGAGTGGGCCGAGCACGGGATCACGGTGAACGCCTACGGTCCCGGCATCGTCGGCACCACGATGTGGGATCTCATCGACGAGAAGCTGGCAGCCAAGAACGGCCAGCAGCGGGGTGAGGCCCTGGCCGAGAACGCCCGCTCGATCCACCTCGGACGGGTCTCGGTCCCGGACGATGTGGCCCGCATGGTCTCCTACCTCGCGAGCGAGGACTCGGACTACGTCACCGGTCAGACGATGCTGGTCGACGGCGGGATCCAGTTCAGCTGAGACCCGATGGAGTCAGCGCTGCCACGCCGTCCCGGGCGGCTCGGGCAGGTGCGTCGGCGAGTAGTCGAGCAGTTGCAGTCCGCCGGCGAAGGTGCGCGCCTCCCGCAGATCAAGACGGAAGTCCTCGAACTGCTCCCAGATGCGCTCGAGGCCGGTACGGCCCGTGATCACCGGGAACAGGATGACGCGGAATCGGTCCACCACGCCCGCCCGCAGCAGCGAATGCGCGAGACGGATGCTGCCGATGGTGGTCAGCGGCTTGCTCGAGGTGCGTTTGAGGTCTCTGACCCCCTGGATGGCATCAGTGCTGATCAGCGTGGTGCTCGGCCAGGAGAGCGGCTCCTCCAGGGTGGCGGAGAAGACCACTTTGTCCGTGGCGGTCATCTGCTCGAAGCTGGCCTTCTCCTCCGCGGAGACGTCGATCTGCGCGGCCTCGACCGCCATCTGCGACATCAGCCGGTAGGTGGTCGCGCCCATCAGCACGAGGCGCTCGGGTTCCTGCGCGAGCCATTCGAGGTACTCGGGGCTCTCCAGTCCCCACCACCCCGGCCACCCCTCGGCGGCGGCGCAGCCGTCCAGAGAGAGGATGAAATCGACGATCAGTTCCTGTTCTGCCTGCGGAGTCTGGGCGTCGGCCATGACCGGTCCTCGTCATCGAGCGCTGCGCTGGGGGCGCGTGCGCGGTGCGTCCACGCTAGTGCCTGAAGGTCACCTCGACCAGGCCCACGCCGTCACAGGGCGCGCTTGAGACCGGCGTGGGTCGCCTCGTAGCCGAGCCGCGCCTAGAACTCGCGGGCGCCGGTGCGCTCGAGGTCCGTGGTGAGCTGGGCCAGGGATGCGCCGCGGGTGCGCCCGTGGGCATGGGCCCACTCGAACATCGCCCTGCCCAGGCCGCGGGAGCGTTCGGAGAGTGCCACGCGCACCGCCTCGATCTGCAAGCGGGTGGCGCCGCGACGCGAGAGACCGGGCAGGATCGTCAGCTGCATCGTGCCCACCACGGTCCCGCCCTCGTCGCGCACCACAGCCAGATAGTGCGCACGATCGTGGGCGATCTGGTCGAACGCGGCCTCGTACTCCTCGAGGTCCCCGGCCTCGCGGGTGCGGCCGATGTCGTCGTCGGCCAGCAGGTCCCGGATCGCCGGGAGGTCTCCTCGCTCGGCCCGCTGGAGGCGATAGGTCCTCTGCCCGCACCGCAGCACGTCCCCGGCGGAGGATCGTGCTCGCTGCTGCATCCGGGCGACCAGCGCGTCGAGCCAGGCGCCCACCCCGGCACGGGCCTCGCCGGTGTCCGGGTAGCGGCAGCGCAGATGCACTCCCGCCTCGTCGAGGATGAACCAGAGCATCACCCCGTCGGGGCGGGTCGCGGCGCTGACGTACTGGGCCTGCAGGCCGACGTCGTCGATGCGCACGGGCAGCCGCCGCAGGTCCAGCCAGGAGATCGCGAACATGCCCGGGGCCTCCGGCATGCCTCCCCAGGGAGCGAGGACCTTCTCGAGCGGCCACGATCCGAGGCGGATCGCCTCCTTGACAGCGGCCGCGGCGGCGGCCGGCGCCGGGTCCCCGGATTCCAGCACGGAATTGGTGATGAACCAGCCCACCGAGTCGTGCCAGGTGGTGTCGTACCGGCTGTGGACCGGGAACACGGCGCGCAGCGGGACCCCTGCCAGCTCGCGGGTCACCTCGGTCATCAGGGAGACCGCCAGCGCGAGGGTGGAGACCCCGTCGGAGCGGGCCTGCGCGGAGAGGGCGGCGGTATCGTCCACGTCCAGGACGTCACGGACCTCCACCCGCTCGGGCTGCGGCCCGGCCTCCCCCAGCGGCAGCGGGAAACGAGGCATGACGTCCCCGCCCGCGGCGATGATCTCCCGCCAGCGGCGCTGGACATCCTCGGGAGCGTCGCGGCCGCGCAGGATCCGGGTGTGCTCGGCGAAGGTCGGGACCCAGCCGGGGAAGAGCTCGCGGCCGGCGCCGACGTCCGCCAGGGCGGTGAGCAGGTCGCGGGCGAGCACGAGCATGGACCACATATCCACGTGGGCGTGATCCGCGGCCAGCACGAGCGTGGGGCCCTGGGCGGTGTCGATCATGCACAGCCGGTGGGCGGGGCGCGCCAGGGACACGCAGTGCTCATCGAGCACCTCGCGGAGCACTTCGTGCATGGAACGACCGGGGCCGACGGGATGATCGACCCAGCGGCCGGGCCCGACCTCGATGCTCCTGAGCCGCACTCCTGCATGCTCGGTCTCGTCGGTCTCGTCGAACACAGTGCGCAGCGTGCCGTGGCGGGCGATCACGCCCAGCCACGCGGCACCGAGCTGATCGGGGTCGACCCGGCTGGGCAGGGTCAGCGAGATGGCCATCCACGAGCCCGGCCGGTTGCCGGCGGCCACGTGGCGGCGCTGATCGAAGGAGACCGGCAGCTCGGCGCCAGGGGCGGACGTCTCCACCTCGTAGCTGCGCAGAGCACCGAACGGGAGCCGCAGATGGGCGACGTGGGTGAGCCGCATGGCGGTAATCTAACCGGCACCCGTCTCGCCACCGACCCGGAGGTCCCGTTGTCACCATTCCGTGTCCGAGGGGCCGAGCTCGCCTGTGAGTACAGCGACGAGGGCGGGCATCCGGTGGTCCAGCTGCACGGGCTGACCTCGAGCCGTGCTCGGGACCGACTGCTCGATCTGGATCTCGGTCGGGGCCAGTCCGGGACCCGCCTGCTGCGCTATGACGCGCGCGGCCACGGCCGCTCCACCGGGTGCCCACTGCCGGAGGACTACCGCTGGAGCCGGCTGGCCGAGGACCTGCTGGCGCTGGTGGAGGCCTACTTCCCCGGGGAGGCGGTGCACGGCGTCGGACCGTCGATGGGATGCGGCACCCTGCTGCACGCGGCAGTGCGGGAACCGGACCGGTTCGACGGACTGACTCTGCTGCTGCCGCCGACGGCGTGGGAGACCCGCGCCGCGCAGGCGAGGAACTACGAACGACTGGCAGCATTCGTCGAGCGCCATGGCGCCGAACGCCTCGCCGGTGCCGGCGCGAGCCTGCACGCGCTGCCTCCGGCCGCGGCGAGCCATCCTCCGGCGACCCCGGACGTCGCCGAACGGCTGCTCCCGGCGGCCTACCGAGGGGCTGCGCTCAGTGACCTGCCCTCCCGGCAGGAGCTCGCGGGCCTCCGGCTGCCGGTGTCGATCCTGGCGTGGACCGGGGACGGAGGCCATCCCGTCTCCACTGCGCTCTCACTCGCACGGGTGCTGCCGCGGGCCCGGCTCCGGATCGCCGAGCGACCCGAGCAGGTGGCGGCATGGCCCGAGGTGCTGCGCGAGGACGTCGGTCGCGACTGAGCGGGGCCGCTCGGCCGCCCGGGCGCCGCTGGGCGCCGAGCCGATTCCGGAGAGTTGCGCGAAGGCACGGAATTCGTGTGCCCCGCGCGGTCTTCGCGAACGTCGAGAATTCTCGCGCTGGCCCCTCGCGAGCATTCACGATTCCGGCGGTCCGCGGCCCTGCGGCCGGCGGCACGACCCCGGTCGGCTCCGTACGCACCTGCGATGCAACCCTGGACAGCGACGGGAACACGCGCGAGACTGATCTGCACCTGCCCCGGCGTGGCATTCCGCACCCGAGAAATCGTCATCTGATGGGTGGATCACGGACTGTGCACCGATAGTGGCCCGCGGAGCGGAGATCACCTTAGTGTCGTGCGTCGGCCGAACCCGCCGGAACGAAGAATTCCCGGCGCCGGCCGATGCACCGTCGGACCCCTCGCTCGTCGATCGAAAGGACCGTGATGGCCCAGGCCGCCCAGAGCCACCCGCCCACGTCAGCTCCCGGACCCGGGAGGGACCCCGGTGGGGAGGACGGCGGCCCCGCGTCCCGCACGGCGGGCTCCCACTCCCCCGTGAACTGGCCGGTGTTCATCGGCACCTCGGTGCTCATCGTGGCGTTCGTGCTGTTCGCCGCGATCTGGCCGGGCACCGCCGAGACGGTCATCTTCGGCTCCATGGGCTGGGTGGCGACGAACTTCGGCTGGTACTACGTGCTCACGGCCGCCCTCGTGGTGGTGTTCGTCGTGATCGTGGCGGCCTCCAAGGTGGGCCAGACCCGGCTGGGTCCGGACCATTCGCAGCCGAAGTACAACATGTTCACGTGGGCCGCGATGCTGTTCGCCGCGGGGATCGGCGTGGACCTGATGTTCTTCGGCATCTCCGGTCCGGCGACGAACTACTTGACCCCGCCGGACGTCCCCGCCGGCTCCGCCGAGGCCGCGCGGATGGCCCCGATCTGGACGATCTTCCACTACGGCATCCCGGGCTGGGCGATGTACGCCCTGATGGGCATGGCTTTCGGCCTGTTCGCCTACCGGTATCACCTGCCGCTGAGCATCCGTTCCGCTCTCGCCCCGATCTTCGGCCGCCGCATCCACGGCGCCGTGGGGCACGCGGCCGAGATCGCCTCGACGATCGGCACCATCTTCGGCATCTCGGTCTCCCTCGGCATCGGCGTGGTGTTCTTGAACTTCGGGCTCTCCGCGCTGTTCGGGATCCCCAATTCGATCGCGGTGCAGATCGCTCTGATGGCGCTGGCCGTGTTCATCACCATCGCCTCGACCGTCTCGGGTGTGGACAAGGGCATCCGCCGCCTGGCGGAGCTGAACGTCTACCTCGCGATCGCCCTGATGCTGTGGGTGCTGATCACCGGTGAGACCCACCAGCTGCTCAACGCCCTGGTCCAGAACATCGGCGACTTCTTCTCCCGCTTCCCCTCGATGCTGATGACCACCTTCGCCTACAGCGACGGGACCGAGGGCTATCCCGCGGATCAGTGGATGGCGGACTGGACGCTGTTCTTCTGGGCCTGGTGGATCGCCTGGGCGCCGTTCGTCAGCCTGTTCCTGGCGCGCATCTCCCGCGGCCGCACCCTGCGCGAGTTCATCGTCGGCGTGCTGCTGATCCCCTTCTCGTTCATCCTGCTGTGGGTCTCGATCTTCGGCAACGCCGCGCTGGGCTTCTTCGGGGACCAGGAGTTCCTGGATCTCGCGGTCAATCAGCCCGAATCCGGCTTCTTCAACCTGCTGGAGCAGTACCCGGGGTCGCTGTTCACCGTGTCCCTGGCTCTGCTGACCGGCCTGTTTTTCTATGTCACCTCAGCCGACTCCGGCTCGCTGGTGATGGCGAACATGACCTCGAAGGCCTCCAGCACCGACTCGGACGGCCCGCCGTGGCTGCGGATCGTGTGGGCCGTGATCACCGGCGCCCTGACCGTGGTCATGCTGTTCATCGACGGCGTGTACACGCTGCAGGCTGCGACCGTGATGGTGGGACTGCCGCTGTCGATCATGGTGTACCTGGTGATGTTCAGCCTGTGGAAGGTGCTGAGGACCGAGCGGATGAACCTCGAGTCGCGCCAGGCGGCACTGCCCGCGCTGCTGACCAGCCGGGTGCGCGAGGGCGGCGAACGCGGAACCTGGCGGGACCGGCTGCGCCACCGCATGTCCTACGCCTCCGCCGAGCAGGCCACGGACTTCGTCGAGACGGTCGCCACGCCCGCCGTGGAGGAGGTCGCCGCGGAGCTGAGCGAACTGGGCTGCGAGGTCACCTGCCACCGCGGGTCCCACCCGGACAGCTCCATCCCCTTCGTCGACCTGGTCGTCTCCTTCCCCGAGGGTGAGGACTTCAAGTACCAGACCTACCCCGTGGCCTACTCCGTCCCGAACTTCGCGGCCAACCTGGCCGCCGTGAAGGACACCTACTACCGCATCGAGATCTTCTCGGCCCTGGGGTCGCGGGGACGCGACATCATGGGGTACACGAAGGATCAGGTCATCGCCGATGTCCTGGACGCCTACGACGCCCACATCATGTATCTGACCATGAGCCGACAGATCGGCACCGTGACCGGCGCGGTCCCGGTGACCGCTCCGGACGAATGGGTCGACACCGACCAGCTCGACCACCCCGCCCCGACGACCGCTGCGCCCGACCGGACGGGCCCGGCCCCCCGCACCACCCGCGACGGAGGAGAATGAGCGCCATGACTGACCAGATCGCCACCCTGTACATCGACGGCCAGTGGGTCCCCTCCTCGTCCGGAGAGACCCGCACCGTGACCTGCCCGGCCGATCAGAGCGAGGTCGGAGTGGTCAGCGAGGCCACCGCCGAGGACGTCGAGCGGGCCATTCTCGCGGCCCGGGCCGCCTTCGAGTCCCGCGTCTGGGCCGACAAGCCGGCCTCCGAGCGCGGGGACTTCCTGCTGCAGGTCGCCGATGCGCTGGCGGCCCGCAAGGACGAATTCGCCCGCGCCGAGGCGCTCGACACCGGCAAGCGGCTGGTCGAGGCCGAAGGCGACATGGACGACATCACCGCCTGCTTCCGCTACTTCGGCAAGATCGCCGATCAGAACCCCGGGCGCCTCGTCGACGCCGGTGACGGCAGCGTCATCTCCCGCGTCGTCCACGAGCCCGTCGGCGTGTGCGGGATGATCACGCCCTGGAACTTCCCCCTGCTGCAGGCCTCGTGGAAGATCGCCCCGGCACTGGCCGCGGGCAACTCCTTCATCATCAAGCCGGCCGAGCTCACCCCGCACACCACGATCCTCATCCTGGACGTGCTGGACAAGCTCGGGCTGCCCGCCGGGGTCGCCAACCTCGTGCTCGGCGCCGGCGGCGTGGTCGGCGCTCCCCTGTCCTCCCATCCGGAGATCGACCTGATCTCCTTCACCGGCGGCCTGGTCACCGGCCGCAAGATCGCCGAGTCCGCGGCGAGCGACATCAAGAAGGTCGCCCTCGAACTCGGCGGCAAGAACCCCAACGTGGTCTTCGCCGACGCCGATTACGAGGCGGCGCTGGACAATGCGCTGAACGCCGGGTTCCTCGACTCGGGCCTGGTCTGCTCCGCGGGCACGCGCCTGATCGTCCAGGACACCATCGCCGAGCAGTTCGTCGACGACCTCGTCGCCCGCGCCGAGGGCATCGTCATGGGCGGTCCGCTCGACGAGGATGCGGAGACCGGCCCGCTGGTCTCCGCCGAGCACCGTGACAAGGTCACCGACTACGTCAATCGCGGCGTCGAGGCCGGTGCCCGGCTGCGCACCGGCGGGAACTGGGGCGGCCCCGAGCACGAGCAGGGCTTCTTCTACGCCCCGACCGTCCTGGATCAGTGCACCGCCGAGAACCCGGCCGTGGTCGAGGAGGGCTTCGGCCCCGTGATCACCGTGGAGACCTTCTCCACGGAGGAGGAGGCGATCGAGATCGCCAACCACACCGAGTACGGCCTGGCCGGCGCGGTGTGGACATCGAACTCCGGCACCGCCAATCGGGTCTCGCGGCGTCTGCGCCACGGCACCATCTGGATCAACGACTTCCACCCCTACCTGCCGCAGGCGGAGTGGGGTGGCTTCAAGCGCTCCGGCATCGGCCGCGAGCTCGGCCCGAGCGGACTCGAGGAGTACACCGAGGCCAAGCACATCTACGAGAACACCGAGCCCGCGGTCTCCGGCTGGTTCCCGCGCAAAGGCTGATCGACGTACTGCGAGCTTGCGAGCGGTAGGAGACCAGCCCAGCAAACTCAGCTGATCGACGTACTGCGAGCTTGCGAGCGGTAGGAGACCAGCCCGGCACGCTCAGCTGATCGACCCTCATTCTCACGGAACGACAGGAAGAAGACACGATGTCCGACCAGGACCTTCCCTCCGAGAACCCCGTCACCGAATACGACTACATCGTGGTCGGCGGCGGATCCGCCGGCGCCGTGGTCGCCTCGCGGCTCAGCGAGGACCCCAGCCTCGAGGTCGCACTCCTCGAAGCCGGTGACAACGACCTCGACCACGCCGAGGTGCTGGACCTCCAGCGCTGGCCCGAGCTGCTCGAATCCGGGCTCGACTGGGACTACCCGATCGAGCCGCAGGAGCACGGCAACTCCTTCATGCGCCATGCGCGCGCGAAGGTCCTGGGCGGGTGCTCCTCCCACAACTCCTGCATCGCCTTCTACCCCCCGGCCGAGGACATGGACCTGTGGGAGAAGCTGGGCGCCGACGGCTGGAACGCCGAGGCGATCCTGCCGCTGATCAAGCGATTGGAGACCAACAGCTCCCGCAGCGGCGAGGGGCACGGCACCGACGGCCCGGTCCACCTCATGGACGTTCCCCCGGAGGATCCGCTGGGGGCCGCACTGCTGGAGGCGTGCGAGCAGGCCGGCATCCCCACGGCGACCTTCAACGACTTCGAGACCGTGGTCAACGGGGCGAACTGGTTCCAGGTCAACCGCAGGGCCGACG
Organism: Brachybacterium sp. GCM10030267; assembly: GCF_042666875.1. Lineage (NCBI taxonomy): Bacteria > Bacillati > Actinomycetota > Actinomycetes > Micrococcales > Dermabacteraceae > Brachybacterium > Brachybacterium sp. GCM10030267. The sequence continues at coordinate 32,175 of NZ_JBHTCX010000009.1, read as the reverse complement.
GCACCCGGTCGTCGTCCTCAGTGTCCTACCTGCACCCGGTCATGGAGCGGGAGAACCTGCACATCCTCACCGGTCACCACGTGGCGCAGGTGCTCTTCGACGCCGACCAGCGGGCCACCGGGGTCGAGTACGTCGACAACGCCTTCGGCCGCTCCTCCGTGATGCACGCACGCCGCGAGGTGGTCCTCTCCGCCGGCGCGATCGACTCCCCGAAGCTGCTGATGCTCTCCGGCATCGGCCCGGCCGATCATCTGCGCGAGCTCGGCATCGAGGTGCGCGTGGACTCCCCCGGCGTCGGCTCGAACCTCCAGGACCACCCGGAAGCCGTGATCTCGTGGGAGTCCACGCAGAAGATGACGCGCGATACGACCCAGTGGTGGGAGATCGGGATCTTCACGCCCACCCAGGACGGGCTGGACCTGCCGGATCTGATGATGCACTACGGCTCTGTGCCCTTCGACATGCACACCCGCCGGCAGGGCTACCCCACCTCCCCGGAGTCCTTCGCGCTGACTCCGAACATCACCCATGCCCGCTCCCGCGGCACGGTGCGGCTGCGCTCGATCGACTACCGGGACAAGCCCAAGGTCGACCCGCGCTACTTCACCGACGAGGACGGCCATGACATGGCCGTCGCCGTGGCCGGTATCCGCAAGGCCCGGGAGATCGTCTCCCAGCCCGGCATGGACGCCTTCCGCGGCCGCGAGCTCTACCCCGGTGAGGACGTCCAGAGCGACGAGGAGATCGCCGACTACGTCTCCCGCACCCACAACACCGTCTATCACCCGGCCGGCTCCTGCCGGATGGGCTCGGCCGACGACGACTCCTCACCGCTGGATCCGCAGCTGCGGGTCAAGGGCGTCACGGGGCTGCGCGTGGTCGACGGCTCGGTGATGCCTCAGCTGGTCGCGGTGAACCCCAACATCACCACGATGCTGATCGGTGAGCGCGCCGCGGACCTGATCCGGAGCGCACAGGGCGCCTGACCCCCGCTCCCTCTCTCCCCGGGAGAACAGCGCAACGAACGAGATCCGCGACTTGTAGGGAATGGCTCGCTCATTCCCTACAAGTCGCGGATCTCGCTGGTCCGTCGGGCGTGCGCTGGTCCGTCGGGTGCCCTCCGGTCCGTCGGGCGTGCGCTGGCCCGTCGGGCGCGCTGCGGTCAGTGGCTCAGGAGGTCTCCTCCATGGGGATCGCGTCGCGGATCTGCCCGAACTCCAGGGCACCCCAGAAGTCGCCGCGCACGTAGCGCTGCGTGGGGTCGGGGACGAAGTCCCACGGGCGCGGGGTGCCGGTCTGCAGCGCCTCGGCCACGAGGCGACGCCGTGCCTGGCTGGCCAGGACGGCCTCCTCGAGAGCGGCGAGATCGTACTGGTTCTCCAGCGCGCCGCGCAGCCGGCTGACGAGCTCGGTGTGCTCGGGCCGCTCGGGCCGCTCGGCGACGTTGGTCAGCTCGTGCGGGTCGCCGACCAGGTCGAAGAGCTGATCGGGATCGCCCGGGCAGACCACGTACTTGTATTGACCGCGCACGAGGGTCAGCTGCGGGCGCAGCGTGCCCTCGGCGAGGTACTCGATCACCACGTCGCGGTCCTCGGGGCCGGCCTTCCCGTCGGCCTCGCGACGCGCGGATTCCAGCAGTGACATGCCCCGGCGCGCGGGGTCACGGCCCTCCCTGTCCTGGTCGCCGGGCGCACCGGCCAGGTCCAGCAGGGTCGGCATCAGGTCGAGCAGCGAGACCGGGTTCGCGTACCGGCCGCGCGGGACCAGGTGCTCGGGCCCGTAGACGATCATCGGCACGCGCGAGGACTCCTCGTACGGCGACATCTTGTACCACAGGCCCTTCTCGCCCAGCATGTCGCCGTGATCGCTGGTGACGATGATGACCGTGTTCTCGAGCAGCCCGAGACTCTCCAGGCGCTCGCGGATCCGGCCCACGTGGTCATCGATGTAGCTCACGGCGGCGTAGTAGGAGCGCCGGGCGCGCCGGACCTCGTCGAGGGTCGGCTCGCGCCGGTCGAATCCGCTCATCGCCCGCAGACGATGGCTGTGCGGGTCCTCGTCCGCGCTGGGCACCTGCGGGTGCGCGGGATCGGGGATGTCGACGTCCTCGAACCGGTCCCAGTGCTCCTGGGGCGGCTCGTACGGGTCGTGGGGATGGATGAAGCTGGTGACCATGAGGAAGGGAATGTCCTCCCCCGCGGCCTGGTTCGCGCGCACACGGTCGTTGAGGTGGCGCAGCGTATGGAAGCCCACCTCGTCGTCGAAGTCCTGCTGGACGGTGGCCTTCGAGACGCCCGCCGTGAAGACGGCGTCGGCGTCGTGATACCACTGCAGCCGGTCGCCGAGATCCCGCTGCCAGTCCGGGACCATGTCCAGGTCCGCCGGGTAGACGTCGGTGGTCAGTCGCTGCTCGAACCCGTGGTGCTGGTCGGGGCCGATGAAGTGCATGCGGCCGACCAGCGCGGTGTGGTAGCCGGCGGCGCGCAGGTGGTGGGCGAACGTCGGCGTGGAGGCGCCGAAGTCGTCCCCGTTGTCGTAGCACCCGATGTCCGAGGGCATGCGGCCCGTCATCATCGATGCCCGCGAGGGAGCGCACAGCGGCGTATTGCAGTAGGCGCGGTCGAACACCGCTGCCTCCTGGGCGAGGGCGTCGATGTTCGGGGTCAGAGCCGCCTGGTCCCCGTAGGCGCCGAGCGCCTGCGCGGCCATCTGGTCGGCCTGGATGACGACGATGTTCGGTCTCATGGCGTGTCCTTTCGTGTGCTCGGGGTGGCAGTGACCTCGGGCGACACCGAGCCGGTGTCGTCCTCCTCGGTCTCGGGGGTCCAGCCGTCGGCCCACTCTCCGGTCTCGAAGTCGAAGCCGACGGGCTCGCCGTGCTCGTCGGTGCGCTGGTACCACTCGGTGTAATCCGCATGGGTGGAGTCGACCCCGGCGCCGGCGCCCTCCCCGGGCTCGGCCCGGACGACCTGCAGGCTGAAGTCGTCGTCGTACTTGTCCACGCCGTCCACGACCGCGTTGCTGACGGCGGCCTCCGCGTACTTCTGACGCAGGGTGTTCGGGTCCGTGCGCAGCTCACGGAACCACGCCACGACGATCAGGAGCATGACGACCGCGAAGGGCACGGCCGTGACGATCACCAGTGACTGCAGCCCCTGGAGCGCGGACTCGTTGCCCAGCAGCAGCATGACCACGGCGATGCCGGCCATCACCAGGCCCCAGAAGACGACCAGGACCTTGGGCGGGTTGGAGCTGCCTCGGGTGGTGAGGATGCCCATCACCACCGAGGCCGAATCGGCGGCGGTGATGAAGAAGATCGCCAGGATCGCCATGATCAGCAGCGGCATCACGCTGGCGAAGGGCAGGTTGTCCACGATCGAGAAGAGCACCTCGGGGGCGTTGACCTCTTCGATCACGCCCAGGCCGCCCTCGCGGTACATCGAGATGGCGGTCCCGCCCATGATCCCGTAGGCGACGAACAGCAGCGAGGACGGGATCAGGATGACGCCGAGGACGAACTGGCGGATGCTGCGGCCCCGGGAGATGCGGGCGATGAAGATGCCGACGAAGGGCGACCAGGAGATCCACCATGCCCAGTAGTACACGGTCCAGGCCGACTGGAAGTCGAGCGTCTCCTGGCCCCAGGAGGCCGAGCGGGCCATGAGGTGGAACAGCGAGCCCACGTACTCCATGATGGCCGAGGGCAGCAGGTTCAGCAGGAACAGCGTGGGACCGAGCAGGAACACCAGACCGGTGAAGCCGATGGTCAGCACGATGTTGAGGTTGGAGAGGTAGCGGATGCCGCGGGAGACGCCGGAGACGGCGGAGATCACGAACCCGACGGCGAGCACCGCGATGACCAGGAGCAGGGCAGTGTTGGTCAGCTCCGAGGCGCCGGAGACGATGACGACACCCTGACCGATCTGCAGGGCCGCGATACCGAGGGCCGCGGCGGTGCCGAACAGGGTCGCGATGATCGCGAAGGTGTCCACCAGCTGACCGGCCCAGCCCTCGGTGCGCCGCTTGCCGAACAGGTGCTGGAAGATCGAGGACATCAGCAGGGACCGCCCGCGACGGTAGGCCGCATAGGCGACGGCTCCGCCGACCAGCGCGTACATCGCCCAGGCGTGGAAGCCCCAGTGGTAGTACGTCTGGGCCAGTGCGTAGTGCATGGCCTCGACGGACTCCGCCTCGTTCGTCAGCGGCGGCGGCGAGAGGAAGTAGGTCAGCGGCTCGGCCGGGCCCCAGAACATCACGCCGATGCCCAGGCCGGCGGCGAACAGCATCGCCACCCAGGAGAAGGTGGAGAACTCCGGCTTCTCCCCGTCCTTGCCCAGCGGGATCTTCCCGTACCGCGAGAGGCTGAGGATGATCATGGCGACCAGCACCACGGTGGCGACGGCGTTGAACAGCCACCCCAGGTGGCTCATCGTCCACGCGTACGCCGCGTTGGCGACGGTGCCGACGCTCGCCGGATCGACGATGCCCCAGATCACGAAGGCGACGGTGAGGATCCCGGCCACCCCGAAGACGATCTTGTCGACGTGGTAGATGCGGCGCTGGTCATCGAGGCCGATGCCGGGCACCAGAGCTGGATGGATGTTGTGGGGATACTTCGGACGGGAATAGTCCAGGCTGGGCAGCCGGTCTCCGCCGCGCCGGTCGGTACGTCGTGACCCGGCGGGCCCTCTCCTGCCGGTGGCAGATTCGTCCTCGGTCATCACAGAGCTTCTCCGTTCGGGATGGCGGACTCCCCTGCACCGGGGCGGTCACGACCTCCGACGGATCGGACCAGCCGGCACCGGTGATCGGGTCCAGCATCACGCGGACCACGGGGAGTAGGGCTCTGCCACTGTAACCATGCGCTGGGCAGTCACGTACTGCCACCGTCATCCCGCCGTGCGGAGACCGGCCGGGCGGGAGCCGGCGCCGAGGGACAGGGCCCACCGGCCACGTCCCCCGCAAGCGCTTTTCCCGCCTGCGACTGCCGTGTACAACGATTTAGACTCGGCGCGTGACCCAGACCACTGAACGGCAGACGTCCGCGCCGTGGGACTCCGTGCTCGCTCTCGCGCGGCGGGAGGCCGCGACGCTGAAGGTCGCAGATCTCGCCGACGAGGCGGGCTACAGCCCCTTCCACTTCGCCCGGCGCTTCAGTGCTCACGTGGGCATCGGTCCCGGCCAATACCTCATCGCGATGCGGATCGACGCCGCCAAGCGAATGCTGCTCGGCGCAGAGCACCCCGTGATCGACGTGGCCGCCGCCGTCGGGTTCGACTCCCTCTCCAGCTTCAGCCGGCGCTTCCGCGAGACCGTCGGGGTGCCGCCGGCCGAGCTCCGCCGCCTGGCGGAGCGGATCAGCGACCACCCGCCGCGCCCTTTCTCGCTGACTGCCCCCGACGAGCGGACCGTACGGATCCACCTCGAGGTGCCGGAGGAGCTGAGCCGCCGCGGAGATGCCTCGATCTGGGTGGGCTGGTACGCGCACCCTGCACCCATCGGGCTGCCGCGCTCGGGAGCGCTGACCTCCGGCGAGCAGTTCATCGACCTCCCGCTGTGCGACAGCGCCCCGTTCCTGCTCGGCTTCGCGGTGGCCCCTGGCGCCGACCCACGCGCCCATCTGACGCCGTCGACCCCCGTCGTCGCCGCCCATCCTCATCCGGTCACCGCCGCCGGCGAGGTCACCCTGCGATTCCGGGCCCAGGGGGACGCGGGCGGGATTCCTCTGCTCTCGGCGCTGCCGAGCCTGTGCCGACGGTGACAGCGCCCGGCCCGGCAGCATCAGAGGTGCGCAGGGCCGAATGTGCGCAGGATCGGACAAGACCAGACCCTCGCGAGCCTCTACTGTGAGCCACAGCACTGTCCGCCGCACTCCGCGACTCACTCCTGGAGGAATCATGGCCCGCCCCACCGGAGACACGACCTGGCTCGATCTCGGCACGACGAAGCTCGAGGCGACCCTCACCTTCTACTCCGAACTCTTCGGCTGGACGTTCGAGGACACCGGCGAGGAGTTCGGTCACTACCACATGATCAGCAACGACGGTGCGCCCGTCGGCGGCCTCATGGACGTGGCGGGCATGCCGATGCCCGACGGGACACCGCTCGAGAGCGGCTGGGACGTCTACCTCGCCGTCGACGACGTCGACGCCCGCCTCGCCCGGGCCACCGAGCACGGCGCGAGCGTGTTCTCCCCCGCCATGGACATCGGCCCGCTCGGCCGCAGCGCGATGATCACCGACCCCACCGGCGCGCGCGTCGGCCTGTGGCAGGCGAACGAGTTCGAGGGCTTCGAGTTCACGGGCGCGCCCGGATCGCCGGTGTGGTTCGAACTGATGACCCACGAGTTCGACGCGGCCCGCGAGTTCTACTCGACCCTGCTCGACATCCAGCTGGAGCCGATGGACGAATCCATGGACGACGGAATGATGCGGTACCTCAACGCCGGCCCCATGGACAGCGCCACCTGGGGGCTCGGGGACAGCACGGCCTTCATGCCGAAGGAGGCCACGGGCTGGCGCGCCTACCTGGCCGTCGAGAGCGCGGATCCGGCGGCCGCGAAGGTCCAGGAGCTGGGAGGGTCCGTGCTGGACGGTCCGATCGACTCCCCGTTCGGCCGGTTCGCCACCGTCGCCGATCCGGACGGTGCCACGTTCCAGATCTGCGCCATGTCGGAGGCCGTCGGCAAGAGCCCCGCCGCGGGTGAGCCCGAGGTCGGCGCGACGGCTGCCGGCTGAGGGCTCTGCTGAGGCTCGCCTCGTGACCACTGATCTGACACGGCTGCTGTCCCGTCACGTCGAGTCCGGCACCATGCCCGGAGCTGTCGCCACGTGCGGCCATGGCTACGAGCCGGTCGCCGTCGGCACCGATGCCCCGGGCGGGTCACCGTTGCGCACCGGTGCCATCTTCCGCATCCAGTCGATGACGAAGATCGTCACCTCGGTGGCGGCGCTGCGCCTCGTCCAGGACGGCGTGCTCGGCCTGGACGACCCGGTCGCCGAGTGGATGCCGGAGCTCGCCGAGCCCCGCGTGCTCACCAGTGCGGAGGCGGAGCTGGAGGACACGGTGCCCGCCTCCCGCCCGATCACGCTGCGGCACCTGCTGACGAACCGGTCCGGGTACGGGATGATGACCACCGACTCGCCGCTGAAGCGCGCCATGGTCGCCTCCCGCGTCGAGCCGGGCAACGAGCCGCTCGAGCTCGGTGCCCAGGAGTGGCTCGAGGCTCTCGCCGCCCTGCCCCTCGCGTTCCAGCCCGGCGACGGGTGGCGCTACCACGTCTCCTTCGGTGTGCTCGGCATCCTGCTCGGTCGCCTTACAGGGGAGAGCACCCACGACGTGCTGCGGCGGACGGTGCTCGATCCGGCGGGCATGCCCGACACGGGTTTCGCCGTCCCTCGCGAGCAGGCCCACCGCCTGCTGCCCGCCTTCCGCCGCACCGAGCACGGTCTTGAGCAGATCGAGCCCGCCGGTGCGGGCTTCTATGCCGATCCGCCACCGTTCGACGTCAGCCACTCCGAGCTGGTCTCGACTCTCTCTGACTTCCACGCGTTCCTGCGTGCGCTGCTGGACGGCGACCTGCTGGGCCCGGAGCTGCTGGGCGAGCTGCGGCGGGACCAGGTGCCCGACTCGGTGAAGACCCCGGAGAGCTTCTTCCCCGGCTTCTGGGAGGGCAACGGCTGGGGCTATGGGGTCTCGGTGGTGACCGACGGCCCGCACCGGGGCCGTTTCGGCTGGTCCGGCGGGATGGGCACCGACTTCTTCGCCGATCCCGACGGCAGCATCTGCCTCGTCATGACCCAGGTGGAGATGGACGAGCAGATCTTCGCGCTGCTGGGCGAGCTGCAGGAGCTCGGCGGGCCGTAGGGCCAGCCGAGCCTCAGCGGGTGGCGTCGATGATGAGTTTGCCGTTCGCCGAGCCGTTCTTGCTGGTCTCCAGTGCCTCGGCCGCGTCGGCGAGCGCGAAGGTGCGGTCGATCTCGACGCTGAGGGTGCCGGCGGCGACCTTCTCCAGCAGCGTGCGCAGACGCTGCCCATCCGGTCGCACCCACACCCAGTGGCCGCCCTTCTCCTCGACCGAGGGATCGGCGACCGAGACATGGCGTCCCCCATCGGCCAGCACGGCGAGGGTGTCCTCGCGGACTCCGCCCACGAAGTCGGCGACAGCGGTGACGCCGTCGGGCGCGACCTCGCGGACCCGCTCGACGAGGCCGTCCCCGTAGGTCACCGGGGTCACGCCGATCGCGCGGAGCTTGTCGTGGTTCTTCTCGGAGGCGGTGCCGATCACGGTGGCGCCGATCTCCCGGGCCAGCTGCGCCGCGGAGTAGCCGACCCCGCCGGAGGCGGCATGGATCAGCAGGGTGTCCTCAGCGGTCAGCTCCAGCGTCTCCAGCGAGCGCAGTGCGGTCAGGCCCGCCAGCGGCAGCCCGGCGGCGGCCTCGTCGTCGACCTCGTCCGGGATCGCGGCCACCGAGGTGGCGGGCAGCGTCACGTACTCGGCGTAGGTGCCGCCGTAGACGGCGTCCTTGCGCCCGTAGGAGGCGACGCGGTCACCGGGGGCGAATTCGGGGGTGTCCGGGCCGACGGCTTCGACCACGCCGGCCACGTCCCAGCCGGGGATGACCGGGAAGAAGACATCCATCATCTGGTCGAGCCCGCCGGCCATCAGCTTCCAGTCCACGGGGTTGACCGAGGCCCGCTGGACCCGGATCAGCACGGTGCCCGGGCTGACCTTCGGGGTGGGCTGCTCGGTGAGCTCCAGGGTGCTGGGGTCTCCGTACTCGGGGTAAGTCATAGCGCGCATACCCGGGACAACACGCGACGCGCCGCGAACATTCCCGTGGCGACCACCCGGTCCGTGACGGCCGCCCGGCCCCGGTCGGCGCGGACCGCCGGCCCCGTCGGCCCCGTCGGCCCCGTCGGCCCGTCCGCTGTCGGTCACGCCCAGGACGCCCCGCGTTCACCTGGCAGTGATCGGATGTCCAGGTCGTCCAGTACATCCCGATCCGAGGAGCGCCCTTGCGCCGCTGCCCCCGCCCTGTCCTGCGCCTCTCCGCGCTCGCTCTCGCCGCTCCCCTGTTTGCGGTTCCCGCCGCTCTGGGTATCGGCCTCGCCCCGGCGCTCGCCGCCCCGGCAGACGACGTGCGCATCAGCGAGGTCGAGTCCAGCGGCGACGGCCCCGACTGGGTCGAGCTGGTCAACAACGGCTCCGAGCCCATCGATCTCTCCGGGTGGCACCTGCGCGATGACAAGGACGACCGCGACTGGACCGTTCCGGAGGGAACCACCATCGCCCCTGGTGCGCATCTGGTGCTCGAGAGCGAGGAGACCGACGGCGACGGAGGCTTCGACTTCGGGCTGGGGAAGTCCGACCAGGCGCGTCTGTACCTGCCCGACGGCACGACCGAGGTGGACTCCGTGGCGTGGGATTCTCACGCCGAGACCACGTACATCGTCATCGACGGAGAGCTCGTCGTGGCCGAGGAGGTCACCCAGGGCGCCGAGAACTCGGGCCCGATGCCCGAGGATGAGCCCACCGAGCCCGCAGAGCCCGTTCCCGGCGAGGATTCCGTGGTGATCAACGAGGTCGTCTCCAACGGCGGCGATCCCGACGACTGGGTCGAGCTGACCAACACCGGCTCCGAGCCGGTGGATCTCAGCGGCTGGTACCTGCTGGACGACGACGACGCCAAGGAGCCCTCGGTGTTCACCGACGGCACCGTGATCGAACCCGGCGAGTACGTGGTCGTCGACCGCGACGAACTGGGATTCGGACTGGGCAAGGGCGACATGGCCCGGCTGTTCGCCCCTACCGGCACCCTGGTCGATACAGCCGACTGGGCGGACGACACGCACGCCAAGCCCTCCCTGCAGCGCTGCGCCGACGGCACGGGGGCGTTCGAGCTCAGCATGCTCCCCACCAAGGGCGCCGCCAACAACTGCGCGGCCCCGGTGGTCATCAACGAGACCGGCTCCCAGGGCGAGGACTTCGTCGAGCTGCGCAACACCGGTGACGAGCCGGCAGACCTCGGCGGATACGTCGTCCGCGATGACGACGACGAGCACACCTACGAGATCCCGGCCGGGACCACGCTCGAGGCCGGCGGACTGCTGCTGATCACCGGCGACGAACTGGGCTTCGGGCTGGGAGGAGAGGACGCGGCGCGCCTGTTCGCTCCGGACGGTGCGCAGCTCGGCGAGACCTCCTGGAGCGAGCACGTCTCCCCCAGCAACGGCCTGTGCGAGGACGAGTACGTCCCCCAGGCGAGCGCGACCCCGGGCGAGACGAACGACTGCGCCGAGCCCGAGCCTGCCGCGGAGCTGCCCACCAGCGGTGAGGTCGCCGTGCTGGATGACGAGGCCGCATGGGGCGAGGACCTCTCCGGGCTGGACGCCGCGATGATCGACGGTGAGATGGTGCTGTGGGCGACCAACAACGACGCCGGCCAGATCTCCCGGCTCGTCGAGAACGCCGACGGCACGTTCGCACCTTCCGAGGGCTGGCCCGCGGGCGGCATCCCCACGCGCTTCCCGGACGGCACCGGCACGCCGGACGGCGAGGGCATCTCCTACGGCGAGGACGGCAAGCTCTACCAGTCCATCGAGCGCGACAACGACACCGGCGGCACCAGCCACAACGCCGTGCTGCGCTACGACCCGGCCGCGGCCGAGGGGGCCGACGAACTGGTCGCCGAGGCCGAATGGGACCTCACCGCACTGCTGCCGGAGACGGCGGCGAACGCAGGCCTCGAGGCGATCGAGGTCGCACCGGCCAGTGCCCTGGACAACCTCGGCGGCGAGGTCCCCGCCGGCGCCGAGGCCTACGCCTTCGTGGCGCTCGAGGCGACGGGCGAGGTGTACGCCCTCGCGCTCATGCCCGACGGGTCCGCCGATCTCGTCGCCACGCTCGCCTCCCCCTTCGACGGCGTGATGGCGCTGGATCTGCAGGAATCGACCGGGACGCTGCGCGCCTTCTGCGACGAGGCCTGCGAGGGCGAATCGGTCAGCTACGACCTCACGGCCGGTGAGGTCACCGCCTCCGAGCGCACCGCCCGTCCCGCCGGGATGGACAACATCGCCAACGAGGGCGTGGCCCTCGCCCCGCTGGAGACCTGCGCCGACGGCGCCCTGGCGATCTACTACGCCGATGACGCGGACACCGACGGCCACTCGCTGCGCGCAGCCGAGCTGACCGGGCTGGATTGCTCTGCGGGCGAGGCCACCAACCCGGGCACGGAACCGGGTACGGAACTCGACGAAGCCACGGATCCGGGAACCGGCGACGACACCGACGCAGGCACCGGCGACGCGGGGACCGGCACCGGGGACGGCGCAGACGCGGGGCAGGACCCGGCACCGTCCGCCAGCAGCGAGAGCGAGCCCGCCGGCAGCGAGAGCGAGCCCGCCGGCGGCGAGAGCGACCCGGCCGGTGACGGCACGGTCACCGTGACCGTCCCGGGCTCCTCGGATTCCGACGCCGTCGCCGTCGACTCCGGCCCCTCGGCAGAGGGAACGCTCGCCCGTACGGGCACGGAAGCGGCCGGCGTGGCGGCTCTGGCCCTCGCGGCCCTGGGCGCCGGCTTTTGGATGCTGCGCCGCAGCCGCCAGAGCTGACCGGCCCGGGCGTCGCCGGCGAGAGCAGACTGCGGCGAGCGGCTCAGCGGCGCGGCGAGGACCATCCGGCGTCGCGGAGCCGCTCGACGGCGTCCAGCAGCAGGTCGAGGGCGAATTCGAACTCGAACTGCTCGTCGCACCCCGCATCCAGCCGGGAGAGGTCGTCGCCGACCGTGGCCAGGGCCACCGCTGCGATGCTCGGATACTGCTGGGCCATCCGATCGACCATCTGCGCTCGCGCCTCGGGGTCCGGCGGTGGGGTCGCCGCGTCCGGGACGCCTGGAGCGTCGAAGGCCTCGGGGCTGAAGCCCCAGATGCGGTGCCCCAGGGCGTGCATGGCATGGTGGGTGAGATCCGGGGAGAACCCTCCGGCGAGGAACGCTCCGGTCACGCGCTCCATGTGCTCGAGCACGGCGGGGGTGCGCCGGGTGCGGGTCTCGATCAGCGTCCGCAGCCAGGGATGGGCGAGGACCAGCTCCCGCGCGGCGAGCACCGTGTGCCGCACCCGGGCATTCCACGCCAGGGACGGATCCGACGGGGCGATGCTCGACACCAGCTCGTCGACCATCCCGTCCCGGAGATCCTCCTTGCCCTCGACGTGCTTGTACAGCGCCATCGGGACCACGCCGAGACGTGCCGCCAGCTTGCGCATGGTCACCGCTGCGAGCCCGTCCTCGTCGGCCAGTGCCACCGCTTCGCGCAGTGCGCGCCCTCGCGTGACGGGGGTACGTCCGTCGGCCGGTGCCATGTCCCTCCTCGAATCGGGTCGGAGGGTCAGACTACGGCGGCTTCCGAGCGCGGGCTCGAGTCCGTCCGACCGCGGCGCGGCCGCCAGGTGAGGCCGAGGCCGATCAGGGCGAGCGCGAACGGGAGTGCTGCGAATCGATGCAGCTCATGCGGCAGGAACGAGGTCGCCAGCGGAACCAGCGCGCCGAGCCCGATGAGCACGGCCACCCAGCGCGGCTGGACCCGGGAGCGCCACAGGCCGACGCCGAAGAGCACGCCTCCGCCCATGAACAGCACACCGGAGAGCGGCCCCAGTGCCGTGAGTGCCCCGAGATCCCCGGTGACCTCCCCGCCTCCGGCGAGTGCGATGAAGTCGATGGTGATGCCGGGAGCCTCCTCCGCGGTGACGGGAAGCACGAGGGCCTCGACGAACATGACCATCGCGGTCAGGAGATAGAAGGCGGCCAGCAGCAGGAATCCGGCCAGGCCCGGTACGCCGGACCGGCGGGCCTGACGGAGATAGGCGCCGCTGACACCGGCGAGCCCGAGAATCGCCATGGCCAGGGTCAGCGCGGCCACGAGGGCCCAGGCCGGCGTGGTGACGCTGGCCAGCTCATCGGGCGGATGGATGAACTGGATCGCGGCGAACAGAGTGCCGGCGGCGACGGCCGCGATCGCCGCGGCCGCCTGAAGGGCGAGAGGTTCGATACGCATGGCATGCTCCCGATCAGAGGTGTACTGCGTACACCTCGAGCGTAGGTGTACACCGTACACCAGTCAAGGGTCGAGCACGGCCTGAGGGGCGTTCAGCTGCGGGCACGGCCCGGCGCCCGCCGACCCCTCGCACGCGGCCGCACCGCCGCCGTCCCGAACCCCGACGCGATGAGGCGCACACACGACGAACCTTGCATGCCGTGCAAACTTGCACGTACTGTAAAAATCAATGAGGAACTTGGACGCAGCACAGGAAGCCGTGGGACGGCGCGAGCAGAAGAAGCTCGAGACCCGTCAGGCGCTCAAGGACAGCGCCCTGGATCTCGCGCTCGAGTACGGGATCGAGGCGCTGACGGTCGAAGCGATCAGCGAGACCGTCATGGTGGCTCCGCGGACGTTCTTCAACTACTTCGCCCGCAAGGAGGATGCCCTGGTCGCCGAACCGGCGGTGCCCGTGGAGGAGATCCAGCGGATGCTGCTGGAGCGCCCCTCCGAGGAGTCGCCGCTGCAGGCGCTGCGCGTCGTGCTCGCCCAGTGCGACTTCTTCGGGACGAACCACATGGGTCGCCGACGGGCGCTGGCGCGCAAGAAGCTGGTCCAGGAGCACCCGCCCCTGATGGCCCGCCAGCTCACGCACTACGCCTGGGTCGAACGAGCCCTTGCCGAGGCCCTCGCCGAGAGGCTCGGGACCGACCCCGGGCCCGACCTCCGCCCGGACCTGCTCGCGGCGATCGCCGTTAGCACGCTGCGGGTGGCGATGCGCCGCTGGAGCACCGACGGGGAGCAGAGCCTGGAACGCCAGATCGACAAAGGCTTCGCGCTCCTCGAACAGGGCGATCTGCTGGGAGCACAGCCCTCCCCCGCCCATTGAGCACCCAGCCCGCGGACGACGGACGACGGACGACGGACGACGACACACCCTGCACCATCCCGGCCGGCGCACGAACCGACCGCACCAGACCTGGAGGAGACCTTCGCGTGACCACTGAGACAGAGAAGAGCAGCAGGCCGGCCCCGCCAGGGACGGGCACGGACACCGGATCCGCGACGCCGAGCACGGTCAACCGCAACGCCGTCCTGGCGGTGCTGGTCTCCGGCGCGTTCGTCGTCATCCTGAACCAGACGCTGCTGAATACCGCGCTACCGGCGTTCATGCGCGACTTCGGCATCACCGCGGTCTCCGCACAGTGGGTGACCACGACGTTCATGCTGGTCAACGGGATCATGATCCCGGTCACCGCGTTCCTGGTCCAGAAGTACACGACCCGCACCCTGTTCTTCGCCGCGATGGGCCTGTTCACCGTGGGCACCCTGCTGTGCGCCGTGGCGCCGGCCTTCGGCATCCTGCTGGTGGGTCGCGTGATCCAGGCGGCCGGCGGCGGCATCATCATGCCGCTGATGCAGAACATCCTGTTCGTCGTCTTCCCGATCGAGAAGCGCGGCACGGCGATGGGGACCTTCGGCCTGGTGATCGCCTTCGCCCCGGCGATCGGCCCGAGCCTGTCCGGCTGGATCGTCGATCATCTGCCCTGGCAGACCCTGTTCCTGATGATGCTGCCCATCGCCGTCATCGACATGATCGTCGCCCACTTCATCCTCAAGAACGTCACCGAGCGCACCTTCCCGACCCTCGACGTGCTCTCGGTCATCCTGTCCACGGTCGGATTCGGTGGACTGCTGTTCGGCCTCGGCAACGCCGGCAACACCAGCTGGACCAGCCCCGAGGCGATCGTGCCGCTGGCCGTCGGCGCCCTCGCCCTGGCGTGGTTCATCCGGCGCCAGCTGCGCCTGGACGAGCCGCTCCTCGAGTTCCGGGTGCTGCGCTACCGCATCTTCACCCTCGGCACCGCGCTGGGCATGATCGTGTTCATCGCGATGATCGGCGGCATGCTGCTGATCCCGCTGTTCATGCAGAACATGGCCGGGCACTCAGCGGTCTCCTCCGGCCTCGTGCTCCTGCCCGGCGCCGTCGTGATGGGACTGATGTCCCCGGTCACCGGGCGCATCTTCGACCGGTTCGGGGCGCAGTGGCTCGCCATCCCCGGCTTCTCGCTGGTTGCGGTCTCCACGTTCATGCTCGCCACGCTGACCCCGGAGACCACGTTCGCCTACATCGCGATCGTCAACAGCGTGCGCATGCTGGGCACGGCCATGGTGATCATGCCGGTCACCACGGCGGCACTGAACCAGCTCCCCCCGCACCTCATCCCGCACGGCACAGCACTGAACAACACGCTGCGACAGATCGCCGCCTCGGTGGGCACCGCAGTGCTGGTGACCGTGATGTCCGCGGCGGCGCGCGATCCCGAGAAGTACGGCATGGCCGGCGCGGTCCACGGCGTCAATGTCGCCTTCATCGTGGCCGGAGTGGTCGCCGCCCTCGGCATCGTCGGCGCATTCTTCCTCCGGGATGCGCGCTCGCGCAGGTCCGAGGCCGGCCCGTCGTCCCCCGCGGAGGCGGAGCCCGCTGCGAGCTGAAGGCGGCCGAGCGCACCACAGCTGATCCGTCGGGCCCGTCGCGGGGCGGAGGGCCCGACGGCGCCGCGCTCACGAGCGCGACACTGCCCCCGGCTGCGATCCGTCGGGCCGCCTCCGGTCACGCCACAGCATCATGACCAGGGAGATCCCGAGGCCGAGCAGGATCAGCGTGAAGGGCACCGCGGCGATGACCGCGGCGCTGCGCAGATCGTCCTGCCCTCCGCTGAGCAGCAGCACCGCGGCGAAGGCCGCCCCGAACGACCACATCAGGCGCACCGGTCGCGGCGGCTTCAGCCCGCCCCCGGTGGTGGTGCTGCCGAGCATGAACGAGGCCGAGTCCGCTGAGGTGATGAACAGCAGCGCCAGGACCGGGACCAGCAGCGCGAGAACGAATCCCGTCAGCGGCAGCGTGTCGAACACCGCGAACGTTGCCACAGACTTCGCCTGCCCGGCGATGCCGGAGACCGAGACGGCGCCGCTGAGCTCCCGCTCGAGGGAGGTGCCTCCGAAGACCGAGAACCACACCACGCTGATCAGGCTGGGGGCCAGCACGACGCCGACGACGATGCCGCGGATGGTGCGACCCCGCGAGATGCGCGCGATGAACGTGCCGACGAACGGCGCCCATCCGATCCACCACGCCCAGAAGAAGTAGATCCACTCCCCCGTCCACGAGCTGCCCGCCCCGCCCTCGGTCGCCAGGCTCATCCCGCCGAACCCGCGCGCATAGTCCGCGACGCCGGTGCTCAGCGTCGACAGGATCGCGGCGGTGGGACCGCTGAGGAGCACGAGCACGAGGAGCACGCCGCACAGGCGGCGTTGGCGAGGCTCAGCCATCGGATCCCACGCCCGAGCCCTGTCATGGACGAGATGGTCGCGAACGTCATCAGTGCGGCGATGATCAGGATCTTCACCCCGTAGGAGTCGGCCACACCGAACCGGTCGGCGAGGCCGGCGTTGAGTTCACCGGTGCCGAGCCCCAGGGACGTGGCGACGCCGAACAGGATCGCGAGCACGGCGAGAGTGTCGATCACGTGCCCCGCCCAGCCGTCGGCGAGCCGCCCCAGCAGCGGGCGCAAGGCGGAGCTGACCAGCATGCCGCTGCCGCGGTTGAAGCCCGCGTACCCGATGGCGATCGCGACGGCCGCGTAGATTCCCCACGCGTGCGGGCCCCAGAACAGGAACGCGTAGCGCATCCCCGCGCGGGCGGCCTCCCTCGAGCCAGGCTCGGCGGTGCCGTGCGGCGGCTCGGCGAGGTGGATGAGCGGCTCGGCCGCTCCCCAGAACAGGAAGCTGAGCCCCACCCCCGCGCTGACGAGCATCGCGATCCAGGACACCGCGCCGAACTCCGGCTCCGCCTCCGGCCCGCCCAGCCGCACCCGCCCGACGGGCAGGAACGCGAGGACGACGACGAAGGTCAGCAGCAGCGTCACGGTCACCGGGTACACGGGCCCGAAGGTGCCGACCACGACCCCGCGAATCGCTGCCAGAGAGTCGGAGAGCGCGACCGGCAGCAGCATCCCGACGATCACGAAGGCGACCGACAGGGTCAGCGAGGCGTAGAAGACGGGCCCGAGGCGTCCTCGAGCCGTGGTATCGGGGTCCGATGCGCTCATCCTCGGGGAGTCTATTCCGGGCCGCGGAACCCGGGATGCCCCGTGTCCCGGAGCAGCGTGCCGGCGACGCGACGGATCTGCTCGGCCCAATCCCGAGGTTCATGGACCACGACGGGGCGGTCCAGGTGGCTGAGCTGGAGCAGCAGCCATCGCCAGCTCTCGCTGTGGAGCACCACGCGCGTGTATCCGTGCTGAGCGGAATGCAGCTCCAGGGCCTCGTAGGGCAGCGCTGCCGCGACCTCGGCAGGTGACGCCTCGACGGTCAGCACCACCCTGGTGCGGTCACGGTTGGCCCCTGCCTGCACCTGATCCAGCGCAGTACCGGTCGGGAGGGAGCGCGGCTCGAAGGTCTGCGTGCGCTGACGGAGCGCGCGGAGACGATCGAGGCGGAAGATGCGCCAGTCCTGCTTGTCCTGGTCCCAGGCCACGAGATACCAGCGCAGGAGATGGTGGACCTGCCGGTGCGGTTCGACGCGCCGACGACTCGGCGGCTCCGAGGCTCCGGCGTCACCCGCCCGCCGATACTCGAACTCGACCACGCGGCGGTCGCGGATAGCCGTCGCGAGGGCATAGATGTCAGCTATCCCGGCATCGACCGTCGGCAACGAATCGGCCTCCAGGCTCGTGCGCAGCGACGTCACCATCGGAGTCAGCCGGGAGGGCAGGATCTGCTCGAGCTTGCCATAGGCACGAGAGGCCGCCTCGCGGATGCTCCCCGGCTCGCCCGGACTGCCCGCGGAGGACGCCGCGAGACCGAGCAGGATCGCTACTGCCTCGTCGTCCTCCAGCATCACAGGCGGCATCGCCCGCCCTGCCGCGAGGCGATAGTGCCCACCGGGACCGGGGCGGGTTCGCACCGGGTACCCGTAACCGCGCAGCCGGTCCACGTCGCGCCGGACGGTGCGCTCGCTGACCCCCAGACTGCCGGCCAGGCCGGCGCAGGAGTACTCCCTGCCGGTCTGCAGCAGGGTCAGCAGGTCGAGCATCCGCCGGGTCACATCGGGCACGCCGCGATCCTCGCACGGAATGCGGCCAGGATCCGGCCGCATCTGGCTCTACCGTTGACCTCATGCGCGAGCACATGATCCGGATCCGGGATGCACGCACCAACAATCTCGACCACCTCGATCTGACCATCGGGCGTCATCAGCTGGTGGTGTTCGCCGGGATCTCCGGGTCCGGGAAATCGTCACTGGTCTTCGACACGATCGCCGCAGAAGCGGGCGCCGAACTGAACGAGACGTTCCCGCCGTTCGCCCGCAACCGCCTGCCGAAGTGGACCCGACCGGAGGTCGGCTCCATCGACGGACTGTCGCCGGTGATCGTCATCGACCAGCGACGCCTGGGCGGCAACGCTCGTTCCACGGTCGGGACCGTCACCGACACCTGGACATATCTGCGGCTGCTGTTCTCCCGACTGAGCACACCATTCGTCGGCGAGTCCAACTGCTTCTCCTTCAACGACCGCTCGGGCATGTGCCCGCGCTGCGATGGGCTGGGCGAGGTGCTCTCACCGGCGGTCGATCGCGTCCTCGATCTGGATCGCAGCCTCTCCGAGGGGGCGATCCGGCTGCCCGGTTTCGGCGAGGGCGGCTACTGGTACGCGCAGTATGCCGATATCGGCACGTTCGACGCGGAGGCGCCGCTGAGGGAATGGACGCAGCGCGAGCGCGACGCCCTGCTGTACGGCGGGCAGCATGCCGCCGCGCTCGGGACCAGGCCCCCGTCGGACTACGAGGGTGTCCTCGAGCGCTTCGAGCGCATCTACCTCCGCACCTCCGACGAGCCCTCCGAGCGCAAGCGCCGCACGATCGAGGAGTTCACACACGCAGCGACGTGCCCCGAGTGCGAGGGCGAACGACTGCACGAGGCGGCGCGCATCGCCACCGTCCGGGGACTCACGATCGGGCAGATGAGCCGCCTGGAGATCCCCGAGCTGCGCGACGTGCTCCGCGGGATCGATGCGCCCGGGGTCGGGTCCGCCGTGCAGGCGCTGCGTGAACGACTCCAGGCAATGATCACGGTGGGATTGGGCTATCTGCACCTCGCGCGCGCCACCACCACGCTCTCCGGCGGGGAGTCCCAGCGCATCAAGGCGGTCAAGCACCTGGGCTCGAGCCTGATCGAGATGCTCTACGTGGTCGACGAACCCACCGTCGGCCTGCATCCGAGCGACGTCGCCGACATGGCGGAACTGCTGCAGCAGCTGCGCGACCGGGGCAACACGGTGCTGGTGGTCGAGCACGATCCGGCACTGATGGCGATGGCCGACGAGATCGTCGAGATCGGGCCCGGTGCCGGCGAACAGGGCGGGCGGCTCGTGTTCCAGGGCAGCTTCGAGCAGCTGCGCGAGGCCGACACCCCCACAGGACATGCCCTGGCCGCTCAGCGGCCCACGGTGCAGACCCCGCGGGTACCTCGGGACTGGGTCCGCGTCGAGAGCGCCCGGCGGAACAACCTCCAGGATGTGACCGAGCGGATCCCCACCGGCGTCATGACGGTTCTGACCGGCGTGGCAGGATCGGGCAAGTCCAGCCTCGCGACCGAACTCGTCGACCAGCATCCGGCGATCGTCGTGGACCAACGCCCCGTGGCCGCGAACAGACGTTCCACGCCGATCACCTATACCGGCATCGCGACTGCGATCAGAAAGCTGTTCGCGCGTGAGACCGGAGCCCCGGAAGGCCTGTTCAGCGCGAACTCCACCGGCGGATGCCCCGAGTGCGACGGGCTCGGCGTGCTGTACACGGACCTCGCCTTCATGGACGGCCAGGAGACCGTGTGCCCGGCATGCCACGGCACCAGATTCACCGCTGAGGCGCTCTCGCACACTCTCGACGGGCTCACGATCTCCGACATCGAGCATCTGAGCATCACCGAGGCGCTCGAGCGTCTCCAGGACCGCTCCATCCGTTCGAAGCTGCAGCATCTTGATCGCGTGGGCCTGGGGTATCTGAGGCTAGGCCAGTCCCTGAACACCCTCTCCGGCGGCGAGGCACAGCGGGTGAAGATCGCCAAGGAGCTGCGGGATGCCGACGCCCCGAGCATCTACGTGCTCGATGAGCCGACGACGGGTCTGCATCTGCGGGACATCACCACGCTGCTGTCCGTCCTCGACGAGTTGATCGATCACGGCCACACCGTCGTGGTCATCGAGCACAACCTCGATGTCATCCGCCGGGCGGACTGGGTCATTGATCTGGGGCCGGGTCCCGGTCGCCATGGCGGGACGGTGCTGTTCACCGGCCCCGTGAGCGGCCTGCCGGAGACGGCGACCGGGAGGGCGCTGCGGGAAGCGGACAGCTGAGCGGGTCCTAGCGAGATCGCTTCGAACGCGCCTCGGTACTGGCCCGCATGTGTTCGCGCACCCGGGGCAGCACCGCGTCGAGGGCCTCGAGCTCCTCGGGGCTCAGCTCGTCGAGGAACAGTTCGCGCGCGATCGCGATATGGCCGGGCATCACCGTCGCCACCGCGTCGCGCCCCGCCTCGGTGATCTGCACCAGCGTCGACCGCTGGTCCCTCGGGTGCGGAGACCGCGCGATCAACCCGGACTTCTCCAGCAGCCCCGCCTGGTGGGTGAGACCGCTGCGGCTGTGGACGAGCTGATCGGCCAGCGCCGTCATCGTCATCTCTCCCCCGGCATCGACCAGGGTCGCGAGCATCTCGAACTGCACGTACCCCAGCCCGGCATCGACCTTGAGCTGCTGCTCGACCTGGTAGCGCAGCAGGGTCGCGGACTCCATCAGGGCGAAGTACACCCCGAGCTCGCGGGGGGAGATCTGTCGGTCCTCAGCCATCAGCCCATTGTCCTCGAACGTCGCTGTCGCTGCTCGACACCATGCCCATTGCTTCGATCTCGAAGCACTGCTATGGTCATATTACTTCGATGTCGAAGCATTGGCTTGCGCGACACGTCGCCCGACCGAGAGGAACTCCCTGATGTCCATCGCTTTCGAACCACTCACCCTGGGATCTATCGAGCTTCACAGCCGCATCGCCATGTCCCCCATGACTCGCAGCCGCGCCTACGGGCCCGGCGCCACCGTCACGTCCCTGAACGCCGAGTACTACCGCCAGCGGGCCTCCGCAGGAATGATCGTCACCGAGGGCATCCAGCCCTCGGAGGTGGGCCAGGGATACCCGGACACCCCGGGACTGCACACCGTCGAGCAGGTCGAGGCATGGAAATCGGTCACGTCGGCCGTGCACGCCGAGGGCGGGCGCATCGTCGCCCAGCTCATGCACACCGGCCGCATCGGCCATCCGCTGCTGACCCCCGGCCGCCTGCAGCCGGTCGCGCCGTCGGCCGTGCGGGCCGAGGGATACGTCCACACCAGCGAGGGGAAGAAGGACCTCGCCGCGCCCCGTGAGCTGAGCGAGGAGGAGATCGAGCAGACGATTGGCGACTTCGTGCGGGCGGCGCGTCACGCGGTGGACGCCGGCTTCGACGGGGTCGAACTGCACGGCGCCAACGGGTACCTGATCCACCAGTTCCTCGCGCCGAACACCAATCGGCGTCAGGACCGCTGGGGCGGCTCCCTGGAGGGCCGCACCCGCTTCGGCCTGCTCGTGGCCCGCGAGGTCGCCGGCGAGATCGGCGCAGACCGCGTCGGCTTCCGCATCTCCCCCGGCAATCCGCTGAACGGGATCGAGGAGACCGATGTCGAGGACGTGCGCCGCGTCTACGAGCACCTCGTACGCGGCCTCGCCGACCTGGATCTGGCGTACCTGCACCTGCTCGAGGATCGCCAGCGGGCCTTCACCCACCAAGTCAGGTCGCTGTGGCCGTCGACGCTCGTGCTGAACCCGTTCACGGGGGCGGAGCCCACGGGTCCGAAGCAGCTCGCGCTCCTCGAGGACGGCACGGCCGACGTCCTCACCTTCGGACGGATGTTCCTGGCGAACCCGGACCTGCCGGCCCGTCTGGCCGTCGGTGGACCGTTCAACGAGCCCCACCCCACGAGGTTCTACAGCGGGGACGAGCGCGGATACACCGATTATCCGGCGCTCGCCGGCTCCGCCGCAGCGGTCGNGCCACGTGTCGTCCCGCATGGCACGGCGCGACCCCACCGGTGCGGTGGGGTCGCGCCGCCGCTACTCTCAGAGCCATGGAGTGGGAGTTCACGGCAGAGCTGATCCCGTGGCGGGGCCCGGCCCCGTACGTCTTCGCGCCCTTGCCGGCAGACATCTCTCACGACGTGAGAGACGCCGCTCGTGGGTTCATGTACTGGGGTCAGGTCCCCGTCGTCGCCACGATCGGGGACACCGAGTTCGATACCGCGATGTGGCCCAAGGACGGGCGGTTCCTGCTGCCCATCAAGGTCGCGGTCCAGCGTGCCGAACAGATCGATGTCGGCGATGCCATCACCGCCACGGTGTTGCTGCGCGAGGAGAGGGCCTGACTGCGGCGTCCCGACGGGCGCCGGTCCCGGCTCTCCATCAGGTCGATCACAGAGTTCGGCAGTTGTCGTTCCCGGTGTGGCGTGCCTGCCTGTTCGCTCGGACGAGCCCGTATCGTTGATGCGTGCCCAGGACATCAACGGCCCGTTCCCGGATCGTCCTCACCCGGCGCGGGCGCCTGCTCCGGTCGGGGATCGTCGCCGCCGCGGGGCTGGTCACGGGCGTGGCGCTGGTCCTCAGCATCACGCCGTTCGCCCCGCCGGAGAACTCCTCGCCGGCACCGGGCCCGAGTGACCAGAGCCCCGCGGCCCCCAGCGAGACCGAGACCCCGTCGGCCGTCGCCGAGGCCGCAACGCCGACGTCGACGTCGACCGACGAACCGGACGCGCGGGACGAGGAGATCGTGCAGTCCGGCACCGTCGGCGACGGCACCTGGACCACGGCGCAACCGGTCACCAGCGCCGAGCCGACATCGGAGACGGTCCACACCTATGCGCTGCGCGTCGAGAACGGGATCGGTATCGACGCCGAGGAGACGGCACGAACGATCGCGGAGATCCTCGGGGACGACCGCGGCTGGCAGAGCACCGAGGACGTCCACTTCCAGCAGATCTCCGACCCCGGCCAGGCGGACTTCACGATCTCCCTCGCCTCGCCGCCCACGGTCGATCAGATGTGCCTGCCGGCGAGGACCAACGGGCTCTGGAGCTGCCGGATCGGTGAGGATGTCGCGCTGAACTCGGATCGCTGGACGCACATGACGCCGACGTACGACGACCTCGATGAGTATCGCGCGTACCTGGTCAATCACGAAGTGGGGCATTTCCTCGGCCATCAGCACGTCTCGTGCGGCGGGGACGGACTCGCGGCGCCGGTGATGCTGCAGCAGAGCATCGACCTCCAGGGCTGTCGACCCAATGCCTGGCCGACGGCGGATGGAGAGGCCTGACGCCGCTGCTCCGTCGCTGTCAGCCTCGCCGAACGGCTCCTCCCGGTCCTGCCTCTCCCGGTCCGGCTCCTCCCGGTCCTGCCCCTGCCTCACAGAGGGCCCCGTGCCGGGATCCTCACCCCCGTGCTCTAGATTGAGCGCATGCTCCGCCACCTCGCCGCCCGCGCGTTCTGGTCGATCAGCCGCTGGAGGTTGGTGACCGAGCCCAAGCCTGATCGTCCCACCGTGCTGGTCGGCGCCCCGCACACCTCCAACTGGGACTTCGTGTTCATGCTCGCCATCGCCTGGCGGCTCGGGATCCGGCTGCACTGGCTGGGCAAACACAGCCTGTTCACCACCTGGCGGGGCCCGATCATGCGCGCACTCGGCGGGATCCCGGTGGATCGCGAGGATGCCGGTCGGGTGGTCGACGACGTGGTTCGGCGTTCACGTGCGGGCGAGACCTTCGGCCTGGTCGTCACCCCCGACGGCACCCGCGGAGAGCACACGCATTGGAAGTCCGGCTTCTACCGCATCGCCCGCGGGGCCGGAATTCCGGTCACTCTCGGATTCGTCGACCGCACCACGATGACCACCGGACTCGGACCGACGTTCGAGCTGACCGGCAACGTCGCCGAGGACATGGATCGCATCCGCGCCTTCTACGCCGACAAGGCCGGCCACTCCCCCGAGCGACGCGTCGAGCCCCGGCTGCGCGAGGAGGACAGCCTGGACTAGGTTCCGTCGCCGCGCGGTTATTCGCTGTGCCGCGGCGGCCCCGGGCCGCTATGGTCACCGCCATGGACACCGCGGTGCGGGCCGCGACCGGCGCGGTCACGCTCGACTCCACGCACACCGATGTGGAGCGGGCACTGCGCAGTGCCGGATGGGCGCGGTGCGGCGCCGGTGACTGGGCGATCGCGCTCGCCTCCCCGGACGGTGACGTCGTCGCGCGACTCAGCCCCTTCGATCCCGTCGGCCCCTATACGGCGCGGCTGTACCGCGCGGCCGCCCCGACGGGGCGTGTACCGCAGCTGTTCGCGCACCGCCGGCTGGCCGGGGGCGGTGATCTCCAGCTGATGGAGCGCCTGAGCGCGGTGTCCGTCCCGGAGGCGCAGGAATTCTTGGCCCGTCTCGAGGCGCCCGAGCCGGAGCTCGCGGAGCTCGCGGCTCTGGTGGTCGAGATCCACCTCGAGGCCCGGCGCGATCTCCCATGGTGCGGCCCCCTCGATGAGAACCCGTCCAACATCATGCGCAATCGGACAGGGCGGCTCGTCCTGGCGGACCCCTACTACGCGGACGGACCGGATCTGTACGCCACCGCGGAGCGCGATCCCGATCTGCTGGTGGCCCGCATCCCCGAGACGGAGCGGCGCTTCCTGGTCGATATCCCGCTCACGGAGTCCGGCCCGTGGGCCGATGCCGATCGGCAGGCGCTGCGGGAGAAGCTGCGCCGCGCCGACGCGCGTGAGCGAGCACGCTGAGCTCTGCACATCCCCTCGCGACCGGGCACACTCGAGGCATGGACGATCTGTACGTGCCTCCGGGCCCCGGCGCGCCCCGCGGTCTACGGATCCCGGCGGCGGACCTGACCGAGCAGTTCTCCCGCTCCTCCGGGCCGGGCGGCCAGGGCGTGAACACCACAGATTCCCGCGTCCAGCTCAGCCTCGATCTCGCGACCACGACGGCGCTCAGCGATACCCAGCGCGAACGGGCCATGGACCGGCTCGCTGCGCGGCTCTCGGGAACGACGCTCACGATCAGCGCCGAGGAGAACCGCGCACAGCGCCGGAATCGCACCGCCGCCCGGGAACGCCTGGCTGCGCTCCTGCGCGAGTCCCTGGTCCCACCGGTGGCACGCCGATCGACACGGCCGACGAAGGGATCTCAGCGTCGCCGACTGGAAGGAAAACGCCGCCGCGCGCAGATCAAACGGAACCGCGGACGGCCCGGGACCGAGTGAGTTCTCGCCGGGCACGCACCGGCCCTGGGCCCCGCGACGGTGCACGAGAACCATGCCTGCCACCTCTCGTCGCGCTCACCGCTCTCCGCCGAGCTCATGACTCCGCGTCGCGCTCACTCCGCCTCGTCGCCGGCGGCGCGCAGCAGTCGGGCGGCCGCGACGCGCGCGAGGTCGCGCAGCTCCTCCGGCTCCTCGATGAGCACGGGGCATCCGAGCGCAGCGATCACCCCGGGCAGCCAATCCAGGTGCTGAGCCCGGATCTCGGCCCGGGACCACGGCTCATCCCCCGGATCGTTCTTCTCGTCATCCCCGTCGCACGGCTGGAGCTGGGCCACGGAGTCCGGGAGGTGTGCGCGGATGTGGTCGCGGGAGGCGCGGAGGCGGAGGCGCACCAGCCAGCGATAGTCCGCGGCGGCGAACCCGTCGACCAGGCGGCGTGCCGCATCGCGTGGTGAGGGCGCCACGAAGGTGCCCGGCACTGCGCGCGCCGTGCGGACGCGGTCGAGGCGGAACGTGCGCTCCTCGCCTCGGGCGACATCGAGGGCGACGAGGTACCAGCGCCCGGCGCGGGCGACGAGATCGTAAGGATGGACCGTGCGCAGCGAGGGTTCTCCGTCGGCGTTGCGGTAGCGCATCTGGAGCGGCTGGCGCTCGCTGATCGCGTCGGCGAGCGCCAGCAGGATGCTGCCGTCGGGAGCGTCGCCGTCAGCCCCCTCTCGCGGTGACGGGGCGTCGGCGAACACGGCGGTGGCCATCAGCTGGTCGAGCCGGCGCACCGACGCCGCGGGCAGGACGCGCCGGAACTTCGCCAGCGCGGTCTGGGCGTCGATGTCGGGTGCTCCGGTCGAGGACTGTGCCCGCAGGAGGCCGAGGATCACGGCGACGGCTTCGTCGTCATCGAGGATGACCGGCGGCATGCGGGAGCCAGCGGCCAGGCGATACCCGCCGTAGCGCCCCCGCACCGCGTCGATCTCGATGCCCATCTCCGCGAGGTGGGCGACATAGCGGCGCACCGTGCGCTCGTCGACCTCCAGAAGCTCGGCCAGCTCCCCGACAGTGCGTATCTGGGCGGACTGGAGCAGCTCGAGCAACCGGAGCATTCGCGCGGAAGGGCCTGGCATGCTCCAAGTCTCTCTCAATACCGGGCAATTTCTGACCGGAAGCTCCCATAGCGTCGAGACCACAGCCCGTGCCCGGGCCGCTCACGATCAGGAGTTCACTCATGCAGCTTGCCGCCACCCGCATCATCACCGACGACGTCGACCGTCTCGTGGCCTTCTACGAGCAGATCACCGAGGTCGCCGCGACCCGCCTCCATCCTCTGTTCGCCGAGCTGCGGACAGACACCGGCACTCTCGCCATCGCCAGCTCCCAGACCGCCCCGCTGCTGGCCGGTGCGGTCCGCGCCGGCGCGAATCACTCGGTCACCTTCGATCTCCTCGTCGCGGACGTGGAGGCGGCCTATGCCCGGTTGCAGGGCATCGTCGCGACGTTCGTGCAGGAGCCGACGACCATGCCGTGGGGCAACCGGTCCCTGCTGTTCCATGATCCCGACGGGAACCTGGTCAACGTTTTCTCGCCAGTGGGCACGCAGGCGCAGGAGCGTATCGGGCAGTGACCCGGTGCCCGTTCCCCACGCCCCCAGTCGCCGGTTACCTGTTGCGGCGGCTCGACGACCTGTGAGCCGGCGTCTACAGCGCAGCTGTCGCCTCGAAAGCCGCTGCCGACCGTATGCGCTGCCAGTTCCGGCCACCGCGGGCGAAGGTGGTGACGACGGCTGCGGGCACACTGCGGGGATCGATCGGCTCGTCACGCCAGTTGCACGCGCGCACGTGAACCAGATCGGCGGCCACGGCGGCCTGCCGCTCGTCGTACCGCCAGGGGCCGGCTATCGGCCCGAGCCAGTAGTGGCCCTCGGCATCGCGGGTCCACACGAAGGCACCCTCGGGTGCTTCCGCGAATCGCTCGAGGCGGCGCGCGAGCCGCTCGTCGTGCTCAGCGGCTGCAGCAGTGATCGCCTCGTCCAGCGAGCTGGGCGGACGCTGCAGGACTCCGCCCATGCCGCAGACTCCCTCGCGCAGGGCTCGCGCGACGCCCGACCCGTCCGGCACGTCATCGTCCCGGGAGCGCATGGGTGCGCGGAAAAGCGCGACCTCGCCGGAGCCCGCCATGCGCCCTCCCTCCTGGCCTGTGCTGCGGCATCGGACCATTCAAGCCCCGACGGTATAAGCCCGGAAGACAGACGGCCCAGAACTGGACGGCCGCCGCGTGAGCCGGCGTGCCCTGCTCACGCAGGTCCGATTACGCTGACGGCCGTGACCGACCTGCATCCGGACGAGGCCCCCGGCGCCCAGCCGGCCACTCGGTTCATCGCACGCATTCTGGCACGCGTCGAAAGCGAGAGGGCCTGAGGCCATGGAGATCGACAACCTGGAGCGGCGGGTCGATGACCTCCTGACCGTCGCACGCTCTCTCGTCACCCCGTGATGAGCACCGCGTGAACGACGTCGCGCTCCCTGTCGTGCTGACCCTGCCACTGCTGCTCGCTGCGATCGTCGCGGTCATCGGCGGGATCCGCGCCGAGCGGCGACGGGCTGGCCCGGCTGCCGTGCTCGTCTCCCACCCCGCGGCCGGTCGTGCCGGACGCCTGACGCGCGCGGGCCTGTATGCGCTGGCGGGTGCGGAGGCGCTGGTGATCGCCATCTCCGGCGGCGCGGCCGCGATCGGGACCCAGATGTGGCCGATGTTCATCATGACGGCGATCGGTGGGTACATCGCTCTGCATGCGGGGTGGGCAGCCGCGTGGACCTGGCGTCCGCGGGCGCGTCTGGCCGTCGGCGACGAGCGCCTGCGCGGCTTCTGGGACGGCCTGCTCCTCCCCGCCGAGCACTCGGACCCCGAGGCCTGAGCGCCGACGGCCGGACCCGCACACCCGCGCGGGCCCGATATCGGTGGAGCGCTGCGCCCCGCCGCTTACGCCGCCCGGGTCCGCGTCGTGTAGGCGGTGTGCGCGGCGAGCGCGCCCGTCACGGCCAGCACCGCAACGCTGAAGAGGACCACCGGCAGCTGTTCGGCCAAGGGCAGGGCGACGACGGTGATCGCCACCAGCACGGCCGCGGCGAGGAACCGCGACCGGGCGAGGCGCCCGAAACGGGACCGCAGGAACAGCAGGTTGCCGGCGAGGTAGACCAGCGGTCCCGCGGTCGTCACCAGCACGGCCCCTGATGTGAGGTGCTCGTGGGCGAGACGCAGCTCGATGGAGACCGCGACCAGAATCGCGCCGAGGACCATCAGGGCGTGCGCGTAGGCGTAGGCCGAGCGCAGGGCACCGGTGGAGGCGTCCCCGCCGCTGGTCTCGGGGCCGGCGAGCGCGAAGTAGTTCCACCACAGCACGAACAGGGAGGCGAACCCGACGAGCGCGCTGAGGGCCAGGCTCGCGGTGAAGTGACCGTGGTCGACGATGGTCCCGCCCATGAGCAGGATCGACTCGCCGAGGGCGATGATGAACACCAGGCGGTTGCGCTCGGCCAGATGCTCGGCGTCGGTGTCCCACAAGTGCATCGGGGCCGCTCCGACGCCGGGGATGCGGAACTGGGCCAGCGGTGCGGCATAGTCGATCAGAACCGCCACCAGCCACAGCAGGAGCCGCCACTCAGCCGGCAGGGCCGCTCCCGCGACCCAGAAGATGCCGGCCAGCAGGGTCCACAGCAGCAGCATGCGGTAGTTGGCCGCGAGCTGCTGGCCCCGGTGGGCGAGCATCATGAACACCGGGCGCAGGATGCCCATGAACAGATAGCAGCCGACGAACAGCCAGGCGCCGTCGCCGAATGCCGTGGGGATGGCGATGGACATGCCCAGCGCGCCGAGCATGAGCACCCCGGAGAACAGCTGCACGATCGTGCGGGTCGGGTCGAGCCAGTTCATGGCCCACGCCGTGTAGTTCCACCCCCACCACACGGCGGCGAAGACGACGACGGTCTCCGCCGCGCCTTCCCAGGAGAGATGCTCGATCAGCAGGTGGGAGAGCTGGATGATCGCGAAGACATAGACCAGGTCGAAGAACAGCTCGACCGGGCCGACCTCGGATCGGCGGTGCTCGGCGCGAGCCAGGGACGGGGCGTTCATGGCGGGGACCTCATCGATCACGGGGGCGGGCGACGGCTCATTATCCGGGCGGGCGGCGCAACCGTCGAACCGGCGCCGGATCGGACCACGCCCGAGCCGGCGCTGCCTGGTCACTCCGCGACGGGTGATGCCATGCGCCGGGGTGGTCCGCCGCGGTGCAGCAGCACCGGACAGACCACGGCGGCTCCCGCAAGAATCACGCCGCCCACGAGGGCGGCCACCGCGAGGCCGTCGACGAAGGATTCCCGTGCCTGCTCGGCGAGGTGACCGGCAGCGGTCGCCGGCAGATGCCCAGCCATCTCGAGCGCCGCGCCGAGGCTGGAGGTCACCACGTCCGCGGTGCCCGCCGGCACGTCGGCCGGGATCGCGTCGGTCAGTCGTGAGCGATAGATCGCTGTGCCGACGGATCCGAGCACGGCGATCCCCAGCGCGGCGCCGAGCTCTGCGGCGGTCTCGGTCAGCGCCGAGGCCGCCCCGGAGCGGCTCGGTGGGACGGACCCGACGACGACGTCCGTGGCCAGGGTCATCATCGGGGCGATCCCGGCCCCGATCAACGCCGAGGCGACGACGGCGAGAGGGAGTCCGTCGTCGGCCGGTACGCGACTGAAGGCGATCATGCCGGCCGCGGCCAGAGCGGCTCCGGCTCCGAACACGACCGGGTAGCCGACCCGTCGCACGAGCACCGAAGCGAGTACGGACATCGAAGCGACCCCGACCATGACGGGCAGGAGCGCCAGGCCCGCGGGCAGCGGCGAGAGGCCGACCACCAGCTGCAGATACTGCGCGTTGTAGAGCATGACGCCGACGAGGGAGAACATGGCCAGCCCGGCTCCGAGGACGGCGCCCGAGAATCGCGGGCCCCGGAACAGCGCCATGTCGACCAGCGGATCGCTCAACCGCCTCTGGCGCGCGATGAACACCGTGGCCGCGACCGCGGCGAAGGCTAGCGCACCGAGGACTGCGGACGAGACCCGCAGGTCTTCGGCGATGATCTTGATCGCCCACACGAACGGGATGATCCCGGCGAACGAGAGCATGACGCTGGCGAAGTCGAGCCGCGGAGATGCATGGTTGCGGTGCTCCGGGACCAGAACGCGGGCGGCGACCAGCAGGACGAGAATGACGGGGACGTTGATCAGGAAGACCGAGCCCCACCAGAACTCCTCAAGCAGGAACCCGCCGACGATCGGCCCGAGCGCGATGCCGGCGGACAGGCTCGCGGTCCAGATCCCGATGGCCCGGGTGCGCTCGGCCGGGTCGGTGAACAGGTTCCGGATCAGCGAGAGCGTGGAGGGCATCAGGGTGGCTCCGCCGATCCCCATCAGGGCGCGGGCGAGGATCAGCAGCTCGGGCGACGGCGAGAACGCCGCGAGGGCGGAGGCGAGTGCGAACACGGATGCGCCGATCATCAGCAGTCGCCGTCGGCCGATCCGATCCCCCAGGTTGCCCATGACGATCAGCAGCCCGGCGAGCAGGAAGCCGTAGGCGTCCAGGATCCACAGCGTCTGGCTCGAACTGGGCTGCAGCTCTCGCGTGATGGAGGGGATCGCGATGTGCAGGATCGTGATGTCCATCGAGGTGAGGATGACGGGCAGGGTCAGCACGGCCAGGGCGAGCCACCGGGAGCTGGACCCGACGGCCGAAGGTGGTGTGTTCATAGCGAAGTCCCTCCGTTGCGTATCTCGCACGCACTGTAGCGTACGAGATACGCACACGCTAGGCTCACCCTCGGAGGTGTCCTTGATGAGTCCCCGCGTCGGCCGCTCCGGCCCGCTCACGCGCGACAGGATCGTCACGGCGGCGATCGAGGTCGCCGATGAGCTCGGTCTGGAAGCCATGACGATGAAACGGGTCGCACTGCATCTCGGTGCGGGCGTGATGTCGCTGTACCGGCACGTCGCCGACAAGGACGAGCTGATCACCGCGATGGTCGAGGACGTCACCGCCGACACCTCCTATCGCGAGCGAGCCGCAGCGAACTGGCGGGAGGCGATGCACGCGCTGGCACGCCATGACCTGGACGCCTTCCTCCGCCACCCCTGGATGCTCACCGCGACGGCGACCCCCGCTCCCCCGTTCGGCCTCTCCTCCCTGACGACCATGGAGTGGGCACTGTCCGCTCTCGACGAGCTGGGGCTGCCCACGCTGTCGGCGGGACGGGCGATCCTGACGATCAACAACTACGTCCACGGCAGCGCCCGCGTCGCGCTCGGCGCCGCGCAGCACTCCCCGGATGACTCCGACCCCGCGTCGGACGACCCGGGTCGCAACTGGCAGCAGCGCCTGGCCGGCGTCGACCTCGACGCGCTTCCCCGCCTCCGGGCCCTCATCACCGATGAGCTTCCGCCGGATGAGCGGGACTGGTTCGCCGACGGCCTCGACGTCATCCTCGATGGCATCGCCGCCGGTGCGGATACTGCCGAGCGCCGAGCCTGAGGGGCGTCAGGTGTCGCCGGCCGCGAAGCATCCGGGTTTCCTCCATCAGACCTGAGTTGATGCATTTGCTTAGTGTCCCGGTTGCCCGGTGATCTGCTCGATGATCGTGGCGGCGTCCTCGGGGATCTGGGGCGGGATCAGTTGGGTGTGATCGCCGGCTTGCAGCAGCGCGGACT
>NZ_JBHTCX010000008.1:0-184074 GCF_042666875.1 Brachybacterium sp. GCM10030267 | reverse complement strand
TGCCCGGCATCAAGCTGATCATCGACGGACGCAACATCACCACGGCCGAGAACTGGGCCGGCACCCCCCGCCTCGTCCTCGGCGACGGCTCCGCCTCCACCCACCAGCAGGACCAGGACTCCTGACCGTGCAGGCGAACCACCAAGCAGCACAGAGAGAACTCGACGCCGTGGACACGGCGGGAACGACAGGAGCATGAGTGTGGCGACCACGAACCTTCGGGCCGGACTGATCGGCCTGGGCATGATGGGACGCCATCACGCCCGCAACCTTCGATCGGTGGACGGCGTCGATCTCGTCGCCGTCGCCGATTCCTTCGGTGACCCGCACGGGGTAGCGGATGACCTGGAAGTCCTGCCGGACGTCGAGGCCCTGATCGCTGCCGGCATCGACTACGCCGTGGTCGCCGTGCCCACCCAGTTCCACCTCGACGTGGCACTGGCCCTCGCCGAGGCCAACGTGCACTGCATGATCGAGAAACCGCTCGCCTTCGACATCGGCGAGGCGGAGGAGATCGCCGGGGCCTTCGAGAAGGCCGGCCTGGTCGGCGCCGTCGGCTACATCGAGCGCTACAACCCGGCGCTGCAGGAGATGCGCAAGCGCATCGCGGATGGCCAGCTCGGAGAGATCTACCAGATCACCACCCGTCGGCAGGGCGCCTTCCCGGCGCGTATCCGGGACGTGGGCGTGGTCAAGGACCTAGCCACCCATGACCTTGATCTGACCGCCTGGGTCGCCGACTCGGAGTACGCCACAGTCGGCGCCACCTCCACACGGCGCAGCGGCCGCGACGACGAAGACATGGTCTCCATCGCCGGCCGCCTGGCCGACGACACGATCACCAACCATCTGGTGAACTGGCTGTCACCGTTGAAGGAGCGCATCACCGTGGTGACAGGGGAGAATGGTGCGCTGATCGGAGACACGATCAACGCCGACCTCACCTTCCACGCCAACGCCGAGACCTCCAACAACGAGTGGGAGTCGATCGCATCGTTCCGCGGAGTCAGCGAGGGCGACTCGATCCGCTACTCGCTGCAGCGCAAGGAGCCTCTGCGCACCGAGCACGAGGCCTTGCGCGACGCCATCAACGGCGACGTCTCGAACATCGTCACGATGCGTGAGGGTCTCCACACGGTCCGTGTCGTCGAGGCCGTGCTGGAATCCGCCCGGGACCAGAGCATGGTGGAGATCGCACCGTCCCGCTGAGGGATCGCGGCAGGTCATCGCCTACGCTGAGCCCCTGCCCGCGATGACGACAGCCATCCAGGAGAGCGATGCCGGAACGACCAGGAGATCACGGGCGGCGGCGTGCTGGCTGGGTGGCCGGCGCGCTGATGACCGTGCTGCTCGTGGTGGCCGTGGTCCTGCTGGTCTGGCATCCACCCGCTGACCTCTCGCTCCCGAACGCCCCCGCCCCGAGCGACACGTCGGCCCCCATGGACGACGATCCGGTGGTCGCGCGGCAGACGGCGTCACTCACCGTCCCCGAGTCCCTCCGACTGCCGGCCCGGTCCTTCGAGGCGGAAGCCGGCCAGACGTATCTGGTTCAGTTCCGTGCCGCGATGGAGAAGCCACCGGGCTCCCAGGGATCCGCGATGTACTTCGGGGCGAGCCTCGCCTGCGGAGGAGGCCCGGACGGTGGCACGCTGCGGTCCGTCGGGGGGACGCAGAACGTCCGTACGGGGGAGCGGGTCGTCATCACGAACCAGTTCCTGCTCAAGGTCGAGCACACCGGCACGCACTCCTGTCGCCTCTCCGTGAACTCCCCGAACGCCGAAGCGGCGGCCGCGGGCGTCACCGCCGAGGTGGACTCGGTCTGGTTGGCCCACCGCGTCGAAGGGGAGGCGTTCGAGGCATCGGCGGAGGAGCGCCTACCCAGAGTCGTCGCTCCCAGAGAACGGGCGGCGGTCTTCCGGTTTACGCTGGATCACGAGGGAGATCCCGCGGTTCCCGAGCAGCTGCTGAGCACCGTGCACCTCACGGCTTGCACCATGGTCAACGGCTCCATCGAGGACGGGCAGGCATGGTGCGAGTCCGGGGAGACGGACGCCCGCGGCAGCTCCCTCGAGCTGACGTACCGCGAGGACGTGCTCCGCAGCGACGGCGAAGTCTGTTCCAGCCGGTTGCTCGCGTCGCACGACACGCAGATCGCGAGGCTCACCCACCATCAGGTCTTGGACACCACGCTCACTACGACCGATCCGCCCAGCAGCTGCGGCCCCACCGTGCGCTACGTGGTCGCGGTGGAGAACGCCGGGCCGGCTCCCGTGGTCGTGCACCGATCCAATACGACTCTCATCGTGCTGGCGGAGCAGTAGGGGGCACGGTGACCTGGTCGCGGGCAGGTGGGGTCGGGTTAGGGGCAGGTGGACAATCTGCGATCATGGAGCCCAGACGTCGTCGGCGAACGGCACCGAGCTACCGAGGAGTTTCCGTGGGGTTGAGAAGCTTCCGGTTGGGGTTCATCTGCGCTGAGCGCGCGCACGACTTCGCCGATTCACGCCCTGTCGCTGGATGGAACTGCGTGCTGACCCCCCACTACAAGGTCTTCGTGCATCCTGAGGCGGACGTGCACCGGATGGAGAACCGAGACGGTCGGGTGGTCCTCGCCATCGGCGACATCTTCGTCGCTCACGGGGAACTGACGGTGCCGGATTGCCTCTTTCGCCTCGCTGCCGGCGACCGCCGGGTGCTCGACGACCTCTCTGGCCGGTTCGCCGTGTTCGTATTCGACGGTGTCGAAGGCCGCCTCGTCCACGACCCGCTCGGTTCGCAGTCGGTGTTCTATTTGCCGGAGACGTTCGGCCCCGTGGCTTCCCATGCGGCCTTGTTGGCGCAGTGCGAGGGTCTCGCCGTATCCGCGAGGATGTCGCAGTACATGCGCACCGACGAATACCGTGACCGGTCCACCCGGTTCCTGCCGGGAGACCTCACGGTCTTCGATGAGGTGAAGCACCTCATCCCCAATAATGAACTGGATCTCCGGACCGGCACCACTGCCAGGTACTGGCCGTGGCGAGAAGCCCGAGCCACAGATTTCGAGCAGCTCCTAGCGGTATGGGACGAATACTTTGCGAGCTATGTGTCGTTCCTCAACGATCGCTACACCCCGGTGATCGGTCTGACCGGCGGCGTCGATTCCCGCAGCGTCATCGCGACGCTCCGAGCTCTCGGCCTGGACGCGCGCTTCGTGACATGGGATGCGATGGGCGCTGACGAGGCCGCCCGGATCCCGAAGCTCGTGGAGCATCTCGCCGCTCCGCATCGGTGGATCCGGATGTCCGAGCGCCAGAACCTCGCCGATCTGGAGGAGATCCGGTCTGCGGCGCGGGAGGCCGCGGGATTCACCCGGGGATCACCGGTTCTGCCGGCGCAGATGGGAGAAGGCGCTGATCCGCGGGACGTGTTCGTGAAGGGACTCGGGGGAGAGGTGCTCCGCGGGCCGTTCAATTCCCGCCACAAGGCCTATCTGCCAGCGGATCCGCTGGAGCTGGCGTATGCGCTCTTCGCCGGTCCGGTCCGGCACCGAGCGGGGGCGCTCTACTCCACGGTCACCCGGCAGGCGATCAACGGGTATCTGAAGCGTGCCAACTATGCTGCCGACCTCCATGGAGCCGACGTGGGCGATCTCGTGTACTGGGAGCAACGAATGGGCACCTGGACGTCCGTCCAGCACGCGGAGCTAGCGACGACGATGCATTCCCACTCGGCGATGAACAGCCGGAGGTTGTTCGAGGCAGCTTGGGGCCTGCCCGTCGACGAACGCTTCGGGAAGGAACTGCTCGTGCGGATCATGAGGCATTACGATCCCGCGCTCGCCGCCTTGTGATCGGCGCGCACCGTCTCGATCATCCGCTCCAGACGCCCGATCGGATCTTCTCGAGGCGAGCGACGTGGTCCGGAATGGCATCGAGGACGTACGCCATGTTCAGAGTGGTCTCATGCGCGGAATTGCCCTGCCCGTTATGCACCGCACGTTCCACGGAGAGCATCTTGGCGCGGTCGAACCATCGTTGCCACGCACTCCGCTCGTGCAGAAGACGCTCCATGGACCCCGGCGACGTCTGCCACGTGCGGATCGCCTGAGGCTTCATCGCCGTGGTCGTCTCCTGGTGGGTCGCCTTGTAGTAGGGAATCAGCTCCCACTGCGGGACGAGAGCCCGCGACAGCGCCTTCTGCATCACGCGGTCCAGGCGCTCCTCCGGCGTGAGGTCGACCGCGGCCCGCACGAACACGGGGTTCAGGAGGAGCGTCAGGGAGGTGGAACCCAGCTGTGCATTGACCCAGCGACGAAACTTCGAGGTCATCTGGAACACGTTCAACGCCGTGGCATCGTGCTGCCCAAGGTACTCCGTGAAGGACTTCTGCGACGCGAAGAAGGCGAGTGCGGACTCCCGCGTCGACGGGGCTTGCAGCTTGTGCGGGAATGCCGCCTCCAGGCGGTCGAGCGGATGGTCGAGCTCGCGGACGGCCGCAAGCATGGTGTGATCGGGGTAGTGGATGCCGTGCATCACCTCCCCGTTCGCCCCGCCGATGGCGAGACGGGCAACAGCGGGGGGTCGCTGGACCGGGGCGCGCAGCTTGGCCGGAGCGAAGTCTCCGTCCCACATCAGCATCGCGGTGCTCAGGCGGTCCTCTATGGAGTACTGGGAGAGCTTGCGGGGATTGGGCTTCGTGACTTTGTGGGTGAGCCCACGCTCCTCCATGGACCGCTCGTTCTCGAGCGCCTCGACCAGCTGTGTGGCGATCTCGACCTCGCCCGGCAGCGTGCCGATCGTCTGGAGCGTTGCGGGCCGGCCACCGGCGATCCACGCGGCAGCGGTGACCCGGGAGTCCTGCCCACCGGACAGGTGGACGGTGGGAGGGAGCTTGGCGATCGCGCCACTGTTGCTCGTGAGGTGTGCCAACGCCGCGGCGACCTCGTCGTAGTCGATGCGTGGCTCCCGCGCACCGAAGTGCTCCGCGGGGTCCGAGTAGCGGCGATTGTGAACGTCATCGTGCTGCCCCACGGCGATCACCTCGGCGGGGCCCAGTCGGCGGACCGACGTGATGGGAGACCGGTCCTCCGGCCAGAATCCGAGCTGCGCGAGGACGTCGGTCCCGTAGCCGTCGACGAGGAGCTCATGGTCGGCGAACAGGGAGACCATACCGATGTGATTGCCAACGGCCAGGAAGTGCTCGTTCTCGACGACGTAGCACCGCCCGAAACCGAAGATGTCATTCCAGGCCTCGAAGCCGCCGTCCTCTCGGAGGCTGATGCCGAAGTATCCCGGGTGGATCGTTCGTCGAGCGGAGTCTTCGCGGGTGGTGGCCAGTGCCCACTCGGCCCAGCGGTCGGCGGGGACCTCTTGCGTGAAGGAGACCGGCGGCTGGGAGACGCTCACCACCGAGTGCTGATCGGAGAGCCACGTGGGGACATCCCAGGTGCCTTCCACGTTGCGCGCATTCACGACAGCGCGCCGTTCGGTGACCTTGGTGCTTGCGTTCGTCATGTCGAATGCCTCGCCGCCCAGATCCAGGGCGTGCTCCCATAGTCGGGGCAGCATGTGGCGACCTCGGTCGGAGAGTGCGGCGACGCCGACAGTGATGTTCATGTGCTCATCTCTCGTAACAAGCGGTTCTCCAGATGGAGATCAGCGATCGAAGGGAAGCAGGCGTTGACGTGCGCGTGGGGTGTGGGCCTACAGCTCATCGTAGACACGACGCATGACGTCGCTGTACGTCTCGTTGTCCACGGAACGGTGGCCCGGGCCGAGGTCGACGGAGCTGGTCGAGAAGCGGTGGGAGAGCCCTGCCGCCTCGTAGGCGTTGCGCAGCGGCTTTTCATGATTGGTGACATGGAGAACGTCGCCCGAGTTGGAGAGGAGATGGACGCGCGGGTACGTCTTTCGCGCGGCGAAGCGCTCCGGGACGCTGATGCGTGCGTCCTCCACGTTCAGGTCCTCGAGCCGACGGATGCCGAGCGCGGGCTCGATGGCCAATGCCACCAGTCGCGGCGAATAGTCCCGCAGGTCCGACTGGGGGCTCATCGCGACGACGGTCGAGTCCGGCAGGTGGGAGCCGACCTGGAGCGCGGCGAACCCGCCTCCGGAGCTGCCGACCAGAACGACCTGGGCCGCGCCGATGCTTTCGGCGATTTGCTGGATGATCCCGGCGATCGACGGAACGATCTCCTGGCGTTCGGTGCCCAGATACCACCCGAGCCGCATGGAGCTCGCGAGGTCCAAGGTGGGGTCCGCGACGGCGAGGGTCGGCCCGGCGTTCATCTCCGTCTGGTGCCGCCACCTCAGGAAGAGGGGGAGTCGGATCCGTCCTCGGTCCATGGCGCCCTGGAAGAGCACTGTCAGCGTGCTGCCGGGGGCGGGATCCAGGGCAAGGGGGAGGACCTGGGGTCCCAGCTGGACGGTGTGGATCTCGGCCTCGGTCGGGCGCTCGGTGAGTCGGAACGTCTCGGCGTGGTGGAGGAGCGGCATTGGGTAGAACGTCGGGCGCCACAGGGAGTCCGAAGACCAGTTGACCAGCGCTGTTCGGTGGGGCTCGATCTTCTTCGGGTCTACGCGCCCACGGACCGTCTGTTGCAGGTCGGTGACCGCAGCCGTCACACCCAAATCGATGTCGCCGGTGAGGCCGCGTTCGAGGGCCTCCTTCTGCAAGTCGGCGGCGAGCTCGGCGCGGCGGGCAGGAGGCATCTCGGTCGCAGACCTCCGGGCCTCCGTCAGCAGACGAAAGACTTCACCGCGGCTTCTCGGATCGAGATGGTGAGCGCGACCGCTCACCGTCGGCTTCACCGGATGCGCCTCGCCGCCGGCCGGCTCGATCTCTTCGGTTGGGGGCTCGTCGGGGAACCAGACACCCTCTCGCTCCACGACGATGTATTCGTTGAGGCGACCCGTCGAGACCTGGAGGCAGAAGCCGGGCACGGTCGCCGGAACCGTGGTCGCGGTCGGGTACGCGCCGGTGCCGGCTCCCAGGACGGTGATGAAGCGGAAGTTCGTCCCGCTCTTGCTGGCGTTGACCACGGTCGCTTCGGTCTTCTGCTTCCAGCCGGTGGCCACCCAGCCGTCGAAGGGGCTGTTCTGCGCTCGGAGCTGCGACAGCTGTGTCGCGGTGCCGACGAAGCTCAGAGCTGCCTTGTGCGAACCGGACGTCAGCTCGGCGCGATGGCGGGAGATCTCGGCGTCGACGCCCGGTCCCAGCTGCCACCGCTGGATCGCGGTGACGGGCTGGTTCGACCGGACGTGGTCGACGATGACCAGGTAGTCGCCGTGCGTCGAGTAGATGACCCGTCGCGTGAGGGAGACGCCCGCAAAACTGTTGTCGCTGAAGAGGAAGTCGTAGGCACGGTCGGTGACCGTCCGGCGAGTGAGTTCCACGGCGGCACCCTTGCGGGGCGTACGGCCTTCGATCGACGCCAGGCTGTGGGCGGTGCGGGAGACGAAATGCTTGCGGGGGATGCTGTAGCCGTATTGGAACTTCCCGGGATCGACGATCCAGTTGACGGTGTCCGCGCTGAAGGTGAGGGAACCTCCGTCGGGGTGACCGTGGACGCGGTCAGACTTCCCGAAGCTGACGGAGAAGAAGGTCTCCTGGTCGAGGTTCTTCTCCGTCTCGCCCCAGCCGCTGCGCGCGAAGAGATATCCGCGGTCGTAGATCTTCAGGAGGTCGGCCGGGGGCTCGCCCTCGGCCCCTCCCGTGGTGACGTAGTCGGTGTAGGGCGAGTTCACATTCCGTGCCGAGCCACCGTCGGTGTCGCCGATCGGGACGAGGGTGCCGTCCGGGCGCGTGGCGTGGGCGATCTCCTCGGGGGCGCGCGCGTGACGTGCGGCTGCGCTCGGGCGCGGAACGCCCTCGACATCAAACCTCTTCAGCGCGCGCTCGTACCAGAGGTAGTTGTTGTAGTGGTACGCCACGGCGCCCTCACCATTGACGCCCTGCTCGTCGTACTCCTCGTTCAGCAGCTGGTCGAAACGGGAGATGGCGAGTTCGGTGAAGGTCTCGTCCCGAAGGATGCGCCCGCACACGAAGAGCGCCTCATGCTGGTGCATGGCATGGTTCGCCTTGCCCAGGTTCGCGGGGTCCGCCATGAACTCCGCGTGATCACGGATGGTCGCCTCGAGCCATCCCAGGTCCTCGGGAGAGCGGTCCCGGATCAGTGGCGCCGCGAGGCAGAACTGGATGACGCGGATCCCTTCGACCATGTCGCGCCAGACCCATTCATGGGCGGGCTTCTCGCGCGGATTGCTCCGCACCCAGTCCTTCACGTAGCGCAGCCACATCGCGAAGGCGTCGTCGTCACCCTGTGCAGCCGCCCGGCGGAGCGGATCCAGCCATCGCAACATGTGGTACTGGTTCTGCCAGTTCACGTCGTCGAAGGGATCGGCGGCCCAGTCGATGGTCTCCGGAAGCTGCCACTCGGGGTGCGGCGTCATCGTCAGCCGTCCTGCAAGCAGCTTCTTCACCGTCGCTGCCTGGTAGGACGTGCCGAATGCTTGCCGCTCGGAGACGGCGAAGTCGAGACTCATCGGGGTCGGGCCTCCGGGGATAGGCGAACCGCGCCCACGACGTCGTGGGCGGGGTCCAGGGTCGTCAGTCGGTTAGTTCGGCTCAGTCGGTCAGTTCGG
Source organism: Brachybacterium sp. GCM10030267 (assembly GCF_042666875.1). Classification (NCBI taxonomy): domain Bacteria; kingdom Bacillati; phylum Actinomycetota; class Actinomycetes; order Micrococcales; family Dermabacteraceae; genus Brachybacterium; species Brachybacterium sp. GCM10030267. The sequence continues at coordinate 175,450 of NZ_JBHTCX010000008.1, read as the reverse complement.
CGTAGGCGTCTGCGATGATCGTGGCCAGCTGCTTCCAGTCGCGATGGGTCTCCACCCATTCACGGGACTGGGCGCCGATCGTACGGGTCAGCTCCTTGTCGTCGAGAAGCCGGGTGAGCTGCTCGATGAGCGACTCGACGCTGCCCTTCTCGTGCAGGAAGCCGTTGAGCCCCGGCGTGATGATCTCCTTCAGCGCCGCGACGTCGGAGGCCACGATGGCCTTGCCCATCGCCATGGCCTCGAAGGGCTTCAGCGGGGAGACCATCTCACACACCGGCAGCGGCAGCCGCGGGAACGGCGTGATGTCGACGAGCGAGTAGTAGTTCTCGACCTCCTCGTGCGGCACGCGGCCGGTGAAGGTGATGACGTGGTCGAGCTCGTGTTCCTGCACCCACGCCGTGAAGCGTTCGAGCTCCGCGCCGTCGCCGACGATGAGGACATGGAAGTCCTCGCGGGTGCGGTTCAGGACCTCGGCGGCCTCGAGGATCAGTTCGATCCCCTCGTAGTCGAGCACCGAGCCCACGTAGCCGATCACGGTCTTGCCGGCCACGCCGAGCGCGGAGGCCAGCTCCTCGTCACGGGAGATCGGGGTGAAGCGGGAGGTGTCCACGCCGTTGGGCACCACGCGGATCTTCTCCGCGTCGACACCCCGGGAGATCATCTCCTCGCGCAGCGCCTCGGTGATGGTGAAGACCCTCGTCGCGCCCTTGGCGGCGTCGGCCTCCATGCGTGCGATGTACTGGAACATGTTGCTGCGTGCCCACTCGGGGTTCCGCGAGCCGCGCGTGACCTCCCAGAGCCCGCGCACCTCGTAGATCGAGGGAAGGCCCAGCAGGCGCGCCGTCTTCACAGCGGTGAGGCCGTTCCAGTGATTCGACGCCGCATGGAGGATCGCGGGCCGTTCGCGCTTCGCGAGGTCCAGTAGGGCTCCCGAATACCGCTCCGTGTAGTGGAACAGAGGGTTCTTCTTCTCGATCTCGCGGCTGCGCAGCAGGCGGCGGTAGTCGACGTTCCCAACCACCTCGTGCATGGGCACATCGGGGATCTCGGCCTTGCCGGGCATGTCGTACGGGTACCCCAGGCGGGTCACACCGTCGACATCCCAGCCGATGTGGTTGAGCTCCGAGAGCAGCCCGTGGGTGCGGGTCGCGTAGCCGGCGGAGTTGTGCGGCAGGGAGTTGTGCAGGAGGTAGAAGACCCGATGCTGCTCGGCCTGGTACGCCGGGGTCTTTCGCATCGCGGGGAAGGGGAAGCCGGTCTTGCCGAGCTGGTAGTTGCTCACGGCATTGCGCTGCACCTCGTTCTCGAGGTTCTTCGCCCAGGAGTCGTTCGGGAGGAGCGTGCGGTAGGCCCGCAGGTACTCGATGAGCTGCTTCTGCTTGCCGGCGGCGCGGGCACGACGGATCGCTCGCCGCAGCGCGTTCATCGGCACCGCGCGCGGGTCGGCGTCCTTCAGCAGCGCGGAGGCCACCGTGCGGTTCCCCCGGGCGAGCGCCACGGTCAGGTGAGCGCGCAGGAGATCGTTCGCGCCGAGCCCGCGCCCCGCTGCGGCCAGGATCTCCTCGGAGAACGACTTCTCGGCATAGGCCGCGTTGAGGGCGAGAATTGCCTGGTTCACGGGATCGCTCGAAGCCGCGACAGCGTCCAGCGCCCGGTCGAGCTGATGTGGGATCGCGTAGTCCAGGGCGGCGCGATGCGCCTCCGGGTGGCCCGACAGATCCTCTTCCAGGCGGCGGAGCGCCCACGCGCTGCGGGCGGTGGGAAGGTCGAGCTCGCGGACCAGCTCGAGATAGAGCTCGAGGGCATCGATCTGTGCGCCGTTGCGGGCCAGGGCCAGCCCAAGCACCTCCTCGGCGGTGCTGCCGCGCGACTTCCGGATTAGGAAGCGCGCGTACTCGAGCATCACGGCGTCGTCGAAGCCGGAGGCCGCGGACGCCTCACGGAAAGCCGCGAGAGCGGTCTCGGGCCGGTCGGGGCGCTCGGCTGCCGCGCGGGCCTCCTTCAGGGCTTCCACCGTACGGGTCTCGTTCACGGCGTCGGCCGCGTGAGCCTCCGACAGCGTGGCCGGCCCGGGCGCAGCTGTCGTCCCGCGGGCGGCGGCACGGAGTCGTCGGTACCTGTTCGAGATGCCCACGTTCACCGCCACAGCCCCTTGGTGTCGATGACGATCTTCTCCCGCAGGAGCTCGCGGTCGAGCTCCTTGAAGGGGTCGTGGTCCACCAGCAGGAGGACGATGTCAGCGCGCTCAAGGGCCGAGTCGAGCTCGGCCAGCTCGACGTTGTCGCGCTCGGCCAGCTCCTTCGGGAGCTCCTCGACGTTGGGCTCGACCACGAGCACGGTGCCGTCGGTGAGCTTCTCGGCGAGATCGCCGACGATGGTGCGGCTGGGAGACTCGCGCAGGTCGTCGATGTTCGCCTTGAAGGCGATGCCGAGGGCGGCGACGGTGGGGTCCTTGAAGCGGTCCGCCTTCTCCAGGACCTTTTCGAGCACGAGCTGGGGCTTGGAGTCGTTGACCTCGCGAGCCGTGCGGATCAGGTTCGAGAACTCGCGGTCCGCCGAAACGATGAACCACGGGTCCACGGCGATACAGTGGCCGCCGACGCCCGGGCCGGGCTGGAGGATGTTCACGCGCGGGTGGTGGTTAGCGAGCTCGATGAGCTCCCACACGTCGATGCCCTGCCGGTCCGCGATGATCGACAGCTCGTTGGCGAAGGCGATGTTCACGTCGCGGAAGGCGTTCTCGGTCAGCTTCGCCATCTCCGCGGTGCGGGCGTCAGTGATGAGCAGGTCGCCCTTGCAGAAGCTCGCGTAGAGGTCACGGTTCAGCTCCGCGGCCTCCGGCGTCATGCCGCCGATGATGCGGTCGTTGTCGACCATCTCGATCATGATGCGGCCGGGCAGGACGCGCTCGGGGGCATGGGAGAAGTACAGGGAGCTGCGGAGGTTCGGCTCGAGGGTGAACTCGGGGCGGGCCTCGAGGATCACCTCGGCCATGCGCTCGGTCGCTCCGGGAGGGGCAGTCGACTCGAGCACGACCAGCTCACCGCCCGAGAGCTGGGGCGCGATGCCTCGGGCGGCGGCCTCGATGTAGGAGAGGTCGGCGTCGTGGTCACCGGTGAACGGGGTGGGGACCGAGACGATGTACGCGTCGGCCTCGGGGGTCTCGGTCTGGGCGGAGAGCTTGCCCTGGGCGACGACGCCCGCGACGACCGCCTCGAGCCCCTCCTCGACGAACGGCACCGTGCCGGCATTGATCGCGTCCACGTTGGCCTGCTTGACGTCGACGCCGATCACCGTCTTGCCGGCCTGGGCCAGCACCGCGGCGGTCGGCAGTCCGATGTAGCCGAGGCCGATCACGCTGACGGTGTCGAGGGGGACGTTCGGACTCATCAAGTTCTCCTGGGCGCGGGGACGGGGACGGGGACGTGGGGGACCCGAGGGCCTCGCTCACGGTATCGCCTCGACGTGTGACGAGGAACTAGGAGCGGCGTGGTTGTCGGCCAGGCAACACTTGATGGTTCGTGGACGGTCGGAGTGGTCGTCACCACGGTCGGGGGCGTGCTCGCGGTCACGAGACGGGCGCGTCGGCCCCGCCTCCGTCCGACGGCGCGGGCGACGGCGCGTCGGCCGCATCGAGCTTCAGCATCGTGACCGTCCCCGGGTCGCTCGGCACCGTGAGTGGCTGCGAGCGGGCAAGCGGGGCGCCGGCGAATTCCCCCGTGACGGGCACGGGATCCGCCAGCCGGCTGCGCGTCGCGTCGAGCGATTCGCCGGAGAGCCGGGACCCGAGCGTGAGCTCCCATCCGTTCGGGGCGATGGCCTCGGCGCCCTCCGGCGCGCTGATCTCGACCGGTCGCGTCATGTATGCACCGTTTGACGGATCTCGCAGGTCGACGATCATGATCGCCAGTTCGCCGTCGTCCCCCAGGACGGCGTGCACGGAGACCAGCCCGTCACCGCTGACCGTCGGGCTCAGCACCGTGCCCTCGGGGAGCCCGCCGAGCATCATGAGCGCCAGATAGCTCGTGCGGCCCTGGACGATCTTTCCCGGCTCCTCGAGGGTCCCGCGGGCGCAGATCGGGCTCATCGGGGCACCACCCTCGCAGGCCTTCAATGTCGAGTGGAAGGCGGTGCGCTCCACCCCGAGCTCGGTGAGCGTCATCGCGTAGTCCACGGTCCACAGTGCTTGGGCGTGGGTGCGGGAGGTGTCGTTGGCGCCAGGACACGAGGTCGGGCCGGTCTCCTCCATCCACAGCGGCAGGCCGTGCTGCTCTGCGACCTCGGCGCCCATCCCGACGATGCTGCGGGCGCGCTCGCGGATCGCGGGGGAGGTGAGATCCTCGACGGTGGGGTTCGCGATGGAGGACGCCGGCCCCTCGCAGTTCCACAGCGGGTACCAGTGCAGGCTCAGGGCCCGCTGGTTCGGGATGCCGGACTCGGCGAACGCGCGCCACCACGGCGCGTCGTAGGCGCCCGGCCCGGCGACCGGCAGACCCGGGGCCGCCGTCTCGAGGGCCGCGGAGTACTCGGTGAGCGAGCGCTGGTACGTCTCCGGGGTCCACGTCGCGTCGCGGACCGCGAGTTGGGGCTGGTTCGCGTGGAAGAACCCGTTGGGCTCATTGCCGATCGCGACCGCCAGCAGGCGATCCCCGAACGCCTTCTGGGCGTGGGCGGCCATGTCGGCTGCGCGCGCGGGGTCGTCGTGCCCGAGATCGAGGTCGATCGTCACGGTCGCGTCGACGTCTTCGGCGACCGCGGCGACGCGCTCAAGGTCTTCCGGGGTGACGGTCGCCTGGGCCCATTCCGGGGCGGGCTCGTCGGAGGAGGTCCACCACACGTGCCGGTCGATGCCGTTACCCCCGAAGCGCAGGGCAGGACTGCCCAGTTCGTCCAGGGTCAGGGCGAGGTTCGAGTCCTCCGAGTCCCACATCGGGGAGGCCAGCTCGCGGGCGTCGAAGCTGAGGCCGACGGTTCCGCCCGTGCGGGCGGCGCCGTCCTCGAGCACCAGCCGCGTCGAGACCGCGCTGCCCTGGGCGTCGGCCGGATCTGTCATCGTGAAGCCGCCAGGGGAGGGGTCGTGACCGGGGAGGAACAAGGTCTCGGAGTCCGGCGGCTGCAGGGCGGTCGTCGCTGTGCTTCCGGGGTCTGACGACGGCAGCGTCGGACGCAGGGCGAGAGCACCGATCACCAGGAGGAGGACGACGACGAGGGCCCCGGCCCCGCTCATGAGCCAACGGCGTCGAGTCATCTCGTCCCTCCCCCTGGTGCGCGGTGAGCCAGCCCCGCCCCCGGGGCACGACCACCAAGGATGGCAGAGCCGGAGACCGAGGCGGCCTCAAGTGAGCGATTCGCCTCTACTGCCGGTGTGAGGGGAAGGGCGGTCGTCTCAGGATCGGTGACCTATTCGTGGCGCAACGAGACGCGAGCCGGGAGGCGATCAGCGAGAATGCTCGTGTGGCAACAGAGCTGTTGAACGCGTCCCGGATGAACCGTGGCACGCTGCCGCCGGGTGCCGACGCTGATCACTTCATCCCCGCGCGGCACGCGGGCCTGTGGCACATCGACTCGGCCGTCGCCGAGTCCGTGATCGGGCTGCCTGCCGACGCCTCCGGGCAGCAGGGAGAATTCCTGGTCCTTCAGAGCACCACCGGCATGCAGATGTTCTTTCCGTACGGCTGCGACGGCGCCTCGTGCGGATACGTCCGCAAGCTGCTGGACGCTGTGACCGACGAGTGGAGCGAATGGTCGCCGTGGGAGCCGACCAGCGGAGACGACCTCACTGCCGTGGCGCAGCACGAGATCCGGCGCGCCCAGTTCACCAGCTTGATGGGAGGACTGGGCCTGCAGCTAATGCTGCACCCCTCCCAGCTCGACGCGACAGGGAACCTCTCGACGGCGCAGTTCCTTGAGGTTCTCGACTACATCGCCGCCATGCGCGACGCCGGCCTACTGGTCACTCTCTCACCGTACGAGATGCTGCTCGCCGACTCGACGTAGGTCGGCCTCTGCGAGCGGACGTTGGTGCCGCCGTTCTCGGAGACCGCTCCCTGACGGGTCATGCACAAGCTGGCGAGAGCACCGCTCGTCGGGGAGCCCGAGGCCGGGAGACCTCAAACCATCACATGGGCGTCGTTGCGCCCGAACCACGCCACATCGCCGGTCGCCAGCAGCTCCCGGTCGCTCGCGGACCACGCGTGGCCGCCCACCTCGCCGTGGCGCATCTGGGTGAAGTTGAAGCGGTCCGCGGAGTAGACGCGGCCACCCGCCGCGACGACGGCCTCGAGGAAACCGGTGTCCTCCCCACGGGAGACGTCCGCGAAGGGGTGGGTCACGAAGACGTCGCGGCCGGCGGTGACCGTCGGTCCCATCACCCGGTCGGTGAAGCGATGCTCCATCCAGGGAAAGCGCAGCAGCGTCGCATCGGTCCCGGCCAGATACATGTAGTGGGCGTGCTTGCCCACCACGTCGGCCCCGGAGAACTCGCGCGCCCGCAGCAGATCGTGCAGGTAGAACTGGCCGTAGAGGTCGTCGTCGTCCATCTTGGCCACGACCTCCCCCTCAGCCCGCTCGATCGCGGCGTTCAGGCACGCGCCGAGGCTCCAACTGCCGGGGGCCTCGAGGACCACCACGTTCTCGACGCCGAGCTCCCGCGTCCGCTCGGCGGTCGCAGCGGGGGACGCGAAGCCGTGGGTGACCAGCAGCAGCTGACGCTCCACGCCCGCTTGTCCGGCCACCTGGGAGACGAGATGTTCGAGCTGCTCGGGCCGGTTGGTCGCGGCCATGATGCTCACAGTCGGCAGACCCGCCCCGCCGGGCAATCCGATCTTCCCGGCCTTCCCCCCGAGGCCGACGGTATCGAGCACCTGGCGGGCGCGGTGGGTGTAGGTGTGCTCATGCCAGACGCGGCGCTGGGCGAGGTGCACGGTGCGGTCGCGCAGCTCGGGGGAGCGCACCAGCGCCCGCACCACCTGCGCGGCCTCCTCCCGTTCGCTGACCACGGGGACCTCGTCCTCGGTGAAGAACTCGCCGATGGCGGGGGAGGGGGCCGAGACCACGGGCGTGCCGGAGGCGGTGATCTCGAAGATCCGGCGGGCGCACATCGACGGGCTCGTGGTCACGGAGTTCACGTTGAGGAACACCTTGTACGCCTTGTAGGCGGTGAGCATCCGGTCGTAGCTGAGGGATCCCACGACGCGGTCGGCCAGCGCGCCGGGAAACTGGTAGCGCTCGTCGTCGCCGAGGAAACGGGAGAAGACCTCCAGGCCCTTGCCCATCCGCGCCGAGGCGTCCAGCGCCCCGCCGAGCAGCATGTCCATCTGCTCGCGGCGCTCGGGGAACTTGTGCGCGAAGTACATGCCGGCGAAGGCGACGTCGCGCGCCTGGTGGCCGTGCTTGAGGCGGATCGGGTTGTGCACCGCGGACTGCGCCGCGAACGGCAGCACCGCGACCCGGTCATGGCCCAGCTCCTGCCGGTAGCGCGGCAGGAGCGTCACGTCGGTGGTGAAGACCTGATCGAACAGCTTCGCGGTGGGCAGGAAGTCCTCGAAGTGCGGCGGATCCTCCTTGTTCCAGAAGACCGTGGGGATGGCGTGCTCCCGGCAGTGGTCCACGAGCTCGCGCAGCGGCTGAGTCGGGGCCTTCGAACCGGTGAGCTGGTACTGCCAGAGGTCCCGGTTGCCGTGCCAGGCGGACTCCACCAGCAGCAGGTCCACGGGAGTTTCGGAGAGCTGCTCACGCCACCGCTGCGGGGTGACGGCGACCGTCTCGAACTCGTGGCTCCAGGCGAGCATCGAGAAGTCGTCGAGAATCACCGCGGCACGCAGGCCGGTCAGGTGCGGGGCGCGCTCCGGGAGCTTCAGGGGTGGGAAGGACAGGCGCCCTTCACCGTCGAAGCTCCCCACGCCATCCCCCACTCCGTAGGTGACGGTGCGCCGACGCTGCTGCCACGTGCGCAGCTGGCTGATCCCGCCCTTGCGCAGATGCCACAGGCCGGTGCGGATGGTCTGCAGACGGGACGGGGACTGCGCGGGCATGGGCACCTCTGGGCTGGGGAGCGGACGGACGGGCGTCTCATGGTCCCACGGTGACCTGCCTCGCAAAGCGTAGGCGGGCGGTCGGGATGGGCTGTCGGGAGCGCCACAGGGCGGGGGTTGGCCGGGGGCGGTCGGAAGTGGCGGCGGTACCCTGGCGTCTGCTCCGGCCAGGCCGGGGCGTCAGAAGACGCGGGAGGAGAACCGTGACCCAGCAGCCGGCCGACAGGACGCCCGTGCGCGTCACCGTGTACGGCAGCTGTGTCGCGCGCGATTCCGTGGACCTCGCCGGGCACGGCCGCCTCGCGGTCGTCGACTACATCGCCCGCCAGTCGCTCCTCTCGGCCGGCCACGACCTCTCCGCCAAGTTCCCGGCCGATGCGCAGGTCGCCCACCGGTTCCAGAAGCGGATGATGGCCTCCGACTTCGCCGGTGACGTCGAGACCCGCGTCAGGAGCGTCCGCGGCCGCACCGACATCCTGCTGTGGGACCTCACGGACGAGCGGCACGGGGTGCACGTGTTCGACGACGGCACCGTGGTCACCCGCAGCATCGATCTGATCGCCGTGCCGGAGGCGCTCGCCGTGGTCGAGGACGCCCGCCACATCGCCTTCGGGACGGATGAGCACTTCGCGGCGTGGGCCGAGCGTGCCGATGAGTTCCGCAGGAACTTGCGCTCGATGGGTCTGTTCGGACGGACCGTCGTGCTGCACGTGCCGTGGGCGCGGACCACCGTCGCCGGACAGCCGACGCCGGCCAGCATGGGGACCAGCGCCGACGAGGCGAACGAGGCGTACCGCCGCTACTACGACCACCTGCGCGACATCGGCTTCTCCATGCTCGAGTTCCCCGAGGACAAGGTGCTCGCCGATCCCGAGCACCGCTGGGGGCTGGCACCCTTCCACTACACGCAGGATGTGTACGAGGAGATCGTCGACAGGCTGCTCGCACAGCTCGGCCGCGGCGAGTCGACGTCTGGTGCGACCGCGGAGGACGGCGTGGCGGCGAGCGGTCCTGCTGCCGGGTCAGCGCCGGCTGAGGATGAGTCAGATGGCGGCAGGCACGACGCGAACCCGTCGGCTGCGTCATCGAGCGACGCGGATAACGAAGAATAGGTTTCCCGCGAGATCAGGACCGCTCGAATAGCTCGGACGGCCCTGTCGCGGTCCGAGCCCATCCCATCGAATCGCTGCCGGAGCGCCGCCATGGCGTCCCGCTTGACGGGATTGAACGGCCGATACGTGCCGTCTCACCAGCACGTGGAGATGCCTTTCCAGTACGCCCGCATGACAGCCTCGCGACGCCGTCCTAGACGTCTTCCTCCGCGCTGCCTCTCCCGCGCGGCCGGAGCCGATCGCCGATCCCGTGGGAGACTCCGCCGCGCGCGGAGCGAGCCCGTTCCACCGTGCTGCCGCCGAACCGCTGGGCGGCATCGACGCCGGCGCCGCCGGTCTGCTTCACCCCGTCGCGGAGCTCGCCGGCGGCATCGATCCACCGCCGCGCCGTGACGGCCTCATGATCGGCATCGATCCGAGATGACCTCGGAACTGGATCACACCGCCAGAGACTGCGTTGCTCGAACGCACCACCGATTTCGCCGAACTGGGATGCAGAAGCACCTTCGAGTTCGCCGTGGAGGCAGCGGACTCCGCACGCTCCACCGCCCGTACCGTGCACGAGGCGATCTCCTCCACCGGTGCTGGCGCGCCGCTCGCAGGACAAGACGGTGGCTCTCCATGTCCTCCGGCGTTGTCTCCAGCACCCGGTCGAACTCGAGGACATCCTTCACGTCGAGCAGCTGGAAGGCGCGCGCGAGCACCGCGAGCCATTCGCGGCTCTCGGGCGCGCCAGGACCTCACGCGGAGGTGCGATCTTTACCGCCGCTCCCAGTGCCAAGGCTCGTTCCTCGCCTGCCAGGAGGTCTGCCCGAAACCGTAGCGGGAGGCGTTGGCGACCAACCACCGGTGGGTGACATCCCCGCGGGTGACCTGGATATCCACCGCGCCCCGGCGGGCATCGCCGTGCGGGGAGGTGCCCGCGAAAGCGGCGGTTGGCCGGCCCAACGCCACCAGCAACTGGATCTGCCGGTCGATCGGACGGTAGGCGTCGTTGAGCGTGAACGTGCGGCCCGTGGCGGCGGTGAAGGCGCGCTGCATCGCGGTGAACGCGGCGGCGGCCTGGTTCGGCAGCGTCCAGTTCGGGGCGATCACGGTCAGCTGGTTCGCGGCCAGCCGCCCGTTGGTGCCGTCGAAGCGCTGGTTGGGGACCGACATGATCCTCGCCCACGTGCGCATGTCGACGATGCCGGTGGCCGGCAGGCCCTGCTCACGCTGGTAGCGCATCACGGCCGCGCGGGTCTGGGGGCCGAACTTCCCGTCGGCCGTGGCCCCGACCTTCACCTGGACCGCGTACACGTCATCACCGCGGGCGCCGCTGGCCAGGGTGCGGTAGCTGATGCGCGTCCCGCCCGAGACGGTGGTCGGCGGGGGCGCGTTGTGGAAGGTGGGGGAGGTGAGCTGGCCGCCCTTGAAGCTCTGGTAGGTGATGCCGGAGCTGCCGGTGCGCTGGTTGCCGATCGGGGCGCCGAGGTAGCTGCGGACGCCGCCGAGGGACCGGTAGTTGTCGTACATCGCTCCGGTGACGACGAACGTGAATCCGTCGGTGGAGTAGATCCCGCCCTCGGCGAACTGCAGGGCGGTGCTGCCCGCCGCGGAGATCTGCGGAGTGATGGGCATGCCGAAGCCGGCCTGCCCGCCCCGGGCGTCGTAGAGCCGCTTCGCCTCACCGCGGATGATCACGGCGGAGTTCGACGACGGGGAGTACAGCACCGAGCCGCCGGCGAAATCCTGCCGCAGCCCGGAGCCGTAGCGGTACTGGTACCCGGAGGGCTTGCCGATCAATGAGCTGCCGCCGTGCGAGGCCCAATGCGTGCCGGTGGGGCCGCTGGTCAGGCCGCGCTGGGAATCCGGGCCGAGCACGACCAGGCGGTGCATCATCACCGCCATCGCGTCACGGTGGATGCCGTCCTGCGGGCGGAAGCTGCCGTCGGACCAGCCGGTGGTGACGCCGTTGGCGTAGCCCCAGGCCATCGCCCCGTAGTGCTGTGTTCGCGGGGTGACGTCCGTGAACGGTGAGCGGGACGGGGCAGGCACGCCCCCGCCGAAGGAGCGCTGCATCATCGCCAGGGCGGCGTCGCGGTCGATCGAGTCCAGCGGGCGGAACGTGCCGTCGGACCACCCGGTGGTGATCCCCTGCTGGGCGGCCCAGGAGATTTCGCGGTAGTACATGTTGTCCGTGCCGACGTCGACGAAGCGGCTGCGCTGAGGAGCCACGTACTTCGTGGGGGCGTGGACGCGGTAGATCATCGCCACGAACGCGTCGCGATTGATGTCCTCGAGCGGGCGGTACGTGCCGTCGGGCCACCCGGTCGCGTAGCCCTCGCGCTGCATCCACAGGATCTCGTCGGCGTACATCATCCCGGCCGGGACGTCCGTGAACCCGCGGCGCGAGCTCGTCGCGGTGACGCTGAAGGCCCGCTGCTCGACGAGCATCGAGGCGGGCAGCGCGCCCGGCCCGTCCAGGGGGAGGTCGCCGGCGGCCTCGGGGACCTCGGCGGTGTCCGCGACGTCGTCCTCGATGGTGTCGGCGTCGGCCGGCGCCCCCTCGTCCTCGACGTCCGTCACGAGTTCCTCGGCAGGGTTCTCGTCCTCGGCATCTGTCGCGGAGTTTTCGCCCGCATTCTCCGTCTCGGCGTCCGCCGCGGGGTCTTCGTCGGCGCTCTCGTTCTCGAGCTCCGCCGCGAGGTCCCTGTCGGCATCCTCGTGCCGCGGGTTTTCGGGGCCGACCGGCGCGGTGTCCGAGTCCGTGCCGGCGGCGGGGACGGTGTCGTTCTCCTCGCCCTCCGGAGACTGGGCCGGAGCGTCCTGGCCGGTCACATCCGCAGCGCCGGTCGGGACATCCCGGTCGGTCTCGGCCTCAGTGTCGCGCTTGAGCGCCTGATCAGCCTCGCCCGAAGCGTCCTCCGGCGGAGCCTGACCGGCCTCACCCGTAGCGGCCTGCGGGACAGCCTGACCGGCTTCGCTCGGCGGCACCTCGTCGGCTCGTGCCGCGGCCCGGCCGTCGGTGTCCGCGGCTGCGTGCTCGCCGGCAGACGCCGTCTGCTCGTCCTCGTCCTCGCCCTTAGCCACCGGGCTCGGCGGGACGTCCTGGGCGTCGGCTGCGCTCGCCGGGACCTCGGGCGGTGCCTCGCTCGGGGTGGCCGGGGCGTCGTGGGCTTCGGTCGGGACGTGCTGCGCCTCCGGCGCGGCGACGGCCTCGGCAGCGACGGAGGGCGCGGGCGGGGATGCCTCCTCGGCGTGGGCGAGGCCGGAGGTGATGGTCAGCCCGGCGAAGGCCAGGGCGGTCCAGCCGACGACACGAACGGGGCGGAGACGGAAGATCCGGGCAGGGGAGGCCAGAGGCATAAGGGCATCATTCCGAGATGGGCGCAGCGCACCGAGGTGGGGGAGGGGTCGGGGCGCCACAGGGGACCAGCCGACAGAACGAACAGTAATGGCCCCGTCCACCCGCCGGCAGGGCATTCGGTCACGGTTGGGTGTCGGTGCGTCACCATCTGCGGCATCGGCGCGGAACCGCTCGGTCACGACCGTTGCCCGGTGTGTGGGCGGCCAGAACAATGGGCGCATCGCCGAGCGCCGCCGAGCGGAGGAGGCCACGATGAGCGCTGCAGAGCCGGGCGCACGACGCGGCGCCACCGGCGCGCGACGCCACGCGGCGCCCGATCCGGACCGTCGGACCGTGGCCTCGGGAGTCCTGTTCGGCTGCGGGATCGCGGCCTCGATCATCGACCTGTTCATCTTCCACCTGGTCCTGCAGTGGCACCACTTCTATGACCTCTCCACCGCGGGCGTGGCGCTGACCGCTGACGGCTTCTTCCATGCCGTCGCCTGGTTCGTCACCGTGTGGGGGCTGTTCCTGCTGGCCGACGTCCGTCGCCGCGCCGAGCTCAGGTGGTCGCGCTGGATCGCGGCCGTGATCACGGGCATCGGAGCGTTCCAGCTCTTCGACGGGGTCGTGGACCACAAGCTGCTGCGGATCCACCAGATCCGCTACGGCGTGGACCTGCTGCCGTACGACGCCGTGTGGATCGGCTCCTCCGCGCTCGTGCTGGTGAGCGGCGTGCTGATGCTGTGGCGCACCCGCCCGGTGCGCTCGACCGGCACTGCCGACTGACGGCCATGGACCACGAGCACGACCATGGCGCACTCGCCGCGTCGGATGCCGCCGGATGGGCGCTGTTCGAGGGCGCCGTCGGGGCTGTGCTCCTGGTGGCCGCGGCGGGGTACGCGCTCGCGCTGTGGGCGGCTCGCGGCCGCAGCCCGTGGCCGGCCCGGCGCAGCATGGCCTGGTTCGCCGGACTGGGATGTGTCGCAGCAGGGCTCGTCGGCCCGCTGGCCGAGGCCGCCCACACCAGCTTCACCGCGCACATGGCCGGGCACCTGCTGGCGGGGATGCTCGGCCCGTTGCTGCTGGTGCTCGGCTCGCCGGTCTCCCTGGCGCTGCGGGCGCTCCCGGTGACGGGGGCCCGGAGACTGTCGCGGCTGCTGCGCACTGCAGTGATCCGGGCGCTCACCCATCCGGCGGTCGCCGGTGTCCTCAACCTCGGCGGGCTGTGGCTGCTGTACACCACGGGCCTGTACCCGCTGATGCACTCCTCGGCGCTGGTCCATGCCCTCGTGCATGCCCACATCGTGCTCGCCGGGTACCTCTTCACCGCGTCGCTGATCGGGGCGGATCCGACTCCCCACCGGGCCTCGATCCCGGTGCGCTCGGCGGTGCTCGTCGCGTTCATCGCGGGGCACTCGATCCTCGCGAAATGGCTCTGGGCCAGTCCGCCGGCCGGCGTCGCGCCCGATGACGGCCGGGCAGGCGCGCAGCTCATGTACTACGGCGGTGACGCCATCGATGTCGCGCTCATCGTGCTGCTGCTGCACCAGTGGTACGTGGCGACCCGGCCCCGGGCCGGCGCCGCGGCGCTGGCTGGCTGAGCGGCGCCCACCGGCTGAGCGGCGCATCCACCGAAGACCCGCTCCAGCGGGCCCGAACGTCCCCGGTGCCCAGTACGATCGTGGCCACCGAGTCGGAGGAGACGCCACCATGTGCGGACGCTATGTGCTCGAAATCGATGCCGAGGGGCAGATGCGTGCCTATGCGGCCCAGCCCGCGCGTGAGCTGGACTGGTACCCGATCTTCTCCATCGCACCGCGCACCAAGGCCCCCGTCGTCCGCGAGTACGTCGACGAGAGCGGGCAGCTGCAGCGCACCCTCGAGCTCGCCCGCTGGGGCTTCCAGCCCTCCTGGGCGAAGGAGAAGGGGCCGCGGCCGATCAACGCCCGCTTCGAGACCGCCGCGAGCAACGGCATGTTCCGCGCGGCCTTCGCCTCCTCCCGGGCGGTGGTGCCGATGTCCGGGTACTACGAATGGGTCGAGACCGAGACCGGCAAGCAGCCCTACTACGTCCACCCCACCGATGAGCGCCTGCTGCACGCGGCCGGCCTCACCACCGCCGCCCAGAACGCGGACGGCGAATGGGACGTCAGCTTCACGATCATCACCCGGGAAGCCCGTGACGCCGCCGGGGATGTCCATGACCGCATGCCCGCCTTCCTCGATGAGGATCTGCTGGCGGACTGGCTCGCCCCCGGCAAGCTCGACGCCACCGGCAGGGAGCGCCTGCATGGCGAGCTCGGGGATGTCTCCGAGCGCCAGGCCCAGACCCTGGTCACCCACCCGGTGGATCGCCGGGTCAACAACACCCGCACGGTGAACCGCACCGACCCGGGCCTGATCGCGCCGCTCATCCTCGGCTGAGCGTCAGCCTCGCGGCTGGCCGGATGGTCGGAGATGAGCGGGGCAGGGGAGCACGACGGGGCGTTGGAGCGTCACGTCCGTACGGGGGAGCGGTACCGCGCGAGGTACTCCTGGAAGTCCCACGCCGGCTGATCGGCCGTGCCCTCGAGGAAGTCGGTCGCAGCCTGCCGGCCCCGCGTGTACAGCAACTCGCATTCCTCGTCCGAGAGGGAGAACTTGGTGGGGCCGACGGCGTCGGTGTCGATGAAGATCGTGCGCGCCCGCGCGTGCGAATCCTCGATGTGCTGGCGGTCGTAGAACCCGGTGACGGTGTCCACCACCGCCTTGCCGTAGGACAGCGGGCCCGTGATCCTGTTGACCGTGCCGGTCCCGTCCGGCGGCCGCGCCGAGAGCTTGATGCCGAACGTGGGCCAGCGCGGCACCTGCCCCTCGGGCAGGTCGAACACGGAGACCGGGAAGTTCGACAGCATTCCGCCGTCGACCAGCCACGCCGGCCCGCCCCGCCGGCTGCGCCACCGCACCGGCCGGAAGAACAGCGGGATCGCCACCGAGGCACGGACGGCATCGACGACCCGCAGCTGCGCGGGATCGGTCCCGAACTCGGCGCCGTCCGTCGGCAGGAAGCGCAGGCGACCGGCGGAGAGATCCGAGGCGGTCACGACCAGGCGGAACTGCTGCTCCTCCTGCCCGTCGCTGCCGAGGTGTGGATCGTGGCAGAGGAGATCGGCGAACGTGCCGGTGCGGTCGGGACCGCCGTACTCGGCCAGCTGCTCCTCGAGCCAGCTGGCGAGGGTGTCGCCGCGGTGCACGCCGAGGTGCAGCAGAATCGCCAGAGCCTTGCCGAGCAGGAACCGGGTCCACCAGGGGCCGTCGGCGAATCGCGAGTAGTCGGTCTCGCGGAGGATCTGGACCATCGTCGTCGCCGGCACCCCCGCGGTGACCAGAGCGCCGGCGATCGCCCCGGCGGACGAGCCGGCGACCCGGTTGATGCGATACCCGTGCTCCTCGAGCACCTCGATCGCGCCGGCCAGCGCGATGCCTCTGACCCCGCCGCCCTCCAGCACGAGATCGACGCGCCGGGTCTCCGCGCCCGGGTCCGGTGACGGCAGGGAGGGGCGGGCGTTCGGCATCCGCACAGGGTAGGCCAACGCCGCGCTGCCCTGCCGCGGAGACCACCGGACCTCCGACTTACCGAGTGTTCGCCTCCTCGGCAGGAGCGCGAACAGCCCCGCTATCAGGGGCGAAGCCTGCGCCGAAGCCGTCCTCGCAGGCGCGGGAGCGGCAAGGCATTGACCGCCTGCGAGGGCGGGATAACACTTGCCGCATCATCGGCCGACGGCGCCGATCCTCCCGTGAGGAGTAGATCCATGAACGCGAGATCGAAGTTAGCGCTCGGACTGCTGGGCGGGTACGTCCTGGGTCGCGGACGACAGGCGAAACTCGCAGCGCTTGTGCTGGGGTACATCGCCGTCAAACAGGGTGGTCGCGGCCTGGAGTCGGTCCGCTCGTCTCTGATGGAGTCCGACGAGGCCAAGGCGCTCACCCAGCAGATCACCACAGGCCTGGCCACGGCCGCGACCGGGGCCGCGACCGCAGCGGCAGGCAAGGGCATCCACACCCTCAGCGAGAACCTCCAGCAGCGCACGGCGCAGCTGCGCGACGGGTCCGCCTCCGAGACCGCCGAATCCTCCCAGCCCGAGTCATCAGGGTCTTCCGAATCCTCCGACTCGTCAGAGGTCTCGGATTCCTCTGACTCCTCCGAGTCGGCCGCGAGCAGCGCGGAGAACTCGTCCGAGGAGCCGGTCGAGGGCGGGACGTCGAGCGAGGACGAGGCGAGCGGCAGCGCTGAGAACACCGACCAGGCTGAGAGCACGGACCGGAAGGGTGAGTCCGATGAGTGAGCGCACCGCCGAGGACACCTCGACCAAGCCGTGGTGGAAGAGCGCCCTGGAGCAGCTTCCCCTCGATGATCTGAGATCGGACCTGACCGAGTACGCCTCGGCGCTCGCCGAGAAGGGCACCTCCGCCCTGACCGACAAGCTCAACGACTTCGCGGAGTCCATGACACCGGGGGAGGGCGGCGCCGCCGGCGAGGGGCTGAAGAAGGGCGCCGAGAAGCTCGGCGAAGGCAAGAACCCGGCGACCGCGGGCGCCTCTGCGCTGGCTGCGGGAGCCAAGGAGAAACTGACCCCCGGTTCATCCGGTGGGTCGTCCTCGGGTGGATCGTCGGAGGTCAAGAAGTTCTCCAATATCGTCGAGACGGTCGAGGTCGGGGTGCCCGTCAGGGTCGCCTACAACCAGTGGACGCAGTTCCAGGACTGGACCGGCTTCATGAAGAAGGTCGAGAACGCGGAGCAGCAGTCCGAGGAGAAGGTGGAGTTCAAGGGCCAGGTGTTCCTCTCTCACCGCACCTGGGAATCCACCATCGTCCAGCAGGTTGCCGACGAGCAGATCGTCTGGCGCTCGAAGGGCGAGAAGGGGCACCTCGACGGCGCTGTCACGTTCCACGAGCTCGGCCCGCGCCTGACGCGCATCCTCATCGTCGTCAACTACTACCCCCAGGGCTTCGTCGAGAAGGTCGGCAACATGGGACGCCCAGTCGGCCGACGCATCCGCGTCGAGGCCCGGCTCTTCGCCCGCTACGTCATGACGCAGACGATCCTGGACGAGGACGCCGTCGAGGGCTGGCGCGGGGAGATCCGCGACAGCGAAGTGGTGCGCACGCACGAGGAGGGCCTCGAGGCCGAACGCGCTGCACAGGGTCAGCAGGGCGAACAGGACCAGCAGAGTCAGCACGACCAGGATCAGCACGATCAGCAGGCTCAGGACGACGAGGAGAGTCCGCAGGACGAATCGGCCGACGCCGACGATGAGAACCGCGACCAGTCCGACGAGTCCTCAGGCGGCGACGGAACCTCCGAGGCCGACGCTGGCGAGAGCTCCGACGCTGCAGATGCCGAGCAGGAATCAGCCGGCACGGAGCAGGATTCGGCCAGCCCTGAGCAGGACAGCGAGGGCGACCGGAGCGACGGTGGCGAGGGCCAGGACGGCGGCACCGGCGAAGACGGCGGCGCTGGGCAGGACGGCGACACCGAGAACGGTGACGACGGCCAGAACGGCGGCACCGACGAAGGCGGTGGCCAGAGCGACGGCGCCGAGGGCGACGGTACTGAGAAAGCCGACGGCACGTCCGACGAGGACGGTGGCAGCACCGAGCAGGACGCCAGCACCGAGCCCGACGAGCCTGCCCAGGAGGAGGACGGCGACTTCGAGTACGTCGAGGTCGACTCCGACGACACCAGCGGTTCCTCGTGATGGCACAGGCCTCGCAGAACAACGACCCGGGCGGCGACGGGACTGAGGACGAGAAGGAGCAGGGCCGTCAGGACAGAGGGTCCCGCGCCGAGAAGAAGCCCTCCGGCCGGCGCCGGCGGAAGAAGGTGCTGACGGCCAAGGGAGCGGTTCGCCGCTCGACCGGTCACCTCGCGGAGCTGACCGGTCGGGTTCCCGAGTCCGTCATCGCGGTCGAACGCCAGGAGGACGGCTGGAAGGTGAGTCTCGAGTTCCTCGAATCCCGTCGGGTCCCGGACACCACGGACATCCTGGCCGAGTACAGCGTGTACGTCGACGATCGAGGCGAGCTGACCTCGTACAAGCGCGAATCCCGCTACACCCGCGGACGCGTCGAGAGCTGAGGCTCCGCTCCAGGCCGGGGGAGGAGCCGCGGCGAGACCCGCCGGCGGGCGAGGCGCGCGGGCGGGCGAGGCGCGCGGGCGGGCTCCAGCGCCGGGGTGCCTCGCCCCGGAGCCCGGACCGTCGGCCCCTTACCCGGTGGACTGGCGGATGACCACCGTCTCGCCCTGGGGCAGCGGGGTGCCGGCAGGCGGATCAGTGCCGATCACGTACCATTTGCCCACCGTGCTCGAGGGCTCGTTGCGCACCTCGTAGTTGTAGCCGGCTGCCTGCAGCGTGGCTTTGGCCTGGGAGAGATACATGCCGGAGACGGAGGGGACCCCGCCGTTCTGATCCGCCTGCGGCGGGGGCGCCTTCGTCGCTGCCGGTGCGGACGGGAAGGGTTCGCTGGGCAGGCCCTCGTGGACGCGCGTCATGTACTCCTGCCAGGTGGGCAGGGAGACGGTGTTGCCCCACACGTGGCCGTGGCGGAGCATCTGGTCATCGACCGGGAAGCCGCCGGGGGAGATGTTGNGTGAAGCCGACGTACCAGGTGTGGAACTGGGAGCCGGAGGTGCCGGTCTTGCCGCCGGCGGGGTGGCCCTCGATGATCTTGCCCTTGCCGGTGGCGCGGGGGTCCTCGAGGTCCTGCTCGAGGGTCCAGGCCATGGTGTCGGCGACCTTCTTGTCCACCGCCTGATGGCATTCGGCCCCGGAGATCGGCATGGCCTCGCCGTTGCGGTCGATGACCTCGGTGACCGCCTGCGGCTTGCAATACGTCCCGCCGGCGGCGTAGGTCGCATAGGCGCCTGCCATGTCCAGCGCGGAGATGCGCACCTCACCGAGCACGATCACGGCCGGGGCCAGTTCGGTGCCGTAGATGTCCTCGATGCTGGCGTCCCACGTCTGCGGATCCGCGGGATCGTGGGTCGCGGGGACCACGCCGAGCTCCCGCGCGCCCTCGGCGATGTCGCACAGATCCAGCTGCCGGGCCATGTTCGCGTACGCGGTGTTGATCGAGAACTTCGTGGCGTTCAGCGCGGTCTCCATGGGGGAGATCCGCACCGAGACGGCGTTGTCCGGGTTGTACCCGGGGTTCTCCCGCCACGCGCCGCGAGGCAGGCACTTCGCGGGGAAGCGGGACATGGGCTCGCGCACCGTGCTCACCCTGTCGGTGATGCTGTGGTTCGTCTCCAGCCATTCCTGGAGCACGAAGGGCTTGAACGTGGAGCCGACGGGGAAGCCGCTGGAGCCGCCGAGGGCCTTGGGGACGTTGTAGTTGATCGCCGTCTCACCCGGATTGACCTCTTGATACGGGTTGAACGTACGGTTCTCGGCCATCGTGAGAATGTTGCCGGTGCCCGGCTCGACGGTCACGATCGAGTGGCCGAAGCCGTGCTGCGCATCCCCGGGCACGCGGCGTTCGAGGATCTCCCCGGCGATCTTCTGCTTGACCGGATCCAGCGTGGTGCGGATGGTCAGCCCGCCCCCGTAGAGCAGCTTCTGGCGCTCCTCGTACGTCGGGGCGAACTCGGGGTCACTGAGCAGGGTGCGGGTGACGTAGTCGCAGAAGAACCCGCTGCGGCCCGCGTCGGCGCAGCCTGCCCGCACGTTCTGGATCTGCAGCATGTCCTCCACCGGCTGCTCGGTGTACTGGGTGTACTCCTCCTCGGTGATGTAGCCCTCGCTGCGCATGTCCGCGAGCACCTCGTTGCGGCGCTGCTCGCCCGCCTCGGGATGGTCCACCGGGTCGTACTGGTTCGGGCCGTTGGTCACGCCCGCCAGCAGCGCCGCCTCGCCCGGATTCAGATCGGCAGCGTTCTTGGAGAAGTAGTGCCGGGCGCCGGTCTCGACGCCGTATTGGGAGGGGCCGAACTGGGCGACGTTGAGGTAGGCGTTGAGGATCTCGTCCTTGCTCCAGCGCTTCTCCAGCGAGATCGCCAGCTTCGCCTCACGCGCCTTGCGCCCGTAGGTCTGTTCCGTGGCCTCTTTGATGTCTTCCTGGTCGCCGCGCTGGACCGCATCCATCAGCAGGGCGTTCTTGACGTACTGCTGGGTCAGCGTCGATCCGCCCTGCGTGGGGCCACCGCCCATGTTGCTGAGGAAGGCGCGCGCGGTCCCCTTGAGGTCCACGCCGCCGTGCTCGTAGAACCGGCGGTCCTCGACCGCGATCACTGCATGCTGCATGTGCGGCGAGATCTTCTCCAGCGGCACCATGATGCGGTTCTCGGTGTAGAAGGTCGCCAGCAATGATCCGTCGGCCGCCTCGATCCGGCTGGCCTCGTTCAGGGGCTGGACTTCGAGCTCGGTCGGGTAGGACTCGAACAGCTCCACCCCGTCCTCGGCGACCGCGGAGGCGGCCGAGACCGCCGGCAGGAAGAAGGCGGCGAGCAGCACGCCCCCCAGCGCCGAGACGGCGATCATCCCCAGCAGCAGGTACAGGAACTGCAACATGGCGACGGGAAGGGGACGTCCGGAAGGGGAAGTGGACGGAGTGCTGGCCATGTTTCCAGGGTATGGCGGGCACATGCGACCGCGGAAGGTTCAAGCACGGGTCCTGTGCCTGCGCGTCGCCGATGTAATGCGATCGTTGTGCGCCGAGGGCGCTGTGGGTGGCTCGTGGCACGCATCGCGATGCTCCCGGCGCCGGAGTGCAGGCTCGCTCGGTGCGGCGCGGAGGCCCGTGACGACGCGGCGGGGCTCCAGCGGTGCGGGGCGGTCAGACGGTGAACATCGCCTCGGCCAGCAGCTGGAGCGTCTGGGCATTGCCCGTCGGCTCATCGAGGGGCTCGGACTCGTAGGCGCCCAGGGAGCCGGAGACCATGATCTCCTCCACCCCGCTGGCGGCGGCGAACTCGCGCAGCCGCGGAGCGACCTGTTCCGGGGTGCCGATGAACCACGAGGAGCGCACCTGCTCCAGGGCCTGCGCCTCGGCGCCCTCGGAGGGCGATGCCAGGACCTCCTCGATGGTCTCCAGCGGCCGCATCGGAGCGTTGGTGCGCATCCGGGCGAACTGTCGCAGCATCGGCAGGGCGCGCTGGTGGGCCTCCTCCTCGGTGGGTGCGACGGAGACGTTGGCCGTGAGGAAGGACTGCGGCTGGGGATGGCGCTCGCTGGGCTGGTACGTCTCGCGGTACAGCGTCATCGCCTGCTCGAGGCCCGGGGCACCGAAGTGGTTGGCGAACACGTAGGGCAGGCCCAGCTGCGCCGCGAGGCGGGCGGAGAAGTCGCTCGAGCCCAGCAGCCACACCTCGGGCGACGCGGTCGCGGCCGGGGTCGCTCGGGCCTCGTAGGTGCCGCCGTTGCTGAAGGAGAAGCTCGCCCCGTCCGGGCTCATGATCTCCATGATCTCCTGGACGTTCTGCGGGAACTCCTGGGCCTCGCTGGTGGTGCCGGAGCGGCGCAGCAGCTGTGTGATCACCGGATCGCTCCCCGGCGCGCGGCCCAGGCCCAGGTCGATCCGGCCCGGGGCGATCGCCTCCAGCGCCGCGAACTGCTCGGCCACGATCAGCGGGGCGTGGTTGGGCAGCATCACCCCGCCTGAGCCGAGGCGGATCCGTGAGGTGCGCGAGGCGGCCGCTGAGATCAGCACCGGGGGCGTCGTGGAGGCGACGGCCGCCATGTTGTGGTGCTCGGCGAACCAGTAGCGGCGATACTCGAGCTCGTCGGCTCTCTGCGCCAGGGCCATGGATGAGGCCACGGCGTGGGCGGAGCTCTGACCGGTGCGCACCGGCACCAGATCGAGGACGGACAGGGCAGGGTTCGCGGTATCGGTCACTGGCGGCGCAACGCCCGTCGGCCGGCACGCATTCCCGGGGTTTGCGTGCCGGCCGGGTGCCGCCGCATGAGTCTGTCGGTACGGGTGACCATGCCCGGGGGGCGCTGCGCACCGCAGGTACGCGGCCGCCTCGCTCGGCGCCCGGCCCAGCAGAGTGCTGCTGCGGGTGACGCTGCCGCTGATGCTGCCGAGCCTGGCCTCGGGCACGGTGCTGTCCTTCGCGCGGGCGCTCGGCGAGTTCGGCGCCACGATCACCGTCGCCGGCAGCCTGCAGGGCACCACGCGCACGCTGCCGCTGGAGGTCGAGGTGCAGCTGACCGATCCCGAGGGCAGCCCCGTCGGGGACCCGGTCACTGTCACGACCGATGACGACGGTGGCTTCACCACCGAGGTCACCGTTCCCGAGGGCACTCCTGCGGCTGACTACTTCGTGGTGGCCACACCCGAGGGTGGCGACTCCGTCACGGACATCCTCACGGTGACCAACGAGTCGGGGTCGGACAACGGTGCGGACAACACGGCCGACAACACCGGTGAGAACACCACCGACAACACCGGTGACAACACCGGCGAGAACGGTGCGGACAACACCGGTGAGAACACCGCCGACAACACGGGTGAGAACACCGGTGACAACACCGGCGATGACGGCACCACCGAGGATCCGACCGTCTCGGTCGACCCGGAGACCGTCGACGACGGTGAGTCCACCACGGTGACCGGCGAGAACTTCCCGCCGAACACCGAGGTCGAGGTGCAGCTGACCGATCCCGAGGGCAACCCCGTCGGCGACCCGGTCACTGTCACCACCGATGACAACGGTGGCTTCACTGCCGAGATCACGGTTCCCGAGGGTTCCGCTCCCGGCGACTACGAGATCGTGGCCGAAGCCGAGACCGGTGAGTCCGCGACCGTGACCCTGCCCGTGACCAACGGCTCGGGTGCGGACAACGGCGCTGCCAACGGTGGAGACAACACCGCTGACAACGCCGGGGACAACACTGCCGACGATGCCGGTGACAATGGTGCGGACAACACGTCCGCCAACACCGGTGGCAACGGCACCTCGGGCGGCTGGGGCGGAAACGGCTCCGGTGGTTCGTACGATGGTGGCACCAGCGGCAACGGGGGCGGCTCGCTCGCCCAGACCGGTGCGGCCGGCACCGCCGCCATGGCCGGGCTGGCTGCCCTGCTGCTCCTCGCGGGCAGCGCGGCGCTGATCACCCGTCGTCGGGCCGGTCGCTGACCGACTCGCAGTACACACACTGATGGCCGTCGGGCCGGCACCTCGGTGCCGCGCCCGGCGGCCATCGGCCCGTCGTCACCGCTTCTTCGCAAACCCCCTCTTCTCCACATAGTTCGCAGAACGGACTCTCCTCGCATGGCTAAGCCCCGCATCCGCCGTCTTCCCGCGGTGGTCCTGGCGATCGTCGGGCTCCTCGCCGCCGGCCACATCGGCGCCACTCTCGCCTACACCGGTCCGGACACCCCGATCAAGCAGTCCCTGCAGCCGGCCCTGAACCGGTACTTCCTCGGCCCGCTCGATCAGGGCTGGAACCTCTTTGCCCCCGGCCCCTACTCCCAGGACGAGAACATGCTGGTGCGCGCCTGCGTCAGCTCCCGTGAGGTCTGCGCCGGCGGCAGCGACGCCGGGGCCGAGTTCACCCCATGGCGCAACGTCACCGCCGAGGAGCTCGAAGCGGTCGACTACAACATCTTCGCCAATCGCGAATCCCGCCAGTCCAAGGTGGTCCACGGCCGGCTCTGGCCCGCCGCGCGCGACCTTTCCCAGGACCAGCAGGCCATGGCGGAGGACAACCACATCGACGGGGAGCCCGTCTTCGGCGTCGACCTCTACTCCGCCGAGGCCGAGGAGACCTACAGCCCCGCCCAGCTCAGCGACCTCCGCGTCTATCAGCGGCTCGAGGACTCCGCCGTGGGCCTGGGGACGCTGTACATGTACGAGGAGTACGGCGAGGACGTCACCCTGGTCGAAGTGCGCATGCGCCGCGACGCGGTCCCCGACTTCGACCAGCGCCACGACCCGCCGGAGGAGCCCTCGCAGTCGTGGGTGAACATCGGCTGGCGCCCGGCGACGGAGTTCGACGAGGAGGTGTACGCAGCATGGTCGTGAAGGATCCCAGCACCTCCGCCCCGGTCCGGGACTGGCTGCGCACCCACCGCGACGCCCCGATGCGCCTGTTCGATCGCCTGATCACCTGGTTCATCGCCGACCGCCACGCCGATTACGGCTTCGCGATCATGCGCATCGCCTCCGGCAGCTTCCTGCTCGGGTGGCTATTGCTGAACCTCCCGATCGCCTCGCGCATCTGGGGCCCGGGCTCCGGATACTGGCAGCCCTATCGGGAGATCCTCGGCTACAACTTCCCCTTCGACCTGCTCCAGCAGGCCGGGCCCGGGCTGTTCTGGGCCTGGTACATCGTCACCATCGCTCTGGTCGTCGCCTTCACCCTGGGCTGGCGCACCCGCATCGTCACCCCGCTGCTGTTCATCGCCTACACCACGCTGAACGGGCAGAACACGCCCATCTCCGACGGTGGCAACTACTTCATCCGGGTCATGCTGATCTACCTGATCCTGGTAGACATCTCCCGTCGCTGGTCGCTGGATGCCCGGCGCCGCGCCGCCAAGGACGCCCCGGAGACGCAGACCGGATCCGTGCTGCACAACATCGGGCTGTGCCTGGTGGTCGCGCAGATCTGCATCGTCTACCTCGAGGCAGGGCTCTACAAGGTCCAGGGCAGCCTGTGGCAGGAGGGCACCGCGGTCTACTACCCGCTGCAGTCCGAGGCCTACGGCGTCTTCCCGCCGCTGGCGGACCTCATGACCCACTGGGCCCTGCCCGTGGTGATCGCGACCTACGTGACCGTGCTCGCCCAGATCGCCTTCCCGTTCCTGCTGTTCAACACCATCACCCGGCGGATCGCGCTGCTCATGCTGCTGGGCATGCACCTCACGATCGCCGTGACGATGGGACTGCCGTTCTTCTCCGGGATCATGGCCTCCGCGGACGCCGTGCTCGTCTCCGGCGCCACCTGGATCACGATCGTCACCTGGTTGCGCACCACCGTGACCGGGAACCGCTTCGCGCGCGGACTGCGTGCACGAGTCCGCCGCCGGCGAGCGGGGAAGGGGGCTGGCGGCTCCGAGGAGACCGGCGTCTCCACGGACTCCGACGCGTCACCGGCCTCCGTGGGCCAGTGAGGCCCGCGCAGCCGTCGTCCGTCACCTGCTGACGCGGTCGCAGGCAGCCAGCCGGTCAGCGCGTGGAACGACCACATCGACCAGGTGTGAGCCACCTGCGGCTGACGCCGCGGAGCCGTGCGAGTCGCGGCAGCGCAGCTCGCGGTAGTGCTGCCGCAGCCTGTAGAGCACGACATGGAGCAGGCGAGGCCGTGGGCCTCGTCCGCTCCGTGTCGCGTTTCGCCATCGTCCACCGTGCACCGAGGTCCGCCCGGCCGAAGGCTTCTGCTCTCGCGAGCTACTCGAGGAGGCATTTTGCCGGTAGGCGGAGCGAGAGGCGGCTCTGCGGCGTATCAGGCCGTGAAGTGTCGGTGCCTCGGCTGGTTCTGCCAGGGCCCGTAGGGGCCTTGCCGCGGGGTCGAAAGAGACGATTCCTGTGACCGTCTCGAGACATTCCGGAGGCGGATTTCGAGGTATCCAGAGGCGTGGCGTGGTGTTCAATCATCCATGGAACACCACCCGAGTCCATAGTGAACGGCGGGCGGCCGAACAGGCCGAGCGGTGTCTTCTCCTCCTCAGGTTCTAAGTAAGGGTCACGATGGCTCCTCAGCTCGGCGCGCTCAAAGGTAAGAAGAAGATCGGCGTCATCTCCGCACTGTCATGTTGCGGATGCGGTGGGCTCGCGTTTCTCCTGGTGATGATCACCGGCGTCCTGGGAGCGGTCTTCGCTCCTCCCGTGGACGAGACGCCGTCCGATCAGCCCACGGTCGCTGCCCGCGAGGCCGACGCTGAGACGGTCGCGCCGGAAGCGGCGACGGAGACCGCCACCCCGCCGCCGACCAGCACGCCGACACCGACCCCTACGCCGACCGCCGCGCCCGAGCCGACGCCTGACCGCTCGAGCGCCCTCGGCGTTCTCGCCGGGCTCGAGGTCAAGGGCCGCGCGCCGAAGACGGGCTATGACCGCGATTCCTTCGGGTGGCGCGATGACATCGACCGCAACGGGTGCGACACCCGCAACGACATCCTGCGCCGCGACCTCAGCGACATCGTGCTCGAGTACGGCACCGAGGGGTGCGTCGTCCTCTCCGGCGTTCTCGCGCCCTCGCCCTACAGCGGTGCGGACGTCTCCTTCCACCAGGAGGACGACAACTCTCTCGATATCGATCACGTCGTGGCTCTTTCCGACGCCTGGCAGACCGGCGCCGCGCAGTGGGATGAGGAGAAGCGGGTGGAGTTCGGCAACGACCCACTCAATCTGCTTGCAGTGGAAGACTCCCTGAACCAGCAGAAGGGTGATGGGGACGCCGCGACGTGGCTTCCGCCGAACAAGTCGTACCGGTGCGAATACGTCTCTCGGCAGCTAGCGGTGAAGGACAAGTACGGCCTGTGGGTCAAGCCGGCCGAGAAGGACGCCATCGAACAGGTCCTTGGTGATTGTGAGGGCTTCGCCGCATTCGCTGACGACGAGGTCACGCCGGACCGCTGGGAGGGCGATGGTGCGCGCGAAGAGGCCGCCCCGGAACCCGAGCCCGCCCCGGAACCCGAGCCTGCCCCGGAACCCGAGCCTGCCCCGGAACCCGAGCCCGCCCCGGAACCCGAGCCTGCCCCCGAACCGGCTCCCGCACCCGAGCCCGAAGAACCGGCCGGCGGCAGCGTCCACTACAAGAACTGTGATGCGGCACGAGCGGCCGGGGCGGCGCCGGTGCGCGTCGGCGACCCCGGCTACTCACGCAAGCTCGACAGGGACGGCGACGGAGTCGGCTGCGAGAACTGACCGGACGGGACCGGGGCGGGGAAGCGCGTGGCGTGCCGCGAAGAGTGCACGGGAATCAACAAGTTAACCCGGCTGAACCCTGAGCGTCATCGGGTGGCTACGGCCCGGTGACGTGGGGCTCATACCGTCGAGCGGCCCGATCCCCGGCGTCGCCCCCGGCGACGCGCATCCCCGCGAAAGGTCCCCGCCCCATGAGTCCCTCCTCGCCGCCCTCGGCGCGCGCCGCCGTGCCTGCCTCCCCGATGCGCCGCAGCAGCTGGCTGCTGCTGGCCCTCGCCCTCGCCGCCACCTCGCTGCTGTGGTCGCCGACCGCTCCGTCGGCGCACGCGGACGGGGAGGAGGGCTCCCGCTTCAGCCTCGCCGTGCTGCCCGATACGCAGTTCTACTCCCGCTACGCCCAGTCGAACTTCATCCCCGACTACGGCACCGATCCCTTCAACGTCCAGACCCAGTGGCTGGCCGATCACGCCGACGAGCTGAACATCCCCTTCACCGCGCACCTCGGCGACGTCGTGGACCAGGCCGGCGTCCAGGAGCAGTGGGAAGTGGCCGACCAGGCCATGGCCACCCTGGAGGAGGCGGGCATGCCCTACTCCATCCTCCCCGGCAACCACGACGTGCTGGACTCGAACGACCAGCTCACCGACACCGACTACGACCTCGCCGCCGAGCCGTTCGCCCAGTGGTTCGGCCCCGAGCGCGCCGCCCAGCAGTCCACCTACGGCGGCAGCGACCCCACCGGCCTCAGCCAGTTCCACCTCTTCGAAGCCGAGGGCCAGCAGTTCCTGGTCCTCGCCCTGCCCTGGCGAGCCTCCGAGCAGACCCTCCAGTGGGCCCAGGGCGTGCTGGATGCGCACCCCACCGCGCCCGCCATCCTCACCACGCACGACACCATCGCCATCGACACCGAGGGCCAGGGGTTCACCAGTGACTACGGCGAGCAGCTCTGGGACGGCCTGATCGCCGGCAACGACCAGATCTTCCTCACCCTGAACGGGCACTACCACGGCGCCGCGGTCACCACCCGCGCCAACGACGCCGGCCACGACGTCACCCAGATCCTCATCGACTACCAGATGGCCCAGGACGGCGGCAACGGCTACCTCGGCCTGCTCGAGTTCGACCTCACCCGCGGCGGCATCCACGGCGAGACCGTCTCCCCGTGGGTCGGCCAGAAGTCCCAGGACCAGCTCACCCAGTTCGACCAGCCCGCGCTGACCGGACCGGCGCAGAGCTTCGACGTCGACATCGACTTCGCCGAGCGCTTCGCCGGCTTCGCGCCGGACTTCGGTCCGGGGGAGGGGCTGTACCCCTCGCTGTCCCAGCGCGCCGTCGACCTCGTCACCGACGGCTTCAGCGGCGTCCCCGAGAACAGCACGCAGGAGCCGGGCTCGGCCCAGGACTACGTGCGCGCCCCGGGCACCCTTGCCCACTGGCGGATGGACGCCCCCGAGGGCACCATCGAGGAAGGCGCGGTGATCGAGGATGCCGCCGGCGACAGCGACCTGCACCGCGTGAGCCTCGAGGAGTCAGGGTCCAGCGAGGCCCAGGTCCAGGACGTCAGCATCGAGCGCGAGTCCCAGCGGTACTCGGCCTCGGGCAGCTCGGTGTGCTTCGACGACTCCAGCCGGGAGCGCTTCAGCTACCTCAGCACCGACCCGGAGGCCGCGGTCAACAACGCGGACCTCTCCGGTGGCTACACGATCGAGACGTTCCTGAAGATCGACGAGGACTGGAGTGAGTCCGCCAACGGCTGGAGCAAGGCCCTGGTGCGCAGCGGCAACCGCTCCCAGATCGAGGGCATGCCCTGGTCGCAGTGGGACTACACCGCCTCGCCCACCGCCCTCGGCGTCTCGAACCTGCGCGAGTACCAGTTCACCACCGTCGGCCAGGACGCGGCCGCCGGGGACAAGACGGCATGGTCCGGGGAGATCCTCCCGGGCACCTGGAACCACGTCGCGATCGTCAACGACCCGGCCACCGAGGACATCGTCATGTACGTCAACGGCGCGCCCGTGCTGCGCACCTCCCAGGACGTGCTCGGCCAGTCCTTCAACGAGTCCATGCCCTGGATCATCGGTTCGGACTGGGTCGACGACGCGGCCACCAACGGCTGGCACGGCTGCGTGGGCGAGACCCGCATCTCGGATCGTCCCCTGGACCAGGACCAGTGGCTGACCGCCCGTCCCGATCTGGGCACGCTCGCGGTGACCCAGCAGCCCGAGTCCGCGGTCGCGGCCGGTGAGGACGCTGTGCTCGAGGGC
This sequence comes from Brachybacterium sp. GCM10030267, assembly GCF_042666875.1. NCBI lineage: Bacteria > Bacillati > Actinomycetota > Actinomycetes > Micrococcales > Dermabacteraceae > Brachybacterium > Brachybacterium sp. GCM10030267. The sequence continues at coordinate 145,855 of NZ_JBHTCX010000008.1, read as the reverse complement.
ACCGGAACCCCGGGCGCCGAGGTGCGCGCCGTGCTGCCCGGCAGCGGCGAGACCCTCAGCGCCGAGGTGGCGGGCGACGGCACCTGGGCTCTCACCGTTCCCGGCGACCGGCTCTCCGACGCCGAGACGGTGCTGACCCTGGACCAGGGCTTCGGTGAGCGCCGCTCCGAGGCCACAGAGGTGAGCATCCCGGTCGAGGCCGACGGCCACGGCCACGGCCATGGCAACGGCCACGGCAACGGCCACGGCCACGGCCACGGTCATGGCAACGGCAACGGCAACGGCCATGGCAACGGCAACGGCAACGGCCACGGCCACGGTCATGGCAACAGCAACGGCCATGGCAACGGCAACGGCAACGGCAACGGCAACGGCCATGACAAGGGCAACGGCGGCAGCTGAGGTTCCGGGCCGGGCGGTCCGGGGCACGGCCCCGGCGGGGCTCATGACCACGGCGACCTGGCCCGCCGCCCCGTCGGGCACCGGTCTACGGGGTTGACCGCGGCCGACCCGTCGGCCTGAGCAGGGGACGGCCCGGCGACTGAGCGCTCAGTCGCCGGGCCATTCGCCGACGAGGCGCTCGAACGTGCGCGCCCCGCCGCGGTCCACGGCCGCCTTGATCGCCGCGTAGATGGCGCCCTGCAGGGCCGAGGCCAGAAGCACCTCCCGCAGCGGGAAGTCGGACTCCAGCGCCTTGGGCGCCTGACCGGCCTCCTTCGGGGTGACGAGCTTCCAGACCTGCTTGAACAGCACGCCCGCGAGGGCGCCGCTGACGACACCGCTGAGCAGCCCGATGGGGCGGTAGAGGATCTTCGCGGACGTATGCGTCGACTTCTTGTGAGGCATGAACGTGCTCCTTCCGGACTGGCGGTGCTGGACGTGCGGGCGATGTCGGCGGCCGGGATCGACGGGCCCGGGCTTCCCGGCTCGAGTCGATTCCGGCGCGACCTCGGCTCAGCGCGCTGCGCGAAGTCCGCGGCTGGCGCCGGCCTTGCGCGTAAGGCGTGCCGGGACGGCGGCGCGCGCCTTGTTCTGCAGGGGCGCCGGAGCGGCGGTGCGGGCCTTGCGCTTCAGCCGCTCCGGGGACGCGGCGCGGGCTTTGGCCTCGGCGCGCGCTGCGCCTGCCACGCGCCCTGCCCGGGCGGCGCGGCCCATCCCGGTCGCGCCCACCCGACGGGCAGTGGGCGCGGGTTTCGAGCGCTTCCCGCCCGTGGCGCGCACGATGATCGCGGCGACAGTTGCCAGGGCCACCGCACCGGCTGCGCCCAGAGCCGTCCACCCGTTGCGGTTGGGACGACCCTCGGCGTCGGTGAGCGCCTCCCGCGCCTGGGCCACGGAGGTCTGGGCCTTGGTCCGGGCAAGCTCGACCTGCTCTCGGGCGCGAGTCTGGAGCTCCTCGGCCTTGTGGCCCGCCTCGTTCTTGAGGTGCTCGGTCTGGGCCTTCGGGTCGAGCTTCTTGGACAGCGCCTCGACGGTCTCGCCCATCTCCTCGCGGGTGCGGGCGATGTCCGCCTCGAGCGCCTCGGGGGAGTCGTCCTCGGCCTTGACGGCGTCGGACTCGGCCTCGGCCCGTGAACCGTCGCCGGCGGCCCGGCGGCCGGTCTCGGAGCCCGGGTCGGTGGCGGGCCCGGGGTTGGGGTCGGTCTGCGAGGCGGGGCGCGTGTTGGGGGTGTGCTCGGCTTGATTGCCCGGACCGGCGGTACTGCGCTGGTCGGGCTGGTCGTGTCGGTCCTCGGGGGGCAGGGCTGTGGTCATGTCAGATCCTCTGCTTGATCTCGTCGGCATCCTGACGAACCGTGGAGACGGTCCGCTCGGGCGTGGGGGACAGGTCCTCGGCCTTCTTCTTGCCCATCAGGGCGGCGATGCCGGCCGCGATGAAGACCACGACGGTCACGATCAGCGCTGCGGCCCAGGCGGGCAGGAACAGCGCCAGGACCAGCACCAGCGTGGCCAGGAGCATGCCGAACCCGAACCAGGCGAGCACGGCGCCGGCACCCACCAGACCTGCGGCGGTCCCGCCCTGCTTGGCCTTCTCGGTGTACTCGGCCTGAGCGAGCTTGAGCTCATCGCGGACCAGGCGCGAGGTCTGCTCGGAGAGCCGATCGACCAGATCGGCGACGGATGGTTCTCTCGATGGATCGGGGACTGTCACCGGATACTCCCTTCGGATCCTCAGCTGCGGATATCCCTGTATGAGTCTCTGCGGCCGGCCCGCATGACCAGGCGGTTCGCGCGGGCCCCAGCGGTGGGACGAGCCATCAGCCACAGCGGACGCTGTGTGATGGGCCAAAGCCTTCGGCAGGCGTCGCCACCCGTCAAGAAGTCGCGTCGGCCCCCACCGCCGAGCCAGCTAGTGACCTGCACGTTCGGTGACGGACCGGATGGACGGTGCCCTCGACCGCATGGTCGCGAACCGGGCGGCCAGACGTGATGGCCGCTGACGTGCGCCGGAACCCTCCGGACCGCGCCGAGTGGACGCCGGGGTGTTCTCTGCCCGGCGCCGGCATGGTTCGATCGCCGCACGAACGCGAGAGGTGTCATGCGGCGAAAGGACTCGGCGATGTCATCGAAGAGCACAAATCCCCCAACGAGCACTGAGCCATCGAGGAGCACGAGCCCCACGGCGGGCACCGAGACGTCCGTGGGCAGTCACCCCGCTGATGCCCCGCACCCTGAGGACTCGCGGAAGCCGGACACCCCGGCCGACGTCACGGCCCCCTCCTGGCGGTACGTCCTGCGCACCACGATGCGCGAGTACTCCGCCGACGGCTGCAGCGATCTCGCCGCCGGCCTGACCTACCGCACCGTGCTGTCGATCTTCCCGGCCCTGATCGCCCTGGTCTCCCTCCTGAGCCTGGTGGGCCAGAGCGAATCCACCGTCACCGCCGTGCTCGACCAGGCCCAGGGCATCGTCCCGCCGGACATGTGGCAGACGGTGCGGCCCGCGCTGGAGTCGATCCTCACCGCGCCGGCCGCCGGGATCGGCCTGATCATCGGTCTGCTGACCGCGCTGTGGTCCGCCTCGAGCTACACCAAGGCCTTCGCCCGCGCGATGAACACCATCCACGACGTGCCCGAGGGGCGCGGGGCGATCAAGCTGAACCTGCAGATGTACCTGCTGACCGCGCTGTTCCTCCTGCTCGGGGCGGTGGGGCTGCTGATCGTCGTGCTCTCCGGGCCGGTGGCCGAGGCCGTGGGCAGCGCCATCGGGCTGGGCAGCGTGGCGATCACCGTGTGGTCGATCGCGAAGTGGGTGGTACTGGCGGCCGTCGTCGTGTTCACGATCGCGCTGCTGTACTACGCCACCCCGAACGTGCAGCAGCCGAAGTTCCGGTGGGTCAGCATGGGCGCACTGCTGGCCATCATCGTGGCGGTCCTGGCCAGCGTCGGCTTCTTCCTCTACGTCTCGAACTTCGGCAACTACAACGCCACCTACGGGGCGCTGGCCGGCGTGATCGTGCTGCTGCTGTGGATCTACATCATTAACGCGATCCTGCTGTTCGGCGCCGAGGTCGACAGCGAGATCGAGCGGGGCCGTGAGCTCCAGGCCGGCATCCCCGCCGAGGAGGAGCTGCAGCTGCCGCCACGGGACACCAAGGCCAGCGACAAGCGGGCGCGGAAGTACGCGGAGGACGTCGAGCGGGGGCGCAACCTGCGCAAGAGCGCCGGTCGCAGCCAGGAGAACCCGTCCGGTGGCCGGGAGGGCTCGTCGGGCCGGCGCGGCCAGGAAGGCTCGTCCGGCGGGCGCGGTCAGGAGGGCTCGTCGGGCCGGCGGAAGCGGGGCCGTTCCTAGTTGTCCTCTCTCCACATTGGCGCCAGCATGTGCACCGATAGCTCTATATAGCGCCTACGTGTGCACATGCTGGCTCCAATCCGGGTCCGCCGCCGGATCATGGCAGGCTTCGCGTTACTCGGCTGGCCCCATGTCGCCGGTTGGCTCCATGTAGCTGGGTCGGCCTGTCGTCACTCGGCTGGCCCCCTGCCGCTGGCTGGCCCCACGTCACTCGATCTCGAGCAGCTTGCCGCTCTTGGAGAGTTCCGGGTCGGTGCAGGAGGCCAGGTCGAAGCAGCACGGGCGGCGCTTGCCGGAGCGGAGCTTGTCGATGGAGACGTCCACCCGCCGGGCACGCGTGTCGGGGTTCTTGGTGGCCCGCACCCAGCGCACCCACTCCCAGCGCGCCATGGGCGTGATACTCGCCCAGGTCTGCTCGAGGTCCTCCGCCTCGGACAGTGCCGTGCCGAGGTCCTCGGGGATCTCTGGTTCGGGCCAGGTGGCCGACGGTGTCAGGGTGAAGGCCACGGTATCGCCGTCGTGCAGGCCGGCGGACTGTCGCAGGTCCGTGTCGATGGAGAGCCAGTGGCCTTTGCGTCCGTCCGGCTCGACCACGGTCTCCAGCGCGACGCCGTTCAGCTCACCGGTGACCGCGACCTGACCGCGGGAGGGGAGCTGCGCGCTGGCCTCGTCCGGCAGCGGGAGGATCAGGCGCTCGCCGATGGCGCGCACACGCGCGTGGCCCTGGATGGCCGGCGCCTTGGAGTCAGATTGTGACGCGGTGCGTGCAGCCATGAGAGTTCTCCTTACCTCGGCGCCGGTGCCGTCACGGGAGGTGGGGTGGATGAGGAGCACCGGATACGTGCTTCCAGGATAGAACCGGCGTCGCAGAGGCGCTTCTCCGTTCCTGACCGGGGCGGGCCGGATTGCTGACCGGGGTGAACCGACTCGACGGTCGGCGTCCCGCCCGAGGTGCCCCTACTCCTCGCGCTGGCGCCGGCTGACCCACAGCGCGGCAGCTCCGCCACCGAGCGCGAGGGTCGTCAGTGCCGCTGCTCGGCCCGGCTCGGTGCCGGTCTCGGCGAGTTCGTCGCTGCGGCCGTCCGAGGTGCCGCCATCGGAGCTGTCCCCGGTGGACGCGTCGCCGTCGGCCGCGCCGTCGTCGTCCGCATCAGGACCGGTCGAGCCGCCACCGCTGAGCAGTTCGCCGATCAGCAGGGCCTGGGCAGCGGCCTGCCGGGCCGAGGAGTTCCGAGCCTGATCGGGCTGGAAATCGTCCGTGGCAGGCTCGGGCGAGGCGGGGCGCTCCTCGGGCCGGGCGGGCCGGTCGTCGCTCCCGTTCGGTGCGGGATCCTCGCCGTCCTCCCTGCCCTCGTCATTCCCGGGGGCGGGGTCGGCCGGGGGAGTGGTCGTCGAGGTGTCGCCATCCTCGGCCGGCTCGTCGGGTCCGGTGCCGTCGTTGGGCGCATCAGGGTTCTGCCCGTCGTCGGCCCCGTCGTTCCCGTCAGCCCCGTCGGCCCCATCAGTTCCGTCGTTGCCGGCCGGATCATCGGAAGCGTCATCGCCGTCGGCGCCGGATCCGGCTCCGTCATCGCCGTCCGTCGCATCATCCCCGTCGGCCCCCTCCGACCCGTCGCCCTGGTCGGGCGCGGTGCCGTCGGCATCATCCGGGCTGGTCGGGTCCGGGCTGGTCGGTTCGGGGTCCTCGGTGGGCTCCGGCTCCGGCTCGGGGTCCGAAGTCGGTGAGGCGGACGGGTCCTCCGGCGGCTCCGTCGAATCGTCGGGCGGTTCCGTCGGCTCCGGCTCCTCTGTCGGCTCCGTCGGCTCCTCTGGCGGTTCCGTCGGGTCCGGCTCCTCCGTCGGCTCGGGCTCCGGTGCCGGCTCCGCCCCGGTCACGGTGAACTGGCCGGTGACCTGGTCTCCACCCGCCTCGACGACGAACGAGTAGTCGCCCGGCACCTCGGGGCCGTACGTGGACGAGAGGGTGCCGTCGCGATCAGAGGTGACCGGGATGGTCTGCGGGCCGGTCCCGGAGGGGCCCGCGATCTTGATCGTGCCCGGGGAGTTCGCCGGGAAGCACTCACCGGTCATCGTCACCGTCTCGCCGGGCGCGATCTCGGAGGGAGAGGCCGAGACCCGTGCGCTGCTGCACACGTCCCCGGTCATCGGTGCCGTCTCGGCGACGCCCGGCGCGATGAACACAGCTGCCGGAGCCAGCGAGCACGCTGCAGCCAGCAGCAGCCCGGCTCCGATCCTGGCGGTGGCCGGGCGACGGCGGGTGGTCACAGGGAGAACTCCTCGAAAGACACGGGGGACCGTCATACTCTATGGGGAGGTCCCCCCGTTGTCCCCCGCATGGAGTTCATCCTCGGGCAAACACTTCGTGAACGACCTCTTCGGTGTCGACCTGAAGGAGCCCGCCATGACGCAGGACGAAGGACCATTCGTCGCTCTCGACGAAGGCCCGAGCCCCGACCGCCTCGACCGTGCCCACGAGGGCGCCGTCGGCACCGCCCCGGCTCCGGCGCTGCCCCCGCTCACCGACGCCGAGGCCCAGGACATCGCCGCCGAGGCTGATGCCGTGGTCACCGAGGTCGCCTCGATCGTCGAGGGCAAGAGCGAGGTGGCCCGCATCGCCGTACTGGTGCTGCTGGCCGGCGGGCACCTGCTGATCGAGGACATCCCCGGCGTCGGCAAGACCATGCTCGCCAAGTCCCTCGCGGCCGCCCTCGGCGCCGAGCGCCACCGCATCCAGTTCACCCCGGACCTGCTGCCGGGAGACGTCACCGGTGCCAGCATCTTCAACCAGGCCACGGGGGAGTTCGAGTTCCGCCGCGGCGCCGTGTTCACCCAGATCCTGCTGGCCGACGAGATCAATCGCGCCTCCCCGAAGACGCAGTCCGCCCTGCTCGAGGCCATGGAGGAGCGCCAGGTCAGCGTCGACGGCACCACCTACGAGCTGGACGAGCCGTTCATGGTGGTCGCCACCGCCAACCCGGTCGAGATGGAGGGCACCTACCGCCTGCCCGAGGCGCAGCGTGACCGCTTCCTCGCGCAGACCACGATGGGCTACCCCATCCAGGCCGCCGAGACGCGCATGCTCGCCGCCCAGACCGGCCCCGTCCCCGAGGGCGACCGCGAGACCCTCGACGCCGTGCAGCGGCGCACCACCCCGGAACGCATCGCGGCGCACGTCCGCGACGTGCGCCGCGTCCATACCTCCCCGCTGATCCTGGACTACGTGGTCCGCCTGGCCGACGCCACCCGCTCCCACCCGCAGGTCACTCTCGGGGCGTCCCCGCGCGCGGCGGTGCACCTGGTGCGCGCGGCGAAGGCCCACGCCGCCCTCGCCGGTCGCACTTTCGTCGACCCCGAGGACATCCGCTCCGTGTTCATGCCCGTGTGGCGCCACCGCATGCACCTGACCCCTCAGGCCCTCTCGCGGGGCGCGAGCGCGGGCGATCTGCTCGACCAGGTGCTGCGCAGCACCCCCCAGTCGTGACTCCGCGCCCGGGGACGGTCCTGCGGCCCACCGCTCGCGGCATCGTCGTGATCGTGCTGGCCGTGGCCTGCTGGGTGCTGGCGGACCTGACCCGGGTGATGCCCGCCCGCTATCTCGCCGCGGCCCTGCTGCTGGCTCTGCTGATCGGCGCCGCCGGGATCCTGATCTCCCGCATCGGGCTGGATGCGCGGCGCCAGGTGCTCGACGACGCCGTGCCCGTCGGCTCCGTGGCCCGCGTGCAGCTGGACCTCGTCGGCCGGCCCCCGCTGACCGTGCTCCCGCTGGGCCGCGGCGCCGTGCGCGAGCACCTGCCCGCGGCCCTCGGCGGCCAGGGCGACCTCACGCTGGCCCGGCACATGCCCCACGTGCTGCGCGTCAGCCACCGCGGCCCCCACGAGCTGGGGCCGATCAGCATCATCGTGCGCGACGTGTTCGGGCTGTTCCATCTGCGCCGCACCATCGAGGACGGCCAGCGCATCACCGGACTGCCGGTCGTCGCCGAGCTCACCCCCGCCGCCGCCCGCGCCACCGGCATCACCCGCGAGGGCACCGTCGGCGCCGCCATGGCCCCCGGCGTGGGGGAGATCGGGCCCATCGCCCGGCCCTACGCCACCGGGGACGACATCCGCCGCATCCACTGGCGGGCCAGCGCCCGCACCGGCCAGCTGATGACCCGCGAGGACGAGCCCGCCGAAGGCCACAGTGCCGTGGTCGTGCTGGACACCACCCGGCGCGGCGAGCCCGATCCGGAGGTCGAGGACCGCCTGGTCTCCCACGCCGCGACCGTGCTGGAGTCCCTGGGCCAGAACGGCTGGGAGGTGCGCGTGCTGGAAGCCTCCGGGGACGAGATCACCCGCACCGGCACCCGCCGCGGCCTCTCCGGCACCTCACCGCTGGGCAGCGAGGCCGACGCGCTCGAGCAGCGCTCCTCACTGATGGCACTGGCCGAACTCGACTTCGACGACGACTGCACCGGTATCGGCCAGGACCACGCCGCCGGGCACACCGCCCTGGCCATCGCCCTCGGGCCCGACGACGGCGAACCGTTCGCCGGCCTCGAGCTGGACCGCTTCGCCGGTCGCGCCGCGAACCGCACCGCCATCGCCCTGCGGGCCCTGCGCGAGGACGACGAGGACTCCGGACGGCGCCGGCCCGCCCGCCGGATCGGCCCCGGCGCGGAGGCCGACGAGACGGGGCACGACGGCGTGGGGGCCGACGGAACAGGGGCCGACGGGATACGGGCCGACGGGTCGCGGGCCGACGAGATAGGGGCCGACGGTGCGGGGGCGGACGGCCCTCTCGCCGATCCCGCCGTCGGCCCCGCGCCCACCCGGTCCCGGCTCGGGGCATGGACCCTGGTGCGCGGCACCACGGCCGACAGCCTGACCGACCTGCTCACCGCGGCCGAGGCGGAGGAGACACCATGAGTGCCCTGATCGGACGCCCGGCCCTGCGCGGCCGGCACCTCGTCAGCCGCTCGCTGCTGCTGCTGGTGGCGATCCTGCTGGCCTCGGCGCCCATGTCCATGCTGCTGGCGGGGTCCTCCTGGCTGATGCTGACGGCCGCGGCGGCGACCCCGGTGATCCTCGGCGGGATCGCGCTGCGCCAGGTGCTTCGGCACCAGGCGCTCGTGCCCCTCGGGCAGGTCATGGTGGTCGCGCTGCTGGTGCTCGTGATCGAGCTGTACCAGGGCGTGGTCCGGCTCGAGGACGGCCCCATCAGCATGATCACCGACCAGGCTGCGATCTTCCCGGCCGCCGTCAGCGAACTGGCCTCCGGCATGGCGCCGCTGAGCCTCGGCGCCCGCGCGACCGTCATCGTGATCCTGATGATGGCCCTGGTCACGCTGGTGCTGGACCTCGTCTTCGTGGACCTGGGGTGGCATACGCCCGTCGGCATCGCCCTGCTGTGCTTCCTGCTGGTCCCGGCCCTGCAGCAGCCCTCCGGCGGCCAGTGGTGGACGGTCGCCGCGCCCGTGCTCGCCGGTCTGATGATCCTGGCGACCCGCACCGTCCACGCCGACCCCTCCTATCTGGAGGGCGACCGCCGGCCGCAGGCAGGCCCGCTGGCCCGCCCCGGTCGCCATGCCGCCGTCACCGCGGTGTGCCTGGTGCTGGTGGCGGGGCTGGCCGCCCCGCTCGGCGCCGCGCTCCCGCAGGTCGCCTCGCCCCGCGTCGCCCTGAACATGGACGTGATCAACCGCTGGCAGAACCGCGACATCCCCCAGCTGGGCCCGGTGATGATCGATGACGACGTCTCGGTGCGCCGTTCCCTGCTGCAGCAGGAGGACGTCGAGGTCGCCCACTACACGACCACCGATCCTGAGCCCTCTTACCTGCGCCTGCGTACGCTGAACACCTACGACGGGGAGACCTACCGCAGTGACTCCGACAGCGAGCAGCCGGCTCTGAGCACCGCCGCGTTCTCCGACGCCCGCGACGACGGCGCACCCGTCTTCGGCGGCGACGACCTGGTCGAGACGCAGGTGGAGATCGGCAGCCTCGCCGGGGACCGGCTGCCCGTGCCCGACAACATCCGCGACATCTCCACCGCCGACCCGGCCGTGCTGGAGCAGCTCTCGCTGCGGCCCTCCAACGGGGAGATCGCCGTGGCCGGGAGACGCGCGGGGCTGACGGGCCTGCAGTACACGGTGACCTCCGAGGAGAGCAGCGCCAGCCCCGACCAGCTGCGCACCGTGGCCCCCGCCGTGTTCGAGACCCCCTTCGACGAGGGCTACACCTCCCGCGACGAGGTGCCGCCGATCGCCGCCGACCTCGCCGAGGAGATCGCCACCGATGCGGAGGCGGACAACGCCTTCGACACCGCCGTCGCCTACCAGGACTACTTCCGCTCCTCCTTCGCCTACTCCCTGACGGTCAGCACCCCGCCCGGGGAGGACCCGCTGGAGTCGTTCCTCTCCGACCGCATCGGCTACTGCGAGCAGTTCGCCGCCGCCTTCGCCCTGATGATGACCTCGCAGGGCTACCCCACGCGGGTGGCGATCGGCTTCACCGCCGGGGAGCAGGACGGTGACGAATGGTCCGTGAACTCCCAGAACGCGCATGCCTGGCCCGAGGTGTGGTTCGGGCCCCGGTACGGCTGGGTGCGATTCGAGCCGACGCCGGCCGCCGCGAACAACGGGGTGCGCCCGCCCGGCGTCACCGATGAGAACCAGGGAGCCGACGAGGCCGAGGAGCCGGCGCAGGAGGAGACGGAGCCCAGCCCGGAGGCGGCCGAGGAGAGCCCCAGCACCGAGGAGACCTCCTCCGAGGATCCGGAGGACTCCACGGAAGCGGCGGCATCCGACGGCGGCGGGCTGGGCAGCAACCCCGAGACCGTCAATCGCGTCGAGAGCGGGCTGGTGCTCGGCCTCTCGATCGGTGCCCTGGTCGCCGCGGCGGGCGCGGCAGCCGTGGTGCTGATCCGGTGGCACCGCATGCGACTGCGTGAGGACCGGTGGAACAGCCTGCTGCTCGGTGAGGGCGGCGGTGGCGATGGGCCCGGTGGCTCCGGCGGTGCCGGTGGCTCTGGTGGCTCCGGCGGGCCCGGTGGGCCTGGTGGTGCCAGTGGGTCCGCAGGTCCCGGCGGGACCGGCTCCGGGGCCGGTGACGGGATGGCTGCGGCGGTGCTGGCCGGCACTGCCTCCCCGACGGCCGTCGAGCGAGTGCGGCGCCGAGCGGGGGAGCTGGCCTGGTCCGAGCTGACCCGGGAACTGGCCGTCCGCAGCCTGGCGATCCGGTGGCTGGGCTGGACCGGCGCCTGGGGCGTCCCCCCGCAGACGCTCTCCCTGGACCAGACGCTGCCCCCGGCCCGCGCGCTGGACGACCTACTGGACCAGGCAGGCCAGGGCGACACCGAGGTCACCGACGAGCACCGCGCCGCCGCGGCCCGCATCGCCTCGGCCTACACCGCCGCCCGCTACGCCGCGCCCCTGCCCGAGGGGGAGACGCCGCAGGCAGGCGCGTCCCCGTCGCAGGTCGGGGAGGGCCCGCCGTACGCCGGCACGGATGCCCAGAGCGATCCGCGTCCCGACAACGTTCCCGCGGGAACGCATGGCGAGCGTGCCGGAGACGTTCCCGCGGGAACGCGCGGGGAGCGTGCTGGGGACGTTCCCGCGGGAACGCGCGGTGCCCAGCACCCGCTGCGCCGGGACGCCGACACCGTCGTGGAACTGGTCCGCAACTCGCGCTGACCCCTCGACGCCCACCCCGTGGTGCCCCCAGGCGCCCCGTGATGCGTCCCTGTCGTGGGTGCCGGCGGATCCCACGTGCCGCCGGTGCGCCCCACGTGCCGCTGGTGAATCCCACGCGCCGCCGGTGGATCCCACGTGCCGCCAGATCCGTGAAGCTGTTGGTATTACGCTCCGATTCCAACGGGGTCACGGATCTGTCGGCGCCCAGCCCGGCCCTGCCTCGTGCGCCCCGCCCTGCCCAGCCTCGCGCGCCCCGCCCTGAGACGCCGTCCACCGTGCGTGCGACCCGTCGCGTGCCGTGCCGAGGATAGGTACTCTGGGGCCGTCGTGCGCGCGGCAGGGCCGTCCTCGGGGGTGGATCCGGAGCTACGGAATGGGTCGGCGCGCTTTGCGAACGTCGTCTCGAAGGGGTCCCACCACATGTCCGTCACCGCTGGAGTGAAGCGGCGTCGCCGGCGCACCACCGTCGCCTCGAGCGCTGTCCTCTCGGTGATCGCCCTGGTCGTGACCGGGTTCGCGCTGAACTACCCGGGTCTGACGTCCTCGGACATCGAGAGCTCCAACGGCGGCGTCTGGGTGATGAACCAGCAGGACGGGCTGATGGGCCGGATGAACGTCGATGCCGGTGAGCTCGATGCACGCCTGGCGACCACGGGGGACGATCTCGACATCATCCAGTCCGGGACCACGGTGTTCGAGACCGGTTCGAACGGGATGACCCCCATCAACACCGCCTCGGTCCAGCGCGGCGGGCTGGTCGACCTGCCGCCCGAGACCGATGTGAAGCTCGGCGGGGACCGGGTGGTGATCGCCGCCCCCGACGGGCGCTTCTGGATCCTCTCGCCTGAGGAAGCCGCGGCGTTCACGCCCAGCGGAGTGGACCCCAACTACACCGCGGAGGACGGCGCGCCGCTGGTGACGGTCTCCAGCGAGGGCACCGTGTTCCTCCTGGACGGCGACCAGCTGCTGACGTTCCCCCACTCCCAGGACACGCGCACGACGAAGCCCGGGAAGCCGAACGTGGCCAGCAACGTCTCCAGTGACCCCGAGATGCTGGAACTGACCGCCGTCGGCGAGAAGCCCGTGATCCTGGACAAGGAGAACGGGATCCTGCGCGTCGGCACCGAGTTCAGGACGGTCGATCTCACCGATCAGGGTGTCTCCAGCCTCGAGTCGGCGCGCCTGCAGAAGCCCAGCCCCACCTCGAAGAACTTCGCGCTCGCGACCGCGGACAGCCTGTTCGTGATTCCCTTCAGCGGCGGCGATCCCCAGGAGATCCCGGCGGGCGGGACCGGCGAGCCGGTGGTCCCTGCCCAGGCGAAGGGCTGCGTGTACGGGGCATGGAACAAGTCGATGCGCTACGTGCGCGCGTGCGAGGGCCAGGAGCCCGTGGCCGAACCGGTCCCGGAGGCGGATACCGCGGGAGACCTGACCCTGCGCGTGAACAACGACCTGGTGGTCCTCAACGACCAGGAGTTCGGCCTCTCGTGGAAGATTACGGACAAGATGCAGATCGTCGATGACTGGGTGATCAACCAGGACATCAAGACGAACACGTCCGAGGAGAAGGAGAAGGAGACCCTCACCACCACGATCACGAACATCGCGGCCGAGCGCGACGAGGAGAACCGCCCGCCCACGGCGAACGACGACGAGTTCGGCGTCAGACCCGGCCAGAGCGTGGTGCTGCCGGTGACGAGGAACGACACCGACCCCGACGGGGACATCCTCACCGTCTCGCTCCAAGGGGAGCAGCCCTCGATCGGCACGGTCACCCCCATCCGCGGCGGGACGCAGATGCAGATCGAGGTCGCCGATGACGCCAACGGCAGCGCCTCGTTCACCTACGTCGCCGACGACGGCCGCGGGCAGAGCGATACCGCCACCGTGACCCTTGATGTGCACCCGGAGGGGGAGAACTCTGCCCCGGCGCCGGCCGAGGATGCCGTGACCAAGGTGAAGGTCCGCTCGGGCGAGGAGGTCAGCGTCAACATCAAGCCCTACTGGGAGGATCCCGAGGGTGACGCGTTCTACCTCGCCAACGCCACCACGCAGCCCGAGGACATCGTCACCTTCCGGCCCGACGGCCAGCTGACGTTCAACGACGCGGGCCTGGAGACGGGCACGAAGCAGGTCCAGGTCACCTTCCGCGACGAGTTCGGTGAGACCGCCGAGGGCACCGTCGAGGTCGAGGCGGTCAGCGAGAATGACATCCCGCCCGTGACCACCGCCGACCACGCGAGCGTCGTCGCCGGTCAGGACACCACCATCGAACCGCTCGCCAACGACCTCAACCCCAACGGCGGGGACCTCGAGCTGACCAACGTGTCCGAGACGGAGGGACTCGAGGTGGAGCCGGCACTGGATGCGGGCACGGTCTCGGTCTCCGGCGAGAGCCCGGGGACGTACTACCTCGAATACACCGTCGCCGCCGCCGGCTCCAGCACGGCCACCCAGGGTCTGATCCGCATCGACGTCATCGAGCCGGCCTCCGAGGAGCTCGCGCCGGTGGCGGTCGATGACATGGCAACCGTGACCACCGGGTCGGATACCTTGATCGACCCGCTGGAGAACGACGTCGACCCCACCGGGGGCGTGCTGGTGGTGAACTCCGTCTCCGTGCCCGAGAACAGCGGGCTCAAGGCGACCATCGTGTCCCATCACCTGGTCCGGGTCGAGGCCGAGCCGGGGGCCGAGGTCTCCGACGAACCGGTCGCGCTGACCTACGAGATCGCCAACTCCGCCGGCACCACGACCGGCACCATCCGCACGATGGTCGCCAGCACCGACACCCAGTTCGCCAATCCATCGGCGGTGCCCGACGAGGCCGTCGTCCGCGCCGGGGACATGGTCAACATCGACGTCGTCGGCAACGACGTCTCGCCGACGGATCTCGACCTGCACCTCGGCCAGATCCTCGACGACTCCGACGCCGAGACGAAGGGGCACGCCGAGACGCACGAGGACCAGCTGCGCTTCACGGCCGACGACGACGCCAGCGGCGAGGCGGTGGTGACCTACGAGGTGGTCGACGAGAGCGGTCGCACCGGCTCCGCCCGCGCCACCATCACGATAGTGCCCCGCGATGCGCCCAACACGCCGCCCGAGCCGGACAACCTCACCGCCCGCACGGTCGCGGGCACGCCGGTGCGGATCCCGGTGCCGACCACGGGCATCGATGCCGACGGGGACTCGGTGATGCTGACGGGCATCACCAGCCCCACCCCGCAGCTCGGCGAGGTCACCGAGGCCAACGGCCAATGGATCGAATACGTGCCGCACGAGGACGCCGCGGGCACCGACCGGTTCAGCTACCAGGTCATGGATCGGCACGGCGCGATCGGCACGGCGGACGTGCAGGTCGGTGTGGCGCCGCCGAACGAGATGAACCTCGAGCCGTACGCGGTCGACGACACCGTCGAGGTGAAACCGGACCGCGAGGTGCAGATCCCGGTGCTGGAGAACGACACGGACCCCGAGGGGGCGCCGCTCAGCGTCGTCCGCGAGGACGTCGAGGCGATGACGGACATCGAGGTGGCCGATCCGGAGCAGGAGAAGAACGACGGGGTGGTCACCGTGACCACCCCGTCGGAGCCCGGAACCCACACCGTGCTCTACAGCGCCTCGGACGGGCAGCTGAAGAGCTCGGCGACGATCACCATCAAGGTCGATCCCAATGCGCCCGAGCGCGCGCCGATCGCGCGGGACGACTTCGTCTCCGCCGAGGAGGTGCTCGATCCCGAGGCCGAGTACGTCGACGTGGACGTGCTGGCCAACGATTCGGATCCCGACGGCAGCACCAGTGCCCTGAAGGTCTCGCTGGACGAGGCTCCCGAGGGCACGCAGCTGCGTGACGACGGGATCGTGCGGGTGACCCCGCAGGAGGAGCAGCAGCGACTGCGCTACATCATTGAGGACGTCGACGGCCTGACCTCGGCCGGGTACGTCTGGGTGCCCGGCACCTCGAAGCAGGCCCCTGTGTGGGTGGGCGAGCCGATCCAGGTCCAGGGCGGGGCCGAGGCGACGGTGGACCTCTCCGACTCCGAGAACGTGCGGGTGCGGCCCGGCGCGGAGCCGGCGACGATCACCGATCCCAGCCTCGTCACCGCTGCCCACAGCGACGGCTCCGAACTCGTCCAGGACGAATCCACGCTGGCCTACCGCCCGGCGGAGGGCTTCTCGGGCAAGGACACCATCTCGGTGGAGGTCACCGACGGCGAGGTGGGCGACGCCACCGCGGCGACCGCGACCCTCGCGATCCCCGTGGAGGTCGCGCCGGAGGACTCCAACCTGCCGCCGACCCTGCAGGGCGCTGTGCTGGAGGTCGAGCAGGGCGGGCCGCAGGCGAGCGTCGACCTGGCCGCCTCCGCCGAGGATCCCGAGGGTGACGAGCTCACCTTCTCCCTCGGCGAGGTCCCGGCCACGGACGGCGTGAGCGTCGGCCTGGAGGGTTCGACCGTGACCGCGAAGGCCGGGGCGGAGGTGCCCAAGGGAACGATCGTGGACGTGCCGGTCTCGGTCACCGACGGGCACAGCGACCCGGTCCCGGCCAAGGTCCAGCTGACCGTGGGCGGCTCGAACCGGCCGCTGCTGGCCGCCGTTCTGGACAAGGACCAGATCGACGCGGGGCAGACCAAGTCCATCGACGTGCTCGCCAACGACTCCAACCCGTTCCCCGGCGGCAAGCGCGAGGTCGTCAGCCCCACCATCACCAGCGGTGAGGGAGAGATCGGCCTGGACGGGAACAAGGTCACGATCACCCCGGATGCCGGCTTCCACGGGATCCTGACTGCGCAGTACGGCGTCAAGGATGACACCGGCGACCCGGACCGGCAGGTCACCGGTGAGATCCGGGTGACCGTGCGTGCCGCGCCCGAGCCGCCGTCGGCCCCGCGGATCGGCGAGGTGGGCGACGGGTTCGTCGAGCTGAACTTCAAGGCCGGGGCCGACAACGGTGCCCCGATCACCGGCTACGAGGTCTCCACGGCCACCGGGCCGTCCGTGACGCAGGAGTGCGCCTCGACCTCGTGCACCATCTCCGGGCTGCAGAACGACGTGGAGTACACCTTCCAGGTCGTCGCGAACAACGAGGTGGGCCCGTCGAAGGCCTCGGTGGCCTCGGCCACGGCACGGCCGGACGTGCGCCCCGAGAAGCCGGAGACCCCGTCGGCCCAGCGCGGCGACCAGCAGTTGACCGTGGGCTGGAGTGCGCCGGTCAATCATGGCTCCGCCATCCAGAAGTACGACCTGCAGATGCAGGACACCGCCACCGGTGAGCTCCACACCCGCGAGGTGGAGTCGGGTTCGACCGAGCTCGCCTGGGAGGGGCTGACCAATGGGACCGATTACCGGTTCCGGGTGCGGGCCCACAACCTCGCCGACCAGCCGTCGGACTGGTCGGGCTGGTCGCGGGCGGAGCACCCGGCAGGCAAGCCCGCCGCCCCCAGCGGCACCGCGACCGCTGAACGCGTCAGCACTGCGCTCGGCGGCAGCGTCAAGGTGACCTGGCCGAAGATGACCACGGCCGAGGCCAACGGCGAGCCGATCACCGAGTACATCGTCAAGGCCTCCTCCGGCGCGGAGCAGACGGTCGATGCGAGCACGAGGTCGGCCACCTTCAGGAACCTCGACCGGAACAAGGAGCACACCTTCACCTACATCGGTGTGAACTCCGTGGGCCGCGGCACCGGCGCGTCCTCGCCGTCGGAGGCCGTCGTCCCCTGGGCGGTGCCGGATGCTCCGACCGGGGTGAAGGCCTCCCTGCCCAGCGAGGGCAAGGGCGACGGGCCGAACGGGCGAGCGCACGTGGAATGGAATACCGCCGAGAGCAACGGCACCGAGATCAAGGACTACGTGATCACCTGGTCCGGCGGCGGCAGCAAGGTCGTCGACAAGTCGGCGACCTCGGCGGACATCAGCGGACTGACCAACGGCAAGGCCTACAGATTCCAGGTCCAGGCCCGGAACCGCTTCACCGAGAGCGACCGTTCCGGTGAGTCGAACTCAGTGAAGCCCTACACCAAACCGGCGAAGCCGCAGGTGTCGATCTCGACGAAGAGCTGCACGAACAGCAAGACGTGCCCGGTCTCCGTCACGGCGGAAGCACCCGGCGGCGATGGCGGCGGGGGCGGCAAGACGCTCGAGGTGTGGGTCGACGGATCCAAGAAATCCGTGAACGGCAACTCCTATTCGACGACCATCACGGCGAAATCCGGTTCGAGCCACAGCATTGAAGCGCGCGTGGTGAACGGCAAGGGTCTCTCCAGCGACAAGGTCTCGCAGAGCAAGAAGGCCCAGACCTATACTCCGCCGGATCCGGCCATGGACGGTGGCGTGACGTGGGGGGACACGGTCCCTGCCGGCACCGACGGATGCGACAGCGGCAACTGCCGGTACTTCCGCTTCTCGCTGAAGAACCTTGAGCCCGGCGCGACGTACAAGGTGACGCTGTCCAACGAGGGCGAGACGAACTACAAGTGCTTCGACCTGAAAGCCGGCAGCAATGGCCGGGCCACGACGGCGGCGAGGTCGAACTTCTACGGGTATGTGCGCGGTGGGGAGCCGGACTGGCCCCTGACGATCAAGGTCGGCCGCAAATGCGGGAACACCAAGGTCGTGGCCGACGGCATCTACATGCCGAGCTGAGGGGCGAGAGGCCTTGCCCGCGTCGGCCACGGGGGCTCGCCATGGGAGACGGTCGCAGCGGCTCGCCGTCGCCCGCTGGTGCGGTGGCCCGCCGTGACCTGCCGATGCCGCGGCGGGTCTCTTGGCACGGGAGCGGTCGTCGACTACTGGCGATATAGCGGGAACCGATCCTCATAGAGCAACGGCACCCGCTCCTGATAACGGCACCCGCTCCTGATCCAGTACCCGACGACGAGGCACTCGCGCGAAGATCGCTAGGCTGGTGCGGCGGTGCGCCCGGGAGAGCGACGGTAGTCCCGGAAGAACGGCGGTCCGAGCAGGAGAGGAGTCGAGGATGTCCCATCCGGCAGGGAACACGGGGTGCGGCTGCGGCTGCGGTACACCCTCGCGCGATCAGTTCGTCGAACTCGGCTCGACCCGTACCGGGCAGACCGCCACGGGTGACGGCGCACAGCCTCGGCACGGCATCGAGCAGGTCCGCGTGCCCGCGGGGACGTTCACCATGGGCGACTCCTCGGGCGACCGTAATCGGGCCGACGGGGAGACCCCGCGCCACCAGGTCGCCCTCAGCGCCTTCGAGATCGACGCCACCAGCGTGACCAATGCCGACTTCGCCCGCTTCGTCGAGGCGACCGGCTACCGCACCGAGGCCGAGACCTTCGGGTTCTCCGCCGTGTTCCACCTCGCCGTCGCTGCGAAGGACGAGGAGATCATGGGCCCGGCCCAGGGCACCCCGTGGTGGCGCGGCGTCCAGGGCGCCGACTGGCGCCACCCCGGCGGCTCCCGGTCCGGCATCGACGGGCTCGAGGACCATCCCGTCGTCCACGTGAGCTGGAATGACGCCGTGGCGTACTGCGAATGGGCCGGTCGCCGCCTGCCCACCGAGGCCGAATGGGAGTACGCCTCCCGCGGCGGCCTCGAGGGCGCGAAGTACCCGTGGGGCGATGCGGAGGTCGACGAGGGCGGCTGGCGCGCCAACATCTGGCAGGGCGACTTCCCGCGCGTGAACACCCGCGAGGACGGCTTCCTCACCACCGCGCCCGTGCGCACCTTCGAGCCCAACGGCTACGGGCTGTGGCAGACCGTCGGCAACGTGTGGGAGTGGTGCCAGGACTGGTACCACCCGGCCACCTACCGCCGCGGGACGACCGCGGAGCACCGCACCACCGCCCACGACCCCGTCGGCCCCGAGGACGGCCAGGCCCGGGTGATGCGCGGCGGCAGCTACCTCTGCCACATCTCGTACTGCAATCGGTACCGCAACTCGGCCCGTTCCCAGAACACCCCGGACTCCTCCATGGGCAACGGCGGATTCCGCACCGTCGCCCTGGTCGGCGGGGACGGCCCCGACTCCTCGGCGACCCCCCGAAAGGCCGACGCATGAACGCTCCCCGCCGTTTCCCCGCCTCCGTCTACCGCGACGGCGAGGAGCCCGATCCGCGATTCAGCCTCGCCAACGAGCGCACCTTCCTCGCGTGGCTGCGCACGGCGCTGGCCCTGTATGCCGGGGCGTTCGCCCTGGAGGCTCTCGCTCTGCCCCATGCCGTCGGCTGGCGCGTCTCCGCCGCCTCGGTCTTCCTCGTCCTCGGCACCATCGCGTCCCTGCAGGCGTGGCTCGGGTGGCGCGCCACCGAGAAGTCGCTGCGCCACGGGAGCCCGCTGCCCGGCCTGGCGGTGGGTGCCGTGCTGGTGGTGGGCATCATCATCGCCGCGGCACTGGTGTTCATCGGGTTGGTGGCGTGAGCGACGAGAACGAGCACGAGCACGAGCACGACGGACCCGTCGGCCCCGCGGGGGACGACGACCGTGAAGCCACCGGATCCGCGGGCCGCGGCGACCGGGGCGAGGCCGGCGCAGCCGGTGACCCGGACGGCGTCCAGGACGCGAGCGTCCACCCCGATCCCGCGGAGGCCGACGGCGAGGTGGCGCAGCCCGGTCAGGACGTCACCTCGATCTACGATCCGGGACTGCAGCCCGAGCGCACCCTGCTGTCGTGGCGGCGCACCTGCCTCGCCTTCGGGGTCGCGAGCCTGGTCGGGATGCGTTTCACCGTCGAGCAGCTGGGCCTGTTCGGCGCGGTCGCCGGGCTGGTCGGCGCCGGCCTCGCGGTGCTCGCCTACGTGCTGACCGCCTCCGGCTACCAGCGGGCACAGGACTCGCTGCTGGGACTGGGGCAGCTGGCCCGCGACGGCAAGCCGATGCTCGTGGGCACCGCGGCCGTGCTGTGCATCGGGCTGGTCTGCGCCTCGTACCTGGTCGTCAACCTCATCCGCTGAGCGGAGTCGAGGGCCCGACCGCCTCCCTCGTTGCGACGCCCGAAGCCGTCGGCCCGTGGAACCAGGACGCCGTCGGCCCATGGAACCAGATGGCCACGGCGGACGGCGGACGGCGGACCGCCCGGCCCGACCCGGCGCGACACGCGCACCCATTTCACCTTTACGTCTCAGCGTTGCAATGTTTCGGGGGAATGGGCGGCACCGTACGGCGCGGCGCCCGCCTCACGACGTTCCCGCGGGAACGCTCCTGAGCCGAGGCACCGTTCCTGCTGGTCTCCGTGTCAGTCCTTGACCGGGTCGGCAACGTCGCGTGCGCCGTGCTCGCCCTCCGACGCGGCGGCGATCCGGTCGGACTCGGAGGCGCCCTGGGCATCGCGGCCGAACTTGCGGTGCTTGGCCTGCTCCTCGAAGATCCGGGCCGCGCGCACCGAATCGACCTCGCCGACGACGGGGTTGGGCTGGTGGGTCGCGCGGGTGCCGCCGTACAGCGTCAGCAGGTTCATCGCCACCGCGCGCCGGTTGCGGTGGCCGATCATCTTGGCCACGTGCACGCCCAGCCACGCCGCCCAGCCGACGGATCCCGTCAGGCCCGGCATGTGCGGGATCTCCGCGATCGCGGCGTGACGGCCGATGGTGGCCATGGTGCCCAGATCGGTGTACTCGAACTTCTTGCGCGGCTTGCCGGCGACCTCCGCGGCGATCGCGGCGGCCGCGGCCTCGCCCATCTGCACGGCGGGCTGGGCGAGCTGGGGGAGCGGATCGTCCTGGGCGGCGATGTCGCCGGCCGCGTAGACCCCCGGCAGGCCCTTGACCTGCAGGTAGTCGTCGACCTGGATGCGGCCGCGCTTGTCCTGCGGCAGCCCCCACTCCGAGACGATCTCCGGCACGGTGACGCCCGCGGCCCAGATGGTGATGTCCGATTCGAGGATGGTGTCGTCGTCGAGAACCACGTGGTCGTAGCCCACCGACTGCACGCCCTTGCCCAGCTGCAGCGTGACCCCGCGCTCGCGCAGCTCCTCGGCCGCGTACTCGCGGAACTCGGGACGGAACTCCTTGATGAGGTCCTCGCCGCGGTTCAGCACGGTGATCTGCAGCGTGCCCGGGTCCATCTCGGGGTAGAGGATGTCCAGCTCCTGCATGCGGAAGTCCGCCAGCGCGCCGGCGATCTCCACGCCCGTCGGCCCGCCGCCGACCACGCACACGTGCAGCCGGTCCACGCCGGCCTCCGCCTCGCGGCTCGAGCGCTCCAGCTCCGAGAAGACCCGGTCGCGGATCGCTATCGCCTGCGAGCGGGTGTACATCGGCATGGCGTGCTCTTCGGCGCCCGGGGTCCCGAAGAACGTGGTCGTGGCGCCGTTGGCGACGATCAGGTAGTCGTACTCGAGCTCATGGGTGCCCTGCTGGCCCTCGTCGATGGTGACGGTCCTGTGCTCGGGATCCACGCCCGTGACATGGCCCTGGCGGTAGCGCATGTTGGGCACCTTCAGCGAGAGCCCGCGCAGGAACATGGTCACGTCGCCCGGGTTCAGGCCGGCGGTGGCCACCTGGTACAGCAGCGGCTGGAAGGTCTTGTACACGTTCCGGTCGATCAGGGTGACGCGCACGCGGGCGTCCCGCAGCGCCCTGACGGCGTGTGCCCCGGCGAATCCACCACCCAGGATGATCACGTGCGGCCAGCTGTGGCCATCCTTCGCGGGAACGGTGGGACGACGGCTGAGGAACGGCATGACCATGGTCAGGACTCCTAGGGCGACGAGGACGGCCACCCGGCCACCGCTCGTGCGAGCCGGGAACCGCGCCTGCATCTGGAACGGGGAGAGGCAGAGGAGCGGGCGGGCTGCGGGCGGGCCGGCGTGCGACTCGGGAGGCGAGCCCGAGGTCATGCCGGGCCCGGAGCCTGAGAAGGGTTCGCAGGGACCGGCTCGTCCGAAGTCCCCACCGATGCTACCCACTCCGGCGGCGTGCCGTCACCGCAGGCCGGGACAGTCGGTCGGGCACCACACGGGAAAACGGTCGCCGGCGGCGAGGCGGCGCATTCGGGGCCGGTCCGCTGCGCGCGGCACTGTCAAGCGGCGGCAAAGCTGACATTACGGTCCCATCACAGCGCACAGCCGGATCGGGACGGTAGATGAACATCGGATGACATGTCGCGGCCCGGACGGGGAACGGATGGGCGTGTCTCGGCTCCGGTGCGGTGAGATGGACCGCAGCGTTCCGCGTTCTTCCACTTCTCCTTCAGGAGCCATTCATGTTCGATTCCTCCGCACGCCGCATCGCGCGCGGCGCGTCCGTGGGCCTGGGCACCGTCGCGATCGCGTTCGCGTCGGCCGTGGTGCCCCTCGGCGCCGCAGCCGCCGATCCCGGCGACCAGGTCGACCTGCTCACCTTCAACGACTTCCACGGCGCCCTCCCGGCCGGGGACGCCTTCGCCTGCACCGTCGCCAACACCCGCGCGGCCAGCGAGAGCGGCAACACGGCGCTGCTGTCCGCCGGGGACAACGTCGGCGGCTCGGCCTTCGAATCGGCCGTGCAGAACGACGAGCCCACGATCGACTTCCTCAACGCGCTCGGCGTCGACGCGGCGGCGATCGGCAACCACGAGTACGACCAGGGCTACGAGGACCTCACCGGCCGCATCGCCCCGCGCACCGACTTCCCCGACCTCGCCGCGAACGTCTACCAGTCCGACGGCACCCTCCTGCACGACGCCTGGGCCGTGGTCGAGGCCGGTGACGTGAAGGTCGCCGTGATCGGCGCGGTCACCACCAAGACGACCGGCAAGGTCAGCCCCGCCGCCATCGAGGGTCTCGAGTTCCGCGACCCGGTCGACTCCGTCAACGACGCCGTCGCCGACCTCGAGGCATCCGGCGAGGACTACGACGTCGTCGTCGCCTCGTACCACGAGGGCGCCAGCGGCAACGGCGAGGCCGGCCAGGCCCCGGAGAACAGCGACCCGATCTTCGACAAGATCGTCGAGGAGACCTCCCCCGAGGTCGACGCCATCTTCAACGGCGACTCCCACCAGACCTACGCCTACACCGCCCCGGTGCCCGGCCAGGACGGCGAGATGCGTCCCGTCATCCAGGCCGGAGCCAGCGGTGAGTTCCTGGGCTCGACGAGCCTGCAGCTGGGCGAGGACGGCGACTGGGACGTCACCGGGGAGCCCGAGCTGATCGCCACCGAGGCCGCCGATCTCGAGGCCTGCGCCGACGATCCCGCCTACCAGGCCGCCTCCACGGTCGCCGCCGACGCCATCGAGGACGCCGCCGAGGTCGGCGCCGAGCCCGTCGGCACCATCGAGGACGACATCACCACCTCGTGGGCCGGGGACAAGGCCGAGTACGTCGACGGCGTCCGCAAGCCCAGCGATCCGGTCACCGACCAGGCCACCACCAAGGGCGACAACCGCTCCCGCCACTCGGCCGCCGGCAACATGCTGGCCGACTCCATGAAGTGGTACCTCGAGGAGCGCGGCACCACGGAGGAGCACGAGGTCATCGGCTGGATGAACCCCGGCGGCATCCGCGCCGAGCTGTTCCACGAGGCGGCCGGGAACGAGGGCGACGGCGTGGTCACCTACGCCGAGGCCAACAACATGGTCCCCTTCGGCAACACCCTGAACTCCGGTGAGGTCACCGGTGCGCAGTTCGTGCAGATGCTCGAGGAGCAGTGGCAGCGCAACGCCGGCGGCGAGCCCACCAGCGAGTTCTACGCCTTCAGCGTCTCGAACAACGTCGAGTACGTCTTCGACGCCGAGCGGGAGATGGACGACCGCATCGTCGCGGTGCGGATCAACGGTGAGCCCATCGACCCCGAGGCGACCTACACGATCGTCACCGCGAGCTTCCTGTTCGAGGGCGGCGACAACATGCACACCCTGGCTCAGGCGCAGAACGTCAGCGACACCGGCGTGCTGGACCGCGAGGCCTTCGTCGAGTACCTCGGAGCCCACGAGAACCTCGAGCCCGACTACTCGCAGCGACAGGTCGAGGCCCACATCCTCGAGGGCGAGCAGCCCACCCTGCGCCTGCGCGGCCTGGAGTCCGAGAGCCTCGGCGCCCCGCAGATCACGACGGTCTCCGTCGACGCCGGCGAGCTCGGCACCTTCGAGGCCCCGTACGAGCTGGATTCGGACAGCGGCCGCTACACCGCCGAGGTCGCCCTGGGCGAGGACTTCTGTGTGAGCGAGGGCGAGTCGGTGCCGCTGACCGTCACCGCCCAGCCCGACACCGGCACCGCCGTCACCTACGAGGTCACCGCCGTCGGCGGCGAGGACTGCGGAACCCTCGAGTTCAGCGACGTGCCCCCGTCGAACATGTTCTACGACGAGATCATGTGGATGGCGAACGAGGGCTACTCCACCGGATGGGACGACGGCACCTTCCGCCCGCTGGAGCCCGTCAACCGCGACGCGATGGCGGCGTTCCTGTACCGCATGGCCGGATCGCCGGAGGTGGACCACCCGCGCAGCGAGCCGTTCACCGACGTCGAGAAGGGCGACGAGCACTACGACGCGATCATGTGGGCCTACCAGCAGGGCATCACCACCGGCTGGTCGGATCGCACCTTCCGCCCGACCCAGCCGATCGCCCGCGACGCGATGGCCGCGTTCGTCTACCGCTACGCGGGCTCGCCCGAGGTGGAGGCCCCGACCTCGCCCGTCTTCAGCGACGTGCCGGCCAGCACCATGTACGCCAAGGAGATCGCGTGGATGGAGTCCGAAGGCATCACGACGGGCTGGCCGGACGGCACCTACCGCCCGCTGAACCCGACCAACCGTGACGCCACCGCCGCGTTCCTGTACCGCATGAACACGGAGCAGGGCATCACCTACCTGTCCGAAGCGGACTGACCCCGCACGGCGGGCCGGGGAGTGATCCGCTCCCCGGCCCGCCGCTGTGTGCGGGTCGAGCAGCACGCCCGCTCCGCCAGCTCGCCGCACCATCAGAGCACCCGCACCCCCAGTGCACCGCACCCCACCACGCATCCCGCCTCTTCAGGAGAACCCCGCCATGAGCATTCGTCCGCACGGCGACGGCCTGCACCCGCGCCTGACGCGCGTCGGCATCGCCGCAGCCGCCCTCACCCTCGGGCTCTCGGCCCTGCCCGGCATCGCGCCCATCGCCCAGGCCGCCGTGGTCACCCCCGGCGACCTCCAGATCAGCGAGGCCTACGGCGGCGGGGGCAACTCCGGGGCCAGCTTCCAGAGCGACTTCGTCGAACTGCGCAACACCTCCGAGGCCGACATCAGCCTCGACGGCTGGTCCCTCCAGTACGCCTCGAAGACCGGCACCTTCAACAACACCGTCTCCCTCAGCGGCACCGTCCCCGCCGGCGGCACCTTCCTCATCGAGCTGGCCTCCGGCAACGGCAACGGCGAGCCCCTGCCCGCGGCCGACCTCACCGGCGGCATCAACGCCTCCGGCAGCGGCGGCGTGTTCGCCCTGTCCGACGCCGAGGGCAACCTCGAGTGCCACGGGACCACCTGCGCCGAGGACCCGGCCGTCGTCGACCTCGTCGGCTGGGGCGCGGCGGAGACCTTCTCCGGGGACGCCCCCGCTCCCGGCACCGACAACGCCACCTCCGTCTCCCGCGTCGAGGTCACCGGCGAGAACTCCACCGACTTCGTCGAGGGCGCCCCCACGCCGACCCCGTCGGGCGCGGAGGAGACGGACTCCGAGGATCCGGAGGAGCCCGAGGATCCCGAGGTGCCGGCCGATCCCACCGAGGCGAGCATCGCCGAGATCCAGGGCACGGGCGAGGCCAGCCCCCTGGAGGGCGAAACTGTCGTCACCGAGGGCGTCGTGACCGCGGTCTACGCCACCGGCGGCCTGGACGGCTACGTCATCCAGACCCCCGGCACCGGCGGGGCGCTGGACTTCTCCACGCACACCGGCTCCACCGCCGTGTTCGTCTACTCGCCCGACACCGTCGGCGACGTCGCCATCGGCGAATCTGTCCGCGTGACCGGCGAGGTCTCCGAGTACTACGAATCCACGCAGGTCACCGTCGGCGCCGGCGGGCTCGAGCAGCTGCCCGAACCCCTCGGCGAGGTCGAGCCCCTCACGATCGAGGGCGGCTTCCCGACCGAGGAGACCGAGCGCGAGAGCATCGAGCACATGCTCTACCTGCCGGGTGAGGGCGACTTCACCGTCACCGACGTCTACGGCACCAACCAGTACGGCGAGGTGGGCCTGGCCATCGGCGACGAGCCGCTGAAGCAGGCCGGCGACATCATGGAGCCGGGCGAGGAGGCCACCGCCTACTTCGAGCAGCAGGCCCAGAACCTGGTGCTGTTGGACGACGGGAAGTCGACCAACTTCAGCAGCAACCCCGAGCAGCCGATGAGCTGGCTGACCACCGAGGAGCCCGTGCGAGTCGGCGCCTCCGTCGGGTTCACCGAGCCCACCGTCGTCGCCTACTCCTTCGACCAGTGGCGGCTGAACACCACCACCCCGTGGGAATCGGCCGAGACCGACGGGGTCGACTTCGAGAACACCCGCAGCGCCACGCCCGACGAGGTCGGCGGAGACCTGCAGCTGGCCACGTTCAACGTGCTGAACTACTTCACCACCCTCGGTGAGGACACCCCTGGCTGCGAGCCCTACACCAACCTCCACGGCGAGGGCACCAACGTGCGCGGCGGCTGCGACCTGCGCGGCGCGTGGGGAGCCGACGACCTCGAGCGCCAGCAGTCCAAGATCGTCGAGGCGATCTCCGGCACCGAGGCCGAGGTGGTGGGCCTGATGGAGATCGAGAACTCCGCCCGCCTGGGCGAGGAGCCCGACGAGGCCACCGCCACCCTGGTCGCCGCGCTGAACGAGCGCGACGGCGAGGGCACCTGGGACTACGTCCGCACCGGTGAGGCCTACGCCGAGCAGGGCCTGGACGGCGGCAGCGACGTCATCACCAACGCGATCATCTACCGCACCGCCGCCGTGGCCCCGCAGGGCCAGGCGCAGATCCTCGCCGGCGACGAGGCGTTCGACAACGCCCGCGAGCCGATCGGGCAGGTGTTCGTGCCCGTCCAGGGCTCCGGCGAGGAGCAGGTCGAGGGTGAGCCGTTCTTCTTCACCGTCAACCACTTCAAGTCCAAGGGTTCCCAGGACGCCGAGGATGCCGAGCTGGAGGAGGACCCGGTCCAGGGCAATGCCCGCACCTCCCGCCTGCAGCAGGCCGAGGCGCTGCTGAGCTGGAGCGAGGAGACGGCCGCGGAGCTCGGCGTCGAGGACTTCTTCCACGGCGGCGACTTCAACGCGTACACGCAGGAGGACCCGCTGCAGACGTTCTACGACCAGGGCTACATCGACCTCGGCGAGACCTACGATCCCGAGGGCTGGTCCTACAGCTACGACGGCATGGTCGGCTCGCTCGACCACGTCCTGGCCAATCCCGCCGCCGCCGAGCGCCTCACCGGTGGCACCCACTGGCAGATCAACGGTGCCGAGTCCGTGATGACCCAGTACTCGCGGTACCACAACAACACCGTCGACCTGTACGAGGACGGCGTGTTCGGCTCCTCCGACCACGACCCGATCATCGCCGGCCTGGATGCCGGGTTCCCCGCAGGCGGTGGGGACGACGAGGATGACCAGGATGACGACGAGGAGTCCGGTCACCCCGGCAAGGGCCACGGCAAGGGCAAGGGCCACGACAAGGGTCACGGCAAGGGCCACGGCAACGGTCAGGGCCATGGCAACGGCAACGCCCACGGTCATGACAAGGGCAAGGCCAACGGCAAGGCCAAGGGCCACGGCAAGGACGACTGACGTGCCACCTGCTCCGGCCGACGGCGCCGGGCTCATCTCATGACGAGCCCGGCGCCGCCGCCCGGCCCGGACGCCCTGGCCCGCCGCCTGCGGCTGACCGACGCGGTCATCGTCGGCCTGGCCGCGATGATCGGGGCCGGCGCCTTCGTCTCCCTCGGCGCCGGCCAGGACCTCGCCGGGGTGCTGGCACCGCTGGCGGTGCTGGTCGCCGCCGTGGTCGCCCTGTGCAACGCCACCTCCACCGCGCAGCTGGCCGCTCAGCACCCGGCCTCCGGCGGTGTGTACCACTTCGGGGGCAAGCAGCTGGGGCCCTGGTGGGGCTTCCTCGCCGGCTGGTGCTTCGTCATCGGCAAGACCGCCTCCTGCGCGGCGATGGCCCTGGTGATCGCCGCCTACCTGGTGCCCGAACCGGCCCAGCGCCCGGTCGCCGCCGCAGTCGTCGTGGTGCTGACCGCGGTGAACCTGGTCGGCATCACCCGCACCGCGGCGCTCGCCCGAGTGCTGGTCACGATCGCGGTGACAGCACTGGTGCTCACCGCGGCGCGCCTGCTCGTCGGGCTCGGTGGGGGAGCGGGCAGCCCGTCCGACGGGGCCCAGGGCTTCGCCGCCGGAGCCCCCGGCCCGCTCGCCGGGGCCGACGCAGGACTGTGGGACGGCGGCCTCGCCGCGGTGCTCGGCGCCGCCACCGGAGGACCCCTCGGCCTCGCACTCGTGGTCGCACAGGCCGCGGCGATCATGTTCTTCGCCTTCGCCGGATACGCGCGCATCGCAACCCTCGGCGAAGAGGTGATCTCCCCGCGCCGCACCATCCCGCGCGCGATCCTGCTGGCGCTCGCAGCGGTGTTCGTGCTGTACGTGGCGCTGTCGATCGTGCTGGTCGCCGTGGGCCCCGCCCCCGGCGACCAGGGGTGGGGACCGGCGCCGTTCCGCACCGCTCTCGACGGGGTAGGTGCCGGCGCAGGCTGGCACCTCATCGTCACCGTGGGTGCCATCGCCGCGGCCGGTGGGGCGCTGCTCGCCCTGGTCGCGGGCATCTCCCGCACCATGCTCGCCATGGCGCGCGAGAGCGACCTACCCCGCCCGCTGGCACAGGTGAACCAGCGCTTCTCGGTGCCGCAGCGCGCCGAGATCACCGCTGCGATCGCCATCGTACTGCTGGTGCTGCTGGCCGGCGACGTGCTGGTGGCAGTGGCCGCCTCGTCGTTCGGGGTGCTGCTGTACTACGGGGTCGCGAACCTCGCCGCCTTCACCCAGCGCGGCCAGTGGCGCCTGTTCCCCAGGGCCCTGCAGGTGCTGGGCCTGATCGGCTGCCTCGCGCTGGTGGCGGCGCTGCCGGGCCGGACGATCGTGGCCGGCGTGGGGCTCGTGCTGATCGGCGTGGCGTATCGCGGCGCCGCGCTGGCCCTGCGGCGCTGAGCTCGCCTGCATTCGCACCCGCAGCCGCGCCGGCGCGGGCTCGGGCTCGGGCGGAGCACCATCCCGCCAGGGCTCAGGTCCAGGCGGTCCAGGTGGTGTCGGCGTCGATCAGCCAGTGGTGGCGCAGGGTCAGGGCGCGTTCGGTCGCCGCGAGAGCGCCCGCGACGAGCAGCGTGGTGTTCGCCCACGCGGGCAGGCTGATCGGGGAGGTGAAGGTGCCGATCCGCTCGGCGACCACGTCCACGCTCGTGACCAGCTCCGCCAGCTGCGGGACCATGGTCACGAGGCCGATCAGCAGGATCACGATCGCGACCATCCCGATAGCGGCGCTGGCCCGCGGATGGCGCCGGTCGACGCGTGCGCGCCGGCCCTCCATCGAGCGGGGGTGCGGGCGCAGGGGCTGCGACCGGGTGCCGTCCTCCGGCACGTGGTGCATCCGGGTCAGGCCGTACATGCTGGTGGCCACCTCGATCACGCCGCCGGGGACGTCGAACGCGACCGGCGGGTTCGCGATCTGGATCTGTCGGCCGTCACGATAGAGCTCGACCGGGGCGTGCCGCGCGCCCTCGGCGATCTTGCCGCCCTCGAGCTCGGCGGCGAGGTACCGCACGTCGACGGCGTACTGCGAGGACCGCCCCGCCCCGTCGTCCGGATCCAGGAAGAACTGGGTGCGGGTCAGCAGCTGCCACCAGCGCAGCGTCGTGAGCGCCCTGCCGTCGCCGGGCTTCGCCCGACGCTGACGGAGCGAGCGCTGCAATCTCCTGAACATTGATCCTCCCCAGCGGCGCGATGCCGCGAGCCCGCGAGTTGTCGACCCGTCTATTCCAGCCGACGTCGCAGACCAGGACCAGTGCGATCTGTCATCTCCTCCCAAGGAAGGAGTTCACGCGGCGCCAGCCGCGCCCCGAGTCCGAATCTCAGCCGGCCCGCATCTCCCGCGGCAGCTCTTCCAGCAGCTGCAGCCACAGCTCCGAGGCCGTGGGAAAGCTCGGCACCGCGTGCCGCAGCACGTGCACCGGCACCTTCCCGACGATCGCGATAGTGGCAGCGTGGATCATCTCCGAGGCGTCGGGGCCGACGAACGTCGCACCGACCAGCTGTCTCGTGCTCGCATCGACCACCAGCTGCGCAGTGCCGGTGACATCGTCCCGCAGCAGAGCGGAGCCCGCCGCTCCGCCGAAGGGGACCTGCGCGGTGACCACGTCGATCCTCTGCTCCCGGGCCTGCGCTTCGGTGAGGCCGGCCGAGGTGACCTGGGGCTCGGTGAACACGACCTGGGGAACGGGCACGTGATCCGGAATGGGCTCGAGAGCTTCACCGGTGGCCCCGGCGCGAATGCGCTGGCCGATCACGCGGGCGCGGTACTTGCCCCAGTGCGTCAGCGGCGCCTCCCCGCTGGCATCTCCGACGGCATGCAGCCAGTCCGGCAGCGCTGTCTCGGCGGCATTGTCAGACGTGGGCTTCGCGGCGGCGGTCACGTCGTCGGCCGTGAGCCCGATCGCATCGAGTCCGACGCTGCTCAGCCGGGGACTGCGGCCGGTCGCGGCCAGCACCTCGTCCCCGGTGACATCGCGCCGCCCGTCGGCATCCTCGACCTGCAGGGTCACCGCGCCGCCGTGCAGCCGGCCCAGCCCGGTCCGCCGTGCATCGGCGCGCTCGCCGGAGACCACGGAGGTGCCCAGCTCCACGGTGACACCCAGGTTCCCCAGGGCCTCCAGCACGTGCTCCCCGGCGAAGGGTTCGTAGCCGCTGAGCAGTCCGTCCCCGCGCACCAGCATCGTCACCTCGCTGCCCAGCGCGGCCATCCACGTCGCGGCCTCCACGGCCACCACGCCGCCGCCGACGATCAGCAGCTGGCCGGGAACCTCCCTCACCCCGGTGACGTCGCGCGAGGTCCACGGGGCCAGCGCCTGCAACGGTTCGGGGATCCTCGCCTCCGAGCCGGTGGCGAGCACGACTGCCCGCTCGGCGTGGACGAGTGTCGGCCCGCTGCCGTCCTGGCCGTCGGCGGGCTCGACGAGCACCTCGCGCTCGCCGACGAGCCGGCCGTGCCCGCGCACCACCTGGATCCCGGCACCCTCGGCCCACTGCACCTGGCCGGAGTCGTCGTAGTTCGAGACCCACGTATCGCGTCGTGCCAGCAGGGCGTCCCGGTCGATCTCGGGATCACCGACCCCGTCGAGATGAGCGGCGGCGCCGGCCACGGACGTCGGCCGCAGCAGAGCTTTCGAGGGGATGCAGGCGTAGTACGAGCATTCGCCGCCCAGCAGTTCACCCTCGATGATCACGGCGCTGAGGTCCGTGCCCTCGGTGGCGTACTGGGCGGCGTTCTCACCCACGGGGCCGCCGCCGAGCACGACGACGTCGGCGGTGATCTCTGTGGTCGGGGCGGAGTCGGTGGCGTTCGCTTCGTGGGCCATGACGGCACGCTACGCCGCCCGGCGGCCGACGTCACGGGGTGTTCCTCCCCAGTGCCGTCCGTCCACAGCGCCGCGCGGCGCGCCCGGGTTGTCGGCGGCGGTCCTTAGAGTCGGAGCCATGAGAATCCTGCACACCTCGGACTGGCACCTGGGGCGCACCCTCCATGAGGCCGATCTGCACGATCACCAGGCCGACTTCCACGACTGGCTGGTCGACCTGGTGACCGAGCGCGAGGTCGACGTGGTCGTCATCCCGGGTGACGTGTACGACCGCGCGGTGCCTCCGGTGCGGTCCGTGGAACTGCTGGGGCGGACTCTGCGGCGTCTGGCCGACGTCGCCACCGTGATTCTCACGCCCGGCAACCACGATTCCGCGAAGCGTCTCGGCTTCGGCTCTGCCCTGATGCGCGACGGGGTGCACATCCTCGCCGATGCCCGCACCGCGCTCGAGCATCCCGTCGTGGTGCCCGATGCCCACGGTGAGGTGCTGTTCTTCGCTCTGCCCTACCTCGAGCCCGACATCGCGCGCTTCGCCCTCGCGGCCGACGAGACCCAGCCGCTCGGCCGCAGCCACGAGGCCGTCACCCGCGCCGCGATGGAGCGCATCGCCACGCGGATCGCCCAGCACGCGGAAGCCGCCGAGCCGGGACCGAGGGCACGATCGGTGGTTCTGGCGCACACCTTCGTCGCCGGCGGCTCCGGCAGCGACTCCGAGCGGGACCTCAGCGTCGGCGGCGTCGACTCGGTGCCGGCCGATGCGCTGCGCGGCGTCGACTACGTGGCCCTCGGTCACCTCCACGGCTGCCAGGATCTCTCCGCCCAGGCAGGCACCACGGCCTGGTACTGCGGGTCACCGCTGGCCTTCTCCTTCTCCGAGAAGGACCATCGCAAGTCCGTGCTGCTGGTCGAGCTCGACGCCCCCGGGGAGGTGTCCGTCCAGCGCATCGCCACCCCGGTGCCGCGGCGCCTGAGCGAGCTGCAGGGCACCCTCGAGGAGGTCCTCGCCCAGGCCGAGACCCACGGCGAGGACTGGGTCAAGGCGGTGATCACCGATCCGCATCGGCCGCCCCACCTGCTCGAACGCCTGCGCGGCGCGTACCCGCATCTGCGCCATACCGAGCATCGTCCCCAGGGGCGCGAGGACAGCGACCTCACTCCCGTGGTGCGCCGTGAACAGGATCCGATGGAGGTCATGGGCCAGTTCCTGGAGTACGTCACCGGGACGGAGGCGACCGACGCGGAACGTGACGTGC
The DNA here is from genome assembly GCF_042666875.1 of Brachybacterium sp. GCM10030267. Lineage (NCBI taxonomy): Bacteria > Bacillati > Actinomycetota > Actinomycetes > Micrococcales > Dermabacteraceae > Brachybacterium > Brachybacterium sp. GCM10030267. The sequence continues at coordinate 112,610 of NZ_JBHTCX010000008.1, read as the reverse complement.
TCGAGCAGGCCTACCAGAGCGTGCGCGCGCAGCGGTCGGAGGCCTCATGAAGCTCCACCACCTGCGCCTGACCGGCATCGGCCCCTTCCGCGACACCGTCGACATCGACCTCGCCTCCCTCTCGACCAGCGGCATGTTCCTGTTGGAGGGGCCGACGGGATCGGGCAAGTCCACGATCCTCGACGCGATCGTGTTCGCCCTCTACGGCACCGTGGCCGGCAGCGAAGCCAGCGGCGAACGGATCCGCTCCCAGTTCGCCGACCCCACCGCCCCCAGCGCCGTCGACCTCGTCTTCGAGACCGGTCACGGGATCTACCGGGTGCGCCGCCAGCCGCAGTACGCCCGCGCCAAGCGCCGCGGCACCGGAACCACCAAGGAGAACGCCCGGGCCATCCTGTGGCGGCTCAGCTCGCCCGAGCTGATCCCCGCCGCCCTCGCCGACCGCGCCGGGGAGGGGGCCGGCGTCACGCCGATCTCGACCCGGCTCGACGAGATCGGCGGGGAGATCACCCGTGCCGTCGGCCTCTCCCGCGAGCAGTTCACCCAGACCGTGCTGCTGCCGCAGAATGAGTTCGCCCGCTTCCTGCGCGCAGGCACGGGCGAGCGCCAGACGGTGCTGCAGCGCGTGTTCGGCACCGAGATCTACCAGAACGTCGAGAAGCAGCTCGAACAGATGCGGCGCGAGGCCGCCACGGAGGTCACCGCCGCCCGCAACGACGTCAGCAAGGCCGTCGCCCGCTTCGCCGAGGCCGCCGGCCTCGAGGACGAACAGCGCAGCGAGCTCGACGACCACGCCGCGAGCGGTCGCCGGGACGAGCTGAGCGTCGCCGTCACCAGCATCGAGAAGGCCCTCACCGCCCGGGCCGAGGACGCCGCCGAGGCCGCCACCGCCGCCACTGGGCGCGAGACCACGGCCCGCGAGCACGCCGACCGCGCCGCCACCCACCGCGCACGGATCACCCGCCGCCGCGAGCTCGATGCCCTGGCAGCGCGCCTGGCCGAGGAGGAACCGGCAGCCCGCGCGGCGCAGCGCCGACTGACCTGCGACGACGCCGCCCGGCCCGCCGCCGTCGCGCTGCAGCGGGCGAGCCACGCCGCCCAGCGGCTGAGCGACCTGCGCGCTGCCCGGGAGGACGTCGCCGCGAGGCACCGGGAGTCCCACCCGGACCTCGTCGAGCTGCTGGACGGGGAGGATCCGCTGGAGGCCCTGGCCGCCGCCGCCGAGGACGCCACCTCGGCCGCCGGAGCCCTGGGGGACCTCGTCGACCTCGAGAAGGCCCTGCCCCAGCGCGCGAGGGAGATCGAGACCCGCCGCCAGACTGATGCCGAGCTGGCCACGAGCATCCAGGCGCTGACCGAGCAGCTCGCCGCCCGCCCCGAGGCCCGCCAGAAGCTCGTCGCCGAGCGCACCACTGCCCAGACCGCCGCGGAAGCACTCGGCGATGCCCGCGCCGCTCGCGTGACCGCCGCCTCGCACCTGGCCGCCGCCCGCGACGCGGACCGGCTCGCGAAGGAGGTCACCGCGGCGGAGAGGACCGCCGCCGCCGCGCTCGCGGCCGCGCGACGGGCCGCCGACGAGGAGAAGAGGCTGCGCGATCGCCGCCACGCCGGCATCGCCTCCGAGCTCGCCCTGCAGCTCGCCCCCGAGGAGGCCTGCCCCGTCTGCGGGTCCACGGAACATCCCGCACCCGCGGAACCCGCCGAGGACCACGTCGGCCCCGAGCAGATCGAGGCCGCCGAAGAGCACCGCCGGAGCGCCGACGAGGCCGCCTCCCGCGCCGCCGAATCGCTCACCGCCGTGCGCACACAGCGCGACAAGGCCCTGGCCGACGCCGGCGGGCTCACCCTCGAGGACGCCCGCACCGCCGACGCCGACGCCCAGCAGGCCGTCGAGAAGGCGCTGGCCGCTCAGAAGCGCGCCGAGACCCTGGAGAAGGAGCTCGAGGCGCACGACGCCGAGACCACCCGGCTGACCCAGCACTGCAGCGCCCAGGAGCGCGAGCTGGAGGGGCGGGCCGCCTCCCTGCGCGAGGCCGAGACCGCTCTGGCCAAGGACACCGAACGGGCGCGTGAGGCCCGTGGCGAGCATGCGAGCGTGACCGAGCGTCGCGCGGCCCAGCTGACCAGAGCCAGAGCGGCGACCGCGCTGCGCGAGGCGCACCTCGCGGCGGACCAGGCCGCCGCTCGCCTCGCCGAACTCGAGGAGGAGGCAGCCGCCGCCCGCGCCGAGGCCGCCGAGCAGCTGACCGCTGCCGGGCACACTCCCTTCGCCACGGATGACGAGCTGCGCGCCGCCGTCCTGGCCGAGGGCGAGCGGGCAGAGCTGACGACGCTGCTCTCGGACCGCACCGTGAACCGGGCCCGATACACCGATGGCATGGCCGAGGAGGGCGTCGCCGAGATCGACGCGAGCGAGGACGCGGCCGGCGCAGTGGACCAGGTCGTCACGGCCGCCGCCGAAGCCCTCACCCTCGCCCGCACCGCCGCCCGGGAAGCCGGCGACCACGCCGCGAGGCTGCGCGCCGCAGCCGAGCGCACCGCCGGTGCACGCACCGCGCTGGACGGGGCGCTGGACCGCCTGGCACGTCTGGACAGCACCGCCGGGGCCATCGTGCGCGTCGCCGACCTCGCCACCGGGCGCTCCTCCGACGGCACCCGTATCCAGCTGTCGACCTACGTGCTCATGCGCCGCTTCGAGGAGGTCGTCGCCGCGGCCAACACCCGCCTGGCCCAGTTCTCCGACTCCACCCTGGAGCTGCTGCGCGACACCGGGGCCCGAGGCGCCAAGAAGACCGGACTGGACCTGCTGGTCATCGACCACCGCACCGACCAGCATCGGCTGCCCGAGACCCTCTCCGGCGGCGAGACCTTCTTCGTCTCCCTCGCCCTCGCCCTCGGCCTGGCCGACATCGTCACCGCCGAGGCCGGGGGAGTGCAGATGGAGACCCTGTTCATCGACGAGGGCTTCGGCAGCCTCGACCCCGAAGCCCTGGAGCGGGTGGTCGCCGAGATCGGGCGCCTGGCCGAGCACGGTCGCACCATCGGCATCGTCAGCCACGTCAGCGAGATGAAGGCCCAGATCGCCGAGCAGATCCATGTGCGGCGCCTGCCGGACCGCTCCTCGACCCTGTCGGTGACCGCGTGACCGCGTGACCGCGTGACCGCGTGACCGCGTGACCGCGTGACCGCGTGACCGCGCGACCGCGTGACCGAGCCGCGCTACAAGGGGAGCGGCCCGCCGGTCGCCGTCACGGCCACGGGTCCTCATCCGCGGCGCCCTCGTGTCCACCCTCGCGGCCGCGATCATCGTCCAGCGGTCGCTCATGGACGAACAGCGGCACTCCCAGCCGGGTGAACACCGGGGCGATCAGCGCCCCCAGCAGTGCACCGAGGGAATTGGCCAGCACGTCGTCGATGTCCGCGATCCGCACCCCGCACGGATACAGCCCCCACGCCCCGGTGTACTGCGTGGCCTCGATGAGCACCGACAGCATCACCCCGATGGCCAGCGACGTCGTCGTATCCAGCCGGAACACCCCGCGCAGGATCGCCCCCAGCGGCACGAACAGCACGATGTTCATGCCCAGCTGCAGCACCGGCCAGCTCAGCAGCAGGCCCAATCCGGTGGTGCCCTCGGCATGGACCGCGAGGATCTCGCCCACCGCGTTGAAGGGGTAGGGCCGCAGCTCGCCGCCCGCCCGGTTCTGGCAGGTGCTGGCCACCTCGTAGGCGGGAGCGACCGTCAGGCCCGCCAGCGTCATGGTGTACACGCAGATCACCAGCACACCGACCAGCCGCAGCGGCCGCACCCGGCCGAAGCGTCGTCGCTGCAGCAGCACGGCGGGGAGCAGGATCGCGACGAACACCCCCACGCCGCCCGCGATGCCCACCAGGGCCAGGCGCACGAATTCGGTCACAGGAGCACGCTATGGCCAGTTGCTGGACGCTGCACAGGAACCGTCGGATGACCCTCCCGGGACCGGCTCCACCCACGGTAGGAGCGACGCAGACACATGGGCCCATCCCCCCGGAGCCCCCTGCGACCTTAGGGTTCAGCCATGATCGACGCATGGGCCTGGCAGATCCCCTTCAGCCTCCTCGGCGGCACACTGTGCTTCCTCGCGGTCCTGCTGCCGATCCTGATCATCCAGTACTACGCCTACGGGCGCCTCAGCCCCGCCCGCCTCATCGGCGCCGCCGGCGTCGCGATCTACGCCGTCGCCCTGGTGGCATACACGCTGCTGCCGCTTCCTGACCCCTCGGTCTGCGCGGGCGGCGGCGGGACCTCGCTGCAGCCGGTACCGCTGGCGACCATCGGCGACATCGCCCGGCTCGCCGGGCAGTACGGCCTGGGCTCGACCACCACCATCGCGGCGATCGCCCAGCCCATCCTGAACGTCGTCCTGTTCATCCCCCTGGGCGTGCTGATCCGCGTGATGGCCGGCCGCGGCATCCTCACCGCCACCCTCACCGGCGTCGCCGCCTCGCTGCTGATCGAGACCACCCAGTACACGGGGCTGTGGGGCCTGTTCGACTGCGCCTACCGCGTGGCGGACGTCGATGACCTGCTGACCAACACCGCCGGAGCGCTGATCGGCGCACTCCTCGCCCCGGTGGTGGCCGGCTGGATCCCCGAACCCACCGCGCTCGCGACGCTGCCGCCGCGACCCGTGACCCGGCTGCGCCGCCTGCTGGGGATGGCGATCGACGCTGCGGTGATCTCGGCCCTGCCCGGGCTGCTGCTGACGGCCGGACTGCTGACCTACGTCGTGGTCTGGACCCTGGCCAGTGATGGGGGAGAGGTTCCCAATCCGCCCGGCCATGCGGCGGTGCTGCCGCTGGCCTCCATCCTCATCGGAGCGCTGCTGAGCGTGGTGCTGCCGGCGCTGATCGGCAGCGGCGCCTCGCCCGGGCAGCGGATGGTGGGGATCGTGCCGGTCTTCGACGGCCGACGGGGCAGCGCGGGCCGGCGGCTGACGCGCGCCCTGTCCGTGGCCGGCCTGTACGCGGCCCTGGCCCCGATCGGCGACGTGCTCGAGGGCCTCGGGGTGCCCGTCCTGCCCGTGCTGCTGCGCCTCGCCTCGGGCGGCCTCGTCCTCGTCGCGATCGCGATCGTGCTCTTCGTCGACCGGCGGGGCCTCTCAGGCCTGATCAGCGGGGCCGACCTGGTCGACCGCCGCGCCGCCCGCCGCTGACGACGCGGGGCACCCCGTCGGCGCCCAGCGCTGCGTCACTAACTGGTGCCCCACGCTGTCCGCTCCCTCACCCGTCGGCCGCGTGCCGAGCCGGCAGCGGTAAGGTGCTCGGCGCGCTCGCCGCACCGACCACACCGCTCCTGCTCACCCCACACCCCGGACCCCAGAGCCCACCGGGCCGACCCACCCGCGTCCCGGCTGACCCGGCGCATCGGGGACCTGTTCAACGGGACCTGCCGGAGAGGCGCGAGGATGTCGATCCCCGGCGGGCGGCACATCTCGACACCAGAAAGCAGACCTTGCCGATGAGCCAGCCGGATACCCCCGCACCCTTCCACTCCCCGACCCCCGCTGCGGGGTCACGGATCATGGGGACCGGCCACTATCGCCCCGCCCGGATCCTCACCAACCATGACCTCGAGCAACTGGTCGAGACCAGCGACGAGTGGATCCGCCAGCGCACCGGCATCGAATCGCGGCGGATCGCCGGCGAGGACGAGACGGTCGCGAGCATGGCCACCGAGGCCGCCCGCGCAGCCCTCGCGGACGCCGGCATCGACGCCTCCGAGATCACCCAGGTCCTCGTCGCGACCTGCTCGAACGATGAGCACTCACCCAGCGCCGCCGGCCGCGTGGCCGAGGCCCTGGGCCTGCCGGCCCCGGCCGCGTTCGACGTCGGCGCCGCCTGCTCCGGCTTCAGCCACGCCCTGGCCCTGGCCGATCAGTCGATCCGGGCCGGGGCCTCCACCACGACCCTGGTGATCGGGGCGGAGAAGCTCTCGACCTACACCGACTACACCGACCGCACCACCTGAATCCTCACCGCCGACGGGGCCGGCGCCGTGGTGCTGCGCGCGAGCGAGCGGCCCGCCGTCGCGCCCGTGGTGTGGGGGACGGTCCCCGACCTCGCCGATGCCGTGACGATCACCGGCCCCGGGCCGTACTTCGCCCAGCAGGGACGTGCGGTGCTCGGCTGGGCCCTGCGCGAGGCCCCCGCCATCTGCCACCGGATCGTGGAGGCCGCCGGGGTGACCATGGCCGATATCGACGTCTTCGTCCCCCACCAGGCGAACCTGCGGATGATCGAACCGCTCGCGGAGTCCCTCGGGCTGCGTGAGGACGCGGTGATAGCCGACGACGTCATCACCAGCGGCAACACCTCCGCGGCGACGATCCCGCTGGCGATCTCCCGGATGCGCGAGGCGGGCCGGATCCCCGCCGGGGCGACGGCCCTGCTGATCGGGTTCGGCGGCGGGTTCTCCTGGGCCGGCCAGGTGGTGCGCCTGCCCTGAGGGCCCGACGGGCGGACGAGCGGCGGCGGGACGGCGCCGATAGGATGGTCACGGCCCGGCGCACCGCTTTCCCAGCGGTGCCGCGCCCCCACCCTCGACACTCCCCGGAGGACCCGTGGTCGACTCCCTGACCATCCAGATCATCGTGACCGTGCTGGTCTGCCTCGCCTACATCGTGGGCCTGGTGGGGATCGTCGTCCCCGTCCTGCCCGGCACGATCACCATCGTGATCGCCACGCTGATCTGGGCGATCGTCACCGGCGGCTGGATCCCGTGGATCGCCTTCGCGATCATCCTGGTCCTCGGGGCGATCGGCATGACCACCAGCTACGTGCTCACCGGGCGGCGCCTGCACCAGCACGAGGTGCCGATGTGGCCGATTTACGTCGGCATCGCCTCCGGCATCGTCGGCCTGTTCGTGATCCCCCTGCTGGGCCTGCCGATCGGCTTCGTGATCGGCCTGTACGTCTCGGAGTCGCTGCGCCTGCAGGACTGGAGGAAGGGCCTCGGATCCGCCTGGGTCGCGGTCAAGGCCCTGGGCATCGGGATCATCATCGAGTTCACCCTCGCCATGCTGGCCACCATCGTCTTCGCCATCGCCGTCGTGGGCCACTTCGTCTCCGTATGACCAGCACCGACGCCTCCGCCACGAACCGATCCGCCCACGAGGGCCCGGGCGCGACCCGCTCCGGCCGCCCCCGCCCCGGCAACCACCCGCACGACGACCGCACGGGCAGCTCCCGGCCCGCAGGCTCCGCCCCGCCCGCCGTGCCCGCACCTCAGCACCCCGCCGTGCTCATCCCCGGCATGAAGCGCCTGCTCACCGGTGCCTGGGAGAAGCGCAAGTGGTTCATCCCCGCCGTCCTCGGGGCGCTGCTGTTCTCGGTGCTGCAGATCGCGACCTCCGCGATCATCGGCCGCGTCACCGAGGAGGTCATCGTGCCCTCCTTCCAGCGCGGCGAGCCCGTCATCCCCGTCGTCCTCGGCGGCGGTCTGGCCATCCTCGGCATCGGCGTCGCCCGCGCCGTCTCCGTCATGACCCGCCGCATCTTCGCCGCCGCCACGCAGTTCGACCTGTTCGGCCTCTACCGCCGGCGACTGGCCGCCGTGTACGCGAAGGTGCCGCTGCTGTGGCACCGCCGCCAGTCCACCGGCACCCTGCTCTCGGCGATGTACGCCGACATCGAGGCCACCTTCTTCGCGATGGCGCCGTTCCCCTTCGCCCTGGCCACGATCGCCATGCTGGTCTACGCGACCGTGGTCGTCGCCCGGATCGACCCGGTGATCCTGCTGGTCATGCTCGCCCTGATCGTCCTGCTGATCGTGGCGAACGTGCTGCTGCAGCGCTTCGCGACGCCCTTGGCGATGCGTTCCCAGCAGCTGCGCGCCGAGGTCGCGGAGATCGCCCACGAGTCCTTCGACGGCGCCAACGTCGTCAAGTCCCTGGGGCGGGAGGACGTCGAGCAGGAGCGCTTCGACCACTCCGCCGAGCAGCTGCGCCGCACCGGCATCCGCTTCGGCTACGTGCGCGGCTGGTTCGACCCCCTGATCGACGCCCTGCCCAACCTCGGGATCCTCGCCGTGGCCGTGCTCGGCGCCTGGCGCATCGGCGACGGGCACCTCACCACGGGCCAGCTGGTCGAGGTCTCCTACCTGTTCACGCTGATGGCGCTGCCGATTCGCTCCTTCGGCTGGGTCCTCGGCGACCTCTCGCGCACCGTCGTCGGCGGCGGCCGCGTCCAGCAGATCCTGGACGTGAGCGAGCAGCGCACCTACGGCCCCGACCCGCTGCCCGACGGGCCCGGTGCGTTCGAGGTCGACCGTGTCTCCTTCGTCTACCGCGACGACCCCTCCCAGGTGATCCTGGGCCGCGACGTACGCCCCGAGGACCAGCAGCTGCGCGAATCCCGGGCCCTCGACCAGGTCTCCCTGCGCGCCGACCCGTCGGCCGGCACCCGCGTGCTCGCCGTCGTCGGGGCCACCGGCTCGGGCAAGTCGACCCTCGCGCTGCTGGCGGCCCGCCTCGTCGACCCCACCGAGGGCAGCATCCGGCTCGACGGGGCGGACCTGCGCTCGCTGACCGCCGACGCGCTGACCGCTGACGTCGCCCTGGTCCTCCAGCAGGCCTTCATCTTCGATGCGAGCGTGCGCGAGAACGTGACCCTCGGCGAGGACATCGACGAGGACACCGTGCGCTGGGCGCTGCGCGTCGCCCAGGCGGAGGGCTTCGTCGACGCCCTCAGCGACGGCCTGGACACCGAGCTGGGCGAGCGCGGCGGCTCCCTCTCCGGAGGGCAGCGCCAGCGCATCGCCCTGGCCCGCGCGCTCGCCCGCCGCCCCCGGCTGCTGATCCTCGACGACGCCACCTCCGCCTGCGACCCGAGCGTCGAGCTGGCCATCCTCGACGGGATCCGCCGCGAGATGACCTCCTCGACGCTGCTGTCGATCGCGTACCGCAAGTCCACGATCTCCCTGGCCGATCAGGTGGTCTTCCTCGACCACGGCCGCGTCGTGGCCACCGGCACCCACGAGGAGCTGCGCTCGACGAGCCCCGGGTACCGGGCCCTGGTCGACGCGTACGACGAGGCCGCGATCTCCCACAACCTGCTCGAATCCAAGGGGCCCCAGCCCAGCGACGGGCCGGACCCGAGCATCGCCGTGCCCGCCGAGCGCGCCCGCACCGTGGCCGATGCCGTCGAGCGTCACGGCGCCGGCCGCTACCGGCGCGAGGACGTCACCTCCGAATGCGAGGAACCGGAGACGAGCACGGGGGCGACGCCCGCCCTCGGCACCGGCGAGGACCGCACCGCTCGCGGCGCGGGCGAGGACCGCGCCGTCCACGGCGCGGGCGAGGACCCCGCCGCACGCCCCGCCCGCGAGCAGGAGGAGGGACGATGACCGCCGCACCCGCCGCCCGCGCCGCTCAGAACTCCTCGGAACTGGGCACCGAGACCACCACCGATGAGTCCGCCCTCCACACCATCCGCCGCGGTCTCTCCCTGACCCCGCAGCTGCTGCGCGGACTGTGGATCACTCTGCTGCTGGCCGTGGTCGCCACCGCCGGCAAGGTGGTGGTGCCCATCGCGGTCCAGTCCATCCTCGACCGCGGCATCATCGCCCCCGAGCAGCCCGACGTCGCGTTCGTCGCCGGCGCTGCCGGACTGGCCGCACTGCTGCTGCTGATCACCGCGGGCTGCAACGTCATCATGAACCGGCGCCTGTTCCGCCTGGCCGAGACGTCGCTGGCGACCCTGCGCAAACGCGCCTTCCGCCACATCCACGACCTCTCGCTGCTGACCCAGGGCACCGAGCAGCGCGGCGCCCTGGTCTCCCGCGTGACCAGTGACGTCGACACCGTCAGCCAGTTCATGAGCTTCGGCGGCATGATGCTGCTGGTGATGACCATGCAGCTGGTGCTGGCCACCGGCGTGATGGTCTTCTACTCCTGGCCGCTCGCGCTGGCCGTGTGGCTGTGCTACCTGCCGATCCTGTTCATCATGAGCAAACTGCAGCGCCGCATCCGCGCCCGCTTCCAGACCGTCCGTCTCAAGGTCGGGCAGATGCTCGGGACCGTCTCCGAGGCCCTCGTCGGCTCCGCGACCGTGCGCGCCTACGGCATCGAGAACCGCACCCGCGACGACCAGTTCGACCGGATCGACCAGGTGCGCAACGCCCAGTTCGCCGTGCTGCGGCCGCAATCGGCCTCGATGTTCCTGTCGGAGACGGCCGACGGTCTGGCCACCGGCGTCGTCGTGGTGGTCGGCGTGCTGCTGGGTACCCAGGCCCTCGGTGCGAACCTGCCCGGCGCGGACCTCACCGCCGGTGGCGTGATCGCGTTCGTCTTCCTGGTCTCCCTGTTCAGCCAGCCCGTGCGGATGGGCATCGAGATGCTCTCGGAGGCCCAGAACGCGGTGGCCGGCTGGCGGCGCGTACTCGGCGTGCTCGACACCCCGGCCGACGTCGCCGACCCCGGCGGTGCCATGGACCCCCACACCGGCCGGCGCCTGGAACCGACCGACGGGGCGACCGCGCTGCCCGAGGGTCTGCTGGACATCGAGGTGCGCGACCTCCACTACCGCTACCCCTCCGGCCCGGAGGTGCTCCACGGCATCAGCGTCGACATCCCCGCCCGCAGCCGGATCGCGATCGTGGGGGAGACCGGCAGCGGCAAGACCACCTTCGCCAAGCTGCTGACCCGCATGATGGACGCCACCAGCGGTGAGCTCACGATCGGCGGTGTGCCCCTGCACCTGATCACCTATGCCTCGCTGCGCAAGCGCGTGGTGATGGTCCCGCAGGAAGGGTTCCTGTTCGACACGACCGTCGCCGGCAACCTGGCCTACGGCAAGCCCGATGCCACCGCCGAGGAGATGCGCCGCGCGCTGGATGAACTGGGGCTCGGCGGCTGGGTCGACGACCTTCCCGAGGGCCTGGACACGCCCGTCGGCCAGCGCGGTGAGTCGCTCAGCGCGGGGGAGCGGCAGCTGGTGGCCCTGGCCCGCGCCTACCTCGTCGACCCCGACGTGATCGTGCTGGACGAGGCGACCAGTGCGGTCGATCCCGCGGCCGACGTGCGCCTGCAGCAGGCCATCGACGGCCTCGCCCGTGGTCGAACCACCATCACCATCGCCCACCGGCTCTCCACCGCCGAGCGCGCGGACCGGATCATGGTGCTCGATGAGGGGCACCTGGTCGAGCACGGCACCCACGACGAGCTGGTGAGCCTGCCCGACGGGATCTACGCCGGCCTGCATCGCTCCTGGGTGGCGCACCGTCAGGCGCGGTGAGCGCGGCAGGAGAGGACGGGACATGAGCACTGAGCGGTCGCAGAGGCCTCCCGCGCCGACTGCGGGCGGGCGCCGCCGCCCCATCATCGCCGTGCTCTCCATCGCCCTCGGCGTGCTCGGCGCCGTGGCGGCAGGTCTTGTGACCGCGTACGTCATCGCCTCCGCCCGGATCACCTACTACCTGCCGCCGGCGCCCGGCAGCACGGAGCCGTCGACGCACCACGACGTCCACGAGCCGATGCTGATGCTGGCACCGGTCGGCGGGCTCGGCCTCGCTCTCTCGATCACCGCGATCGCCCTGGGTGCGTGGGGGCTCGCACGCCGGCGGGGCGCGCGGGCCTGGACTCTCGCCGTGCCCTGCGCGGCGCTGCTGATCGTGCTCATCGTGCTGGTGATCGCCGGCAGCATGACCATGTCGGTCTACTGAGCGTGCCCACCGGCCCTAAGATCCTCGGCGTGGCCGATCCGCTTCACCCGCCGATCCCTCCGGTCTCCTCGCGTGAGGAGCCCCGGTTCGCCAGCGCAGCGCGCAAGCGGGCGCTGGCCGCCGCCTTCGAGGAGCAGGGCGGGGAGTACGACCGGCTGCGTCCCGGCTATCCCGATCCGGTGCTCGAGGCGATGCTCGCACCGGTGCCACGCCCGATGAGCGGAACCCCCGCCCGGGCGATCGATCTGGGCGCGGGCACCGGGAAGCTGTCGTGGGCGCTCGTCGCTCGGGGCCTGGACGTCATCGCGGTGGACACCAGTCGCGCCATGCTCGAGACCGCGCTGCGCCGGGGGCCGTCGGCCGGCTCCGGGCCTTCGTCGCCGCGCGCGGCCTCGCCCACCCTCCCGGCCGGCCACGACGTCGACCAGGTGCCATCCGCCGCGCCCGCACCCGACCTCACCACGCACCTCGCCCCGGCGGAGGCGACCGACCTCCCCGACGCATCGGCCGACCTGGTCACCGTCGCCCAGGCCTGGCACTGGTTCGACGCCCGCGCCGCCTCCGCCGAGGTCGCGCGGCTGCTCGCACCCGGCGGGGTGCTGGCGCTGGTGTGGAACACGCTCGATGTAAGGATCCCGTGGGTCCACCGCCTCTCGCGGATCATGCACGCCGGGGACATCCACCGCGAGGACTTCCGTCCGACCGTCGGCGCCGAGCTCGCGCTCGTCGAGCGCAGCGTGCACGAGTGGGAGGACCCGATGCCCACCCACGACGTCATCGACCTCGCCCGCACCCGCAGCTACGTCATCACCGCTCCCGAGGAGCGCCGCGCGAAGGTGCTCGCGAACCTCGACTGGTACCTCCACGACCATCTCGGCCATGAGCGCGGCGCCGTCATCGGCGTCCCGTACCGCACCGACCTGTTCCTCTACCGGAGCGGGTCCGCGTCGTGACAGCCAAGAGCGCCCTTGGGAAGCGGAACGCCTTCTGCGGCTCCGTCCGTTGCGACCGCTAGTGTCGATGTCCGAGCCTGGCACGGGAGGGGTGGAGATGAGCGGAGAAGCTGGCTTCCGCGCCGCCCGCCGTCACGCCGGAGAACTCGGCAGGCCTCTCGAGGTCTACGCGGACCGTCCCGGCACCGTCGTCGTCGGCGCAATCGTGTTCGTCTGGCTCATCTTCACCGGGCTCACAATGATCAACCCGGCGGAATCCCCCCTGCTCATCGCAGCACCCGGCATCATCTTCGCGCTGCTCGCAGCGGGCATCCTGGTACTGATCAGTGGCGAGCGGCTGATCGTGTGCGAGCGAGGACTGCTGGTCGGGAGCGTCGCGCCGGGGACGCGCCCCTACATCGTGCGCTACGAACAGATCGTCCCGGGCAGCCTGGTGCCCGTCACCGGGGCCGGCCGCTACGCTCGCGAGACCGGGACGGGCGGTTTCCCACAGTCGACCGTCCGGCGTTCGGCCTGGACCCGGCAGGGCATTCACTTCGTCGGGCCGTCGGCCCAGGAAGCCCGCCGGCGCCCGGCCTTGATCGCGGTCCTGCAGGATCCACCGCCGCGTTCCGTCGACGGTCGCTGGGTCTGGTTCGCCGGCACCGGGCGCACGTCCCCGGAAACCGTCACCGCGCGGATCGCGCAGGCCGCGGGCGCATCCGGAGCCCAGCAGCTTGCCCGGGCGACGGCCTCGGCTCCGGTCCGCACGCTCAGCGGCAACCCTGCGGAGGCCGCTGCCCATCTCCCCGGGTTGCCGTAGCCCAGGGTCTCTGCCGACGGCCGGTGGCGCTTCGCGGGCAGGGGGCTGCAATGGCCGGCCCCGCGGCTGCCCGGTTCCAGAACCGCAGAGCACCTGGCCGGCTCCGCGCCACGCCTGCTACGTCGCCGTGGCAAGGTGAAGCCCATGAACGCCCGTCCGCGCAGTCGCACCCGTCGCACGGTCCTCGACCGTGTCGCCGTGGTCCTGGGTGCTCTGTGCCTGGTCGCGGCGGTGCTCTCGGGGATCAGCATCGTGGCCTCGAGCCACGTCGGCCCCGACGGCCCGGAGTCACCGTTCGTCGTGGGTTCCTGGGATCTGCGGCGCTCGACCCCGTTCCTCGGGGTTCCGGTGGCAGCGTTCCTCGGTGCGTGGGCCGTGCGCCGAGGCGCGGGCCTTGGGGATCCTGGCCGCCCGCACGGTCGTGCCGGCGGCGCTGCGCACGCGGGCCGCCTTCATGTCGGCCTCGCGCTGGTCGGTCTCGTGATCGCGCTACGGATGGCGATGTACGCCGACGGGTTCGGCTTCTTCGGCCTCACCTTCTGACGCACTGCTTCTGCATGGCCCCAGGGCGCCCCCAAAGGTCCCCGCCCATAGCCCCGCCCTGGGGCACAGATGCCTGCGCAGACGCCTGCGCGGATGCGAACACCCCCTCTGGGAGGCCGTTTAGCATCCTCCATTCCGGCCTTCCAGACGGGGTGCAGGGCTTGGGCCCGGCTCTCGTGGCGGGCTCCGCGCTCCTGGCAGCCCGGTGTCGCTGGCAGGCCCGGCTCTCATGGCGGGCCCGGCGTTCCTGGCGTGGGGCGCGGTGAGCAGCACCCGGCAGGCCTGGGAGGTCTCGAGCAAAGACGCTCGGGTGTCAGGGCCTCCAGCCGTGGCGGATGAGCTCGTCGCGGACGATCCGTACGGCGTCTCCGCAGTCCGGCAGGGTGTCCTGCGAGTACAGGCGGACTTCGGTGAAGCCTGCACGGGCGACCGCCCGCCCACGCCGGATGTCCCTCTCGACCTGACGGGTGCCGTCATGGGGTCTGCCGTCATACTCCGCGCACATTCCGTATTGCGGCCACTGGAAGTCGGGAGTGATGCGGTTGTTCCCGTCGGCACCAGCGAGCGGTGTGTTGATCTCCGGCGTGGGAAGGCCCGCCTCTCGGAATGCCAGTCGCAGAAGCGTCTCCATGGGTGAATCGGCGCCGATGCGTATGTCGCCCACGGCGGCGCGCAGCGCCTGCATGTGGTTCCCCCGGCACACGTCCCGAAGCTCGTCGATGGTGCACCAGGGGCGGTGACGTCCACGTTCGAGTCCGGGGCGTGGAGTGCGGACTAGGTGATCGCCGACCGCGACGAGCCGCCAGTGGGAAAGGAACTGCGCGAGATCGCGCCACGTTCTAGCTCTGGTGGAGAGCCGCAGAGACGACGTCGGTTCCGCGCCCGGAGCGCCTGCAACTGACGGCTGGCGATACGAGAACCTCCCTACGTCATGATCCTGGAAGGTGAAGTCGTGCCACCGCACGACCTGGTCGGAGCCGGACCGCCCTCCGGGGACGGAGACATGCACGGGAGTGGAGATGCCCCAGGACTCCACCTCCTTGGGCAAGGGCATTTGCAGCAGCCGTGCCGCCGAGAGGCCGACGATGACGGCAGTTCGCTCGTGGCGACACAGAGCTGCGGCGACGTCCACCTCGAAGACCGGACTGCTCGTCCTCCGGTACAGCCCCCGACGAAGTGCAGTCACATCCGAACGCTTGAGCCGCCCCGGGGGAACTCCCGCTCGAAGCGCCTCGTCGCGGGTGAAGACCCGCCACGGCAAGCCTGCTGGTAGGGGGCTCGGGCGTCGGCTCATGACCTCACACTTGCGCAATAGGGGGTGACGAGCCCTGACCATCCACAATTGCAGCTTGGGGAGGAACGGTCAGCACGCGTGGGTGCGCGAAAGTGGTACTCGCGGTCATGGAGCGTCACGCTCAGTGCAGCGGCGAGCTGTGTGCAATGGAGCGTCGGCGGCGAGACGGGCGAGCATCATGAACAGCGGAGCGCCCCCTCTGAGTGGCCGTTTAGCACCCTCCATTCCGGCCTCAACGAGGGGGTGCTCGGCGCGGCCCGCCCACGCCCGCGCCGCTCAATCGCCGACGCCCGCGCCGCCCGTGTCGCTCAGCCGCCCGCGCCGCCGGCGTCGCTGGCCCCGCCCGCGTCGCTGGCGCCCGTGCCCTCGGGGGCGATGCTCATATCGGTCACGCGCCAGCGCTCGCCGTCCCAGGCGATCTGGGCCACGAGCTGGCCGGAGACCTCGGGAAGCTCGTTGGCCTGGAGATTGGGATCGTCGACCAGGATGCTGGCCTCCTGGGTGAAGTCCGCGACGACCTCGCCGCTCGCGGGCGGGTCGCCCTTGCCCTCGAACGTCGTCGAATGCACCGCGAAGTCGCCATCGACCAGGTAGCCGTCCTGCTCGGCGAGCAGCTGGGCGTTGTCCAGGAAGGACATGCAGACCTGGCACTGCGGGTCGATGGAGCTCTCCCACACGGAGACGTCACCGGTGGTCATCATGTAGGTGTACGACTCGAGCAGGTAGGTCACCGTCTCCTGCGCACCCTCATCGGTCTGCTCGGTCAGGCCCGCGGGTTCCTCGGGGCGGGGCACCTCGGGCCGCGGCGGCTGGTCGGCGGGGTCCGCCGTCGGCCGGTTGTCCGGGTTCTCGACCGCGGTCGGGTCGGCCTGCTCACCGCCGTCGTTGCCCAGCAGCTGGCCGATCCCGATCACGCCGATCGGGACCACGAGCACGAGGGCCAGGACGATGATGATGATGCGTTGGACAGGTCGGTTCACGCGGGCCACGGTAGACGACGCGGCTCCGCGGGCACTGGATCATCCCGTGATCACCGCGCGGCGGCCGGACCGAGCTCACCGCCACCCACCATTCGGTCCGAGGTGCGGCGCAGGAGCCGAGCCGGTGGTAGGCAGAGGACATGGTCGACAACCACGGCGCGCACAGCGATCCGGCACACGCCACGGCGGCCGGCGGCGTCCTCGTCGTCGGCCAGATCGGTCGCGACCTGGTGATCTCGACCGACCGCGTTCCCGACCCCGGGGCGAGCGTGGACGTCGCCGAGCGCCTCGAGATGTGGGGCGGCAAGGGCGCGAACCAGGCCGTCGGCATGCGCCAGCTCGGCACGCCGGTGGGGCTGCTCGGCGTGGTCGGTGAGGACGAGGTGGGGGAGCGGCTGCTCGCCTCGGCCCGCGCAGACGATGTCGATGTCCGCGCCGTGGTGCGTCGTGGTACCAGCGCCCTGCTGGTCGACGTGGTCGATGCCGAGGGCCGGCGTCGCCTCTTCGAGCACGTCCCGGCCGAAGCGCTGCTGACCGGGGGTGACGTGTACAGCGCCCGGGAGGCAGTGGCACGGGCCGACACGGTGTGCCTGCAGCTGCAGCAGCCTGAACCGGCTCTGCTGGAGGCGGCGCGGCTCGCGACCGCGACCGGCGCCGACCTCGTCCTGGATGGCGCCCCGCAGACGCCCGAGGTGCGTGCACTGGTCGGGCAGGCCCGCGTGGTCCGCGCCAACGCCCACGAAGGCGAGCTGCTGACGGCGATCGCACTGGAGAGCGAAGAGGCAGCACTCTCCGCGGCACGCGGGGTGCTCGATGAAGGTGTCGAGGTGGTGGCATTCGGCGTTGCCGACGCCGGTGACCTGGTCGTCTGGGACGAGGGGCACCGCTTCCTGCCCCACGGCCCCCAGCGCGTCCTCGACCCGACCGGGGCGGGCGATGCCTTTCTTGCCGGGCTCGTCACGGGCCTGCGCAACGGAGCCGCCCCGGCGCAGGCGGGCGAGCTCGCCGCCGCCTGCGCGGCCTCGGCGGTTCAGCGGTTGGGAGGACGGCCGGACCTGTCCGCGCTGCGACCGTGACGTCGTTCCGGTAACGGCCCTCGTCGGCCGTACCCGAGCCCATACACTCCAAGAATGACCCCGGGCCCGCCTCGCCGCCGCGCAGCAGCCCCTCGCCGAGCCGCGGCACCGCACCGCGCACCGGCCCCTCCTCTGCCTGCGCCCCCGGATGCACGAGCAGCGGCGGTTCTCGTCGAAGTTCGGCCACATGGCCGAAGCGGGGAGCGCCCGTGCCGGGGGAGCGTGGCCGCATGGACACCACGCCGCCCCTGCCCGACGCGACTCCTGCCGACGCAACGCCCACGGCCGACC
The DNA here is from genome assembly GCF_042666875.1 of Brachybacterium sp. GCM10030267. Lineage (NCBI taxonomy): Bacteria > Bacillati > Actinomycetota > Actinomycetes > Micrococcales > Dermabacteraceae > Brachybacterium > Brachybacterium sp. GCM10030267. The sequence goes on along the minus strand of NZ_JBHTCX010000008.1, from coordinate 94,970 downwards.
CGATCCCCACGCCCGCTGCCCGCACGCTTCGCAATGGGCCCCGAAAGTCCAGGAGGCCGCGGATCCCGCGCCGTGAGTGGCTGCTCGGCGCCGGCCTCGCCCTGCTCGCGGCCATCCCCTCCATCGCCGGCGCCGTGAAGCTCGAAGGTCTGGCCACCGGCGTGCCCGCGACTCCCGAGACGGCGCGCTTCGTCGAGATGCCCACGCCCGTCGCGATCCACATCGTCGCGGCCATCGTCTATTCGTACGTCGGCATCGGCCAGTTCCTGCCCACCGTGCGCCGCCGCAACCTCGGCCTCCATCGCGCGATGGGCCGGTACGTCCTGGTCCCGGCCGGATTCGCCGTCGCGCTGACGGGCCTGTGGATGAACGTGGCCTATGAGTTCCCGGCGATCGACGGTGTGGGTCTGCTGATCTCCCGCTACGTGGTGGGGATCGGCATGGCCGTGGCGCTGGTGCTCGCGCTGGGCGCGATCGGCCGACGGGACGTTCCGACCCACGCGGCCTGGATGATCCGCGCCTACGCCCTCGCCCTCGGCGCCGGCACCCAGGTGCTGACCTCCGCCCCGCCGATGATCCTGTTCGGCCCGCCCGACGAGCTCGGCCGGCTGCTGCAGATGGACGCCGGGTGGCTGATCAACATCGTGGTCGCCGAGCTCGTGATCGCCCGCTGGATCCGCCCGCGCCGCCGGCCCTCGACGACCTCCGGCCACCGCACGAAGACGTCCCGCCGTGCCGGCACGGCCCGCCCCAAAGCCGCGCAGGCGTGAGCGCGATGCCCCCGTCCGTGCCCTCGACATCGGCCTCATCGGCCGCGGATCCGCCGGATCCGGGCGCCTCGAGCGCGGGCTTCTCGAATCCGAACCCCACAGGCCCGTCCCCGTCACCGCGTCGCGCTCTCCCGCCCTGGGCGGACGGGCTGGTCACGACACCCGCCGCCGGTCCCCGACCCCGCGACGCCCTGCTGCTGATCCCCTTTACTCTCATCGCCCTGGCCGAGGGCATGCTGCGCACAGACCTCCCTCTGCCCGCGCTCACCACGGCCGCGGCGATCGCCATGATCGCCGGACTGCCGTGGCGTCGCCGCCATCCGCTGCTGGTGCTGACCTGGATCACCCTGCTCGGCGCTGTACTGGGCATCGTGCAGGCCGCGTCCGTGCACGTCGCGGTCGGCATGGGAGCGATGGTCGTGCTGCTCACCGTGCCGTACGCACTGTTCCGTCACGGAACTGCTCGCATGCGCGTCGTCGGCGGGACACTGCTGGCCGCCGGCCAGGCGCTGACCCTGCTGCAGAGCCGCGCCGCGCTCGCCGACGTCGTCGTGGGGATTGCCGTGCTCGGCGCCACCGCGCTGAGCGGTGCGCTGGTGCGCGAGCGCGTCCAGGCCCGCGCCCGAGAGATCGAGATGGCGCGATCGCGGGAGCGTGAGGCCCTCGCGCGGGACCTGCACGACACCGTCGCCCACCACGTCACCACGATCGCCATCCGCGCCCAGGTCGCCTCCGCCATGCCGGAGGACCGCAACCAGGTCGCCGAATCCCTCGCCGTCATCGAACGCGAGGCGCAGAACGTGCTCGCCGAGACCCGCGCCCTGGTTCGCGCGCTCCGGGAGCCGACGGGTGGTTCCGGGGCCACGGGGAGCGCGGCCGCCGGGGCTGCCGCCTCCGATCCCATGCCCGCCGACGTCGACCTGCCCGAGACGGAGCTGGCCCCCGCCGCCGGCCTCGCCCAGCTCGAGGCGCTCGCCGATCCCGGCCCGCCGCAGGTCACCGTGCGGATCACCGGCACCGACCAGCTCGCGGGGGAGATGCCGCAGATCGTGCAGTCGACCCTGTTCCGCATCGCCCAGGAGGGCGTGACCAACGCCCGGCGCCACGCCCGCGGCGCCCGCGCGATCGACGTGAGAGTGAGCGTCCGCGACGCCCGCACAGTGCTGGAGGTGCGGGACGACGGCCCCCGCGACGTGGCCCCGCACCGGGCCGACGGATCCGGTGGCGGTCACGGTCTGCTGGGGATGACCGAGCGCGTCACCCTGCTCGGCGGCACCCTCGAGGCCGGCCCCGTCCCCGACGGCGGATGGCTGCTGCGCGCCCAGGTCCCCACCACTCCGGAGGCGGCATGACCAGTCCTGATGACGCGTCAGGAGCCGACGCACCGAGTCCGGCCGGCTCGCCCCGCCCGCTGACGGTCCTGATCGCCGACGACCAGGAGCCGGTCCGCACCGGGCTGCGCCTGCTGCTGGGCACCCGGCCCGGCATCGACGTGATCGGGGAGGCGGCCGACGGGATCGAGGCTGTGACCATGGCCCAGCAGCTGCGCCCGGACGTGTGCCTGGTGGACATCCGCATGCCCGGGCTCAACGGCATCGAGGTGACCAGGAAGCTCTCCGGGCCCGCCGTCTCCGACCCGCTCGCCATCGTCGTGATCACCACGTTCGACCTCGACGAATACGTCCACGGCGCCCTGCGCGCCGGGGCACGCGGATTCCTGCTCAAGGACGCCGGCCCCGAACTGCTGGGCGAGGCGGTGCGGGCCGCCGCGGCCGGGGACGCCCTGATCGCGCCGAAGATCACCGCCCGGATGCTGGGGGAGTTCTCTCGTCGGCCCGTCGCCCCACCCCGCGCCCCGATCGACCCGCTCTCCCCGCGGGAGGAGGAAGTCCTCGCCCTGCTCGCCGCCGGCCGCACCAACACCGAGATCGGTGCCCAGATGCACCTGTCCCTGGGGACCGTGAAGACCCACATCGGCGGGATCCTCACCAAGCTCGGTGTGCGTAACCGGGTCGAGGCTGCGATGTGGGCGCACGAGACCGGGCGCGTGCGTGCCGAGGACTGATCATCCGCGCGACGGGGCACGGGGCACGGGGCACGGGGCACGGGGCGCGGGCACGGGGTCCGGGGCAGGGGCGCGAGCCGCGCCCGCATGCCGCATCGGTGAGCCATGCGACAACGATTGGTTTTCATGCAGTGGCATGAATAGTATTCACGGGTGACTTCCACCCGTCCCCGTCGGCGCAGCCTGCTGCATGCCGCGCCGCTCGCACTCGCCGTCGGCGCCCTGACCCCTGCGCTGGCCTCCTGCACCCGCGCCTCCGAGCGCCTGGACGCCGAAGCGAACGCGGTGCCCGAGGTGGGCCTCTCGGAGATCACCGAGGTCCCGGAGCTCGCCGAGCTGGTCCCGGCCGACATCCGCGAGCGCGGCGAACTGATCAACGGCGCCGCCCTCAACTACGCGCCCGGCGAGTTCGTCGGCTCCACCGGCGAGGCCGTCGGCTACGACATCGACATCCTCGCCGCGATCGGCAAGGTGCTGGGCCTGGCCACACGTACCGAGGCCGCGGTGTTCGCACAGATCATCCCCGCCGTCGGCTCGAGCTACGACGTGGGTATCTCCAGCTTCACGATCAACGAGGAGCGCCTGGCGACGGTCACCATGGTCTCCTACTTCCAGGCGGGGATCTCCTACGCGGTCAAGGCCGGCAACCCCTTCGACATCCACCCCGACGACCTCTGCGGCAAGCGGGTCGCGGTGCAGGTCGGCACGTATCAGGAAAAACTCTCGAACGAGCGCTCCCAGCAGTGTCGGGAGGCGGGGGAGCGTGGCTACGACCTGCTGGCCTACGCCTCCAACTCCGACGCCGCGACCAACGTCGCCGGCGGCAAGGGCGACATCCTCATGGCCGACTCCCCGGTGACCGCCTACGCCATCGCCCGTTCCCGCGGGAACCTCGAGGCGATCGGCGAGATCGAGGAATCCGCCCTGAACGGCATCGTCGTCTCCCCGGACCAGCCCGAGCTGGCCGAGGCGATCCGCGCCGCCGTCCAGCACCTCATCGACTCCGGCCACATGCAGCGCATCCTCGCCGCATGGGGCAACGAATCCGGCATGATCCCGACCGCGGAAGTGAACCCCCAGCCGTGACCAGCACCGAGACCGCCCCCACGCCCGCGCCCGCCGGCCCGGACGGCTTCACCCCGATCCGTGCCAAGGCCGCCCCGCGTCCGGGCACCTGGATCTCCGCGATCATCGTCGCCCTGCTGGCCCTGGGCCTGCTCACCTTCCTGGTGCGCAACCCGGTGCTGGAATGGGGCACCGTCGCCACGTACCTCTTCGACATCAAGGTCGTCCAGGGCGTCGGCTGGACGCTGCTGCTGACGGTGCTGTCGATGGTCCTCGGCACGATCGTGGCCCTGCTGGCCGCGGTGATGCGCCGCAGCGACAACCCGGTCCTGCGTGGCGTCTCCTGGGTCTACATCTTCGTCTTCCGCGGCATCCCGGTGTACACCCAGCTGGTGTTCTGGGGCCTGTTCACCGTGATCGTGCCCAAGATCGCCGTCGGCGTGCCCTTCGGGCCGGAGCTGCTGAGCTTCTCCACCCGTGACCTGCTGACCGCGTTCTGGATGGCGGTGATCGGCCTGGGCCTGAACGAGGGTGCCTACCTCGCCGAGATCATCCGATCCGGCCTGAACAGCGTCGACCGCGGGCAGAGCGAGGCCTCCAAGGCGCTGGGCATGAGCAACGGGACGATCCTGCGGCGCATCATCGTGCCCCAGGCCATGCGGGTGATCGTCCCGCCGCTGGGCAACGAGACCATCGGCATGCTCAAGACCACCTCGCTGGTGCTCGCCGTGCCGTTCACGCTGGATCTGACCTTCGCCACCAACGGCATCGCCAACAAGCTGTTCACCCCGATCCCGCTGCTGATCGTCGCAGCTCTGTGGTACCTGGCGATCACCAGTGTGCTCATGGTCGGCCAGTACTACCTCGAGAAGTACTTCGGTCGCGGCTTCGACGACCGCACCCCGGCCGCTCCTCGCCGCGGCTCGACCGCCTCGCGCCAGGCGGCGGTCAACCGCGCCGGCACCACCCCGCACGACCCGCTCCCGGAGGTGGAGCTGTGATGACCCAGAACCCCGCTGCTTCCGGCTCCCCGGAGCCCGCACCGTCGGACCCCGCCGCCCCGTCCCACCCCACCGGCGCGCCGGACGCCCCGCCGGTGATCGAGGTCGAGGGCCTGCACAAGGCATTCGGCGACCTCCACGTCCTCAAGGACTGCGACCTCACGGTGCGCTCCGGCGAGGTCGCGGTGCTTGTCGGCCCGTCTGGCTCCGGCAAGTCCACGCTGCTGCGCTGCCTGAACCAGCTCGAGGACGCCACCGCCGGCACCGTGCGCATCGAGGGCGAGCTACAGGGCTACGCCGAGCAGCCGCTGCCCGACGGCAGGCTGCAGAGGCTCTCGCCCAAGCAGATCGCCGCCCAGCGCTCCCGCATCGGCATGGTCTTCCAGCGCTTCCACCTCTTCCCGCACCTCACCGCGCTGGGCAACGTCATGGAGGCACCCGTGCAGGTGCGCGGCGTGTCCAAGGCCGAGGCGGAGAAGAAGGCGCGCGAGCTGCTGGCCCGGGTGGGGCTGGCCGACCGGGCCGACCACTACCCCTCCGAGCTCTCCGGCGGCCAGCAGCAGCGCGTCGCGATCGCGCGCGCCCTGGCCATGGACCCCGAGCTGATGCTCTTCGACGAGCCCACCAGCGCCCTGGATCCCGAACTGGTCTCCGAGGTGCTCGCCGTGCTCAAGGATCTGGCGGCCGACGGGATGACCATGGTCGTCGTGACCCACGAGATGGGCTTCGCCCGTGAAGTGGCAGACCAGGTCGTGTTCATGGACGAGGGCCGCATCATCGAGCGCGGCACCCCCGAGCAGGTCATCGACCATCCCCGCTCCGAGCGACTGCAGGGATTCCTCGCCTCGGTGCTCTGAGCCGTTCCGCGCAGCAATCAGCCGCGGCACTGCAGCTGCGCCCCGCCGCTCGGCAACTCTTGCATTCCGCCGCTCCGCAACTTTCACCCGCCGCTCCGCAACTTTGTGGACGCCAGCGCCGAGTCACCGCACTCAGAGGGGTCGAGGATGCGCAGACGTCCAACTAGTTGCGGCCTGCCCCGCAGCCGTCCCGGTTCAGGTCAGCTGAGCAACCTTGCGTCGCCCCAGTGGACCCACCTGCTCGATGGTTTCCAGGAGAGCCTTCAGCGTGTGCTCCCACGTCCGCCAGGTCTGGGCGTAGCTGAGGCGGATCAGCTGCAGACCGTGCCGCCGCACCGCGAGGTCTCGCTGCCGGTCCGCCTCGAAGGCTTCGGGGGAGCTGTGATGGGCGCGTCCGTCGATCTCCAGGAACACCCCGGCGACGTAGGCGTCGACGTATCCCGCGCCCTCGACGAAGACCTGCTGCTCGACATGGAACCCACGCCGTCGGAGAGCTCGCACCACACGGGTCTCCGAGCCCGAGTCGCTCGCGGTGGAGATTCTTCCGACGCGCGAACGAGGCCGGGTGGGCAGCTCGTCGAGGAGCCCCTGCACCGCGGCCGGCTCCTGCAGCCTGCGTTCGATCGCTGACTCCAGGAGGATCGCTGCCGATTCGCCGTCCAGGCAACGGACGACGTGCTGGAGAGCAAGAGGGAGGGATGCGACCGGGTCCGGCTCGGGCCACGCGCGAAGCCCGGCACTGTGATCGACAGCCCACGGCGGGCACGCGACGCATCGCCGGTTCCGGTACACGTGGAGTCGGCGGGCGTCGGCGCCCGCTCGGTGAGGCGTCCACAGGCCGTGCATCTCCACCGCGTCGAGACAGGTCAGGCGGTAGCCCGCGGAGAGCGCGCGAACCAGCCGGGACTCTGCGTCGGGGTGTGCGTACCACCCGGGGGCTATGCGCTGGAGGGACGTGTTACCCGCTCTCGCGCGCAGCTGGGAGCTGGAGAACCCCGCATCCAACAGCTGCCGACGGCTGATCACCGAGGTGCTTCGCGGAGGAAGGCGAAGGGTTCCGCGCACCTGACCGCGAGGCCGACCGGGCGGGTGCGCACCGGCGGGGACGACGAGGTCGCTGGCCGTGTGCATGGGCCGAGCCTGCCCGGGGACGGCCGGGTGTCGCCATCACGGACTCCTGGCAGGGGATGGCGGATCGATGGGGAGGAACCGTCCAGGGCGCAGACCCGCCACGAGGGTCGGGGGAGTCGGCGCCTGGTTCCACACGGGCGGGGCCGGCGCAACTTCCTGGACGCCGGCGCCGAGTCACGCGGCCTCAGCTCGTCCAGCTCGCGCTGGCGTCCATAAAGTTGCGCGTCCCCACGGGCCGCGGCACTCACCCGGCACTCATTCAGTACTCACCCGGCACCCACCCGGCACCCCCGGCACCCACCCGGCCCGGGCCTGGTGAGGCGGGGCCCTGTGCCGGCCGGTGGGCGCGGCTCACCACTCCAGGATCTGCCACCGCTTCTTCTTTGCCACGGCGTACAGCCCCAGGTCGGGCGAGATGGCGGTGGGGGTGCCCATCAGGTCCAGCCAGGCCGCGTCGGCGTGGGAGTCGCCGTAGCCGTAGGAGGCGGACAGGTCCGCGTCGTGGGAGGCGGCGTACTTGCGCAGCCAGTTCCCGCGGGCCTCGTCCACCAGCGGGGGAGTGGCCAGGAAGCCGGTCATGACCCCGGCGGCGTCCTCGTCCATGTGGGTGGCGACGACCTCGTCGAACAGGTCCGCCAGCGGCTCGACCAGCACGTCCAGCGCGCCGCTGACCAGCACGGTGCGGTGCCCGGCAGCCCGGTGGCGCTCGATCACCTCGAGGGCCTCGGAGCGGATCGAGGCACGGATGCGCCGGCCGGCCTCGCCCCGCATGAGCTCGCGCAGCTCGTCGGCGCGGTAGCCCTTGTAGCGGCGGTTGACCAGGCGGATCAGCTCGGAGCGGTCGCGCTGCTCGGCGCGCAGGTAGCCCGGCACGGCGGCCAGCAGGCCACCGATCTCGGCGGGCCACACCCGGCGCGGGCGCGTCGCCCGGACCACGGCGAAGTACTGCTGGACGATGTTGGTGGCCAGCACGGTGCCGTCGAGATCGAACACGGCGAGCGCGTTCGGGTTCTGCGTCAGCTCCGGCGTGGGGCGGGAGGCCCGCTTGCGCTGGGCGGACTTCGCCCGGGAGTACGCCTTGGTCAGCTCGGTGACCGCCGGCAGGTGCTGCTGCTGGAAGTATTCGCGCCAGGAGATCTCCGTGACGTCGAAGTCGTGCTCGGCGAGGAACTCCGCCGGGAGCTCCTCCCGCAGCGCACGGGTGTTGGCGTCGTCGAAGACCATCTCGGTCTTGGTGTACTGCCGGTACAGCTCGATGTACTTGCGCAGCATGGTCAGCCCGGAGGTGGCCTTGTGCAGGTCGGAGGTCCACTGCCGGGTGCGCTTGGTCGCGGGCAGGTAGGCGACCGCGGTGGCTCCGGCCTTGGCGACGATCTCCTTGGCCCGGAAGCGCTGCTCGACCATCTCGACCGCCGGGAAGTTCCACTCCGGGATCTGGACGGGCTGGCCGTTGTCGTCCTCCAGCGGGTGCTCGAGGAAGTACTCCCGCACCGCGCTGACCATCTCGTGGAAGGCCAGCGGATTGGTCGCGCCGGAGACCACCTGGAAGTAGGCGTCATCGCCGCGGCGGGAGACGTCCTGGGTGGCCAGCGCGACGATCACGTTGACCACGAAGTCGACGGGGATGATGTCCAGGACGGAGTCGGCCAGGCCCGGGAACTCCGGCAGCGAGCCGCGGCCGTAGGCCATGATCAGCGGGTCGGCGACCTTGTAGCCGTCGATCCAGCCGGGGTAGGGCCGACGCATCGCGGATTCGATGATCGAGGGGCGCACGAAGGAGACGCGGTGGCCGGCGTCGGCCCACAGCTCCTCGGCGACCTGCTCGGCCATGGCCTTGGTGAAGGTGTAGATGTCGGTCCAGCCCACGGACTGGGCGCGGGTGCGGCCGAAGTCGATCAGGCGCTGATCGACCCAGTCGCGGCGGGCCTCCTCGGTGGCGGAGGCGACGGCCTTGGGGCCCATCCTCCCGTCGCGCAGCTTCGCGGTGCGCATCTGGGAGCGCAGCGTCTCGGGCCGGCGCGACTCCGCCTCGACCCGGGAGCGTGCCTCGATGGCGGCCTGGTACTCATCGCGCCAGTTCACGTCGGCCCCGAGCCGGCCCTCCTGGCGCAGCCCCTTGGAGATTCCGCCGACGTAGGCGGTCGAGACGTGGATGACGTGCGGGTCCTGTCCCGACTCCAGCAGTGCCTCGTAGAGGTTGCGGGCGCCGCCGACGTTGGTGCGGAAGGCCTCGTCGATCGGCGGGTCGAAGGAGACGGAGGAGGCCGAGTGGATGACGACGTCCAGCGGCTCCTCGATCACGGGCATGTCGGTCAGGTCACCCTCGAGCACGCCGACGCGCGCGTCGAAGACGGCCTTGGCCTCGTCCTTGCCGATCTTCTCGACCCATGAGGCGAACACGGGCTTGCGCAGCAGCTGCTCGAGGCGCTTGCGCCCGTCGACCGAGCCCTTGGGGCGGATCACGGCGGTCACGTGCGTGTCCTGGGTGGTCTCGAGCAGCGAGCGCAGCACCGCCTGCCCCAGGAAGCCGGTCACGCCGGTCAGCAGGATCCGTCGGCCCCCGCTGGTGGATCCGCCGGAGGCGGACTGGTCGGCGGGCGTGGTGCTGTTCGACATGGATTCCCTTTGTGGACGGGTACGGCAGGAGCTGACGAGGAGCCGGGGAGCGAGAACGGAGGTGGAGGGCGGATCCGGGCGGCGGCTCACGCGCCTCGGGGTCGCCTCGCGAGGGGTCGTCCCAGCGCTGGTCAGGGCGGCGCTAGTGTATCGTAGCCGCCATGCATAGGGCCCTGATCACCGGCGGCACCGCGGGCATCGGGGCCGCTTTCGCCAGAGCATTCGCCACTCGTGGAGCCTCGCTCGTGCTGGTCGCACGGGATGCCGAGCGGCTCGACGAGGCCGCCCAGAAGCTGCGCGATGACTATGGGGTCGAGGTCGAGACGCTGGTCGCCGATCTCGCCGACCGCGAGGCGCAGCAGCGTGTCGCGGACCGTCTGGAGACCGGCACCGATCCGGTCGACGTGCTCGTGAACAACGCGGGCTTCTCGGTGCGGGCGAGCCTGCTCGATGAGGACCTCACGCCCCACGACCTCGGCTTCGAGGTGATGATCCGCGCGGTCCTCAAGCTCGGCGGCGCCGCAGGACGCGGCATGCGCGAGCGCGGCCAGGGCTGGATCATCAATGTCTCCTCCGTCAGCGGCCTGGTCACGCAGAACAACTACTCCGCGATCAAAGCCTGGGTGAGTAACTACTCCGAGTCCCTCGGCGTGCAGCTGGCCGGCACCGGTGTGCAGGTGACCGCGCTGATGCCGGGCTGGGTGCGCACCGAGTTCCACTCCCGCGCCGGCATCAAGGGCTCCTCGATCCCCGGGGTGCTGTGGCTCAGCGCCGATCGCCTGGTCGAGGACTGCCTGCGCGACGTCGCCCGCGGCAAGCCCGTGTCCGTGCCCAGCAAGCGCTGGAAGCTGATCGCCGGCATCCTGCGCACCACGCCGCGCGGTGTCGTCGCCCGGCTCAGCGCCGTGCTCAGCCACCGCCGCAGCCGGGAGCGCTGACGTATGACCCCCACGACCTCCGCCGGCGGCCCGGCCGACGACGAACCCACTGCCGCCACGCCCGAGCCCGGCACGCCGTCCAGCGGCAAGCCCACCCCGAAGGCGACCGACGGGGCCTCCCGCTCCCAGCGCCTGCTGCATTCCCTCTCGGCCCGCTCCCGCGGCCAGGGCTGGGAGAAGCCCGAGGGGGACCTGGCCAAGTACCGCTCGCGCTGGCGCGCCGGCATCCGCTTCGTCCTCCAGCGCATCTTCTTCCGCAGCGTGGTCGGCGCGAACCTGACCACCACCGCTGTCGTCCACCGCCGGGTGCGCACCGTGCGCGGACCGTTCGTCCTGGTCGCCAACCACTCCAGCCACATCGACGCCCCGATGCTCGCCGCCGGCCTGCCCTGGGCGCAGGCGAGGTTCCTGTCCACCGGGGTGGCCGCGGACTACTTCTTCACCGTCTGGTACCGCCGCTGGTTCGTGCGCTGGATGTTCAACGCCTTCCCGATCGATCGCGGCGGCAGCCGGAAGTACTCCGGCTACTCCCGGCGCCTGCTGCGCTCCGGGGTGCCGATCCTGGTCTTCCCCGAGGGCAGCCGGCAGAAGACCGGCAGGATGGGCGAGTTCAAACCGGGCGGGGCGGCGCTCGCGATCGGCGTCGGCGTCCCGGTGATCCCCGCCGCGATCATCGGCGCCTATGAGGCGATGCCCAAGGGCCGCAGCTGGCCGAAGAAGGGCCGCCCGCCGGTGGCCGTCGTCTTCGGCGAGCCGATGATCTCCCACGAGGACGAGTCCGCCGTGGAGTTCTCGGCCCGCATCCGCGCCTGCGTCAAAGACCTGTACGACCAGCATTACGACGAAGTTCTGGGCAACGGGGCCAGTGAGGCTGGCGGCACCGCCCCGGACGAGGAGGAACCCGCATGAGCGCACCCCTGAGCGCCCGCGAGGTCAAGCGCCACAAGTGGTGGGGCTGGGGCCTGGACGACGTCACCTTCAACTGGCGCAACAAACCAGGGTTCGCTCCGCTGGCGAAGGAGAAGATCGGCCTGGACCTGCTCTCCAAGCCCGATCCCGTCGCCCCCGATCTCTCCGAGCACCAGGTGCCCGCCTCCCGCCTGGGCGCCGCCCAGCGCGACGGCCTGGCGGAGATCGTCGGCCCCGAGAACCTGCTGGACGATGACGAGTTCCGGGTCCTGCACTCCTTCGGCCGCTCCCTGCCCGACCTCTTCCGCGCGCGGGCCGGGGACTTCACCCGCCTCGTCGACGCCGTGGTCTACCCCGGCAGCGAGGAGGAGATCGCCGCGATCCTGCGCCTGGTGATCGAGCACGACCTGGTGCTGATCCCCTACGGCGGCGGCTCGTGCATCTCCGGCTCCCTCACGCCCGACGAGGCGGAGCAGCGCCCCATCCTCACCATGAACCTCGGCCGGCTGCGCGAGGTCGTCGAGATCGACGACACCTCGGGCCTGGCCCGCGTCCAGGCCGGCGCCTACGGGCCCGACCTCGAGGAGCAGCTGAACGCGCTGGGCTGGACCATGGGTCACTTCCCGGACTCCTTCACCTACTCCACCGTCGGCGGCTGGGCGGCGACCCGCTCCTCGGGCATGCAGTCCGACCGCTACGGCGACATCGAGCAGATGGTGCGCGGGCTGCGCATGGTCCACCCCGACGGCGTGGCCGTGACCAAGGCGATCCCGGGCCGCGACGCCGGGCCCAGCGTGCACGAGATGATCCTGGGCAGCGAGGGCCGCCTGGGCGTCATCTCCGAGTGCACCGTCCAGGTCCACCGCACCGCGCCGGTGCGGCAGGTGATCGCCTACATGTACCCCGACTGGGAGCACGGCATCCGCGGCATGCACGCGATCGCGCGCTCAGAGGTCAAGCCCACCTTCACCCGTCTCTCCGATGGCCCCGAGACCCGCTTCAGCCTGGCCCTGGTCAAGGAACCCACCTCCACCAAGAGCAAGCTGATGGGCAAGGCCCAGGATGGGCTGTTCGCCTTCCTGCGCTCCAAGGGCTGGGACACCACCGAGGGGATGTGCATCTCCTACGTCTGCTTCGAGGGCACCAAGGAGCGCGTCGAGCGCGAGAAGGCGATGGTCAAGAAGATCGTCTCCCGCAACGGCGGCATCACCCTCGGCGCCGGGCCCGGCGCGGTCTACGACCAGAAGAAGTTCGACACCCCCTACCTGCGCGACTTCCTGCTGAACTACCAGGTCTTCGGCGACGTGTGCGAGACCGGCGCCAGCTGGTCGAACCTCAACGAGGTCCACGCCACCGTCTACGACGCCTTCCACGGGGTGCGACAGGCGGCCGACGGGCCCGGCTTCATGTTCTGCCACATGTCGCACAGCTACCACGGCGGCGCCTGCCTCTACTTCACCTTCGCCTTCCCCTACGCCAGCGACGAGACCGCGCTGGCGGAGTACTACGACGCCAAGAACGCCGTCCAGCAGGCGTTCGTGGACCTCGGCTCCGGTGTCTCCCACCACCACGGCGTGGGCACCGAGCACCAGCCCTGGATGGCCGAAGACATCGGCGAGGTCGGCGCCCGCATGGTGCGCGGCCTGTTCGCGGACAACGACCCCGGCCGCAACCTCAACCCCGGCAAGGTCCTCGCCCCCTGACCATGAGCGACATCTGGGTGCTGCGGCACGGCGAGTCCACGGCCAATGTCGAGGGGCTGATCGTCTCCGCGCCCGGCCCCAGGGCACTGGTCGAGGTGGGGCTCACCGAGCTCGGCCGGGAGCAGGCCCGCCGCGCCGCGGCCGATGCCGCCGCCCACGGGCTCGGGCCCGGCACGAACGTGGTCTCCAGTGACTTCGCCCGGGCCCGCCAGACCGCCGAGGAGTTCGCCGCCGGGATCGGGGCGGCGGCGCCCCGGCTGGATCAGCGCCTGCGGGAGCGCAGCTTCGGGACGCACGACGAGGGGCCGGTCAGCTCCTACGACCTGGTGTGGGCCGTGGATCGCGACCGCGGGGAGCACGAGCACGAGGTCGAGCCGGTCCGCGCGGTCGCCGAGCGGGTCGATGCGGTGCTGCGCGATGCGGACCGGTGGGCCGCCGAGGCCCCCGTGGTGCTGGTCGCCCACGGCGACGTCCTTCAGATCGCCCTCGCGCTCGGCAGTGCCGAGGACCCCCACGACCACCGCGACGTCCCCCACCTCGGCAACGCTGAGCTGCGCCGCATCGGCCCGGCCCGGCTCGCGGACGCGTCCGGTGCCCGCTGCGCGCTCCGCCCCGGGACCCCATGACGACGCCGTCGGGCAGGAACCCAGCCGAGACGGGCCCCTCGGACCAGGTCGTCTACGTCGTCCGCGGAGACCACGACGACACGCGCGAGAGCGTCGAGTGGTTCTTCCGCGAGCACGGCTGGAGCCCGCGCGAACGCGGACCCGGCCGGGTCGACTACGAGCGCGGCAGCCGCCGGCGGACCATCCTGCTCGGCGCCCTGGCAGGCCGGAGGTTCTTCCTCACCGCCCAGATCGAGATCCGCGAGCGCGACCACACCACCGACGTGCGCTACAGGTGGGGCGCCGGGGCCGGTCTCGCGCTCGGCGGCACCGTCGGCCGTGACCGTGCGGCCCGCGCGCACCGGGAGACGGCCGCCGCGCTGGAGAAGCATCTCGAGGCCGACGGCCGGCTGGTGAGCACGCGCGAGATCTGAGGCGGATCGGGGCCGAACGAAGAAGAGGCTCCCTCGCCATTGAGGGAACCTGCGTCGACCATAGTCGGCTTCCGGTGAGTAACAGGTCACATCCGGGTCACGGTTGTCTGCACGTATGGACGCCGGGACGGCGCGCGGTATCCCTTCCGGCGAGTCGCGGACAGGACTGCGTCGGCGCCGGGCCGCGTGCCTACGATGGATCGGCCGCCCGCACGGGTGCGGCCACAGCCAGACAACAAGGGACTGACATGACACTGCGCATCGCCGTCTTCGGCGAGAACCGGCACGAGAAGGTCGATCCGAAGGTTCAGGAGATCTACCCGGAGGGTATGCACACCGTCATCGCCGACTGCCTGCGCGAGCACCTCGCGGCCGACGGCGTCGAGGCGGAGGTGCGCATCGCCCTGCTCGACGACATCGAGGACTCCCTCTCCGAGGAGGCCCTGGCCGAGACCGACGTTCTCACCTGGTGGGGCCACATGGCCCACGGCGACGTCCCCGACGAGGTCGCCGCCCGGGTGGCGCGTCGCGTGCACGAGGGCATGGGTCTGATCCCGCTGCACTCGGCGCACTACTCCAAGCCCTTCAAGCTGCTCATGGGCACCACCTGCAACCTGCTGTGGCGCAACGAGGCCGAGGAGGAGCGGGTCTGGACCGTGAGCGGCTCCCACCCCATCGCCCGCGGCGTCCCGCACCCGATCCTGGTGCCCGAGCAGGAGACCTACGGCGAGATGTTCGACATCCCCGCGCCCGATGAGCTGGTCTTCGTCTCCTCCTTCACCGGGGGCGAGGTGTTCCGCTCGGGCTGCGTGTTCCGCCGCGGCAAGGGCAAGGTCTTCTACTTCAGCCCCGGCGACCAGGAGTACCCCGTCTACTTCCAGCGCGACATCCAGCGCGTGCTGGCCAACGCCGTGACCTGGGCCCGCCCCGAGCATCACGACCAGGCTCCGGTGAAGATCGCCAACGCGCCGCGCGACTGGTTCCGCGGCGAGGAGGTCACCCATGTCATCTGACGTCCTCAGCGTCCCCGGCACGGACACCTCGGCGGCTCCCGTCCTCGACCCCGAGCTGACCGGCTTCCCACGGCTCCCGGCCGACCGCCCCGCCCGCGTGGTCGTGGTCGGCGCAGGCGGCATGGGCAGCTGGTGGGCCCGCGAGATCGTCGCCAGCGACGTCGCCGAGCTGGTCGGCGTGGCGGATCTCGTCGAGGGTGCCCCGCAGCGCGTCATCGAGCAGTCCGGCATCGCCGATCCGTCGGCGGTGAGCACAGGGGCCGACGGCACCGATCTGGCCCTGGAGGTCGGTGCGGACCTGATCGTGAACCCGACCGTCCCGGTCGCGCATCATCCCGTGACCGTCAAGGCGCTGCACGCCGGGATCCCCGTCCTCGGCGAGAAGCCGGTCACCGAGACCCTGCCGGAGGCCCTCAGCCTGCTCGCCCACGCCGAGCTGACCGGGGTGCCGTTCATGGTCTCCCAGTCCCGGCGGTTCTTCCGCCAGGTCCGGCAGCTGCGCAGCTTCGTCGCCGCCCACGGGCCGACGGTCCTGACCAGCGCCTTCTTCTCGCTGTTCACGGAGATGGAGGGATATCGGCGCACCCAGCTGCATCCGCTGCTGCGGGACATGGGAATCCATGCCTTCGACACCGCCCGCTACATCATGGACGCCGATCCGGTCGCGGTGACCGCCCGTGGCGCGCAGCCGGAGTGGAGCGTGTACTCCCACGACGCCACCGTGACGGCGACGTTCGAGATGTCCGACGGCTCCCTGTTCGTCTACAACGGCACCTGGAACGCCCGGGGCCTGCCGACGTACTGGAACAGCGAGTGGCGGATCGGGGCACAGCTCGGCTCGGCCACCTGGGACGGCAAGGGAGCGCCGGTGCTGGGCACCGACGACGACGAGGCCACCGCACGCCTGCAGGCCGAGGTCGACTCGGAGACGGGGGAGGAGCCCGACCAGATCGCGGCCTCCCTGATCGAGTTCGTCAGCGCGCTGCAGGAGGGCCGCACCCCGATGTGCGAGGTCCACGAGAACCTGCTGAGCTTCGCCATGGTGGAGGCGGCCGTCGCCTCCGTCGACCGGGGCGAGCGGGTCAAGGTCGACGACCTGCTCGAACTGGCCCGCACCGACGCGATCGCCGCGGAGACCCACCCCGAGGCCCGGGACCTGATGCAGTCCTGGGGTTCGGTGCGCGAGGTGCTCGCCGCCGCACGCTGAGGTCCCTCCCGCGCTCCCGGAGCCCGGCCGGTCACGTGGTGGCGGCCGGGCTCCGGCGCGTCCGGGGCTCTGTGCCCGTGCTCCCGTCAGCCGCGCCCGGGTGGGCGGTGCCCTGGCGGGCAGGAAGCACCCGGACCCGTGCGCGTTCGAGGTGGGGGAGCCGGAGGCGCAGCTGCTCCTCGACGGACGCGGCGAGCGCCTCCGCCTCCTGCAGACCGAGGGACGGGCGCGCGGTCACGGCGAGCTCCGCCTCCAGGCGGTGCCCGATCCAGCGGGCGCGCGCCTCGCCGACCGCGATCACTCCACTGACCTCACCGGCCGCGGATTCCACGGTCTCCAGGGTTCTCGGGTCGATCCCGTCCATCAGTCGCTGCAGCACCGTGCGCATCGAGCCGATCAGCACCGCGACGACGACAGCGGCGATCACCAGGCCGATCAGGGGATCGATCCAGGGCAGCCCGCACCAGGCGCCCATCACCCCGATCACCACGGCGAGCGAGGTGAGGGCATCGGTGCGGGCATGCTGGCCCTCGGCGATCAGCGCCGCGGAGCCGATCCGCCGGCCCGCGCGGATGCGGTAGATCGCGACCACCTCGTTGCCGGCCGCGCCGATCAGCGCGGCCGCCAGCACCCAGCCGAGGTGGGTGAGATCGCGGGCCGAGGTCAGGGCACGGACCGATTCCCCGACGATGAGCACGGCGGAGAGGGCGATCATGGCCCCGATCAGCAGGCCGACCAGGTCCTCTGCGCGCCGGAACCCGTAGCTGTAGCGGCGGGTCGGGGCGCGCCGTCCCAGCCGGAAGGCGAGGATCAGCGGGATCGTCGTGGCGAGATGGCCGAGGTTGTGCACGGTGTCCGCCAGCAGTGCGACGGACCCGCTGAGCGCAACGATGGCGATCTGCAGCAGCGCCGTGGCGCCCATGCCGGCCAGCGAGATCCACGCCGCGCGGATGCCGATGGAGCTGGCCTCCTCCGCGGTGCGGATGGCCTCGCCGTGGTCGTGGCTGTGCGGAATGAGCGCGTGCTGCAGGCGGCTCCGCAGCCCACCGGAGCCGCCCTCGTGGCCGTCACCGTGACTGTGAGCCCCACCGTGGTCGTGAGCGTGGCCGTGAGCATGGGCGTGCTCATGATCGTGACGGGCCTTGCGATCGCGACTCTGCACCATCTGGAGAATGTATCTGCGTATACATGCAGATAGCAAGATGTGTCCCGGCAGGCGCCGTGGACCAGAGCTCCCACCCCATAAGGTAGGGCCATGCATGACGAGCCCGTGCGCCGCGTTCCCGACGACGAGCATGCGCAGATCGCCGTCGGCACCTTCCGGATGCTCTCCGATCCCACTCGGGTGAAGATCCTCTGGGCCCTGTTCCACGAGGAGTCCAGCGTCAATGCTCTGGCCGACGCGGTGGGTGCCAGCCCGGCTGCGATCAGCCAGCATCTGGCGAAGCTGCGCCTTGCCGGGCTGGTCCAGAGCCGCAGGGAGGGGACGTTCGCCTTCTACAGCGCGTCGGACACCCATGTGCGGCGGCTGCTGGCCGAGTCGCTCTCGCACGCCGAGCACGTCACCGGTGTGGCCGAGGGGGAGGACCCGCACGGCTACTGAGCCGCGCCGGGACCGCCCAGCTCGCCCGCCGACGCGAAACGGCCCTGATCAGCGAATTCTCGCTGGTCAGGGCCGTTTTCCTGAAGTGCGCCCGGAGGGATTCGAACCCCCAACCTTCTGATCCGTAGTCAGATGCTCTATCCGTTAAGCTACGGGCGCCTGCCGGTGAAACCGACCTGGTCGAGTCTAGTACCCCGGCCAGATCGGCGCCAATCGTGCGCCCATGAGCCTGCTCACACGGTGCACGACCGGCCCGTCGGCCGGGCGATCACCAGCTCGGAGCCTGCGGCGGCTGCGGAGGCCGGTTGTCGCCCTGCGGGTTCTGCGGATCGCTTCCCGGGTAGCCATAGCCCTGGTTCGGCTGGCCCCACTGCTGACCCTGGCCGCCCTGCGGAGGCGCGGGCGGCGGCGAGGCCTGGCCCCACGGCTGGCCCTGGCCGCCCTGCGGAGCTGCTGCGGGCGCCTGGGACCCCGGGCCGCCGAAGGCCGCCGGAACGCTCGCACCACCGGAGCCGCCACCCTTCTTGCGTCGCGACCGGATTACGAAGAACGCCACGGCCGCGAGCACGAGAAGCAGGAGGAAGCCCAGCACGAGCGCGATGACGATGACGATCCACCAGGGGAACCCGCCGGCTTCTGCCGTGATGTCCACGCCCTCGGAGAACTCGCTGACGTCCGTGTAGGTGACGGTGTTGCCGTCGATCGTGCCGCCGCGGGACTCGAGCACCTTGCCCGGGAAGGCGAAGGTGGCCCGGAAGTCGAATTCGTTGATCTGGTCGCCGTAGGCGAACTCGAGATCCTCCTGGCTGAGGGACTCCCCGTCGGTCCCCAGGTCCATCGTGAGGTGGAACTGGCCGTCCTCCTCGGTCAGCTCCATGCCCTCGGCGAACTGTGCGCGCTCCAGGACGCCCGACGCGCGGCAGCCCCAGTACCCGTCCTCTTCGTACGGAGTGACCTCGGCCTGGCCGAAGGTGGCTTCGCCCTCCTGCTGCGAGTCGCTGCACATCTCCTCGGCGCTGGCGTACTCGCCTTCGATGAGCTCCGACTCGATCCCGAAGTCGACGGACACGTTCATCGTGTCGACGTCCTGGATCTCGTAGTCGGCGTGCAGACGCCCGCATCCGGCGAGGAGCAGGACGAACGGCAGGACGAAGACGGCGATCAGCCGGCGCCGCGCCGAGATGGTGTTCATGGTTCCCCCGTCGGATCATGGGCCCCAGCTGCCTGTCGGCCCCTGGAGGTGGTCGGTCGAGGTCAGACTACCCGGGCGCGACCCAGCGCGCGGTGGGGAGAACTCCCCATCGCGCGCGGGTCCGGCAGTGCTCTGTGCGGCGGAGCTGTGTCCGGCGGAGCTCTGTCCGGCGGAGCTCTGTCCGGCGGCGCCTATTTCCAGAACATCAGCATGCCGCCGCCGACGAGCATCACACCGAAGCCGGCCGCGAGGTTCCAGTCGCCGATCGGCAGCGGCAGCTGGCCGCTGGAGAGGTAGTACGTGACCAGGTAGAGCAGGCCCAGGATCAGGAACACCACCGCGGCGGGCGCCAGCCACGGGGGATTCGGCGCCTCCGCGGCGACCCGGCGCCGCGTGGTGCGAGCGGTCTCCGCCGCCGCGGCCTTCTTCGCCGACGGAGTGCGCGTGGCGTCCTTCGCCTTCTCGGTGACCTCGCTGCCCGCGCTCGTGCTCTTGCCGCCGGAGCGCTTGCCCTTCGTCGCCACCGGGTCCTTCGCCCCCGCGGCGCGTGAGCGCTTCACGGGCTCCTTGCCGCTGGCGCTCTCGGGGCTCGTGGCTTCCGAGGCATCGTCTGCGTCTACGTCTGTCCCGGCGTGGTCTGCGCCGCTGCCGGCAGCGCTGTCGCCGTCGGCCGCGTCGGACGTGGCCGTGCCGTCGGCCTCGGCCGCATCCGTCCCGCTGCCGTCGGAGCCGAGCTCGTCGAGGTCGTCCGTCTCGGGCGCGACGGGCGTGTCCCCAGCTTTCGCCTTCGACGTCGCGCGCGCGGACGACTTCTTCCTGCTCCTGGCCATGAAACGGTGCTCCCTCGAGGCGGCCGATCGCGCGGCGGTGCCGCACGGGCCCGCGGACGCGGACCTTGGCCTAGGGTAATGGTCGTCGACTGAGGGCGCGAAGCGAGGAGTGACCATGGCGGAAGATCCCGCGAACCGCGCTGACGGCGCCGACCCCGTCGAGTCGGCCGAGCATCCCACTCCCGCCCCCGGCCCCGCCGGGCCTGCGGCCCCGTCGTCGCGTCGGGTCCGGGGCCGGATCGGGGTCGTGGCCGTGATGATCCTGTGCGGTCTCCTGTTCGCCACCACCGGCCGGCTGGCCGGCGGAAGCTCGCTGCGTGACGAGAGCGGCGACGTCGCCGGGGTGCTGCAGGAGCGCGGGCGGACGATCGAGGAGCTCACCGAGGACGCGGAGGCCAAGCGCGCGGAGATCGAGGAGCTGACGCAGGAGGGCGGGAACGCCGCGGCCGACGAGCGCACCACGGAGGTCTCCGACGCCGTCGGGCTCAGCGAGGTCAGCGGGCCCGCCCTGCGCATCACCCTGACCGACGCGCCCAACAGCGCGCTGGGTTCCGTCCCGGACGTCGAGCCCGATGATCTCGTGGTCCACCAGCAGGACATGGAGTCCTACATCAACGCGCTGTGGGCCGGCGGGGCGGAGGCGATGATGCTGCAGGACCAGCGTGTGATCAACGGCAGTGCCTTCCGCTGCGCCGGCAACACGCTGCTGCTGGAAGGCCGCGTCTACTCCCCGCCCTTCGTGATCACCGTCATCGGCCCCACCGAGGAGATGCTCGCAGCGCTCGACGAGTCGCAGGGGGTCTCGGTGTACCGTGAATGGGTGGACTACGTGGGTCTGGGGGAGCGCATCGAGACGCTGGACTCGCAGACCCTGCCCGCCTTCTCGGGGTCCCTCACGCTCGACGTCGCGCAGGCCGCATGATGGCCCGACGTTCCAGGCACCGCGCGCGGCCGCAGCAGCGCGGGCCGGGCGTCGTCGGCGGCGTGATAGGTGTCCTGGGGGAGCTGCTGCTGACGGCGGGCGCGCTGCTGCTGCTGTTCCTGGTGTGGCAGCTGTGGTGGACCGACGTCATGGCCGATCGCGAGCAGTCCGGCATCATCGCCGGCCTCGACTCCGAGTGGGGTCAGGTCGACCAGGAGCGCATCGCCCCCGCCCAGGAGGGCCCGCCCCCGGTGCCCGAGATCCCCGGCGAGAACATGGTGTGGGGCACCATGCACGTGCCCGCCTTCGATCGCGACCGCTTCCCACTGGCCGAGGGCGTGAGCCTCGAGGACGTCCTCAACGTCAAGGGCGTGGGCCACTATCCCGAGACCGCACTGCCCGGCCAGGTCGGGAACTTCTCCGTGGCCGGGCACCGCAACACCTACGGTCGACCGTTCGAGGACATCGCCCGGCTCGAGGCGGGCGATCCGATCGTCGTCGAGACCGCCGAGGCGTTCTACGTCTACGAGGTCACCGAGTCGCTGATCGTGATGCCCCAGGACGTCGAGGTGATCGCCCCGAACCCGGCGGATCCCGAGGCCGAGCCCACCGAGCGGATGCTGACCCTGACGGCCTGCCACCCGATGTACTCGGCGCGCGAGCGCTACATCGTCCACGCCGAGTTCGCGTACTGGACCGACCGTGCCGACGGGATCCCGGAGGCCCTCGCCGCGCAGGGCGGGGCGTCCGACGGGGCCGGCGCAGCGGAGAGAGCGACCGACGGGAGTGACGAGGAGGACGCGACCGCGGCGGCCGTCACCCTCCCCGTGGCGCGCGAGGAGGAGAGCTGATGTACGCCTGGCTGTTCCGGCACCTGCCCGGCCCCCGCTGGGCGCGCATCGTGATCACCGTGCTGCTGCTGGCTGCGATCGTGGTGGCCCTGTTCGGGTGGGTCTTCCCCGCGATCGCGCCCTACGTGCCGCTGAACGACGGACTCGTCGGCTCCCGCGGAGCCCCCGGCCAGACCGGTGCGCCGGCCGTCTGACCCGTGCCGCCGCGTGCTCAGCCGGCGGTCATGAGGGGCTTCAGCCCCGCGGAGCGCTCGGCGGCGTCGATGCCGTCGCACAGCTCGAGGAACCGCGCCAGCATCAGGTGCCCGTTCTCGGTGAGCACGGACTCGGGGTGGAACTGGACGCCGTGCAGCGGGAGCTCGCGGTGGACCAGGCCCATCACCATGCCATCGGCGGTGCGGGCGGTGATCTCGAGGACCTCGGGGATCGTCTCGGGCACGACGGTCAGCGAGTGATAGCGGGTCGCCGTCATCGGCGACGGGGCCCCGGCGAAGACGCTGCGCCCCTCATGGGTGAGGTCGCTGGTGCGCCCGTGCATGAGCTGCGGGGCATGGCCGACGGTGGCCCCGAAGTACTGACCCAGCGCCTGATGGCCCAGGCAGACTCCGAGCATCGGCACGGATCCCTCGGCGCAGGCGCCGATCACCTCGAGGGTGCGGCCGGCCGTGGTCGGGTTGCCGGGACCGGGGGAGATGAGCACCCCGTCGAATCCGGTGAGGTCGACGGCGCCCGCCTCGTCGGCGGGGACCTCGTCGTTGCGCACCACGACGGTCCGGGCGCCCATCTGCTGGAGGTACCCGACGATCGTGTAGACGAAGCTGTCGTAGTTGTCGATGACCAGCACGCGAGCCGGAGAGGTATCAGTCGCCACCGTTTCCTCCTCCGACGGCCTCGTCGACGTTGCCGCCGCCGTTTCCGCCGCCGCCATTGCCGTTGCCGCCACCGTTGCCGTTGCCGCCACCGTTGCCGTTCCCGCCGCCGGTCTCCTCACTCGGCGTCTCGCTCGGCGTCTCGCTGGGCGTCTCGCTCGGGGTGTCGCTGGGCGACGGGCTCGGTGAGTCGCTGGGGGTCGGCGAGGGCGTGGCCTCCGGCCCGTCGGAGACCACGATGGTCACGGTCGAGCCGCGCTCGGCGTCCTCGTTGGCCTCGGGGTCGGTGCGGATCACCCGTCCCTCCTCCACGCTGTCGGAGTTCTCCCGCTCCGTGACGGTGCCGAAGCCCTCATCGCCGAGCACCTGCTGGGCTTCCTCGAGCGTGCGGCCGGTGACGTTGGGAACCGCCACGGGGCCGGGCGCCGCGGCCACCACCAGGTCGACCCGGGAGCCGTACGGCGCGGTCCCGCTCTCGGCGGTGGGCGTCTGGGTGAGCACCGTGCCCGGGTCCGCCTCGGCGTCCTCCCGCTCGGAGGAGGCGACCTCGAAGCCGCGCGCCTCCAGGGACTCCTGGGCCTGCTCCAGGGCGACGCCCTCGACGTTGGGGATCTCGACGTCGCCCGAGGCGACGGTCAGCTGCACCACGGTGCCGCGCTCGGTGCTGGTGCCGCCCTGCGGATCGGACCGCAGCACGGTGCCGCGCTCCTTCGCCGCATCCTCCTCGCCGGCGACCTCGGAGTCGAGCCCGGCGTCCTCGAGGGCCTGTTCGGCCTCCTCGCGGCTCATGTCCGTGACGTCGGGGACCTCCACCGCCTCCGGACCGGCGGAGACGGTCACCGCCACGGTGGAGCCGACCTCGACCTCCTCGCCCTCCGGCGGATCGGTCTCGATGACGGTCCCGGCCTCCACGTCCTGGGAGGCGACCTGGCTGAACTCGGCCTCGAGCCCGGCCTCGTCGAGGATCGTGCGGGCCTCGTCCTCGGTCTCCCCGGCCACGGCCGGCACCGCCACCGTCTCCGGCTCGGAGGGTCCGAACGGATTGAAGTAGACCAGCGCGGCGGCGATCAGGGCGAGGACGGCGAGCAGGACCAGGATGATCAGCCACCAGGGGCGCTTGCGCTTCGGCTCCTCCTCGACCTCCGCGGGGGAGTGGGGAGTGAGACCGGTGGGCTCAGCGGGCGCGCCGCTGCTCCAGTCCGCGGCCCGCGTGGTCGTGGCCGCTCCCGCCCCGGCGGCCGCGCCGGCAGCGCTCATCGCCGGCAGGGCCTCGGTGGCGTCGCCGACCGGGCCCAGCACGGTGGTTGCCTCGGCGTCGGACCCTGCCGGGACGGCCCCGGCGACCAGTGCCGGGGTGCGGCCGGAGACGGCGGCGGCGATGTCGCGGGAGAACGCGACGGCGCTGGGGTAGCGCTTCTCGCGGTCCTTGGCCAGGCCCGTGAGGATCACGGCATCCAGCGCGGGCGTGATCGCGGGGTTGTAGGCCGACGGGGGCTGAGGCTCCTCGCGCACGTGCTGGTAGGCGATGGAGACCGGGGTGTCGCCGGTGAACGGCGGGCGCCCGGTGAGCATCTCGTACATCACGCACGCGGCGGAGTAGATGTCCGAGCGGGCATCGACCAGCTGGCCGCGGGCCTGCTCCGGCGAGAGGTACTGGGCGGTGCCCATCACGGCCTGGGTGGCCGTCATCGCGCTGGTGGCGTCGGCGACCGCGCGGGCGATGCCGAAGTCCATGACCTTGACCGCGCCCGAGTCGGTGATCATCACGTTGCCCGGCTTGATGTCGCGGTGGACGATCCCGGCCCGGTGCGAGTACTCCAGGGCGCTGAGCAGCGCGGCCATGACCTCCCCGGCCTGATGGGCGTCCATCGGGGGGTCGACGTGCTCGCGCAGCGTGGTGCCGTGGACGTACTCCATCACGATGTAGGGGATGGTGACGTCGGCGCCGGTGACCGTGCTCTGGTGCTCCTCGCCGGTGTCGTACACGGCGACGATCGAGGGATGGTTCAGCGAGGCGGCGCTGTGCGCCTCACGGCGGAACCTCTCCTGAAAATTGGAATCCCGGGCCAGATCGGAGCGCAGCACCTTGACGGCGACCGTGCGGTGCAGGCGGGTGTCCTCCGCCAGGAACACCTCGGCCATGCCGCCTGTCCCGAGGATGCGCCCCAGCACGTAGCGGCCTCCCAGGACCACGTTCTCTTCGCTCACTCCACACCTGTCCTCGTGCCGTGGCCGACACCGACCGATCCGTTCATCGTACGTGCTGACACCGTCTCCCCGGGCCCGACCTGGTCGAACCGGTCGAACTGGTCGACGGGGCCGAGCCCCGTCGCGCCCAGGGGCAACCATCCCATTCCTCCGGCGACCGCGACCGCGATGACCACCACCACGAGGATCACCAGGATCAGCCCGGGCAGGGACAGTGGCCCGATCCGTCGGCCCGTCGAGGTGCCCCGCACGGTCCGGGCCGAGGCGGCGGTGTCCACCCCGCCCGGCGTCCCGTCCCGGGACGACCGGTCTGCGGTCCGCTCCCGCGACGAGGTGCGCGGCGCCGGCGACGGGGACGCCGCGGAGCGCGCGGACCCGGCAGAGACAGCCGACGCAGCGGAACCGGCCGACGCAGCAGAGCGCGCCGAGGTCGCCGACGCGCCGGAGCGGTGCCGGACCCCTCGGCCCCGGCCCGACAGCGGCAGCGGCATCGCGGCGGTCCGGGTCCCCGTCGGCGAGGCGCCCGGCCCGGTGCGCGGACGCTCCCCGGTGCCGCTCTCGCCGCGCACGGCGTTCTCACCGGTCCAGTCGTGGTCCTCGACCCGGGTGACCGGGATCGCGCCGGTGGTGAAGCGCGGCTCCACGCCGCGCTGGATGGCCTCCAGGATCCGGGCCACCGCCGCCGCCGAACGGGGGCGGTTGGCCGGGGCCTTGGCCAGCGTCATCATCACCAGGCGCCGCAGGTCCTCGTTGATCGACTCGGGCAGCTCCGGGGGCTGCTGCTTGACCTGGGCCATGGCGATCTCGACCTGGCTGGAGCCGGTGAAGGGCCGGTGGCCGGCGAGCATCTCGTAGGCCACGATCCCCAGGGCGTAGATGTCCGAGAGGGAGGTGGCCTGCTTGCCCATCGCCTGCTCGGGGGAGAGGTACTGGGCGGTGCCCATCACAAGGCCGGTCTTGGTCAGCCGGGCCTGGTCCTTGCTGCGGGCGATCCCGAAGTCGGTGATCTTCATCGACCAGCCGTTGTCCTCGTCGACCAGCACGTTCTCCGGCTTCACGTCGCGGTGGACGACCCCCTTGGAGTGGGCGGCATCCAGCGCGCGGGCGAGCTCGATGAGGATCGAGATGACCCGCTTCTCGGGCAGCCCGCCGGGGTTCTCCTCGATGATGTCCGACAGCGGCCGGCCGGGGCAGAGCTCCATGACGATGTAGGCGCGCCCGTCCAGCTCGCCGTAGTCGTACAGGGCGGCGATCGCGTCGTGCGAGAGGGCGGCGGTGTGGCGGGCCTCGGCGCGGAAGCGCTTGAGGAAGCCCTCGTCCCCGGCGTACTCCTCGCGCAGCACCTTGACGGCCACCTTGCGATCGAGCTCCTGGTCCTGGCCCTTCCAGACCTGTCCCATGCCGCCGGTGGCGATGAGCGAGGTCAGCTCGTAGCGCCCTTCGAGCACGAGTCCTGGTTCGGTCCTCATGGATCGATCACCGCCTCCATCACGTCCTGGGCGATCGGTGCCGCCGTCTGCGACCCGTATCCGCCCTCCTCGACCACGACCGAGAGCGCCACCTTCTGCTCGTCGGTCTGCCCGTAGCCCACGAACCAGGAGTGGGCCGCGCGGTCCTGGCCCCACTGCGCGGTGCCGGTCTTGCCGCCGACCTCCACGCCGTCGACGGCCGCGGCCGTCCCGGTCCCGTCCTCGACGACCCCGACCATCATCTGGCGCATCTGGGCGGCGTTGGCGGCGCTGACCGGCTGGCCGAGCTCGTCCGGGGTCAGCTCGGCCACCGTGGAGAGGTCGCTGGTGCGCACGGCCTGGACCAGCTGGGGCTGCATCACCACCCCGTCGTTGGCGAAGGTGCCGGCGACCATGGCCATCTGCAGCGGCGTCACCCGGGTCTCGAACTGCCCGATCGACGTGGTGGCGAGCTGGGCGGGATCGAGATCGGTGCCGATCGAGGACGGCGTGACCGACAGCGGGATCTCCAGGCGCTGACCGAAGCCGAACTCCTCGGCGGTGCTTCGCAGCTGGTCCTCGCCGACCTTCTGCCCGAGCAGCGCGAAGGAGGTGTTGCAGGACTGGCGCAGGGCGTCGGCCAGGGTGGACTCTTCACCGGGCCCGCAGGGCTCGGTGCCGCCGCCGGCATGGTTGTTCATCACCGACGACGAGTTCGGCAGCTGGTACGTCCCCGGCCCCGGGATCACCGAGTCCGCGGTGGCCGTGCCGGATTCGAGGGCGGCCGCGGCGACGACGAGCTTGAACGCCGAGCCGGGCGGGTAGAGGTCCCCGCCGATGGCGCGGTTGGTCAGCGGGCGCTGGGGATCCTCGTTCAGCTCCGTCCACGCGTCCTGGACCGCCCCGATGTCGTGGGAGGCCAGTCGGTTGGGGTCGTAGCTGGGGGAGGAGACCATGGCCAGGATCGCCCCGGTCTCCGGGTCCAGCGCGACCACGGAGCCGCGGCGGCCGTCCAGCGCCTCCCACGCGGCCTCCTGGGCGCCGGAGTCCAGCGTCAGCTCGACCGTCGCCCCCCGGCCCTGCTTGCCCGAGAGGATGTCGGAGATGCGGTGGTAGAACAGCGCATCGGCCTCACCGGACAGCGTGTCGTTCAGGGCCCGCTCGATGCCGGAGAAGCCGTAGACCACCGAGTAGTAGCCCGTGACCGGGGCGTACATGGCTCCGGGGTCGTAGCCGCGCAGGTACCCGTAGGTGTCCCCGGACTCCTGCGAGCTCGCGATCACCTCGCCGTCGACCACGATCGGGCCGCGGTGGCGGCCGTACTCGTTGTAGCGGGTGCGGTCGTTCTCGCCGTGGGCGTTCAGCCGGTCCTGGGCGACGACCTGGAAATAGGTGGTGGAGGTGAACAGCAGCACGAACAGCACGCTGATCACCAGCCACACATGGCGCAGGGGCCTGTTCACGCCATCACCTCCCCGCCGGTGCCGTGCGGGACCGGCCGTGCGGTCTCGCCGCCGCTGCCGTTCGCCCCGGGCACGTTGCGGGCGGCGGGCCGGCGGGCGGCGTCCGAGAGCCGCACCAGGATGCCCGCGACGATCCAGTTGCACACCAGCGAGCTGCCGCCGGCGGCCAGGAACGGCAACGTGAGGCCGGTCAGGGGGATCACCCGGGTGAGGCCGCCGACGACGACGAACACCTGCAGGGCGAGGACGAAGCCGAGACCGCCGGCCAGCAGGGTCCCGAACCCGTCGGAGATGCCGACGGCGGCGCGCACGGCGCGCTGGACCAGCAGCAGGTACAGCAGCAGCAGGGCGAAGGCGCCGACCAGCCCCAGCTCCTCCGCGAAGGAGGCGAAGATGAAGTCGGACTCGGCGAAGGGCACCACGTCGGGCCGTCCCTCACCCAGGCCGGCGCCGGTGATCCCGCCGTTGGCGAGCCCGAACAGGCCCTGACCGATCTGCTCGCAGGTGCTGAAGTTCGCGCTGGAGAGCGGGTCCAGCCAGCAGGTGATGCGCGTCTTGACGTGGCCCATCTGGGTGGCCGCGAAGATGGCCGGCGGCAGGAACAGCACGGCCCCGATCACCAGCCAGCTCAGGCGGTCCGTGGCCACGTACAGCATCACCACGAACAGGCCGAAGAACATCAGCGAGGTGCCCAGGTCGGTCTGGAACACGAGCACCGCCATCGCGAAACCCCAGGCCACCAGGATCGGGCCGAAGTCGGACCAGCGGGGCAGGTGGATGCCGAGCACCTTGGGCCCGGCCAGGGCGAGGGTGTCGCGGCGGGAGACCAGGTAGCCGGCGAAGAAGATCGCGAAGGCGATCTTGGCCAGCTCGGCAGGCTGGAAGCTGTAGCTGCCGATCGAGATCCAGATCTGGGAGCCGTAGCGCGCGGAGCCGATCACCGGCAGCAGGGGCAGCAGCAGCAGCACCGCACCGGTGACCGCGGAGATCCACGAGTAGCGGCGCAGGTGGCGGTGATCGCGCAGGAGCACCAGCACGCCCACGCACAGCATCACCCCGATGGCGGCCCACAGCATCTGCCGGTCGGCACTGCCGGAAGAGCGCACCGAGTAGATCTCATGGGCGGCGTGGACGCTCTCGATCACCGCGATGCCCAGCAGGTTCAGCAGCACCACCACGGGCAGGATCACCGGGTCCGCGTACGGTGCGCGCCACATGACCGCGATCTGCAGCGCCCCGGCGAGCACCACGGCGCCGATGGCGTACTGCGGCATGTTCGCCGGCAGCTCCTCGTAGCGCCCCAGACCCACCAGGGCGTAGGCGCCCAGGCCGATCACGACCGCGAACGCCAGCAGCGCGGCCTGGGTCAGCCGGCGCGGGCGAGCGGTGTAGGACACGATGGTGGCCACTAGGTCTCCTCACCCGGGCCGGGGCTCGCGCCGTCGCCGGTGCTCCCGCCGATCCCTCCGCCGTCGGAGGGGCCTCCACCGTCGGAGGGGGCGGGAGAGCTGGGAGGCGGCCGGTTCGCGGCGGCGACCTGCTCGAGGCGGTCGATGATCGCCTCGGCCGAGTCCCGGTCGCTCGCCGAGATCGTGTTCTCGACCTGCTGACGGGTCGCCTCGGGAAGATCGTCCAGGGCCACGTCGGTGACCTCGACCGGGTCGGACATCGAGATCGGGCCGAGATCCTGGGACAGGCCCTGGTAGAGGACCACGTCGGTGCCGTCGGTGCCCACGTAGTACTGCCGCTGGGACCAGGCGTACCCCGCCCACAGCACGCCGCCCAGCAGCGCGACCAGCAGCACCATCGCCACCAGCGCGGGCCAGGGGCTGCGCCGCGGCGGCTCGTCCTCGGAGAAGTCCTCGTCCTCGTAGGGGACCTCCGGCTCCTCGCGGGTCAGTGCGGCCGCCTTCGCGGCGGGGCCGGAGGCGGCGGTGGGCTGATTGCGGTTGCGCGCCGCCGAGCCCACGATCTGCGGGGCGGAGGACGGGGCCTCCTCGCCGCGGGGCAGCTCGTCGAGATCGATGACGTCGGCGACGATGCAGGTGATGTTGTCGGGGCCGCCGCCCTTCAGGGCCAGCTGGACCAGCTCGTCGGCGCACTCGCCGGGATCGGCGAACTCCTTGAGGGTGGCGTCGATCGTGTCCAGCGAGACCAGGCCCGACAGGCCGTCCGAGCACAGCATCCAGCGGTCGCCCGGATGGGCCGGGCGCAGCGACAGATCCAGCTCGGGGTCGGCGTCGACGTCGCCGAGCACGCGCATCAGCACCGAGCGCTGAGGATGGCGCTCGGCCTCCTCCTCGGTCAGCCGGCCTTCGTCCAGCAGGCGCTGGACGAAGGTGTGGTCCTTGGTGACCTGGGTGGTCTCCTCCTCGCGCAGCAGGTAGGCGCGGGAGTCGCCGATGTGGGCGAGGGCGAACTTGCCCTCGGCGCGCAGCAGGGCGGTGATGGTGGTGCCCAGGCCCCGCAGCTGCGGCTCGTCGCGCGCCCGGCGCAGGATCTCCTGGTTGGCATCGAGCACGGACTCCTCGAGGGTCGCGACGATGTCCGAGGCGGGCGTGTCCGAGTCGAGCCCGGCCAGCCGCCCGATGGCGACGGAGGAGGCGACGTCGCCGCCGGCGTGGCCGCCCATGCCGTCAGCGACCACCAGCAGGTGACTGCCCGCGTAGCCGGAGTCCTGGTTGTTGGACCGCACGAGGCCGACGTCGGAGCGGGCGGCGTACCGCAGGGCGATGCTCATCGCGGACCTCGTCTCAGCTCGATCTCGGTGCGGCCGATCCGCACCTGAGCACCGGGCCTGAACGGTACGGATCCTTCGATGCGCCGGCCGGAGACCAGGGTGCCGTTGGTGGAGCCCAGATCCTCCACCATCCACTCGCCCTCGCGCTGGAAGACGCGGGCGTGGCGGTTCGAGGCGTAGTCGTCATCGAGCACGAGGGTGCACTCGGGGGCACGTCCGATCAGGATCGGGGTGGAACCCAGCGTGAGCGAGGTCCCGCGCAGGGGACCGGCGGTGACGACCATCGCGGTGGCCGTGACCTCCGGGTCGGTGCGCAGCGCGGACGGGTCGGCGTCGGACCGCGAGGAGTTCCCGCCGGGAGCGGTGGAGGCAGGGCGCTGCTCACGGCGCGGATCGCGGCTGGAGCGGGTCACGACCGTGGTCCCGAACAGGTCGTTGCGCAGCACCAGCACCGCGATGATCACGAACACCCACAGCGCCAGGACGAAGCCCAGGCGGAGGGCGACGAGGGTCAGTTCGCTCATGTGATCGTCACCCGGTCACCAGCTGACCGGGCCGGCGGCCGGGAGCAGCACGGTCAGGCGGGTGCGGCCGATCTTGATCAGCGAACGGTCCTGCAGGGTGACCGGCGTGCGGATCCGCTCGCCGTCGACGAAGGTGCCGTTGGTCGAGCCGAGGTCGGTCGCCACCAGCGCGCCCTCGCCGTCGGTGCGCAGCTCCAGGTGATGGCGGGAGACCCCGGTGTCCTCGAGGATGATGTCCGCGTCGCCGCCGCGGCCGATCACCGTCACCGGCCCCGTCAGCAGGTACTGCTGGCCGTCGATCTCGACGATGGGGCTGGATCCTGCCCCGGAGCGGGCGGCGCCGGTGGCGGGGGCCACGCTGCCGCGCTCGGTGCGGGACTCGGTCTCGAAACGGCCGGGGCGGACCTCGTCGTCGCGCTCCAGGCCCACCACGACGCCGCCGGCGAACATGTAGCGCTGCTTCTCGGCGTGCTCCATGAGCAGTCGCTGCAGCTCGTCGATCAGGGTGTCCTGCCAGGAGGCGAAGCGGTCGAAGTCCTGGGAATGGAGATAGATCGTGTACACGTTCGGCGCCAGGGTCCGGGTGCGGTCGAGCACCTGGATCTGGTCGTCGCACTCGCGCTTGAGCCCCTGCGCGAGGTCGAGGGGTTTCAGCTGCCCGCGCCCCGGCGAGAACACGCTCGTCACGCCGCGGTCGAGGCCGCGCTCGATCCGATCCAAGATCCCCACGGTGGTCCTTCGCTGTCGCTGTCCCTGCACCCCGCCGGCCGACGGGGCTGTTCGCCCTCCCGATCGTAGCGCGTGGCCAGGTCATCGACCCGCCGACGGAGCGGTGGGGCAGCAAGGGATTCGTGCAGGAACCGTAAAGGACTCCCGGCGGGCAGGTCAGGCGTGGACGTGGACGCGACGGCCCTCGACCATCCAGCCGCGCGACCACAGCATGTCGGTGGCGGCGGTGGAGATGCGGCAGCAGCCGTGGGAGGCCGGGTAGGTCGGGATCGACGTGGATCCGTGGATGGCCCAGCCGCGGTCGTAGTACCCGGGGCGGTACAGGTCCCCCAGCGAGCCGGACTGCCAGCCGTCGGGGTAGAAGGAGTACATCTCAAAGTCGCCCTCCGGCGTGGTCGCCGTCTTCCAGCGCCCGTCGGAGTAGTACTCCTCGCCGCTGCCGGTGGAGGTGTTCAGGATGTACCGCAGGTCGCTGTCCCAGGTGGCGGTGATCAGCTGCGTGCTGAGATCGACCTCGAAGCTGTACCCCTCGGTCTGCTCCCGGCTCGGCTGGACGCCGTCCGCGATCGCGCCGTACGTGTCCGGGCCGACGACGCCGTCCGTGGCCAGGCCTCCCGCCTTCTGCAGGGCGAACACGGCCTGCTCGGTGATGTGCCCGAAGCTGCCGTCGGCCTCGCCGCACCAGTAGTTCAGCGAAGTCAGGTCCTCCTGCAGGGCCGTCACGTCCGAGCTGCGGTCCCCCTTGCGCAGCGTCGGGGCCGCGGCGGCGGGGCCGGCGCCCACGGCGAGCCCGGCGCCCAGCGTGCCCACCCCGAGCAGCAGGGTGCGGCGGGTCGGTGTCCTGGAACGGCCGGGCGCGGCCGGGCCGCTTGCTCGTGCACTGCTTCTGGTGATGATCGACATGATCTCTTCCCCTCTGTTCTCCCCTGACGGACTGATTTTCTGGGCACCTGTACGAGATGTGGGCTTCATCCTGCACGGGTCAAGGAAGTGCAAACAAGGGGAAAAGTCGACTGGTCTCCGAGATTCTTGTGAGGGTTCTGTGACGCCGCAGGTCGGCACCTGGTTTCCAGTGGGTCAGCAGCGCGGGCCGGTCCGTCGGGCCCGCGGCGGACGGGCCCCCGTGCCATATTTGAGGCGTGGAGACCGCGAGCCAGCCCCCGCCCGACCAGCCCCGCCGGCCTGACCGGTCCGGCCAGGCCCGCCGGCCCGAGATCCCGGTCGACGCCGATTTCGAGCACGCCCTCGGCGTCACCGACGCCGGCGCCACCGTGCACACCCAGGGCGATGTCGAGCGGGTGTGGGATCTGGCCAGCGTCTCCAAGCCGCTCGCCGCGCTCGGCGTGCTGGTCGCCGTCGAGCGCGGGCTCGTGGACCTCGACGAGCCCGCGGGACCCGAGGGCGCCACCGTCCGCCACCTGCTGGCGCACACCGCCGGCTACGCCTTCGACGGGGAGTCGACGGTCGCCGCGCCCGGCACCCGCCGCATCTACTCCAACACCGGCTTCGAGGTCCTCGCCGCCCACGTCGAGCAGTCCACCGGGTACGAGTACGAGGACTGGATGGAGCAGACCGTCGTCCAGGGGCTCTCACTGCGCGACGTCGAGGTCACCGGCTCCCCGGCGGCCGGATACCGCGGCAGCATCCGGGACCTGCTGGCCGTCGGCCGGGAGCTGCTCGAGCCCACCCTGATCTCGCGGGAGCTGTGGCGCGAGGCGAGCGCCGTCCAGTTCCCGGGGCTGGCCGGCATCCTGCCCGGCTACGGGCGCCAGAAGCCCAACGACTGGGGCCTGGGGTTCGAGATCCGGGACGGCAAGGATCCGCACTGGACCGGCACCGCCGCCGCCCCCGAGACCTTCGGGCACTTCGGCCAGTCCGGCTCCTTCCTGTGGGTCGACCCGACGCGCTCCCTGGCCGCCGCCTTCCTCGGCGCCGAGCCCTTCGGCTCCCGGCACGTGGAGATCTGGCCCGGCCTCAGCGACGAGATCCTCGCCCGCTTCGGCGACTCCGCGCGATGAGCGCCCTCGATCTGCTGGAGGACTTCGGCTTCGAGGCCGCCGCGATCGTGCTCGGGCCCGACGGGGTGCGTGAGCAGCGCGGCGACCTCGACCTGCCGCGCCGCTGGCGCTCGGTGACCAAGACCCTCACCGGGTACGCGAGCGCGATCGCGCTGCAGGAGGGGTACGTCGGCCTCGACGACGAGGTGGGCCCGCCCGGCGCGACGCTGCGCCACCTGCTGGCCCACGCCTCCGGGTACTTCTACGAGTCCGACGGGACGCTGCAGGCGCCCGGGCAACGTCGCCACTACTCCAACTTCGGCATCGACGAGGCCGCCCGCCACATCGAGCGAGCCACGGGCTGTGACTTCGGGGACTGGGTGGGGGAGAAGGTCGCGCGCCCGCTGGGGATGAGCCGCCTGGAATGGGGCGGCTCGGCCTCCGTCGGCGCCCGCGGCCCCCTGAGCGACCTGGCGCGCTTCGCCGCGGAGGTGCTGCGCCCGACGCTGCTGGAGCCGGAGTGGTTCACCGCCGCGACCACCCCGTCGTTCCCGGAGCTGGTGGGCATCATGCCGGGCTTCGGCAAGCAGAGCCCGAACCCCTTCGGGCTGGGGTTCGAGGTGCGCGGGGCCAAGTCGCCGCACTGGACGGGGACCGCCAACAGCGAGGAGACCGTCGGGCACTTCGGGATGCGGGGCACCGCGTTCTGGGTGGACCATGCGGCCGATCTCGCCCTCGTGGTCGGCACCTCCCACGACTTCTGCGACGCCCACCGCGAGGTGATGCCGCGCCTGGCCGACGCCGTCCTGGCCGCCCACGCCCGGCGAGCCTGAGCCCGCGGACGTGACGCACGGCTCATGCGGTCGCTAAGCTCGGCCATCGGCGGCGGCTCGGCCCGCCGCCCCGCGAACCCGTCTGCCGGCACCGCCCGGCCCCATCAGCTGGCGCCGAGCGCGCCCTGAGGAGCACCTTCATGTTCGACGACAGGGAACTCACCGAGGCCAGGATCCGCCGCGTCACCCGCGACCACCTCGTTCCCGGCATCTACCAGGAGACCGCCCCGGTCCGGATCACCGCCCACCGCCTCCCCGGCGAGCCGGTGCCCCCGCACGAGGCCATCGGCGCGGATGCGGCGGAGGACTCGCCCTACGCGCCGATCGAGATCGGCGCGCCGCTGGGCCGTCCCTGGTCGACCACCTGGCTGCACATCACCGGCACCGTCCCCGCGGAGTGGGCCGACGACGACGCCTCCGCGCCCGAGCTCCTCGTCGACCTCGCCTTCACCGGCATGCCCGGATTCCAGGCCGAGGCGCTCGCCTTCACCCCCGACGGGGTCCCGCTGAAGGCCATCAACCCCTTCAACCGGTACCTGCCCCTGGCCGCCGGCCAGGAGGTCGACCTCTACCTCGAGTGCGCCGCGAATCCCACCGTCTCGGGCGGATGGTCGTTCGCCCCCACCCCGCTCGGTGACCTCGCGACCATCCCCGAGGAGGAGCTGTACTCGATCTCCCAGCTCCACCTCGCCCGCCGCGACACCCGGATCTGGGAGCTCGTCGAGGACGTCCGCGCCCTCAGCGGGCTGATGGCCGAGCTGCCGGAGACCAGCCAGCGCCGCCACGAGATCCTGCGCGCCCTCGAGGCCGCCTGCGACATCGTCGACCCGGACGACCTGCCCGGCACCGCCGAGGCCGCCCGGGACGTGCTGAGCCCCGCGCTGCAGCGACCGGCCGGCTCCTCGGCGCTGACCGTGCTGGCCACCGGCCACGCCCACATCGACTCCGCCTGGCTGTGGCCCGTGCGCGAGACCGTCCGCAAGGTCGCCCGCACCTTCTCCAACGTCGCCACGCTGCTCGAGCAGGACCCGGACCTCACCTTCTCCGCTTCCTCCGCCCAGCAGTACCAGTGGCTGAAGGACCGCTACCCCGAGCTGTTCGCCCGGATCACCGAGCACGTCGCCGAGGGGCGCTTCGTGCCCGTCGGCGGCATGTGGGTCGAGTCGGACACCAACATGCCCGGCTCCGAGGCCATGGCCCGCCAGTTCATCGCCGGCAAGCGGTTCTTCCGGGAGAACTTCGGGGTCGAGACGCGGGAGACGTGGCTGCCGGACTCCTTCGGCTACTCCGCCGCGCTGCCGCAGATCGCCGCGCTCGCCGGCCAGGAGTTCTTCCTGACCCAGAAGGTCAGCTGGAACCAGACCAACACCTTCCCCCACCACACCTTCCGCTGGGAGGGCCTGGACGGCACCAGCGTCTTCACCCACTTCCCGCCGGCCGACACCTACAACGGCGACCTCAGCGGCGCCGAGCTTGCCTACTTCGAGCGGAACTTCAAGGAGAAGGGCCGCGCGAGCATCGGGATGGACCTGTTCGGCCACGGCGACGGGGGCGGCGGACCCACCCGCGAGATGCTGGCCGCCGGCCGCCGGGCCTCCGACCTCGAGGGCTCCCCGCGCGTCGAGTTCGGCACCGCCGAGGACTTCTTCGAGCGCGCGAGGGAGGAGTACCCCGACGCCCCGGTGTGGAACGGGGAGCTCTACCTCGAGCTGCACCGCGGCACCTACTCCGCGCAGCTGGGCACCAAGCAGGGCAACCGCCGCAGCGAGCACGTGCTGCACGAGGCCGAGTTCCTGGCCTCCCTCGCCGCGATCCGCGCCGGGTACGACTACCCGTACGACGAGCTCGAGGCGCTGTGGCACGACACGCTGCTGAACCAGTTCCACGACATCCTCCCCGGCTCCTCGATCGCGTGGGTTCACCGCGAGGCGGAGCAGCAGCACGCCCGGATCGCCGAGCGCGCTGAACGGATCATCGAGCAGTCGCTGTCCGCACTCGGCGCCGGGGACGCGGAGAGCGACGCGAAGGGCACAGGGCCCGAGACGCCCGCTGACGGACCCGATGCGGAGGGCGGCTGCCCCTCCCGGACGCTGCTGAACACTGCGCCCGTCGCCCGCCGCGGCGTTCCCGCCTACTCCGCCGGGACGGTCAGCAACGGCCAGGAAGCGGTGGTCGTCATCCGCGAGGGCGGGACCATCACCATCGAGAACGCCTCGGTGCGCGCGGTGCTGGATCCCTCCGGGGCGATCTCCTCGCTGGTGGACCGCGCGAGCGGCCGCGAGGCCATCGCCCCCGGCAGCCGCGGCGCGCTGCTGCAGCTGCACCGCGACACCCCCAACGCCTGGGACGCCTGGGACATCGACGAGTTCTACCGCCACGTGGTGCGGGACCTCGAGACCCCCACCGACGTCGAGGTCAGCGAGGCCGACGCCGGCGTGCGGGTCTCCTTCACCTACACCACCGCGCTGGCCGACGGGGCCGAGACCTCCGGCGTCACCGGCGCCGGGTCCACCATCGTCAAGACCTACCGGCTGCGCCCGGACGACGAGTCGCTGGAGATCATCCACGACATCGACTGGCGCGAGCGCAAGAAGGCCCTCAAACTCGCCTTCCCCCTCGACGTGCGCGCCGCCCACCTCAGCAGCGAGATCCAGTTCGGCCACCTCGACCGGCCCATCCCCGTGAACACCAGCTGGGACTTCGCCCGCTTCGAGACCTGCGCCCACCGCTGGGTCCACCTCGCCGAGGGCGACTACGGGGTGGCCATCGCCAACGACTCCACCTACGGCCACGACGTGCTGCGCACCGTGCGCGAGGACGACGGCGGGACCACCACCACGACCCGGCTCACCCTGGTGCGCGCCCCGGAGTACCCCGACCCCGGCGCCGACCACGGGACGTACACGCTGCGGGTCGCGGTGCGGCCCGGGGCGGGGATCCGCGAGGCCATCGAGGAGGGGTACCGGATCAACCTGCCCGAGCGCTTCCTCGGCGGCGCCGGTGCGCCGGCCGCCGCCGCGCCGCTGGTCGCCGTCGATTCCCCGAGCGTGCTGATGGAGACGGTGAAGCTGGCCGAGGACCGTTCCGGTGATCTCGTGGTGCGGCTGTACGAGTCCGAGGGCGCCCGTGCGTCGGCGACGGTGAGGCTGGACGGGGCGCTCGGGACGGCCGTCTCGGTCGTCGACCTGCTCGAGCAGCCCTTCGGCGAGGACGCCCCCGCTGTCCGCTCGGCGCTGACGCGCGGTGAGGACGGCAGCGTGGAGCTGGCCTTCCGCCCCTTCGAGATCAAGACGCTGCGGATCGCGCGCGGGTGACTCGCGGCGTTGGCTCGCGCGGGGTGACTCGCGCGGCTGACCCGCGGCGAGCGAGGGCGACCGGGAGGTAGGTCTCCGGCCGTCCGCGGGGCCCGCGTCAGAACTGCCCGGCCAGGGACGCTACAGTGGCGTCCGCCGTGGTGAATCGGGCCGCCGGTCCGTCGTCGGACGCGTTCGTCACGGCCTGTTCCCCGGCTGTTCACCGCGGGCGGCGGCCGTCTTTGAGCGGCCTGCGTCCTCGGCTACGTTTAGAGCCGACTCGCTGTTGCACCATCCGGATGCGGACCCCATCCGCAGGCCGGGACCTGGACCTTTTGGAGGACTCTCGAGATGAAGATCGTCGTCGCCGGTGGAGACGGATTCTGTGGCTGGCCCACTGCCCTGTACCTGTCGCAGAAGGGTCACGACGTCACGATCGTGGACAACCTGGTGCGTCGCGAGATCGACGAGGAGCTGGGATCGAACTCCATGACCCCGATCCTCTCCCTCGAGGAGCGGGTGGCGGCCTGGAAGGAGGTCTCCGGCAAGGACATCGCGGTCCGGATCGCCGACCTCACCGACTACGACGCGGTGACCTCCCTGTTCGAGGACATCCAGCCCGAGTCCTTCGTGCACTTCGCCGAGCACCGCAGCGCCCCGTACTCGATGATCGACCGCGAGCACGCGATCGAGAACCACCGCAACAACGTCGAGGGCACCCTGAACGTCCTGTGGGCCATCAAGGACCACGCCCCGGACTGCCACCTCGTCAAGCTCGGCACGATGGGGGAGTACGGCCAGCCCAACATCGACATCGAGGAGGGCTGGATCGAGATCGAGCACAAGGGCCGCACGGACCGTCTGCCCTTCCCCAAGCAGCCCGGCTCGTTCTACCACCTCACCAAGGTCCACGACAGCGACAACATCATGTTCGCCTGCCGCATCTGGGGCATCCGCGCCACGGACCTGAACCAGGGCGTCGTCTACGGCCTGGAGACCGACGAGACCCGCCTGGACCCGCGCCTGGTCAACCGCTTCGACTACGACGCGGTCTTCGGCACGGCCCTGAACCGCTTCATCATCCAGGCGGCCATCGGCCACGACCTCACCGTCTACGGTAACGGCAGCCAGACCCGCGGCTACCTGGACATCCAGGACACCGTGCGCTGCATCGAGATCGCCTGCGAGAACCCGGCCGACCGCGGCGAGTTCCGCGTCTACAACCAGTTCACCGAGCAGTTCTCGGTCAAGGAGCTGGCCGAGAAGGTCCAGAAGGTCGCCCGCGACCTGGGCCTGGAGGCGAACCTCGCGACCACCGAGAACCCGCGCGTGGAGAAGTACGACCACTACTACAACGCGACCAACACCAACCTGCTGGACCTGGGGCTGGAGCCCCACCTGCTGACCGACGAGCACCTCGTCGAGGTCCTCAAGGTCGCCCAGAACAACACCGACCGGGTCAAGCGCGAGCTGGTCATGCCCACCGTGACCTGGAAGTGACGCGGCGACCGTGAAGATCGCGATCGTCACGGAGACGTTCCTGCCGTCCGTCGACGGCGTGGTCACGCGCCTGCGCCACGCCGTCGAGCGGTTCGTCGACCACGGGCACGAGGTCATGGTCGTCGCCCCGGACCTCGGGGTCACCAAGCACCACGGGGCCCGGGTGGTGGGCATCCGCCCGGTGACGCTGCCGTTCTACAAGCACCGGCGGTTCACCCTGCCCAGCCCCAACGTGGACGGCATCATCCGTGGCTTCCACCCGGACGTGGTCCACGCGGCCCAGCCGATCCTGCTGGCCTCCTCGGGGGCCTACGCCGCCCATCGCCAGCGGATCCCGCTGGTGGCCAGCTACCACACGCACATCCCGCGCTATCTGGATCTGTACCGGGCGTGGTCCTGGGGCAAGCCGGCCGTGTGGTGGCAGATCAAGCGCAACCACGCCCTGGCCGACATTAATCTGGCGACCTCCGAGTCGATGCGGTCCGAGCTCGCCGAGAAGGGCCTGGCGAACCTGCACGTGGTGCGCCGCGGTGTGGACACCCGGACCTTCCATCCCGGCTTCGCCTCCGGGGCGATGCGGGAGCGGCTCACGCAGGGGCATCCGGAGAAGAAGCTGCTGGTGTTCGTCGGCCGTCTGGCCGCGGAGAAGGAGATCCACACGCTGCGGCCGATGATGGAGCGCCGGGACGACGTGGCGCTCGCGATCATCGGCGACGGGCCCTACCGCAGCGAGCTGGAGAACCTCTTCGCCGGCACCTCGACGCTGTTCCCCGGCTTCATGGAGGGCGAGGAGCTCGCCTCGGCCTTCGCCAGCGCCGACGCGTTCGTGTTCCCCTCGGTCACCGAGACCCTGGGGCTGGTGATCCTCGAGGGGATGGCCTCGGGGCTGCCGGTGGTCGCCGCCCGCTCCGGGCCGACGATGGAGCAGGTCACCGACGGCGTCAACGGCCTGCTGTTCGACTCCGGGAACGAGGAGAGCCTCGACGCGGCGCTGAGCCGGCTCTCGGATCCGGGCCTTCGCGGAACCATCCGCGAGGCCGCCCGCGCCGAGGCGGAGAAGTTCTCGTGGGAGAACGCGTCGGACGACCTGCTGCGGTACTACGAGATGGCCATCGAGCAGCACGGGTGAGGGAATCCTCGACCCGGCCGGTGCCCACCACGCCGC
This sequence comes from Brachybacterium sp. GCM10030267, assembly GCF_042666875.1. Taxonomy (NCBI): domain Bacteria; kingdom Bacillati; phylum Actinomycetota; class Actinomycetes; order Micrococcales; family Dermabacteraceae; genus Brachybacterium; species Brachybacterium sp. GCM10030267. The sequence continues at coordinate 54,489 of NZ_JBHTCX010000008.1, read as the reverse complement.
TGGCCGCGCTGGAGCCGGTCATGCTGACCGGAGAGCGGGTGCGGCTCGAGCCGCTCGCCGAGGAGCATGCGGACGGCCTGCGCGCGGCGGTGGCCGACGGGGAGATCTGGCGCCTGCCCTATGCGCCGCACATCCCCGCACCCGCCGAGGTCGACGCCTCGGTCGCCTCCCTGCGCGGGGACGTCGACGCCGGCCGCCGCCTCGCCTGGGCGGTGGTACGGCCGGCCGACGGGCGGGTGCTGGGACTGACCACCTTCATGAACCTGGCCCTGGCCGACCGCGGCCTGGAGATCGGCAACACCTACCTGGCGGCCTCCGCCCACCGCACCGGGGTCAACGCCGAGATGAAGCTGCTCCTGCTCACACACGCCTTCGACACGCTCGGGTGTCTCCGCGTCGAGTTCCGCGTCCACCACCTCAACCACGCCTCGCGCCGGGCAGTGGAGCGGCTCGGCGCCCAGCAGGAGGGCATCTTGCGCGCGCATCGGATCCTGCCCGACGGCACGGTTCGCCACACGGTCGTCTACTCGATCCTGGCAGGGGAGTGGCCGGGCGTGCGCGCCGCGCTGAGGCATCGTCTGGGCGGTTGAGGCCGGTCCCGTGCCGCCGGCCGCCGGCTATTCGACCCGCACCCCGAGATGCGCCGCGAAGGCCGGGGCGAGCGCGGTCAGCTGGGCGTCATCGATCGTCGCGCCGGCCATCCCCTCGAGGTTGCTGATCGGGCCCATCTCCAGGCCGCGTAGGTCCACGTCGCGCAGGCGGGCGTGGGCGAGGGCGAGGCTGCCGGCGCGGCAGTTGACGAAGGCGACGCGGGTGGCGGTTACGCCGGTGAGGTCGAGCTCCTCGATCGTGCAGTCCTCGAACAGGACGTCCTCGAGCGTCGAGGAGCGCAGGTTGATCCAGTCGAGCTTGCTGCCGGCGATGCGGGTCGAATGGATGCCCGCGTCGTAGATGTCGAGTGCGCCGATCCGGGAGCCGCTCAGCTCGACCTCGCGCCACGTCGAGCGCGAGGCGTTCAGCACGGGGGCGTTCAGCCGTTCGATCCGGCTCTCGATGAGCCGCGCCGATTGCAGGCTGGTCCCGTGCGCGGTGAGCCCGATGAGCTCGCATTCGGTGAAGGTGGCTCCGGCCAGGGTGCGGCCGCTGATGTCGCCGCCGTCGAGGCGGAGCGCCTCGTAGCTTCCGTGCTCGGCGAGGTCGGCGGCGTCTGCCGGCTCCAGGTCAGGCAGCGCGAGGTGGCTCAGGACGGGGTGCGTGGTCGTCGGTGTCTTCCGCATCGGCGCGAGGCTCCTTCGGGGAGGGGACCTCCAGTGTGCGCGGTCGGGGTGACGCCTCGACGCTCCGGCAGGATTCGAACCTACGACCCACTCCTTATGGGGGAGCTGCTCTTCCGGGCTGAGCTACGGAGCGATGCGCCGGTCTCGGCTGACGGCGCCCCTTCACTGTGCGGCGGTCGAGCTGACGTTGTCGAGTGCGCCGTCATGAACTGTCAAAGGCCGACGCGGAGCGTCAAGGGCGTTCTTGTGGCCGATCACGAAGATGGCCTTCTATACGGCTCGTGCTGGCGCAGGATCCGGTCCGCCTCCGTCCTCACACCGGTGAGGATTCCTCCACAACGGAAGTTCTCCACATTCTCGGCGGACAGCTTCTCCGCCGTACCGCAGCGCTGCACTGTGGACGCATGACTACTTCCGAGCCGGGACAGCCGGGCCGCGATCAGACCGCCGGGGGTTACTCCGAGCGGCTGGTCGAGACCGTGCGCGCAGGTGGTCCTCGGCGGCTCGCGACAGAACTCGGCGACATCGTCTACCTGCTCTCCTCCCTCGCCACGGAACCGGGAGAGATCTTCGAGCCAGGGACGCACCCGGCGACCGAATTCAGGGACGTGATCGGGCGGATCCATGAAGCGACGGGCGCTCTCGACGCTCTCGAAGCCCGCGCCGTGGTGGCCCTGGCGGACTCCCTCAAGCGGGATCGTCACGCCGAAGCTGCCGCCGACGCGGCGAATGAGCCGGGGGCCGCCCCGTCGGACCGCGTGCTCGACAAGCAGGCGGAGCGGACCGCGGCGCGAGAGGTCTCGATGGTCACACGCCGATCCCCCTCGACGTCGGGCCGAACTGTCGCCTCCAGTCGGCGACTGGTGGAGTCCATGCCCAACATCCTCGAGGCGCTCGCGACGGCACAGGTCAGTTCCAAGGCCGCGCAGGCCACCGCCACCTCCGTCGCGCCCCTGTCACCGACGCAGCGGGAGAAGGTGGATGAGCACCTCGGTGAACGGCTGCCGGATCTGGATGCCGCAGGCCCTGAGCGGTGGAAACGCGAGGTCGACGCCGTGATCGAGGAAGCGGATGCCGGTGGCGAGGAGCGCAGACATCTCACGTCGCGCCAGAAGCGATACGTCACCGTGCGTCGGGGCGAGCACGGCATGGCCACCGTCTCGGCCCGCGTCCCCGCGCTGGATGCCGCCAAGATCCGCAAACGGCTCAGCCTCGACGCCGAACGCCAGCGCGCCGACGGGGACAAGCGCGGCCATGCAGCGATCCAGGCCGACTCCTTCGTGGCCACGCTGCTCGGCGACGACGGTGCGATGGAGTCCGACTCGCTGGACATCGGCGTGATGATCACCGACCGCGCTCTGCTGCATCCGCACAGCGGGGACCTGGCTCGCATCGAGGGGTACGGACCTGTTCCCGCCGAGGCGATCCGCGAGGAGCTCAGGACTCTCTTCCGCCCGCCCGGCGAGGGCGCCCGGGATGCCCTCGGCCCGGACGGTCCCGAGCTGCGGGCTGTTCTCCGTCGGCTCTACACCCACCCCACGACGGGCGAACTGGTCGGGGTCGATTCGGTGGCCCGTACCTTCCCCAAGGCCCTGGCGCGATTCGTGCTGTGGCGGGATGCGACCTGTCGTGGGCCGTTCTGCGACGCACCGATCCGCCAGACCGACCACATCACCCCGCACGCCACCGGTGGCCACACCTGCCTCGAGAACGGTCAGGGCCTCTGCGCGCTGTGCAACGGCAAGGAACAGCAGCTGCGCAGCGTCCGACGCGACCCTGGCGCGCCCGGCCACCGTGTCACCTGGACCACCCGCACCGGCACCACTCGCACGACCACGGCCGAGGCCTTGACGCGCCCGATCCCGGATCGCGCTCCCGCCGGGAGCGTCCGCTCCGCGAAGGCGGCAGCGGAGCGAGCGAAGACGGGGAAGACCAGGAAGGCACGGCCGAGGAACGGCCGGCGGCCGAGGCCGAGGCTAAGGCAGAGGCTGAAAGCACCGCGCAGCGATGATCAGCGCACAGACGACCGGCGGACGCAGGGCCCGGGCCGACGGCGGGAGCACGCCCGACGCAGCCCGCATCGGAACCGCCGACGAACACGTATCGGACGCGCCGCCCGCGGTCGCGGGCCCCGTGCCTGAACCCGCCTGCGCCCGCGGTTCCCCCTCAGCTCACACCGCGGCCGCAGCCTTCGCCGCGCCCGGCAGAGCCTCCGCGATGCGGTCCAGCACGTCCTGCGTGTGGGCGGTCGAGACGAACCAGGCCTCGAAGGCCGACGGAGGCAGGTAGACGCCCGCCTCGAGCATGGCGTGGAAGAAACGCGTGAACGCCTCGGTGTCCTGCGCCTTCGCATCCTCGTACGTCGTCACCGGCTCCTCGCGGAAGAACACCGAGAAGAGCGTGCCGGCCGTCTGGATCACGTGCGGCACACCGGCGGCGGTCAGCGCATCGGCCACCAGCTGCTGCAGGGTGCGGGATGCGGCGCCGAGCCTCTCGTAGGCGGCCTCGTCCAGCCCGGCGAAGGTCGCCAGGCCCGCCGCCGTCGCCAGCGGGTTCCCCGACAGCGTGCCGGCCTGGTACACGGGCCCGGCGGGGGAGAGCAGGTCCATCAGGTCCCGGCGCCCGCCGAAGGCACCCACCGGCAGACCGCCTCCGATGACCTTGCCGAACGTCATCAGATCCGGCGCCCAGCCCTCGCCGTCGATCCCGTAGTAGCCCTCGCGGCTCGCGCGGAACCCGGTCAGCACCTCGTCCGTGATCAGCAGAGAGCCCGCCGCGTGCGCGGTCTCGGACAGGAAGCGGTTGAAACCGGACCCGTCGGCCTCCAGCGGCGGGACGACGCCCATGTTCGCCGGCGCCGCCTCGGTGATCACCGCGGCGATCTCGCTGCCCCGCTCGGCGAACAGGGCCGCCACCGCCTCGCGGTCCCCGTACGGCAGAACCACGGTGTCGCGCGCGGTCGCCGCGGTCACTCCGGCCGAGCCCGGCATCGCGAACGTGGCCACGCCGCTGCCGGCCTCGGCCAGCAGGGCGTCGACGTGCCCGTGGTAGCAACCGGCGAACTTCACGACCACGTCGCGTCCGGTCGCGGCCCGTGCCACCCGCAGCGCGCTCATCGTCGCCTCGGTGCCGGAGTTGACCAGGCGCAACTGCTCGATCGGTCCCACCCGCGAGGCGACCTCCTCGGCGAGCGTGACCTCGCCCGGCTGCGGGGCGCCGAAGGAGAGCCCGCGACCGGCCGCCTCGCGCACCGCCTCGACGACGCCCTCATGAGCATGGCCGAGGATCATCGGGCCCCAGGATCCGACCAGGTCGACGTACTCGCGGCCGTCGGCGTCGTGCAGCAGGGCACCGGAGGCGCTGGTGATGAACGGCGGGGTGCCGCCGACGGAGCCGTAGGCACGCACGGGCGAGTTCACGCCGGAGGCGATCACCTTCTGGGCGCGGGCGAAGAGGTCGGCGGAGACGGGGGAGGAGGTGGTCATCGAGGACTCCTGACGGGTGCGGGGAATGATCCGAACGGGTGCGGGTGCGGGTGCGGGTGCGAGAACGGCAACGGGTGCCGGTGCCGGCGTGAGCGGCTCAGAAGAACTCGCGCAGGTGGGCCGGGAGGCCGTCGCGGTACCACCCGGCGACCTCGCTCGCGTAGTAGGTCAGCACGGTCGAGGCGCCGGCGCGGCGGAAGGCCAGCAGCGACTCCAGCACGGTGCGGTCGCGGTCCACCCAGCCGTTGGCGGCAGCCGCCTCGATCATCGCGTACTCGCCGGAGACCTGGTAGGTCCCCACCGGTACCGGGGACTGCTCGGCCACGTCGCGCAGCACGTCGAGGTAGGGCAAGCCGGGCTTGACCATCACCAGGTCAGCGCCCTCGGCGAGGTCGAGGGAGAGCTCGCGCAGCGCCTCACGGCCATTGGCCGGATCCTGCTGGTAGGTGCGCCGATCGCCCTGCAACGTGGAGTCGACGGCCTCGCGGAACGGCCCGTAGAACGCCGAGGCGTACTTGGCGGTGTAGGCGTACAGCGCCACCTCGAGGTGGCCGGCGTCGTCCAGCGCCTCGCGGATCGCGGCGATCTGGCCGTCCATCATGCCCGAGGGCCCCAGCAGGTGCGCGCCGGCCTCCGCCTGGGCGAGGGCCATCTCGCGGTAGCGCAGCAGGCTGGCGTCGTTGTCGACCCGGCCGTCGGCGTCGAGCACGCCGCAGTGGCCGTGGTCGGTGAACTCGTCCAGGCACAGGTCCGCCATGATCACGGTGGAATCGCCTAGCTCGGAGCGCAGCCGCGCCAGGGCCTGGTTGAGGATGCCGTTGGGGTCGGTGGCGCCGGAGCCGATCGCGTCCTTGTGCTCGGGCACGCCGAACAGCATGAGCCCGCCCACGCCGCGCTCGACCGCCTCGGTGGCGGCCGCGACCAGGGAGTCCAGAGAGTGCTGCTGGACTCCGGGCATCGAGGTGATGGGCGTGGGCTCGGTGGCGCCCTCGCGCACGAACATCGGCAGCACGAGGTCGGCGGGGCGCAGGGTGCTCTCCCGGACCAGCGACCGCATGGCCGCGTTCGAGCGCAGGCGGCGAGGCCGGTCGATCGGGGTGGGGCCGACGGAGGACGGGGTGGTCATGAGAACTCCTGGAATCGTGAGCGGTGGATTCGGTGGCGGGTCAGGGGCGAGCCAGCACGGCTCTCACCGCGTCGGCGAGGTCCGCATCGGTGGGCGCGGCGGCCTGCTGGGTGACGTCGAGGCCTGCCGCGCGGGCGGCCTCGCTGGTGGGATCTCCGATGGTGACGACGGGGATCGAGGCGTGGACGCCGAGCTCCGCGGCCAGACGGGCGGCCATCGGGGACGTCAGCACGATCGCGCCGACGTCGCCGGCGGCCAGCGCGCGGGCGAACTCGGCGGGCGGCTCGACCGGCTCGGGACGGTAGGCGATGACGTGCTCGACCCGATAGCCCTTGGCGCGCAGGCCGTCGGGCACGACGGGGGAGGCGGCGGCCGAGGCCGGGAACAGGACCGTGGCGGGCCCGGCAGTCCCGGCCGCACCGGCGGCGCCGGGAGAGACGTCGGCCGGAGGGATCTCTCTCACCAGCGCGGCGCCGGAGCCGGAGGCGACCAGGTCCGGTGGGGCACCGGCTGTGGTGAGAGCCGACGCGGTGCCCTCGCCGACCGCGACCACCTGGGTGTTCGGGTGGACGGTGACGCTCGGGCTGCGGACGAGCATCGCCTCGACGGCGGTGCGGGAGGTGACCACCAGCTGCGTGAAGGCTCCGGCGGCCAGGCGGTCGAGCGCCGCGGTCAGCTCCGGGCCGCCCTCGAGCACGAGGCGGACCAGCGGCTGGTGCCGGACGGTCAGACCGAGTTCCTCCAAGAGCGCGACCAGGCCGTCCGCGCGTCCGGCCGGTCGGGTGACCAGGACGGGACGGCCGCGGGACGGGTGGGTCATCAGGCCTTCGCCTCCGCGAGGATCTCCCCGGCTCCGCGCTCGAGCAGGTCCGCGGCGAGATCCTCGCCGAGCCGGGCCGGGTCCCCGAGCGCCCCGACGGCCTCGCCCTCGACGACGTGGGATCCGTCGGGCCGGATCGCCAGGGCCCGCAGCCGCAGTGAGGACCCGGTGACCTCGGCGAACGCGGCGACCGGGGCGGAGCAGCCCGCCTCCAGGGACCCCAGCAGAGCGCGCTCGGCGGTGATGGCGGCGCGGGTGCCGCCGTCCTCGACGGCGGTCAGGGCGGCGGGGAGCCAGGAGTCCGTGCCGGGCTCCGCTGCCACCTCCGCTGCGTCCGCCCGCACCTCGACCGCCAGGGCGCCCTGGGCGGGCGCGGCCAGCATCACCTCGACGGGCAGCAGCTCGCTGATCACCTCGCCGCGGCCCACGCGCTGCAGGCCGGAGGCAGCCAGCACCACCGCGTCCAGATCCGCGTCGGACCCGAGTGCCCGGGCGAGCCGGGTCTCCACATTGCCGCGGATGTCGACCACGTCGAGATCCGGGCGGGCGCGCAGCAGCTGCGCCCCGCGGCGGGGGGAGCCGGTGCCGACCTTGGCCCCCTGGGGCAGCTGCGCGAGGGTGAGCCCGTCGCGGGCGCACAGCGCGTCGCGCGGGTCCTCCCGGGCCGGGATGCAGGCCAGGGCGATCTGCGGCGGCTGCGCGGTGGGCAGGTCCTTGCAGGAATGGACCACCACGTCGACCTCGCCGTCCAGCAGCGCCTGGCGCACGGCGGTGACGAACACGCCCGTGCCGCCGATCTGCGCCAGCGGACTGGTGCGATCCACGTCCCCGTGGGTGCTGACGTGGACCAGCTCCAGCTCGTGACCGCTGCCGGCCACGAGTGCTCGGCCCACCTGCTCGGACTGGGTCAGGGCCAGCTGGGAGGCGCGGGTGCCGATCCGCAGGCTCACGAGGCCGCTCCCGCCGGAGTCGCTCCCGCCGGTGCTGGCGCGGCGCTGTCCCGCTCGCGCAGCTCTGCCGCGATCTCCTCGAGGGAGTCGATGCTGTGCTCGGCGGGGACCGCCCGCTCGGCGTGGAGCTGACAGCAGTTATGGCCGCACAGATCGTCCACGGGCCCGAGCTCGGTGACCGCGGCGCGCTCGCGGGAGGGATCGAGGTGCTCGGCGACGACATCGGCCAGGGCCGCGATGAACCGTTCGTCGGTCCCGGAGGTGGCGACGCGGCGGAAGGCGAGCCCGTGCTCCTCGGCGGTCTCCTTCGCCTCGGTGTCCAGATCCCAGATCACCTCGACGTGGTCGCTGACGAAACCGATCGGAACCACGACCACGGCGTCGGCGCTGTCCTCGCTCGCGACCTGCTCGATGACGTCGTTGACGTCGGGCTCGAGCCACGGCACGTGCGGGGAGCCGGAGCGGGACTGGTAGACCAGCTCCCAGTCGGGAAGGCCGGGCAGGTCCTCCTCGATCTGGTCCATGACGTAGCGGCAGGCCGCCAGGTGCTGGGCGACGTACCAGCCCCCCTGCTCGTCGGCGCCCTGCTCGTCGGTGCCGGGCACGGCAGGGGCCTCGGCACCGGCCGGCCCGGAGGCGGCGGCCATCGCCAGCGGGATGGAGTGGGTCGAGAACAGCACCCGCACCCGGTCGGCGTCGTGGCCCTCGCGCTGGAGCTCGGCCAGCGCGGAGCGGACCCCGTCGACCACGGGCTCCAGGAAGCCGGGGTGGTTGAAGTAGGCACGGGACTTCTCGATGCTCATCTCGCCCAGCAGGCCCGCCTCGTCCAGCCGTCGGGCGAAGTCCTCGCGGTACTGGCGGCAGCCGGAGTAGGAAGAGTAGGCGCTGGTGATCAGGGCGAGCACCCGGCGGTGGCCGTCGGCGTGCAGCGAGGAGATCGCGTCAGCCGTGTACGGCTCCCAGTTGCGGTTTCCGAAGTAGATCGGCAGGTCGATGCCGCGGCCGGCGAGCTCCGTCTCCAGGGCGGAGATCATGGCGCGGTTCTGCTCATTGATGGGGGAGCGGCCGCCGAGAGCGCGGTAGTGCCCGGCGACCTCCTCCAGGCGCTCGTCGGGCACGCCGCGGCCGCGGGTGACGTTGCGCAGGAACGGGATCACGTCGTCCTGTCCCTCGGGGCCGCCGAAGGAGGCGAACATGATCGCGTCGTACGGCGCGGGCTGGGTGGTGGTCATCTGGGTGTTCCTCCGGGAACGGGTGGAGCGGATCTGGGGGATTCAGGCCAGCAGGGCGGCGACGTCCTCGAGCGCTGCGAGGCGGCGACCGGTGTGGAAGGGCAGCTCATTGCGCACGTGCAGGCGGGCCTCGGAATAGCGCAGGTGGCGCATCATGTCGACCAGGTCGTGGAGGTCGTCGGCCTCGAAGGAGAGCAGCCACTCGTAGTCGCCGAGCGCGAAGGCGGCGACGGTGTTGGCACCCACCTGCGGAAAGTCGCGGCCGAGCTTGCCGTGCTCGATGAGCATCTCGCGGCGCTTGTCATCCTCCAGCAGGTACCACTCGTAGCTGCGGACGAAGGGGTAGACGCTGATCCACTGCTTGCGCTCGGCGCTGGGGACCATGAAGGAGGGGACGTGGGCGCGGGCGAACTCGGCCTGGCGGTGGACGCCGACGGACGCCCACTCGCGGTTCAGCCAGGTCCCCGGCAGGGAGGTCTCGAACTCGCGCAGCGCGGCCTGCAGCGCCTCGGGCCGGTCGGCCGCCATCCACAGCAGGAGGTCGTCCTCGGCGCGGAAGCCGGAGGCGTCGTAGAAGCCCAGGATCTCCACGCCGCTCTCGTGGGCGGATTCCATGAGCTGGACGGTCTCGCCCAGGGCCGCGGTGATCTGCTCGGCGGTGACCTCGCCGTCCTCGGTGAGCCCGGCGAGCCGACGGAAGACCGTGTAGCTCGTGTACCGGGTGACCTGGGCGGGGTCGGACGGATCGGCGGGCGCCGTGGCGGGCGCGGGGTGGTGGGTCTCGGTCATCAGGAGTGTCCTTCCGGTGCAGAGGAGGCGGAGGAGTCGGCACGCACGATCGCGTCGATGCCGGTGCCGGCCCGCCAGGAGCCGACGAGTTCGAGGGTGGGCCCGTCCGCGAGGGCCGCGAGCAGATCGGGGAGTGCATCGAGGGCGGCACGGTGGCCGGGCAGGGACTGCCGCATGGCACGGTCCCAGTCGATCACACGTGAGCCCAGCAGCTGCTCCCGGGTCAGGGGAGCGCCGAGGATCCGGGAGGCGTCGGCCAGGGCCAGATCCACGATGGTCTCCAGATCCGGGAGCTGCTCGCCGGGCCGCCCGTAGGAGAGCCGCACCACGTGCGGGGAGGCGGCCGACGGCAGGGCCTCTCGGGCGAGGGCGCGCACATGCTCCCACTTGGCGGTCGCGTGGGTCAGGGCCTTCGCGCGGATCCCGGCCGTGCCGGGCGCGACCAGTGCGCCGGTCCCGGAGGGGAAGCCGTCCAGGACCGGCGCATCCAGCACCAGGGCGACCAGTCGGACCGCGGCCGACGGGGCCTGCGGAATGGCGTCGGCGATCTCGGGGGCGGCACCGGCCAGCAGCTGACGGGCGGTGTCCGGCGGGCAGGCGAGGACGAGGTGGTCCGCCTCGAGGCTCTCCCCGCGGGAGGTGCGCACGGTCCAGGTGGTGGCGGTGCGCTCGAGCGCCGAGACCTCGACACCGGTGCGCAGGAAGCCTCCGGCGGCGAGGATCCGCTCGCGCAGAGCCTCGGGCAGGACGGCCATGGTCGGCGTCAGGGAGTGCACGCGGGTGCCGGCGCTCTGCGTGGACCCGCCGCGCAGGCGGGCGACGGCGCGGGTCAGGGAGCCGTGCCGCACGAGGCCCGCCGCGAGCTGAGGGGACGCGGCGGCGAACTCGAGGGTGGCCGGATCGGCCGAATGCACCCCGCCGACGACGGGGGCGACCAGCCGCTCGAGCACTCTGGGTCCCAGCCGCTTGCGCACCAGTGTGGCCACGGTGGCCCCGGGCCGGTTGCCGTAGGAGGCGGGCAGGAGACGCTCGAGGCTCGCGCGCAGGGACCCGGCGAGGCCGAGCACGGCACGGACGTCGGCCGCCAGGGGCCGGGCCGGGATGCCGAGCAGGGCGGTGGCCGGGGCCCGGTGGACCCCGGCGTCGGAGACCACGCGACTGCCGAGCCCCTCCCTCGGGGCCACGACCTGCTCGGCCAGCCCGAGCTCGCCGACCAGGTCGTCGACCGCGCCGGAGCCGGTCGAGTACGCCTCCGCGCCGGCGCTGAGGGGGACGCCGGCGACCTCGGTGGCGGCGATCGCCCCGCCGACGGTGTCCGCGGCCTCGACCAGCACCACCCGGCGTCCGGCGCGCTGGTGCCGCACGGCGGCGAGCAGCCCTGCGAGGCCGCCGCCGACGACGAGGGTGGATCCGCTCATGGCCGCTGCTCGTGCAGGAAGCTGACCAGGTCGGTGAGCACCTGCGGGTCCGCGCCCGGGGGGACGCCGTGGCCGAGGTTGACGACGTGTCCGCTGGCGCCGGAGCCGGCCGCGAGCACGGCGCGGGCCTCGGCGAAGCGGGCCTGCTCGGAGGTGAACAGCACGGCGGGATCGATGTTGCCCTGGACGGGCGTGCCGGGCGGGAGGATCTCGAGCGCCTCGTCCAGGCGCAGACGGTGATCGACGCCCATCACGCTCGCCCCCGCCTCGAGCATGGGCGTGAGCAGATGCGAGGCGCCGACGCCGAAGTGGATGCGCGGCACCGGCAGGTCGGCGATGCGGGCGAGGGCCGCGGCCGAGTGCTCCTGGACATGGGTGCGGTACATGTCGGCTCCGAGCGCCCCCACCCACGAGTCGAACAGCTGGACGGCGGAGGCGCCGGCGAGGACCTGGGCGCGCAGGAAGCGGCCCGAGAGCTCGGCGACCCACGCGGCGAGCTTCGCCCACACCTCGGGCCGGCCGCGCATCAGGGCGCGGGTGCGCAGGTGGTCGCGGCTGGGGCCGCCCTCGACCATGTAGCTGGCCACGGTGAACGGGGCGCCGGCGAAGCCGATCAGCGGCGTGGTGCCCAGCTCGGCGACGGTCAGGCGCACCGCCTCGCGGATCGGCTCCAGCGCCGCCTCGTAGGCGTCCCCGAGATCCGGCAGCGCGTCGACGTCGGCCTCGGTGCGGATCGGGTGGTCGAAGACGGGGCCGACGCCGGGCCGGATCTCCACGCCCAGCCCCGCGAGCCGCGCGGGCACGACGATGTCGGAGAAGAACACGCCGGCATCGACCCCGTGGCGCCGCACGGGCTGGACGGTGATCTCGGCAGCCATGTCGGGGCGCACGCAGGCATCGAGCATCGTGGTGCCCTCGCGCAGAGCCCGGTACTCGGGCAGGGAGCGGCCGGCCTGTCGCATGAACCACACGCTGGGGTGGGTGTCGCCTCGCTCACCTCTGAGCTCGCGCAGCAGGGCGGCGTCGGCCACACCGCCGTCGGCCACCGGGCGGCGGGCAGGGTGCCGCGACGGCAGCTCTTCGAGCGCCGCAGCGGGCGTGAGAGGGGAGCGATCGGGGGGAACAACAGCGTCGCTGCCTGCGGTGTTCCCGGTTTCTGACGCGCCCGGCGAGGTATCTGACGCGCTGTCGGCAAAAGTGGGCTCTGACGTGCTGTTCTGTGTCATGACGCAACTATTGTGCACATCATTCCCGGGAGCGTCGTGCACGCCCCGGAGCAGGCCTAGACTGGCTGCATGCTCGCTGCTCTCCGCGCCACCCACGAGCACCTCGACCTCGATGTGCTGGACGCCCTCACCCGTGGTGCAGAGACCCTTCCCGCGGTGATCGACCAGCTGCAGGCCGAGCGGGCCGAGGCCGTCGGCGCCGCCCCCGTCATCTCCGGCCACGTGGCCGTGAGCACCTGCAACCGCCTCGAGGTCTACCTCGACACCGACCGCTTCCACGAGGGCGTGGACCTCGTCATCGACGCCGTCGCCCGCACCAGCGGGCTGGACCGCGAGGTGGTCACCCTCTGCTTCGACGCCGCGATGGACACCCCGGTGCCGCGGCACCTCTACGAGGTCGCCTCCGGGCTGCGCTCCCTGGTGGTCGGCGAGGCGGAGATCACCGGCCAGGTGCGCCAGTCCTTCGAGACCGCGCGCCGCGCCGGGCGCACCACCTCGATGCTCCACGACCTGTTCCAGCACGCCTTCCGCTGCGCCAAGCAGGTCGCCACCCAGGCTCCGGTCGGCGCCGCCGGCCGCTCCGGGGCGGCGGTCGCGCTGGACCGCGCCGGCGTCGAGCTGGGCGGCTTCGAGGGGCGGACGGTGCTGATCGTCGGCACCGGCGCCTACGCGCGTCTGGGCCTGGCCGAGCTCGCGCGCCGGGGCGTGGGGGATCTGCAGGTGTACTCGCCCTCCGGCCGCGAGACCGGGTTCGCCGAGCGCCACGGGGCGGTCATGGTCCCGGCCGACGGGATCGACCGCGCGCTGCGCGAGGCGGACCTCGTGCTGGCCGCCTCCGGCCGCGGCACCTCGCTGTTCCCCGAGCAGTTCCTGGCCGCCGGCCGCACCGTCGTGCTGGACCTGGCCCTGCACTCCGACCTGCACCCTCTGGTGCCGCACCTCAAGGGCGTCACCGTGCTCGGCCTGTCCGATCTCGCGGTGGGCGTGGAGGCGAGCGACGACCCTGCGCTGGTCACCGCCCGCCAGATCGTCGAGGAGAACGTCGAGGCCTTTCGCACCCAGCAGCAGGTGCGCCGCATCGACCCGGCGATGGCGGCCCTGCGCCGTGAGGTCTCCGAGGCCGCCGACGACGAGGTCGATCGCCTGCGCCGCGAGGTCTCCGGCGAGACCGCGGACCAGCTCGAGCGCAGCGTCCGCAAGATCCTCGCCAAGGTCATGCATCAGCCCGCCGAGCGCGCCCGCCACCTCGCCGAGACCGGCTTCGCCGACGCCTACGTCGAGGCCTTCCACACCATCTTCGGCATCGACATCTCCTCCGCACGGGAACCGGCCGACGCCGACGAGAGCGCGGAGGACGACGTGATGCCGGCCGGCTGGATGCGCGTGGACCGCACCGTCCCGCCGACGCTGACGGACGCCGACACCCTCGCGAGCGCGGGCGTGCCGAGGGGCGGGGCACCGACTGCAGCCACCGGTTCGGCGCCGGCCGGCAGCACCGGTCCCCACACCGTGTCCGACGCCACGATCGCTCGCCTGGCCATGCGTGAGCAGCACAAGGGGACTGCCGCCTCGAGCTGAGGTGCGCTCCGGAGCGAATGCAGCTCCTGCCGGCGCCCCGGACCAGTCTCTGTCCCTGACCGTCTCTGTCCCGGCAGGCTCCGTGCTGCGATCGTGGCCGCATGAGTCCGACGGTCGAGTCAGTCCACCTCAGCGCGGCACACACGTTCAGCAAGACCCCGGTTCCCGAGATCCAGCTCCTCGAAGGTGTCGGCGTCGCGGGGGATGCGCATTCGGGACGGACCGTCAAGCACCGCAGCAGGGTCGCCCGTGACCCGGACCAGCCGAATCTGCGGCAGGTGCATCTCCTCCACGGAGAGCTCCTCGAGCAGCTCGCCGCCGAGGGGCACCACGTCGCCCCGGGGCAGCTGGGCGAGAACATCACCACCGCAGGCATCGATCTGCTCAGTCTGCCCGTCGGGACCCGTCTGCACGTCGCGGAGGCGAGCATCGAGGTCACCGGCTTGCGGAATCCATGCTGGCAGATCGACGCCTTCCAGCCGGGACTGCTCAAGCAGGTGGTCCGCAAGAACGAGTCGGGCCAGGTGCACAAGCTCGCGGGAGTCATGGGCGTCGTGGCCTGCGGCGGCACGGTCCGCCCCGGCGAGGGGATCAGAGTCGAGCTGCCTGCCGAGCCTCACCGCCGGCTCGCCGGTGTGTAGTCGAGGAGTTCCCGCTCAGGGACGGTGCGAGGTGGCGAGGTACGCGCCGAATCCGAGGAACGAGGCCCCGGCGACCTGATCGAGGCGGCGACGAGGACGTCGCAGCTCGCCGGACGGTCGGCGCATGGCGGACCCGGCCGCGATGTAGGCGGCAGCCGCCAGCGCCTCCACCCCGATGTAGACCGCGGCGAGGACGAGAAGCAGCGACGCGGGAGCAGACGTCGGCATGAACTGAGGGAGGAAGGACGCGAACAGCAGGAGCGCCTTGGGGTTGGTCAGTGCTGTGATGAACTCCCTCCGCGCCGCCACGGCGCCGCGCTCCTCACGTCGGAGGTCGGGGTGTCGCTCTCCCGCCCCGGCGTTCCTGATGGTGCTCACGCCGAGCCAGACCAGATAGACGACGCCCGCCCAGCGCAGGACCTCGAAGGCGACCGCCGACCGCGCGAGAACCGCGCCGAGCCCCACGACGACGAGCAGGGCCAGCACGGCGAAGGCGGCGAAGCGGCCGGCCACTCCTGCCGCGGCGTACCGGGCGCCGACGACGGCGGCGTTGCGCAGTCCGAGCACCTGGTTGGCGCCAGGGATCGACGCCATCGCCACGGCCGCCGGCAGGAAGACGTGCCACTCGATCATCTGTGAACCCTACGACGTCCGATCCTGGGTTCACAGCCTCATACTGAACACGTGCCGAGCAGGAAGCGGGTCACCGTGGTCGTCGTCGACGCGCTTCATCCCGATCTTCTCCGCCACTCGCTGCGAGGCACGATTGTCAGGGTGGACTATCGCGACCAGCTCGGCAGTGTCAGTGCTGTCTCGGGCGACATCGCGGCAGGCGGCTGCGGCTTCGGTGGCGTAGCCGAGACCGTGGAGGCCACTGCGAACGTGGTACCCCACTTCGAGCTTCTGCTCGCCGTTCACGCGCTGCCACGTGAGTCCGCAGTCGCCGACGAACCCGCCGTCCACCGTCTCGATCACCCAGAGGCCGTGACCATGGTCTGCGTAGTTCCGTCGGTTCCATTCGATCCACGCGAGAGCCTCACCCCGAGACTTGGGCGCGGGGTAGTAGTGCATCACGACGGGGTCCCCGAGGAGGGCCGCCATGTCGTCCAGATCCTCACTCCTCATCCGGCGGAACCGGAGCCGCGGTGTGGGTGAGGGAAGCACGCCTCAACGTTAGCAACACCACTGTCGGCTGCGGCCGGCTCCCGACGCTCTGCATCGCGACATCGCGTGTGAGCTTTCGGTGGGCTGGCCTCGATGAGGACAGCTCAATGGTCACAGGAGGCCGGATCAGCGTCGGCGGCGGAAGGGATTCCAGCGGAAGCGGCGGGGTGAGGGCTCGGGGCGGGCCGTGTCGGCCGCGTCCGCACCGGCGTCGTCGTCTGCGCCGTCCTCGCCCAGGGCGACGTCAGCGAGCTCGGCGGGGTCGTCCTCGAGGTCGGTCGTCTCGACGTGGTCCTCGGCGAGCTCGATGCTGGCCAGCGCCTCGTCCTCGATCCGGTGGCCGTTCTCGTCGACCCACGTGTCGGTCCAGCCGACGTCGGACTCGTCGCGCGGCCGGTACTCCGTGCGCGGGCCCAGCGAGTCCCGCACGTCCTCGAGCTCGATCTGGGCCGGAGCCTTCACCTCTTCGCCGCGGTGGGGTACCGGGCAGGTCCAGAAGTACGGACATCCCGGGCAGCCGGCGGTCTCCTCGTCGGGAGTCGCCTCGCGCTGCATCTGCACGCCGTCGAACTGCTGCAGCATGCGCAGACGCGACTCGTAAGGATTGATCTCCATGTCGTGATCAGACTACTGCCAGAGCCCGCCGCACGGCCTCGGCGAGGCTCGCCTCGGTGGGCTCCGTCGCCTCGCCGTGGACCACCAGTCCCCGAGCCTCGGCCGCCGCGGTGACCGCGGCATCGCGCGTGAGCACGCGAATGTCCCGGTGGATGCCCAGGTGACCGGCGAGCGAGGCCAGCATCGGCGTGGTCAGGGCGAGTGCGCCGTAGCCGCGCAGCCGCAGGTCCCGGACCAGCTGTGCGTCCAGGCTCACGCTGCGGGGCCGGTACGCGGTGGCCTGGGTCACCGTATAGCCCTTCGCCTCGAGAGCGGGGCGCACCGACGCGTCGGTCGCGGCGCCGCACACCAGCAGCAGGGACTCGCCGGCCGTGGACGCCTCCGGAAGGTCGCGGGCGATCGCCGCGTCGGAGTCGGCGGTGACCCGGGCTGCGATCACGCCCAGCTCGCGCAGGGCCGTGGCGGTCTCCTGGCCGACGGCGGTCACCGCGACGCCCTCGGGGACGGCGAAGGTGACCTCGTGACGGGAATCAGCGGAGTCAGCGGAGCCGGAGGAGTCAGCGGAGCCGGAGGAGTCAGTGGAGCCGTCGTAGGAGGCGAGGACCTCCGCGGCGCGGCGGCTGTCGACCACCAGGTGCGCGAAGCGGCCCGCAGCCAGGGCTTCGACGGCGCGGCGGGTGTCGGTGTCGCGTTGGGCGCGCAGCTCGAGGAACGGGGAGTGGTCGACGCTCAGACCCATCTCCCGCAGACGCGCGATCAGCTCGGTGGCGCTGCCGGCGGGAGCCGGAACCAGCACGGGCAGAGTGGTCGCGTCGTTCATGCATTCCTCCAGCGTCACGGGACCGGTGCGGACTCACGACCGGCACGGACTCATTCTGCCCGACGGGCCGTGCGGGGGCTGACGGGCCGTGCGGTGGCCGACGGGCGTCGTGCCCGACTACGGGACAGCGCCGTAGGATCGTGCCGCGCCCGACCACGCCCCACGAGGAGTCCCAATGAGCACACCGCAGCAGCGCGTCCACGACGCCACTCTCCGCCTGCTCGAGCTGCTCGAATCCGGCGACCCCCTCAGCCCGGAGGCGATCGAGCTGCGCGCCGAGCTGGCCGAGGCCACCGCGGAGGCCGGGCAGCTCGAGGACGCGCTCTACCAGGTCGACCAGCTCTTCAAGGACACCAGGCGGGTCCACGGCCCGGACCATGAGACCGTGGCGCGGGCGCGTCGGGCGGCGAGCGTGATCGAGGAGATCGCGCAGCGCGGCTGACCCGACCCGCCGTGCGCCGGTCGATCCGGTCACCAGGTGAAACCGGCCTCCTGCAGCTGCGCGTCGACCGAACCGCCGAGCGATGCCATGTAGGTCGCCGTGGCGTGGTCCTCATCGAACATCACGTGCATGTTCCCGATCAGCGGAGGGCAGCTGCCCTCGGGACACATCAGCGGCTGGACGTCCACCGGGTAGAGATCGCCGCGAGTGGAGAGCTCCTCGAGCAGCGCGGCATCGGGTCGCTCCGGCGGCATCTCGGCGGGATCGAGCTGCTGGGTGCACTCCTCCTCGCTGCCACCGGCCTCCAGGCACGCCACGGGATCCTCCTCCAGTCGCGCCCCATCGCGCAGGGCGATCACGTCGAAGCCCTCGTCCAGCAGCTGCGGCACGGTGTCCTCGACCACCGGGGTGACGACCTCGGGGCCCTCGTGCGGGACGGTCGTGGTGGCGACGGCGACCGCCTCCGGCTGGAGCTCGCGGATGTAGTCCATCGCGGCGAGGTTGTACGCATCGCAGTCGGGACCCTTGTAGGACTCGATGCCCGGGGTGAAGATGCAGCTGGGCCGGCGCAGGATGATCAGGCGCCACCCGTTCTCGCGCGCGGGCTCCGAGAGCGAGACCGCATGCTGGGCGAGCCGCGAGTTGCCGACCGCCACGATCACCGGGCCGTCCTCGGGGCCGGCGGTCATCCGGCAGCTCTCCGCGACCGCGTCGTCCGCCGGGGCGAACCGCCCCGAGCATCCTTCTTCCAGGTGCTCCCAGTCCTGCTTCAGCGTCGCGGCCGACGGCAGGGGAGCCGCGTCGGGGTCGGCGTCGGGATGCTGCTCGTAGCCGGGCTCGAGCACCCTCCCGCCGGGGTTGTCGGCCACGGCGCGTCGCTCGGCCTCATCCGCGGCGCGCTCGAGCGCGACGTGGGCGCCGACGCTGGGCGCGAGGCCCAGCACCAGCACCGTCACGGCGATCCCGCCGGAGCGCAGCGGGCTGAGGTTCGCCCACCGCCAGCCTCGGATCGGCGAGTCCACCAGCCGGGTCAGGCCGTAGGCGAGGATCAGGCTGGCCGCGATGATGGTGGGACCGACCACGAATCCGGCGTGCTCCCGCCCGGTGGCCGCGAGGGTGATCGCGAGGATGGGCCAGTGGATGAGGTAGAGCCCGTAGCTGACGTCGCCGAGGAATCGGAAAGGAGGGGAGGTCAGCACGCGGTCCGCCCCGAACCGGGAGCCGCTGACGCCCGCCAGGAACACGCCGGACGCCCCGAGCAGGGGAACGGCGGCGATCCACCCCGGGAACATCGAGCGGCCGTCGATCAGGGCTCCGGTGGAGATCAGCACCGCCAGGCCGGCCCAGCCCAGCGCCACCCGGGCGGGGACGGACAGCCGGGCAGGCCGGCGCCGGCCGGCGGGGGTGGGCCGGTCGGAGGCGAGGCTCCCTGTGCCCCGGGCCGCGGGCAGCAGGGCGAGCAGCGCTCCGGCCGCGAACTCCCACAGGCGGGCGGTGGTGTCGAAGTACGCCGTGGGCTGCTGGACGGCGGTCGAATACAGCGACCACGCGAACGACCCCAGCGCGATGGCCCCGAACAGGACGGTCACCACCGTGCGCGGAGAGCGGTGCAGAGCACGGGCGAGCACGGCGCACAGGGCGAACAGCACCGGCCACAGCAGGAACACCTGTCCCTGGATGGACAGTGACCAGAAGTGCTGCAGCGGGGAAGTGGCCACGGTCGCAGCGGCCTCGTAATCCGTGCCGCGGTGGATCAGCAGCCAGTTCTCGACCTGCAGGATCGAGGCGATCGCGTCGTTGATCGCCGGCATCCAGGTGCTCGCCGGCAGGAACAGCCGCACCGCGGCAAGGGTCGCCAGGATCACCACCGCGGCCGGCGGCAGCAGCCGCTTGAAGGTGCGCGCCCAGTAGGCCAGCGGCGCCGTCGGCCGCCCCGACTCCAGGCGCCGCATGAACGTGCCGGTCAGGAAGAAGGCCGAGATGAACAGGAAGACGTCCACGCCCCCGGAGACCCGGTCGAAGAAGACGTGGTAGAGCACCACCAGGGCGATGGCGAGGCCGCGCAGCCCGTGCAGCTCCGGGCGGTGACCGCCGGTGGGCGGCGGCGGTGCTGCGGCCGGCGCCGCGGCCGCGGTGGCACGACGGCGACCCCGCGCCAGGTGGCGGGGCGGCAGGGACGGCTCTCGTGCGCTCACCAGGAGAAGCCCGCGTCCCGCAGCTGGGCGTCGATGCCGGTCTGCATGGACTCCGCGTAGGTGCCCGTGAGGTGGTCGCGGTCCAGGGAGACCAGCACGTTGCCGACCACCGGGGTGCATACCTGCTCGGGACAGACCAGCGGGTTCGGATCCACGGCGTGGACCTCCTCGCCGGCCGCCTCCAGGAGGGCGGCGTCCGGACGGTCCTCGGCCAGCGGTGCGGGCAGCGGGCGAGCGCACTCGGAGGCATCGGCGCCGTGCTCGGCGACGCACGCCGCCGGGTCGACCTCCAGCCGCGGCAGGGCGCGCACCGCGATCACGGCGCTGCCCGCACCGGTGAGCTCCGAGACGGCTCGATCGGTGCCCTCGAGCACGCTCTCGCTGCCGTCGCGGCCGTAGGCGGTGGTGGCCGCGGCGACTGCCTCGGGCTGCGTGCGCAGGAGGTACTCGTGGGCGGCGTCCCCGAAGGCGTCGCACTCGGCGGAGAGGGAGGTGTAGGGGGCGTAGGTGCACCCGCCCTTCCAGAGCGTCACCACCGTCCACCCGTGCTTCTGGGCGAGCGCGATGAGGGAGGCGGAGAACTGCTCCATCCGGGAGTCCCCGACGGAGACGAGCACGGGCTCGCCGGGATCACCGGGGACCACGCGGCAGGCGGCATCGAGCTGCTCCGCCTCCCCGGCGGCAGGGGCCAGATCGCCGGTGCACTTCTCCTCACCGCTGACCCAGTCCTTGCTCGCCAGGGCGGCCGTGGGCAGAACCTCGGCATCGGGGTCCGCATCGGGATGCGGGGTGTAGTCGGGCTCGAGAACCCGCGCACCGGGATTGTCCGCCACGGCCCGGGCCTCCGCCTCGCGCTGCTGGCCCAGCAGGTACTGCTGCGCGCCGGCCACCGGGGCGAGGCCGAGGACCAGGCAGGTCGCGGCGACCAGCCCGGCGCGCCACGGCCGAGCGCCGGCCCAGGGCCAGCGCCGGATCGGGGCGTCGACCAGACGGGTCAGCAGCCAGGCCAGCAGCAGCGAGGCGAGGATCAGCGCGAGCCCGTCGGCGATCCCGGCGCGGGGCTTTCCGGTCGTCGCCAGGTACAGCGCCAGCAGCGGCCAGTGCACCAGGTAGAGGCCGTAGGAGACGTCTCCCAGCCACGCGGCGGGCCGGGTCGAGAGCACGCGGTCCACGCCGAACCGGTGCCCGGTGGTTCCGGAGACCAGGACCAGCCCGGCGGCGGCCAGCGGCCAGGCGGCGATCCAGCCCGGGAACGCCCCCTGCACGTCGACCAGCAGGCCGCAGGCGACCAGCGCGATGATCCCGACCCAGCCGGCGAGCACCCACACCGCGGTGCGCTCCGGCGCCGGGCCCCCGGCCCGGTGGGACCTGCGTGCCGTGCGTCGTGCCCGCCACTGCTCCCATTGCGGCAGGGCGAGTCCCAGCAGGGACCCCGCGGCGAACTCCCACAGGCGCGCCGCGGTATCGAAGTAGGCGACCTCCTGCTGGGTCGCCGTGGAATGCACCGACCAGGCGAAGGAGGCCACCAGCACGAGGGAGAACACGACGGCGAGCACGGTCCGCGGCGAGCGGCCCAGCCGGCGCGCGACCAGCACGGCCGCGGCGATCAGCAGCGGCCACAGCAGGAACACCTGGCCCTGGATCGACAGGGACCAGAAGTGCTGGAAGGGCGAGCTGCCGGAGTCGTCGGCCGCGTAGTAGTCCACCCCGCGCTGGACCAGCACCCAGTTCTCCACGTGCAGCAGCGAACCGATCGCGTCGGTGAGCGCCGGCATCCAGCGCTCCGGCGGCAGGAGGAGGTACACGCCGCCGAGCGTGGCCAGGGAGACCACCGCCGTCGGCGGCAGCAGACGCTTGAACGTGCGCGCCCAGTACGCCGCCGGGCGCGCGGGCTCACCGCGGTCCACCTTGCGCAGGAACGTGCCCACCAGCAGGAACGCGGAGAGGAAGAGGAACACGTCCACCCCGCCGGAGACCCGGTCGAAGAACACGTGGTAGAGGACGACGAGCCCGATCGCGAGGCCGCGCAGTCCGTGCAGCTCCGGGCGGAAGCGGCCGGCGTGGGTGGCGGCGGGAGCCTCCCGGGAGGCGCTGGTGATCGCGGGTGCAGTCATCGGGCAGGGGCGGTCTCAGCCGCGCAGGAACGCGGCGCACGCCTGCTGCAGCAGCAGCGGGTCGGTGCTCGCGCACATCTCCCTCGCGGAGTGCATGGACAGCAGGGTGATGCCCACGTCGATGGTGGTCATGCCCAGCCGGGTGGCCGTGATCGGGCCGATCGTCGAGCCGCACGGCATGGCGTTGTTCGAGACGAACTGCTGGTACGGGATCCCCGCGTGCGAGCAGGCGGCGGCGAAGGCGGCGATGCCGACGCCGTCGGTCGCGTACCGCTGCTGGGCATTGATCTTCAGGATCGGACCCTCACCCAGGCGCGGGCGGGAGACGGGGTCGTGGCGCTCGGGGTAGTTGGGGTGGGCGGCGTGGCCGGCATCGGCCGAGAGCACCATGGAGGAGGCGAAGGCGCGACGACGGGAGGCCTCGTCCCCGCCGATGGCGGCGTGCATGCGCACCAGCACGTCCTCGAGGAAGGGGCCGGCGGCGCCGGAGCGGCTGGCGGAGCCGACCTCCTCGTGGTCGTTGGCGACCATCAGCGCGATCGGCGCCTCGTGGTCCGCAGCGAACCCCCGATGCTCCCGGGCGGTGGTGAGCAGGGCCTCCGTCTCGGCGTGCACGGAGGTGAGATTGTCCAGCCTCGCCGAGGCGAGGAACTCCTCGCGGGCGCCGAAGAGGGCGGGCGGCTGGGCGTCCACGGTGACCACGTCGAAGCCGACGATGTCCTCGAGGTGGAGCCGATGGCCGTCGGCCCGTGCGTGCTGGAGCAGCACGTCGAGCACGTTCAGCGGGCCCAGGCCGAGGATCGGCTGCATGTGCCGCTGGGGGTCGAGCCGGAGCCCGTCGGTGTTCACGGCGCGGTCCAGGTGCACCGCCAGCTGCGGGATCCGCAGGATGGGCGAGGTCTGCACGAGCACGGTGGAGCCGTCGGCCAGGGCGAGTCGCCCGGCCAGTCGCAGCTCCCGGTCCAGCCACGAGTTCAGCAGCGGGCCGCCGTAGACCTCCACGCCGGCCTGGGCCAGACGCTCGGCACCCAGCTGCGGGTCCGGCTTCAGCTTCAGCGCGGGGGAATCGGTGTGGGAGCCGACGATCCGCCACGGGGTGTCGACGTCGGTGCCGTCGGCCGCGGACCACGCGATGATCGAGCCGTCACGGATGACGTAGCGGTCGCCGATCACGTCCTCGGCGCTCCAGGCGGCCGTCTCCTCCAGGCGGGTGAAGCCCCCCGCTTCGAGCCGGCGGGCCGACTCCGCCGCGGCGTGGTAGCTCGACGGGGAGGCGGTGACGAACTCCCCGAGGTCGAGGGCGGCGGCGCGGGCGGGCCGGGACGGGGCGACGGAGGAGAGGGAGGAGGAGGTCATTCGTTCATTGAACCATCGAGCGGAGGATCCTCGTGGACTCAGGATCAGCAGGCGTCGACTTCGTAGAGGCGCACCTCGCCGACGGCGTGCACGAGATCGAAGCCCGGGGTGTCCTCGGTGATGTCCTGGTAGCCGAGATAGCCGGACACGGCGGGATCGTCCCTGCCCAGCCGGTGGTCATCGAGGTCGAGGTAGTACAGCGGCCGGTCCTCCGGCAGCGCCTCGCAGACCCTCGGATCCGTGGCGACGTCCTCGAAGTTCGCATCGAGGTACTTCTCCTCCGGGGTCCGGCGCACCGTCATGTACAACCGGCTCACATCGCGGTCGGCGAAGGCGTAGACCAGGCCGCCCCCCTCCCAGGGATCGGCGATGACGTACCCGTCCTCCTCGACATGATCCGGCAGCTCCTCGAACATGCGGAACTCGTCCTCGGAGACCAGATCGGAGGTCTCCCACGTGCGATACGCGTCCGAGGCGTGGTCGAACTGCGCGCGGACCTGCTCGTTCGCGGAGACGTGCCATGCCAGGGCCGTCGAGCCGAGGAGACCGACGATCACGGCGGCCGCGGTGGAGGAGAGCACTCGAGCCGGGCCGCGCCCGGAATCCCCGGCAAGGCCGTCCACGGCGCGTCGGACCCCGCGGGCCAGGATCTCCAGCCCCATCGCTGCCACGGGCACCGCCGCCAGAGTGAGCGCGGCGGCCGTGCGGAAGTTGTCGCGATAGAGGTAGCCGGAGAGCAGATCGCGCCAGAAGTCGTCCGTGGAGGCCGAGGAGGCCCAGTACACGGCGGCGGGGCCGATCAGGGCCAGCATCACCAGCCGATCCCGGCCGCCGCGCGCCCTGCTGACCAGCGCACCGACGAGCCCGATCCCGCACAGGAGGGACACCACGAGAAGCGTCGGCCGTCCCATCGCGCCGCCGACCAAGGCCTCCCCGATCGCCTGCGGGCTCGACTGGAACGGATCCCAGGGAGCGGTCGCGGTCGAGGGGGTGAGCGTCAGCCACAGCAGGACGATCGCCGCGCAGACGGCGCCGAGCAGCACGGCCCAGACCACATCGACGCGCGTCCTCGCCCCGCGGTCCCGGGACGGGTCGAGATGACGTGCCCCGGCGTCGACCTCGTCGCGCGGAGCCCGCAGCATCGTCTCCAGGTGGCGCGCCAGGAGCACAGCGGGAATGGGCAGCACCAGGATCAGCCCTGCCAGGGTGCCACCGGGGTGGGCCATGCCTGCACCGATCCCGGACAGGACCACGATCAGGCAGGTCTGGACGGGCGCCGTGAGCAGCGTGCGCCGCAGCACCATGTGGAGCAGGGCGGCGGAGAGCGCAGGGACGACGGCGAGACCGAGGATGGTGGGGTAGACCAGTCCCCAATCGATCAGCACCAGTGGGAACCCGGGGAAGGCGAGCAGCAGCGGGCCGCACAGCAGCCGGACCGCGGGAGAAGGCCGCACCAGCACCTCGAGCAGCAGCCACATGCTCATCGGCCACGCCGCGAGCACCGTGATGAGGGCGAGGGAATGCACGGCCGGGGCCAGGTCGAGGCCGCTGAGGTCCTGGACCAGCGCGGCGGCAGTGTGCCAGCCATTGGGGTAGATCGAGCCGCGCAGCAGTGCGCCGGTCGCGAACGGGGTCGCCTCCCCGGTGCGCTGGATCGCCTCGATCGCGTTGAGGTGGAAGGCGTTGTCGAAGCGCTGGGCGATCGTGCTCGGCTCGACGAACACGCTCAAGTACAGCGGCACCATGAACACCGAGGCGATGACCTGGCCGCCCAAGTACTGCAGCGCGGCGGTCCCGGGCAGGATCGACCAGGTCGGGGTACGGCGTCCCCACGGCGTCGCCCAGAACCACAGCGCGCACGCCGCCGCGCAGACGAGCGTGGCGCCGACGACCCACGTCACGTGCCAGAACGCGTCGAGGGCTCCTGCTGCCAGCGCCGAGAGGGCGATCACCCCGAGTGAGACCGCCGGCGCTCCCACCAGCGCGGTCGGCACGGCGGCGCGGCAGCACAGCAGCACCGCCGCTCCCGGGATCACGAACAGCGCGGCGGCGACGAGCACCCCGGGGATCACGTCGGTCCACATTCCGCATATGTTCTCACGGTCAGGGTGCGGTGGCCTGCTCCTCGAGCTGCCGTGTCATGGGTGCCACCAGGACCCCTTCGACGAACGTCCGCGTGAGGTGGCTGTCGTCCATGTACACGTAGGACTCGCCGAGCACGGGTGGGCAGCGGCCGTCGGGGCAGATCTCCGGGGTGAAGTCGAGCATGATGACCTCTGCCGGCTCCGTCGGGTCACTCCCCTCGCTCCCGTCGCTCGGCTCCTCCGTCCCGGGCGTGAGCTCGGCCAGCGAGGCGGCGGGGTTCTCGGGGGCGAGCTTGGTCCCGACGTCGGCGCCGCAGGCCTCGTCGGCGTCGGCCGGGGTGCCGCCGTCCTCGATGATCTCTTCCGCGCACTGGTACTGGTCGTGCTCCCAGCGGGGGGTGTCGCGGACCCCGAGCACGTCGATCCCGCGATCCAGCAGCGCCTGCACGGCCGCTTCCTTCCCAGGAGGCATGACCTCCTGCTCCTCGGCGCTGGTCTGGGTCAGTGCGGTCAGCACGGTGTCGGGGGAGACCCGGTCGATGTAGGCCAGCGCATAGTCCTCGTAGCCACGGCAGTAGGCCCCGCGCGGCTCTCCCACGATGAACGGACAGCCGTCCATGGAGAGGTTCACGACCTGCAGATCGTGCTCCTGGGCGTAGGGGATCAGCGCCGGGATGAACTGACGGGAGTGCGAACTGCCGACCACCACGATCGTGCCCGTCGGCTCAGCGTCCGCCGGCAGCAGCTGCTGACAGCGCACGTTGTGGTGCTCGCTGCTCGGCTCCCAGGGGCCGGCGCAGGGCTCCGGGAGATCCGGCCACTGGGAGCCGAGCTGGTAGCCGTGGGGGAGGATCTCGGCGGGGGCCTCGGTGGCGATCTCGTCGGCGGGGACCTCGGTGGTGGCCGCGGCCGTCGGCTCCTGGCTGCGGCCCTGATCCAGCGCCAGCCACCAGCCGCCCGCGCCCGCGAGCACCAGCGCGAAGCTGGCGGCGACCGCGGTCAGCGCCCGCCACGGCCGCGCCTCGAGCCACCGTGAGCGGCGCACCGGGGCATCGACCATCCGGGTCACGAGCCAGGCCAGCAGGATCGCGCCGGCGAGGACCGCGAGCCCGTCCAGCAGTCCGGCGCGGTCCTGACCGCTGTAGTGCAGCCACATCACCAGCACCGGCCAGTGCAGGAGATACAGCGCGTAGGAGATGTCGCCGACGAAGGCGGCGGGGCGTGTGGAGAGCAGCGCATCCACACCCCAGCGCCGGCCGGAGTACCCGGCGACCACCACGACGGCCGCCGCGGCCAGCGGCACGATCGCGATCCAGCCGGGGAACATGGTCGAGACATCCAGCACCAGGCCGACGGCCAGCAGCCCTGCGATGCCCGCCCAGCCGGCCAGCGCGCGCAGGGCGCCCAGGCGCGGGGACTGCCCGTCCTCGGGGCGCGTCGCCCCGGTGGCACGATCCAGGGCCGGCAGCGCGACGGCGAGCAGCGACCCGGCGGCGAACTCCCACAGCCTCGCCGCGGTGTCGAAGTAGGCGATCTGCTGCTGGGACTGGGTGGACAGGACCGACCAGGTCAGCGAGGCCGCGCCGATCAGCAGCAGCACGGCCGCGAGCGGGCGGCGCACGGGCCTGCCGCGCCGTGCCCGGCGCAGCACGAGCAGGAACAGCAGCGGCCACACCACGAACGCCTGCCCCTGGACGCTGAGGGACCAGAAGTGCTGCAGCGGCGAGGCCCCGCCCGCGTCCCGGGCGTGGTAATCGACCTGCAGGAACACCAGCAGCGCGTTCTGCACGTACGCCGCGGAGGCCACGGCCTCCTGCATCACCGTCGGCCACAGCGAGGAGGGCAGGAAGGCGGCGGTGCCGCCGAGGGTCAGCAGGATCGTCACCGCTGCGGGCGGCATCAGCCGTTTGAAGGTGTGCAGCCAGTAGCGCGGGATCGCCAGCGGCCGGCCGCTCTCGAGACGGCGCACGAAGGTGCCGGTGAGGAAGAAGGCCGAGAGGAACAGGAAGACGTCGACGCCGCCGGAGACCCGGCCGAGCCAGATGTGGTAGATCGCGACCAGACCCAGGGCGACCGCGCGCAGGCCGTGCAGCTCGCGGCGGAAAGCGGGCCTCGAGCGCGGGGTCTCGGTGGGTTCTCCGGCTTCGGTCCCGCCGGTCCGGGTGGGCTCGGCGCCGGCCGGGGCCGAGGGGACGTCCGACGGGGCGGGGGCGGCGGCACCGGCGGGGCCTGCCTGCTGAGTGCGCGAGCGGGCGCTCTGACCGTAGGGCTGCCAGGTCCCGGAGACCGAGCCCGCGGTGGACCAGGCGTCCTCCGCCTCCCGCTCGGCGTGCAGCTCGATGGGGCCCTGCAGCCAGTCCTCCAGCGAGGAGGTCTCCGAGGGCAGGGGGCCGGTGGTCCACTCCGACAGGTCCGAGGCGGGTGCGGCGTCCGCCGACGGGAGCTCTGCCGACGTCGGTGCCGGATCCTGGAGCCAGTCCTCGAGATCATCGACCGGGGCTGCGGCGGGCCGCTCCTCTCCCCGGTGCCCGTCGTCGTTCGCCGCGGCCTCCTTCGCCGCGGCCTCGGCGGCCAGTGCGTCGGCGATCGCGCGCTGGCGGGCCAGCTCCTCCTCGCTCAGCGGGCGGGCTCGCCGGCCACCGCGACGCGGGGTCGGGGGATCGCTGGGCGAGCTGATCGTGATCCCCTTCCGCGGTGGCGTGCCGACCGGCCGCCCCGGACCGTCCCGGCGTCGTATCGCTGCGGATGGATACTAGTCGATCCGGCGACGGCTTCTGAGCGTGCGCACCGGCGTGATCCGCGCCGGGCGCCGCAGCGGGCCCCGGGATGCCCGGGGCGCCGTGGCACCATGTCCCGGTGACCGCACAGCTTCCCGCTCCCGCCGAGACGCACTTCGAGATCACCGCCCGCGCGGACGGTAAAGCGCGTGCCGGTGTGCTCGAGACGCCGCACGGCACGATCGAGACTCCCGCGTTCGTGCCCGTCGGCACCAAGGCGACGGTCAAGGCGGTGCTGCCCGAGACGATGGAGGAGCTCGGCGCGCAGGCGCTGTTGGCCAACGCCTATCACCTCTACCTCCAGCCCGGCCACGAGCTGATCGATGAGGCCGGCGGCCTGGGCGCCTTCATGAACTGGCCCGGACCCACCTACACCGACTCCGGCGGGTTCCAGGTGATGAGTCTCGGCGCCGGCTTCAAGAAGGTGCTCTCCAGCGAGTTCTCCGGCGGCGAGACGGCGCGGACCGCGTCGGGGGAGGACGACGACGTCGCGGCGGGCAAGGAGCGTCTGGCCCACGTCGACGACGACGGCGTCACCTTCCGCTCCTTCATCAACGGCGACACGCACCGATTCACCCCCGAGATCTCCATGCAGATCCAGCACGGCCTGGGGGCGGACATCATGTTCGCCTTCGACGAGCTGACCACGCTGATGAACTCCCGCAGCTACCAGGAGCAGGCGCTGGAGCGAACCCGGCTGTGGGCGCTGCGCTGCCTCGCCGAGCATGCCCGTCTCACCGCCGAGCGCACGCACCGGCCCTACCAGCAGCTGTGGGGCGTCATCCAGGGCGCCCAGTACGAGGACCTGCGGCGGCAGGCAGCCCGCGACCTCGGCGCGATGGATGTCGAGGGCTGGTCCTTTGACGGCTTCGGCATCGGCGGAGCGCTGGAGAAGGAGAACCTCGCGACCATCGTCGGCTGGGTCACCGACGAGCTGCCCGAGGACAAGCCGCGCCACCTGCTGGGCATCAGCGAGGTCGACGACCTGTTCGTCGCGATCGCCGCGGGCGCCGACACCTTCGACTGCGTCTCGCCCTCGCGGGTGGCGCGCAACAGCGCCGTCTACACCGCCACCGGCCGGGTGAACCTCACGGGTTCGAGGTACCGCCGCCAGTTCGCGCCGATCGACGAGACCTGCGACTGCTACACCTGCACCCACTACACCGCCGCCTACATTCACCACCTCTTCCGTGCCAAGGAGATGCTCTCGGCGACGCTATGCACCATCCATAACGAGCGCTTCGTGGTGCGCCTGGTCGACCGGATCCGCGCCTCCCTCCGCGACGGCGAGTTCGAGGCGCTGCGGGAGGAGACCACCGGCACCTACTACGGGGCGCCGCGGTGAGCGCCCCGTGACCGGCGAGCCCGAGCACCCCCAGCTCGCCGGGCAGCCCGCGACGGAGCCGCCCGACGAGCAGGGCACCGATGCCGCCACCGCGCTCGGGGTCGCGGTGGTGCTGCTGGCGCTCGCGGGGATCTGCGCGCTTCTCGGTGCCCATCTCCTGATCGGGGCGCTGCGCCTGGCCGCCGGAGTCCTGGCCGGGGCCGCGGTGGCGGCCGCCGTCTTCGCCGTGCCTCTCCCGTCACCGGAGCGTCCGCCCCGGCTGCGTCGTCCGCGCGTGCTCCTCGCGGGGGCTCTGGCCGTGCTGGTGGCCGGCGCGCTCACCGTGCCAGCCGTGCTCTGGACCCGGGTCGGATCGCTCGAGGCCCGCGCGTCGGCGAGCATCGACGCGCTCGCCGAGGGGGACCGGGTGCATTCGGTCCCGGGGGTCGACGCGCCCGTGCTGGTGCGGCGGGCCGAGGGCACCGCCGAGCTGCTCAGCGGCACCCGGGTCGAGACCGTGGAGGCGGCCCCGGAGGACGTCGTCGCCCTCAGCGCCGACGGCAGCCGCCTCGTGCACACCACCGGGACGACCACGCGGGTGCTCGCCCTCTCGGCCGACGCGCCGCCGGTCGAGGAGGCAACGGTGGACGGTGCGCCCCTCGCGCTGAGCGGGGACCTCCTGGTGGTGCGCTACTGCGACGGGGTCGCAGCGGCCTGCTACGTCGAGGCCCACGACGTGACCGCCGACGACCCGGCCGAGGCCGTGTGGGCCCTCTCGGCGTCGGGGGAGGCGCGCGGCAGCGACCCCGCCGCCGTGGAGGTCGCCGCCCGCTCCTCCGAGGGCCCCGACCTGCTCGATGCGGTGCGGGCCACGGGAATCCTCCCCGCGGTGCCGCTGCGCTTCGATCCGGCGCAGGGCTGGGTCCAGCTCGACCCGGAGACGGGGTTCCCCGTCGGCCAGGTGCTCGCCGCACCCGAGGCCGACTGCCGGATCGCCGCGACCGACGCGGCCCCCGACGCGGCGGACGGGCTGGCCGAGCCCGAGCCGGTGGTGCTGACGGTCTGCTCCGGGGACGACGGTGCACTGACCGCGACCGCATACCGCGACGGGGAGGTGCTGTGGGAATCCGAGCCGTCACCGGCCGGCGACTGGCGCGTGCGACTGGACCGGGGCCGCGTGATCGCCACGGGAACGGAGGACGGATCCGACGTCGCCGGCGAACTGGTCGCCTCCCAGCAGCGCGCGGCCTGGACAGCGCCCGGGGGCGACGGGCTCGAGCAGGTCGCGCCCTTCACCACCCGGATCGGCATCGACGGCGCGCGGATGGTCGTCACCAACGACCAGGGCCAGCTGCTGGCCTACGACACCGCCGACGGGACGAACCTGTGGACGCAGCCGTCCTCACCCACGGGCGACGGGGTCCGCGGGTCGCTCGAGGCGTCCACCGCGGTCGTGCTCGACCCTCTCGAGCGGACCCGTGCGCTGGACCCCCGCGGAGCGCAGCGGCTGCGGATCCTCGACGCTGCCACCGGCGAGGTCACCCACGAATCCGTGCTGGACCGGGAGGTCGACGCCATCCATCCTGTCGGCGCGGGACGAGCGCTCGTGACCACCGGCGACAGCACCCTGCTGCTGGGGCCCTGATGCTGCCGCCGGGGCCGATACGGGCTCAGGAGCTCTGCTTGCCCCACCGCTGCACGATGACGGAACCGGCGATCAGCACGGCACCGACCACCAGCACCCGCACCGCCTCGACGGTGCCGCTGATCACGTAGTAGGCGGAGCCCGTGAGGTCGCCGCTGCTGATCAGTGCACCGACGAAGCCGGCGATGAAGCCCAGGATCCACGAGAGGGGGACGGACAGCACGATGGTCGCGATCACGACGATCGCGCCGATCCGGCCGCGGCCGCTGAACTGGATGGCGGCCACGATGGCCAGTGCCAGCAGGACGAGGGAGAGCAGCAGATTGAGCACTGCCACCACGATCATCCCCAGCCCGGACAGCCCCGCTGCGACCGAGATGTCATCGGGGTTCGTGGCCGCCATGCTGCCGGAGGCGCCGGCGATGAACGTGCCGATCGGCAGCCCGAGACGCACCAGGAAGACCAGCACCGCAGTGATGACCATCCCCAGACCGATCTTCGTGGCCAGGTCGCGCTTGCCGGGATCGGACGCGGCGCTCGCCGACGGCCCGCCGGAGCCGGCCCCGCCCGGGTAGCCCCCGGCCGGGGAGCCGAAGGCGCTGGGCGCCTGGCTCCAGGAGGGCGGCTGCTGGCCGGGCTGCCCCTGGCCCGGCTGCGGCTCAGGGTCCGGCGTGGGCTGACCCCACTGGGGCTGCTGGGAATTCTGCGGCTGGGAGGCGGGTGAGGGCTGGCCCCACGTCGGCTGCTGTCCCGGTGGCTGGGCCGGCTGCTGCCAGTCGTTCCCCTGTGGTCCGTACCCCTGAGTCATGGTTCTCCCTCGCATGATGATTCCGGGCGCGGCCGCACCCGGGATCAGCCTATCGATCGTCGCGGCGGGGCTCGAACTCCACGTGCGCTCCCGTCCCGGCCGGTACGCTCCAGGCATGACGATGCCCGGGAGCCCCTACGGACCGCCGCCGGCGACGCCGGGCGGCCCGGCCGTGCCGGCGGCCGGTGGCCGCGGCGGCAGCCGTCGACGGGTGTGGTGGATCGTGGGCGGCTGCTCGGCGCTGGCAGTCGCCGGCATCGCCCTGATCATCGCGGCCGTGCTGGTGTGGGCCCTGCTGCTGCGCGCGACCCCGCAGGAGACGGTCGAGAACTACTACGAGGCGTGGGAGACCCGGGACTGCCAGGGCTATCTGGACTCGGTCACGGATCGCTACCGCGAGGAGAACGGCGTCACGTGCGAGGACGTCGAAGCGGAACACCCCCGCGACGTCTCCGAGGATGAGTTCGAGATCCGCGATGTCACCGTCGACGGCGACGCCGCGACGGTCCAGGCCTACGAGGAGTTCACCGACCAGGAGGGCACGCGCATCAGCGGCGTGGCCGAGTTCGACCTGGTCCGCCAGGACGGTGACTGGCTGATCGACGGCGTGCGCATCGTCGAGGACTACGAACCCGTCTGACCCGGCCGCCATGGTGGCACGTCGCCCCGGGCGGCTGCATCGGGCGCTGAAGCGGGCCGTGCCCCGTCGGGCCGATCCGGAAGTAGACTCCCCCCTCGTGACCACGACCGAGCCGAACCGGTGGACCGACCGGCGCAGCGACGCCGTGTCCGCGCGCAAGGAGGCCTACGAGCAGCTGCGGCGGGCCAGCACCTGGCGCCTGCTCGCCGCGACCAAGGCCCCCGCCGTCCTGGCCATCCTCCAGTCCGTCTTCCCCGCCGGCGACCGCCGGCTGCCGCGCAGCGAGCTGATCGCCCGCGTCGGTGCCCACCTCGAGCTGCTGCGCGACGACGACCACCGTGAGCTCTCCGGAGCCGCCGAGGACGAGGTCGAGGCGGGGGAGGGCCGCAGCGGCCGCAGCGCCGCCGAGTATGTGGACGGCTGGGTGCGCGAGGGGTACCTGACCCGTCGTGATGATCCCCAGCTGACCGAGACCACCTTCGAGCCGTCCCCGGCGACGATCGACGCCATCCAGTTCATCGCCTCCCTCGAGGAGCACCGGCCCACCACCACCGAGTCGCGCCTGCAGCTGGTGGTCCAGCAGTTCGAGCGTCTCGCCCAGGAGACCGAGACCGACCGCGACGTGCGCCTGGCCGACCTCCAGCGCCGGCGCGAGCGGATCGAGGCGGAGATCCGGGACCTGGCCGAGGGCGAGCTCATGCTGCCCAGCGCCGAGCACTCCGTGGACCGGCTGCGGGACATCCTGCAGATCGCCTCCGAGCTCTCCGGCGACTTCCTCCAGTACCGCGAGGACCTGCGCGCCGTGGACCTCCACCTGCGCGAGCAGATCCTCTCGCCCGAGTCCTCGCGCGGGGAGATCCTCGAGCAGCTGCTGGCGGGCGATGACCTGCTGGGCCAGTCCACCGTCGGCCGCACCTTCACGGCCTTCTTCCGCATGCTCAACGATCCGGTCCAGACCCGCACCGCGCAGGAGCTGGTGGACCGGCTGCTGGAGCGTGACTTCGCTCATGCCCTCAGCCGCAGCGAGCGCGAGCGCCTGGCCAACGTCTTCAGCGATCTCTACGAGCCGGCGCAGGAGGTCCTGGACGTCAAGACCGAGCTGTACCGCTCGCTCGCGCGGTTCGTGCGCTCCCAGGACTTCCGTCAGCACCGCGTGCTGCTGGAGGCGCTGCAGGAGGCGCAGGGCGTGGCGCTGGCCCAGAAGGACGAGATCTCCACGCGGGCGCCGTTCCCGATGGGCCTGGATCTCTCCCGGGTCCAGCTCTCCTCGGTCGCGCAGCACCGTCTGAAGGACCCCACCGACCCCGGGGCGCCGGCCGAGGCGGAGGTGCACGACGCCACCACCCTCAGCATCGACGTGCTGCAGGATCTCGTGCGCACCAACGACATCGACATCGTGGGCCTGACCGACCACGTCAACGATGTGCGCGGGCGCAGCGGCCAGGCCTCCATCGCCGACGTGCTGCGCGAGCGGCCCGCCCAGCAGGGTCTGGCCAGCGTGATCGGATTGATGTTCCTGGCCACCCAGCACGCCCAGGAGCGCGAGGGCTCCACGGAGATCGTCACCTGGCGGGAGCTGGACGGCAACGACTACGCCGCGAAGGTCCCCTCGTTCTACTTCCTCGACGATGTGCCGGTGGAGTGAGTGCGGATAGGTGAGTGCCGCTGCGGCTGCCGTCAGCCCGAGAGCCCGCCGAGCTCTGCCAGCGGTTCCCGCGCCGCCGCGCGCAGCTCGTCGAGATCCGCACCGAACTGTGCCATCCGGCAGCCGCGACCGTTGGGCTTGACCTCGATGCCCTCGGTCTCCCAGTGCGGGAGCGCCCGGGCGAGGAGCGGATGGTCGCCGGAGGCATTGGTGACCCGCCACCACGGAACCCCCGAGTCCCACGTGCGCATGATCCGGCCGACGAGCCGGGGGCCGACGCCCGCGATCGCCCCCACCTCGCCGTAGGCGGCCACCCGGCCCGGCGGGATCGCCTCCACCACGCGCAGCACGCGCTCGACGGTGACGTCGTCCATGCGGGTCCGCGAGCGATCGGTGGACATGCGCGTCAGTGTGCCACGCACGGGCCGTGACGCGCCTTGCCATTGACCGGACAGGGGTTCTGCTTATGGGCCTCATTAGTTAGCCTGCTGGGCATGATCCTCACCGGCCTCCTCCTCGGCGCCGCGCTCGGCTACGTCCTGCAGCGGTCCCGGTTCTGCGTCACCGGCGCGTTCCGCGACCTGTACATGGCCCGCTCGGCGCGCTACTTCATCCCGTTCCTGCTCGCCATCGCCATTCAGGCCGTCGGCGTCGCCGCGCTCACCGGCGCCGGCGTCATCGCGCCGGAGCCCTCCACCTTCGCGCCGCTGGCCGTCATCGGCGGCGGCCTCGTCTTCGGCATCGGCATCGTCATGGCCGGCGGCTGCGCGACCGGCACCTACTACCGCGCCGGCGAGGGGCTGCTCGGATCGTGGGTGGCGCTGATCTTCTACGCCCTCTCCGCCGCCGTCATGAAGTTCGGCCCGCTGGGCGGCTTCACCGAGGCCGCCCGCGCGCCCGCACTGGGCGACGCCACCATCCAGGAGACCCTGGGCGTGAGCATGTGGGTGCCTACGATCGTCTTCGCCGGACTCGTCGGTGTGCTCGTCGTGCGCCAGGTGCGCCGCAGCGCCGGCCGCGCCAAGGCCGCGTCCCTGCCCGCGCGCCGCACGGGCATCGGCCACTACCTCGCCGACGTCCCCTGGACTCCCTGGGTCGGGGCCGTGCTGCTCGGGCTCATCGCGATCGCCGCCTGGGTGCTCTCGACGGCCTCCGGCCGCAACGGCGGGCTGGGCATCACCACCCCCTCGGCCAAGATCGTCACCTTCCTGACCACCGGCGACATCACCCTCGTGGACTGGTCGGTGATGCTCGTCCTGGGCATCCTGGTCGGCTCCTTCCTCGCCGCCCGGCTCTCCGGCGAGTTCCGCTGGCGGGTGCCCGATGCCCCCACCATGCTGCGCAGCGCCGGAGGCGGCGTCGCCATGGGCATCGGGGCCGCTCTCGCCGGCGGCTGCACCATCGGCAATGCCCTGGTCGAGACCAGCCTGTTCAGCTACCAGGGCTGGGTCTCGCTGGCCGCGATGGTGATCGGCACCTGGGCTGCCGCCTGGTTCTTCATCGTGCGGCCCCAGAAGGTCGCCGCCGCGAGCCGTCCCGCGCCGGTGCTCACGCCTGCCGCCTGAGCGGCGCGGCCCTGCCCCTCGCCACCCCTCCCGCACTACTCACGCTTCGTCGACCGACCGACGAACCACCCCGACGAAAGGAAGCGCCCCATGGCCACCTACACCCTCGAGACCGGCGGCGACGTCTGCCCCTTCCCCCTGATCGACGCCAAGAACGCCATGCAGCAGCTGACCACCGGCGACGACCTCGTGATCGGCTTCGACTGCACCCAGGCCACCGACTCCCTGCCGCAGTGGGCCTCGGAGTCCGGCCACGAGGTGGTCGCCTTCGACCGCGTCGGCGACGCCGGCTGGTCCATCACCGTGCGCAAGGGAGCCTGAGCGCGCAGCAGGATGCCTGAGCGTCCAGTGGCGCCATGACGGCGGCGCCATGACGACGCCTGCATGAGGACGGCGGCCCGGGAACCCTCCGCGAGGAGGTCCCGGGCCGCCGGTGTTCCCGGACTCTCTCCGGTCTCGGCCTGCCAGTCGTCCTCAGGCGGCCGCGTCCTCCGCGCGATGCGCGGCCAGGGAGCGGGCCAGCAGCGCGAACGCCACCGCACAGACCGCGTGCACGCAGAAGACCACCATCAGGGAGCGGTCCATCCGGGCGGCGTCGCCGGCGGAGCCGGCGAGCGACCAGAACAGCCCGCCCAGCAGGGCGACGCCGAGGCTGAGCCCCAGCTGCTGGCAGGTGGTGAACAGCCCGCTGGCGACCCCCGCCGCCCACTGCGGGGCCCGGGAGAGCACCGTGTGCAGCACGGGCCCGTACATGCACGCCTGCGCGACGCCCAGCGGGATCAGCGCCCACTGCAGCGAGGCCAGGTCGTCGTGCCCCGTGCCCGCCAGCACGGCGATCAGCAGCAGGATCACCGTCTGGGCCATCGCCGCCCGCAGCATGGTGCGCTGCCCGGCGCCGGGCACCAGGCGGGGCAGCGCCACCGAGGTCGCCACGAACGTGATCCCGAAGCCGAGCACCAGCAGAGCGGGCCCCAGCGGCCCCATGCCGTAGCGGGTCTGGGCCAGCGAGGAGAGCTCGTACAGGAACGCCCCGTAGGTGGTGAAGAACAGCAGCGCCATCAGCAGTCCGCGCCGCACCACCGTGATCCCCAGCACCGACGGCGGCACCACGGGCATGATCCCGGAACGCTCCGCGCGCCGCTGCTGTGTCCAGAACAGCGCCAGCAGCACGATCCCTGCGCCGAAGGCCAGGAACGCCCACAGCGGCCACCCGGCGGAGCGACCGATGGTCAGCGGCACCACGATCAGCAGCAGGCTCGCGCCGAGCAGGAAGGCTCCGGTGGCATCCATCGCCAGCGGGGCCGAGGACCGCGAGCGCGGCACCCAGCGCAGCCCCAGCACGCCGACCAGCGCGATGAGCCCGGTCAGCACCTGCACCGCGCGCCATCCCAGGTGCTCGGGCAGCGTGGTCGCCACGACGCCCGAGACGAGCTGTCCCAGCACCGTGCTCACCCCCGCCATCGCGGCGAAGATCATCACCCCACGGGTGCGCATGGCCCCGGTCGAGGTGGACTGGATCGTCGACAGCACCTGCGGGGTCAGCAGGCCGGCGGCGATCCCGAGGGCCACCCGCAGCACCACGGTCGAGACCAGATCCGGGACGACGGCCGCAGCACAGCTCAGCGCCGCCATGGCCAGGGCGCCGATCAGGAGCAGGCGCCGCCGGCCCCAGCGGTCCCCGAGGCGCCCGGCGATCACCAGCGTGGCCGCGAAGGTGGTGGTGTACGCCGCGAGCACCAGCTGCTGCCCGGCGCCCCCGACACCGAGATCGGACCCGATCGCATCGGCCAGCACGTTCAGCGACCCGAAGGTGAAGTTCACCGGCATGTAGGCGATCAGCAGCACGGCCAGGCCGCGTGAGGTCAGTTCCTGAGGCGTGGACGGCGCGAGGCGAGCGGGGGAGGAGGAGACGGTCATGGAGTACACCTTCACGAGATCCTGATCCTGTGACCAGGAGTCCATTCATACTGGTACCGCCACCACCTGGCTAGCCGGCGCGACGCGGCGCACACTGGAGCTCATGGACCCCTCCGACGGACGACGCAAGGAGCTCGGCGCGTTCCTGCGCGCCCGGCGCGAGAAGGTCAGCCCCCAGCAGGCGGGGCTGCCGGCCCTGGGCCGCCGGCGCACGCCCGGCCTGCGCCGCGAGGAGGTGGCCCAGCTCGCCGGCATCGGGACCACCTGGTACACCTGGCTCGAACAGGGGCGCGCGGCCGGAGTCTCCGACCAGGTGCTGGAGGCCGTCGCCAGGGTGCTGGACCTGACCGAGGCCGAGCGGCGTCACATGCTGGTCCTGGCCGACCGGGCCCCGGTCCACCGCGCACCGCCGATCACGGTGGGGCCCGAGCAGATCGCCGTGCTCGAGCAGCTGCTGCCGTTCCCGGCCGCGATCCAGGACGACGCCTACGAGATCGTCGCCACCAACCGCAGCTACCGGTACCTGTTCAGCGATCTGGATGCGTACCCGGTCGAAGAGCGCAACTGCGCCTGGCTGATGTTCACCGACCCCGTCTGGCGGGGAAGCCTCGTGGAGGAGGAGCGCGTGCTGCCGGAGATCGTCGGGCGGTTGCGGGCGCATCTGGCCGAGCACCACGACGACCCGCGCTGGAGCACCCTCGTCGAGCGGCTGCGCGAGAAGTCCGAGGACTTCCGGCGCCTGTGGGAGCACCACGAGGTGGCGGACGAGCGTCCCCGCCGACGGGTGTACGCCTCACCCAGGGCGGGCCTGCTGACCGTGCACTTCCAGAGCCTGTGGATCGATCGGCGCAGCGGGGCGCGCCTGGTGGTGATGTCTCCGGCCGACGCCCTCACCAGGGATAGGCTCGAGCGGCATGCCGCTCTGCTGGAAGCCGCCCCGGCCTGGACGGCCCGCGAGGACGTCGTCACCTCGCTCGCGGGCTGAGGCCGGGGCCCGGCGCGAGGACGTCGCCTCTGCCGCCGGCGTCCTCGCCGACGCCGCGTCAGCGGCGCGTTTCAGGTCCCGTGCCGTCCTCCGGTGCCCCGTACTCGGGTGCTCGCGGCGGCCGTCCGCCCTCATCCTCGGGGCCGGGCTCGCCGGGCGCGGGCTGCTCGGGTGGGCGGACCGACTCGGTCCCCGGGCCGTCCTGCTGGGCGGGATCGTTCTGCCCAGCGGGCCCGACCCACGTGGGCTGGCCGCCGTCCCCAGTCTCGACGTGCGAGAGCTGTCCGTCGGCGCCCCGTCGGTACTCGGCCGGCTGAGCTCCGTACTGGTAGGTGGCGTCCTCCGTGGATTCGGGGCCGTCCTGGGCCGGACGGACCGGTGCCGGGCCGCTCCCGGACGGCGTCGTGCCGTCGGGCGTCCTCGCAGCATGGCGGCCGTGCTCGACAGGATCCTCTGTCCGCTCGGTCCGCTCGGTCCGCTCGGTCGGCTCTGTCCGCTCGTCTTCCGGAGCGGTCCCGTCGGCGCGAGCGCGCTCCTGGGAGAAGCTCGAGGTCGCAGGATCGTCCCGGTGAACCGGCTGGCCGGGTTCCCCGCGGCCGAGAGAGCTGGCCGTCGCGCCCGCCCCCACACCGCCGACCCGGGCGGCGTCGGCCACCGCCGGATCGGTCGAGCTGCGGCGCCGATCCAGATCCTCCGACTCGCCGTCGCGCCAGCGATCCCCGTCCGCCTCGCTGCGGGGTGAGCCGCCGTCCTCGCCGTCCTGTGGGAACGACGACGGGGCGGAGTCCCGCGAGCCCTGAGCGTCCTGAGCGCCCTGCGAGGCGTCGGGGTCCAGGCGGTCCGCCTCGGCCAGGCGCTCCTGGACCGAGTCGCGGGAGGACTCGACCTCCTCGCGCTCCCTCTCCGCCTCGGCGCGACGACGCTCGGCAGCGGCTTTCTCCTGCTCGACCGCCTTGGCCTTCCTCTCCGCGTCCAGACGCGCCCGGTCGGCCTCGATCTCCCGCTCCCGGGCCTGCAGGTCCCGCTCCTGGACCGCCTGCTCCTCGCGTGCGGCCTCCTCCCGCAGCTGTGCGGCCCGCTGACGGTCGTCCTCCTGCTGCTTGGCGCGGCGTCGCCGTGACGCGGCGGTGCCCAGCACGATCAGCAGGATGATCACCAGGATCACCGCGACGGCGATCGCGATGAGCACGGGCACTGAGACTGGCAGGTTGTTCATGATCGGCTCCTTGCCGTCGGATCCGCCGCCTCGATGGCGGGGAGAAACGTGTTCCCGGTCACGATTTCACCAGATACGGGGCCCGGATGCACAGAGCCGGCCGGCACCGCAGGCCCCTGGCACGGCGGGTTCGCGGCGGATCGTGCCGGCGTCGGTAAGGTAGGTCCCCGTGATCAGCTCAGCACTCAGCACCCCGGCCGACGAGTCCCGGGAGGACGACGGCGAGGGCGCTCCCTCCGTCCCCGGCGCCGCGCTCGTGGACGAGTCGCGACGAGTGCTCGTCCATCTCCTGCAGGGCCCCTATCTCGACGGCCGCCGCGATCCCGCCCGCTACGCGCAGCTGCTGCGCGACCGCACCGCGCTCGAGGCGCGGCTGGCCGATCTGTTCCTCGAGCTCGTCGTCGACGACGACGCCCAGGTCGCCTTCGTGCGCCAGAGCGAGGACGATCCCGACGCCCCCAAACTGCTGCGCCGGCTGACGGGCCTGAACCGTCTGGACTCCGTCCTTCTGCTGGTCCTGCGCCAGATGCTGCTGACCCAGTCCTCGCGCGGACAGCGCACCGTGGTCTCCGAGGCCGAGATCCAGCAGGCGCTGGCCGCCTATCGACGCACCACCTCGACCGACGAGGCCGGCTTCGCCAAGGACGTCCGCGCCTCGATCGCCAAGATCCAGCGCGCCGGGCTGCTCGACGAGCAGGGCGACGACTACGAGGTCTCCCTGGTGCTGCGGCTGATGATCGGCCCTGACACGGCGCGCGAGTTCATCGCGCTGTACCGCCAGGCGGGCGTGGGAGGTCTCGAGGACCCCACCGACGACGAGAGCGCCGCGGCCGACGGCGACGCGGCCGGCGGCACGGTCGAGGGGTCCGCACCGAGCGAGGACTGACGCCGGCGCGCGGACCGGCCGCGGGGCCGATCCGTGATCGACCGACTGGTCGAAGCCGCTGCGGTCCGTCGGCCGGCGCTGCCTTCCGTAGGGCTCCGGCGCAGTGGCCAACGCCTCCCTGGGCCGCAATTGTGCGCGTTCGGTATTGCGCAATACAGTGAGGCTCACCTGACTACGGTGAGGCTTACCTGACCACGGAGCGTACGGAGGAGCATGGCACTGATCAGCGCCCAGCACCTCCACCTCGCCTACGACCGCCGCGAGATCGTCCACGACCTCAGCCTGTCCCTGCCGGAGGGGCGCATCACCGTCATCGTCGGCGCCAACGGCTGCGGGAAGTCCACCGTGCTGCGAGGGCTCTCGCGCCTGATGCCGCCCCGCCACGGCTCCGTGGTCCTGGACGGCAAGGACATCCACAGCCTGCGCGGCAAGGACCTCGCCCGGCGGCTGGGGCTGCTGCCGCAGTCACCGATCGCGCCCGACGGCGTGACCGTGCGCGAACTCGTCTCCCGCGGCCGCTTCCCCCACCAGGGGCTGCTGCCGCAGTGGAGCGAGGACGACGAGCTCGCCGTGCGCGAGGCACTGACCGCCACGCGCACCGATGAACTGGCCGACCAGCGCGTCGAGGAGCTCTCCGGCGGGCAGCGCCAGCGCGTATGGATCGCCATGGCCCTGGCCCAGCAGACCGAGGTGCTGCTGCTGGACGAGCCCACCACCTTCCTCGACCTCACCCACCAGCTCGATGTGCTCGACGTGGTCCGCGAGCTGAACCGCACGCGCGGCACCACGGTCGCGCTCGTCCTGCACGACCTCAACCTCGCCGCCCGCTACGCCGATCATCTGGTCGCCGTCAAGGACGGCCGCATCCACTCCGAGGGCCCACCGGCCGGCGTCATCACTGAGCAGATGGTGCGCGAGGTCTTCACCCTCGACTCCCGAATCGTCCCCGACCAGGTCACCGGCACCCCGATGGTGCTCCCCCTGGGGCGGGAGCGCACCGACCCCACCACCGAGGAGGACATCATGTCCGCCACCGCCACGGCGACCGCTCCGGCGCACCAGCTCGTCCCCGCCCTCGAGCACAGCTCGATGATCGCCTTCGAGCTCACCGTCGCCGCGAAACGCTCGCTCGGCAGGTCGCTGGTGCGCTTCACGTTCACCAGCCCCGACCTGGTCCACTTCGGCGCCAACTGCCACCCGCTGGACCTGCGGATCAAGATGATCATCCCCGGTCCCGAGGCGAGCGCGGACCACTTCGCCGCGGTGCGCCCCGGAGCGGTGCTGGACCCGACCACGCACGCCGAGTGGTACCGCAGCTGGCTCCAGATCGATCCCGCGGACCGCGGCTGGATGCGCACCTACACCGTGCGTGCCGTCCGCGCGGCCGGGCACCCCGGCAACGTGGGCGCCGACCCCGAGATCGACGTCGACTTCGTCCTCCACCTCGATGACGAGGAGGTCCCGGGCAGCGGGGTCGCGGCGCGCT
Source organism: Brachybacterium sp. GCM10030267 (assembly GCF_042666875.1). Taxonomy (NCBI): domain Bacteria; kingdom Bacillati; phylum Actinomycetota; class Actinomycetes; order Micrococcales; family Dermabacteraceae; genus Brachybacterium; species Brachybacterium sp. GCM10030267. The sequence continues at coordinate 12,263 of NZ_JBHTCX010000008.1, read as the reverse complement.
GGGCGCACGGTGCCGAGGTGGGCGAGCGGATCTCCATGCTGGGTCCCAACAAGCACCTCGTCGGCCCCGACTACGGCGGCATCGAGTTCCGCCCCGGCACCGCCCGCAACGTGCTGCTGGTGGGCGATGAGACCGCGGTGCCCGCGATCTGCTCCATCCTCGAATCGCTGCCGGAGACGATCAGCGGCCACGCGATCCTCGAGGTCCCCGACGCCTCCGACGAACAGCAGATCCTCACCCGATCCGGCGTGCAGGTCAGCTGGCTGCCGCGCGGGCAGCGCCCGCACGGCGAGCTGATGACCGCGGCCGTCCAGCAGCTGATGAGCGAGAACGCCCAGGCCTTCCGCGGTGGCGCGGCCGACGTTCCGGCGGCCGAGCTCGAGGACGTCGACGTGGACGAGACCATCCTGTGGGAGACCACCACCGGCCACGGCACCTTCTACGCCTGGCTCGCCGGAGAGGCGGGCGTGATCAAGTCGCTGCGCCGCCACCTCGTCAGCGACCTCGGCCTGGACCGCCAGCAGGTCTCCTTCATGGGCTACTGGCGCCAGGGCCGGCCGGAGAACTGAGCGCGCACTCAGTCCGCACTGAGTCCGCACTGAGCCCGCACCGAGCCCGCTCCGCTCTTAGTACCCTCTACGGGTGACCTCCGCGACCGACACTGCTCAGGACGGGCTCGACCTGCCGGGCATGCCCCAGACCGACGCGCCCACCGACCAGGTGGCCAGCAGCCCCGATCACCCCCACCCGGGGCAGTGGCGCCTGGTCGCGGTGCAGATCTCCAACTGGGGCACGTTCCACGGCACCCACGAGCTGGAGATCTCCCCGAAGGGCTACTTCCTCACCGGCGGCCCCGGCACCGGCAAGTCGACGCTGCTGGACGCGGTCAGCGCGCTGCTGACCCCTCCGCGCACGCTGCAGTTCAACGCGGCCGCCTCCGACGCCGGCCCGGCGCGCTCGAAGTACCGCCGCACCGTGGCCAGCTACGTCCGCGGCGCCTGGGCGATGCACTACGACCAGGCCACCGGCGAGTTCAGCCAGGAGGTGCTGCGGGAGAAGACGACCCTGTCCGTGCTCACCCTGCGCTACGCCGACGGGCTGGGCGGCACCGTCCAGCTCTCGCGTCTGCTGCTGCTGCACGCCGGCCATACCTCGGATTCGGACGTCAAGAGCCTCTACGTCATCGCCCGCACCCCGCTGGACGTCACCGACCTGCGCCAGTTCGTCTCCAGCCAGATCGAGGGCAAAGCTCTCGAGGCGGCCTACCCGGGGACCGAGACGTTCCGTCAGTTCCGCGAGTACCGCGCCGCGTTCAGCCAGCTGCTCGGCATCCCCGACGAGAAGGCGCTGGGACTGCTGCACAAGATCCAGTCCGCCAAGGAGCTCGGCGACGTCAACGCCCTGCTGCGCGACTACATGCTCGACGCCCCGCGCACCTTCGAGCTGGCCGATCAGGCCCTGGCGAACTTCCACAACCTCTCCGAGGTCTACGAGGCCCTGGTCACCGCCCGCGAGCAGCGGGACCTGCTGCGCGGGCTGCGGGAGAACCACGAGAACTGGTCGGCCATGCGCGCCCGCGGCGCCGAACTCGTCGACCGCCGCGCCGACATCGACGTCTACGCCGCCCAGCACCTGGTGCGGCTGCTCGGGGACGAGTCCGAGCGCCTCCAGCTCGAGCGCGACCGGCTCGGCGCCCAGCAGCGCCGCCTGACCCAGGACGTGGCCGAGGCCCGCTCCGACCTGGCCCAGCTCAAGGAGCAGCGGCGCCGCGCGGGCGGCGGTGAGATCGACGACTGGAAGCAGCAGATCGCCGGCCTCGAGGTCGAGCGCGAGCGCCGCCGCGAGCGGGCCACCGAGTTCGGGGCCCTGCTGGCCACCGTGGAGCTGGGCACGCCCGCCGGCGAGGACATGTTCCTCGCCCTCCAGCGCGAGGTCGCCTCCCTGCGCGAGTCCCTCGAGGCGGAGGAGAAGGGGGCTGATTCCGCCCGCTGGGAGGCCGAGGCGGAGGTCCGGGAGCTGACCACCACCCTGAACCGCACCCGGGAGGAGCTCGCCTCCCTCACCTCCCGCGCCTCGAACCTCCACTCCGAGGATGTCGCCCTGCGCGACCACATCGCCTCCGAGGTGGGCATCGCCCCCACCGAGCTGCCCTTCGCCGCCGAGCTGCTGCAGGTGCGCACCGGGGAGGAGGAATGGACCGCCGCGGCCGAGCAGGCGCTGCGGGGACTGGCACGCTCCATCCTGGTGCCCGACCGCGTCTACCGCGAGGTGGCCGCGGTCATCGACCGCACCAAGCTGCGCCGTCGGATCTCCTACAACCGGGTCAACACCGACCTGCGCCGCCCCGCGAAGAACATCGAGGAGCGCTCACTGGCCGCCAAGCTCGACGTCAAGGACGGCGAGTTCCACGTCTGGCTCAGCCACGAGATCGCCTCCCGGATGGACTACACCTGCGCGGACAGCCTCGAGGAGTTCACGCGTCTGAACCGCGCCGTGCTCCGTTCCGGGCAGATCAAGCACTCCGCGACCCGGCACGAGAAGAACACCGATCGGCAGATCAACGATCGCTCCCAGTGGGTGCTCGGCTTCGACAACCGCGCCAAGCGCGCCGTGTTCGAGGCCGAGCGCACTCGCGCCGAGCAGGCCCTGTTCGAGGCGCAGGCCCGGCGCAAGGACGTCGAGACCCAGCGGGAGCGCCGGCGGGAGCGGCTCTACGCGCTGCAGTCGATCAGCTCGGTGACCTGGGACGACATCGACGCCGCCTCGGTCGCCCGCCGGATCGCGAACCTCCGGGACATGGTGCGGGCGGCGGAGGACGGCTCCGAGGCGCTCGCCGAGCTCGCCGGCCAGATCGAGGAGGTCGAGAAGTCCATCGCCGAGACCGACGAGGAGCTGCTGGAGGTCGTCCGCAGCGCCGGCAAGCTCGGCGAGCAGGCCGAACGGGTCGAGGAGCGCCTGGCCGCGGCGAGGGAGCGCCTCGCCGAGTCGAGCCTGGACCCGGAGGTGGAGGCCGAGCTGGCCGAACGCTTCAGCGCGATCGCCCCCACGCTGGTGCTGTCCACCATCGACCAGGTCACCAAGGACGCCTCGGCCACCCTGGACGCCGAGCTGATGGACCTGACCCGGCGCACCTCCCGCGCCGAGGAGGACATCCGCACCGCGATGCGTGAGTTCTCCCGCCGCTGGCCCGCCCAGGCCGGGGACACCACCCCGTCCCTGGACTCGGCCGAGGACTACCTCGCCATCCTCCAGCGGATCGAGGAGGAGAAGCTGCCGGAGGTCGAGGACCGCTTCTTCGAGTTCTTCACCGGCAACACGCTCGGGGACGTGCAGGCCCTGGCCACGGCGATCGCCCGCGAGCCCGCGGAGATCCGCAAGCGCCTCCAGCGCATCAACGCTCTGCTGGCCCAGGTCGAGTTCCACGCCGGGCGCTACCTGCAGCTGTCGATGCGTCCGGTCCACCTCGCCGCGCTCGATGAGTTCAAGCGCGCCCTGGAGGACGCGGTGGCCGACACCGCGCTGAACGACATCAGCCGCGACCGCGAGCAGGCCGAGGAGCGCTTCCTCTCGCTGCGGCACCTGATGGACATGATCGGCGCCGCCCGCACCCGCGACGACCAGGTCTCCCGCGTCATCCTCGACGTGCGCCGGCACGTGCACTTCCACGCCGAGGAGGTCGACACCGAGGGCACCGTCGTCCACGCCCACGAGTCCGGCGGGCCCCTCTCCGGCGGCCAGAACGAGCGCCTGGCGACCTTCTGTCTGGCGGCGGCGCTGCGCTACCAGCTGGCCGGTACCGGCCAGGAGGTCCCGCGATTCGCGCCCATCATCATCGACGAGGCGTTCTCCAAGGGCGCCGGCAAGTTCATCACCGCCGCGATGGAGTCCTTCCGCCACTTCGGATTCCAGGTGATCCTCGCCAACCCCGGCAAGAACCCGCAGGCCCTGGCTCCGTTCATCGGCGGCGTCGGCGTGGTCTCGATCCGGCAGGATCGCTACTCCTCGGTCGCGCCCGTGGAGTTCGTGCCCGTCGACGAGTGAGCGCCACCGGGCGAGGGTGCGCCATGGGGAGTTCTCCCCATCGGCAGGATCCCCGCGGATCGCTAGCCTGATCGTCATCCGCTCCACCCGGGCGGAGGAACGAGCGCAGAAGCAGGCCGCAGCTGCGCCGAAGCAGGATGCGGCCGCCCGGTGCGGCGCGACAGGCGAGAGGTGGACAGCGATGCCAGCTCTGCCGGCCGACGGTCGTGAGTCGGTCCCCTCCCAGGACGAGGCCCACCAGCGCATCCGCGATCTGCTCGGCGCGGTGACCGCCGCCGTGCTCGAGCATCAGCCGGGCCTGACCTCCTTCGAGGACCATCGGCCCCAGCGGGACCGCTCCTCGGGCGGCTCCTGGCGCGGACTGGAGACCTGCTGCCACGTCAGTGCACTGCTGGTCAGCTCCGGCGTCCCCGCGGAGGACGCGGACGGACCCCGGCGGCTGCTGGGGACGGTCGACGCCGTCGCCGCGGCCCGCGGGATGGACCGCGGCGGGGAGCGGGAGAGCTACGCGATGCGCGCGGGGAGGTGGACCGGCGGGGACGGAGATGTGCTCGAGGTGATCGTCGGGGTGCGCGTGGCCGTGCGGGCGATCAGCGCGCCGTTCCTGCCGGGCTCGCTGGATCCGATCGCCTCCACCAGCCCGACGTCCCCGCTCAGCCCGGTGACCCCGGCTCCCCGGCTCGTGCGCTGATCCGTTCCAGGGCGGCCAGCGGGATCGGCAGCCAGTCGGGGCGATTGCGCGACTCGTAGAGCGCCTCGTAGGCGGCCTTGTCCGCCTCGAAAGCAGCGAGCAGGACCTGCAGCGCCGGGTCGTGGAGCGGCAGCCCCGAGGTGCCGGCGTACCCGTCCAGGAAGGCATCACGGGCGTGCGCCGCCCACAGTGAGGCATCTGCGCCGTCCTCGTGCGCGACCGCCCCGGCCACGTAGTCCAGGCTGCGCAGCATCCCGGCGACGTCCCGCAGCGGGGAATCGGGACGGCCACGCTGCTCCAGGGGCCGCAGGGGCTCGCCCTCGAAATCGAGCAGCACCCAGCCCCGCCCCGGGGCGAGCAGCACCTGCCCCAGATGCAGATCGCCGTGGATCCGCTGCATGGCCGGCCAGTCCACCTCGCCGGCGGAGGCCAGCAGGGACTCCAGGGCATCGCGGTGCCCGGCGACCTGCGGCACGGCCTCTGCGATCTCGCCGACCCGGCGGCGCATCTGCTCGAGCATCGCGGTGGCCACGGTGTGATCGGTGGCCGTCGCGCCGAAGGCGACGGCGAGGTCGTGGTGGACCTCGGCGAGGGTCGAGCCCAGCGCCCGGGCCGCTGCGGTGAAGTCCTCGCCGGCCCGGGCCAGACGCAGCGCCGTGCGCCATGCGTCCTCCAGGCCGGGCAGGAACTCCTGGGCGAACAGCGCGTGGGTGCGCAGCGGGCCGACGCGGACGGTCGCGGAGGCCACCAGGGACGGCACCCGCGTGCTGCCGGCGGCACTGAGTGCTCCCTGCAGCACCACATCCGGGTTCTCGCCGTGCTGAAGCACCCGGAACAGCTTGATGATCACCGGGTCCGCGCCCTCCGCCTCGGCGATCATCGAGGTGTTGGACTGCTCGCCGGAGAGCAGGCGCGTGCGCAGACCGGCGCCCCTCGGCAGCGGCAGCGGACGGCCGGCGGGATGACCCACGGGATGAGCGGCCATGCTCAGCGACGACCCGAGTGCCCCGTCCCCAGCGGCCAGGGCCGCGACGATCGCGGCGCGCCCGTCGGCATCGAGGGTGGCGTCGTCGGCCCGCACCGGGCCGCCCGGGACCGCCACCACGCCGATCTCGGAGCCCTCGTCGCGGGCCGCGCCGGGACCGTCCGGCGGCCTCAGCACGAGCGGGACCTGGTACAGCGCCTCCCCGGCGCCCTCCGGGGCGGCCGCCACCACGGTGAGGACGACGGCATGGCCGGCGGCGACCCGCAGCGGAGCCCAGCCCCGGATCGAGACCGTCGGCGTTCCGGCCCCCTTGTGCGCGTACCAGCGCTGGGAGGGCATCCAGGCCGCCAGCGGGCCGGTGAGGGCGTTGAGCACGTCGTCGAGCGGAGGCAGCGTGGTGACATCGAACGGGGTACCGGACGCGAACGCGGCGCCGGACGGGGAGGCGCCGGCCGCGGCAGCACCGTCCGCGGCGGGCGGGGAGCTGGGCTCGTCCATGGGCATCACTCTAAGGCCCCGTGCGGGTGCGCTTGCTACCCTTCTGGGGTGCCTGAGCCGACGCGTCGTCCCCGTGCGCGCGCGGGACTGCGGAAGGTCGCCGCGCGGGTCGCGGCACTGGTCGCGGTCGCGGTGCTGGCCGGTCCTCTCACGCTGCCGGCCTCGGCGCTGGGAGAGGACGGCACCTTCACCCTGCCGGTGGAGTCCGAGACGGTCTCGCTGGTGCCCGGGTCCGTGACCCGGCTGCCCCTGCGCGCCGTGGTCCAGGACGACGCCGAGGACGAGATCGACTTCGACTCCGCCCGCCTGGCGGTGCCCCAGGACCTCGACGAGGGCACGCGCGAGCTGATGGAGGTCGGCGACGATGATCGCAGCATCACCGTCCCCGGGGAGGGCACCTGGACCCTGATCGGCCAGGAGCTCGTGTTCACGCCGCTCAGCGGCGTCCAGGGTGCCAGCACCCCGATCGCCGTCACCATCGGCAGCACCCATGACACCCGGTCGCTGCCGGCCGTGCTCACCCCGGAGCTGGTGGAGCTGGAGGACATCTCCGTGCACGGCTCGGCCGGCGAGGTCACCGAGGTCCCGCTGGACCAGGAGATCCCCGAGGGCGGGACCGTGCGCCTGGAGCTGGCAGGTCTGCCCGCGGGATCCACTCTGCTGGCCGACGGCAGCAGGGCCACGGTCCCGGACCAGGGCGTGTGGCAGCTCTCGGCCGACGGCAGCTCGCTCAGCCACACCCCGTCGGGACCGGGGCTGGGCCGTCAGCTGGACCCGGTGCGTCTGGTCGTCGAGGACCCCGAGGGTGCGGTCGTGCAGGCGGGAGAGGTCTCCGTGACCGTCCCGATCATCTCCGACCTGGACTGGTCCGCCCCCTACGGGCAGGACATCCTGTTCGTCGTGGGGGAGGGCCAGCAGTACATCGATCCTTCCACCCTGCGTCTGCAGCCGCTGGCCGGCGAGGAGGGGGTCGAGGTCTCCGAGGACGGCACCACAGTGGTGGTCCCGGACCAGGGCACGTGGCAGCTCGACCGGGACCGTGCCACGGTCCGCTTCTCGCCCGAGAGCGACCAGGTGCGCACCACGGCGCCCATGGGCATCACCGGCGGGGACGGCGAGGGGGCGACGGCCGCGACCGCGCTGCTGTCGACCGCCTATCCGGTCCTGCTGGACCGCGCCGAGGCCGCCACGCCCGGCAACCCGATCCAGTTCGACCTGACCACCGGGATCCGCGACGTGCGCTCGGACTCGCTGCGCTTCGACCGCGAGCGGCTTCCCGAGGGGGCGGAGCTCTCCGAGGACGGCACCGAGGTGGTCGTCGAGGGGGAGGGCACCTGGACCATCGACTTCAAATCCCGCACCGTGACGATGACACCCGCCGAGGGCTTCGTGGGCGAAGCGTCCCCGGTGGGGCTCACCGGGCAGGGCGTCTACGCGGACAACACCGTCGATGCCACCTTCGAGGCCGTCGTCGCGCCGGAGGTCGCCACACTGCGCGACGACGAGCAGCTCGCCTCACCGGGAAGCCCGGTCACCGTGGACATCCTGGGCAACGACACCGCCGCCAGCGGCTCACAGCCGCTGGACCCGGAGACCGTGGAGATCGGCTCGCTCTCGGCGACCAACCTCTCCGAGCTCGAGGGGTGGCGCGGCAAGCGCCTGGTGATCCCCGAGGAGGGGGTGTACACCGTCGGCGAGAACGGCTCGGTCACCTTCGCCCCGGACGAGGACTTCGTCGGCCGCACCACCCCCATCACGTACTACGTGCGCGACAACGAGGGGGTCCCGGCCTCGGCAGAGCTCGTCATCGACGAGGACCCCACGCTCACCGGCTCCGATCGGTCCGGCGCGCAGGTCAGCGGTATCAACAGCCTGCTGATCGGGCTCTTGCCCTCGTCCCCGGCGACCGCGACCGTGTACCTCACGATCGTGCTGCTGCTGCTGTTCGGCGGGGGAGTGGCGCTGTGGATCGGCGTGCGCATGGAGGCCGACCGCCGGGCCTGGCAGGACTGAGCGCGGGGCGGACGATCCGGGACCGTCCCCCAGGGCCTCACTGCGTGGGACAGCCCTCGGGCATCTCGACCGGCTCCTCGGCGGCGGCGGACGCCGTCGCCTCCTCCTCGAGGCCGGCGAACCCGTCGCCGAGCAGCAGGTCCACGGCGGCGCCCTCGCGCGAATCCATCGTGAGCGTGGCGTCCGGAACCTGCGCGCTCAGGCTCTGGGCCGCGAGGTACCCGTCCGGGCCGTGGACGATGGTCGCGGGCCCTGCGGCCTCACCGGTGTTGCCCGGGTCCTCGAGGGCGAAGCCGCGCGCGGCGAGCTCCTCGGAGACGTCGCCGGCCAGGCCGGTGCGGCCGGTCCCGTTCAGCACGGTCACCGTGACCTCCTGGGCCGGCAGGGGGACGGCACCCGGTTCCGGGCAGGTGAGCTCGGCCGATCCCTCGTCGCCGAACGTCTTGGGGGCGATCACGCCGGGCTCGGCGGCCGGCTCGCGCAGTTCTCCCACCGCATAGAACCCGACCGCGATCACTGCGACCGCCAGTGCCGAGAAGAACACCAGCTGGGTCGCGCGCAGCCGGAGCTGCCGGCGCCGTCGCTGGTCCCGGCGGCGGACGTCGTCGGCCGAGCGGCCGTAGGGGTGGGAGTCCTGATGGGAGGAGGGCATGGATCAGTCCAGCGGGCGGTAACTGATCCCGAAGGCGTCCAGGCGGGGCAGATGCGCGCGCAGGCGCTCCTCGAACTCCTCCCAGCTCTGCTCGGGCGATCCCCAGGCGCGCTCGGCAAGGGCGCACATGCGGGGGAAGGCCATGTACTGCACCTGCTGCGCGGTGGGCATGTACTCGCTCCACAGCTGACCCTGGAGACCGATCAGCAGCTTGTGCTGATCCCCGTCCAGCCTGCCCGGGACCAGGTCGGCGGTGTAGACGTCCTCGACCGTGGTCAGGCCGCCGATGGCCAGCGGCTCCTCGTCGGGATCGCCCTGGTAGTAGTCGAAGTAGGTGTGCTCGCTGTTGGCGATCACCGTCTGGAAGCCGCGGGCGGTGGATTCCTTCAGGCCGGCGGCCCGACGCCAGTTCATCACCACGGTGTCATCGGGCAGATGGCTCTCGAGCACCTCGTCCCAGGCGACCACGCGCTTGCCGTGCTCGGCGAGGACCTCGGCCGCGAAGGAGGTGAACCTGCCCTGGATCTCGGAGACGCGGGTCAGGCCCCACTCGTTCATCCGGGCCCGGGCCGCCGACGAGCGCTCCCACTCCACCCGCGGGCACTCGTCGCCGCCGATGTGGACGTAGGGGCCGGGGAAGATATCCGCGACCTGCGTGAGCACATCGCGCAGGAAGTCGAAGACCTCGTCGGCCACGCCGAGGACGTGGTCGGAGATGCCCCACACCTGGCGCACCCCGAGCTGGACCTCGGGGTTGTTCCCGAGCTCGGGGTAGGAGGCGATCGCGGCCTGCATGTGGCCGGGCAGATCCACCTCGGGCACGATCATGATCCCGCGGCGGCGGGCGTACTCCACGAGCCCCCGCAGCTCGTCCTGGGTGTAGTAGCCGCCGTGGGGCGTGCCGTCGAACTCCCACGTGCCCGCCTCGGCCTGATGGTGGCCGATGAGCGTCTGGTCGCGCCAGGCGCCGACCTCCGTGAGCTTCGGATATCCCCGGACCTCGAGGCGCCAGCCCTGGTCGTCGGTGAGGTGGAGGTGGAGGACGTTCAGGCGATGCAGTGCCATCGCATCGATCATCGTCTCGAGCTCGGGGACCGTGCGGAAGTGGCGCGAGACGTCCAGCATCATGCCGCGCCAGGCGTGCTTGGGGTGGTCATGGATGGTCACGCACGGGATGGAGCCGGCGGCGCCGCTGACGATCTGGGCGAACGTGTTGCGGCCGTCGGCCAGGGCGGCCTCGCTGCCGGCGGCGAGGCTCGCGCCGTCCGGCGAGATCGACAGACTGTACTCGGTCCGGCCCAGGCCCTCGGAGAGGCCGACGGAGAGCGAGTCCCACGGGTCGTCGGTCACCCAGGTCCCCTCCGACCAGATGACGGACTGCGGCAGCGGGACGAGGGCGATGGGGTCGGGCATCAACTTCTCCTGGCACGGCGGCGTCGGCGATGATCCGTTCCAGTTTGCCATGGAGACGCGGGTCACGACGCATCCGCCCCGTGCGCCGTGCGCCGTGCGCTGTGGCTGCCGTGGCTGCTGTGGCTGCGATGGTCGTCGTGCTCGCCGTCCCCGGACGCACGGGAGCCCGGCCGGCGATGCCGACCGGGCTCCCTCACGCCGCCCTGCTCCTTCCCGGTGACGCTGATGCGTCGAGCAGGCCGCCGTGGTCCTGAGGCGTCGTCTCAGCGGTAGCTGACGAAGACGTGCGGCGAGTTCCAGATGGAACGCTCGACGACCTTCTGGCGCGAGCCGGAGGCGTCGATGATCTTCCCGTTGCCGACATAGATGCCCATGTGGCCGTAGTCGTTCGACGTGAAGGCCACGAGGTCACCTGGCTGAGCCTGCGACCGGGGGATGATCTTCCCGCCGAAGGTGTATCCCTTCGCCGTCTTGCGCGGCAGATCGATGCCCGCCGAGTTGTAGGCGTAGTGGACCAGACCGGAGCAGTCGAAACCGGTCGAGGGCGACTCGCCGCCCCACGTGTAGCGCGCACCGAGCTGCGACCGGGCCGCGTTGATGACGGCCTGGCCGTTGATCGAGGTGCCCGACGTCGAGTCACGACCGTCGCCACGGCTGGAGCCGCCGTCGGAGATCCGCACGTCGGAGTAGACGGCGTTCCAGGTATTGGGGCCGACGACCCCGTCCACCTTGATGCCGGCGGCCGACTGCAGACCCCGCACCGCACTGGCGGTGCGGCTGCCGAAGACGCCGTCCACCGTGAGGGACGAACCGCGATCGTTCAGCGCGCTCTGCAGGGTGCGCACGGCGGAGCCGCGGCTGCCCTCGCGGAGCTTGGGCTGCGAGGACGACGGCGCCGAGGTGCCGCTGCCGGAGCTGCTGCCGCCCGCCAGGGCGCCCCACGTGTTCGGCCCGACGACTCCGTCCACGGCGATCCGGGCCGAGGACTGGAAGTTCTTCACCGCCCGCAGCGTGTTGGGGCCGAAGACGCCATCGGTGGCGATGGACGCGCCCTTGGCGTTCAGCTGGCTCTGGAGGTGGCTGACGGCGTCGCCGCGAGCGCCCAGACGCAGCTTCACCGCGGAGTACTTGGAGGAGGGCGCGGCCGGGGCGACGGTCGGCGCGGTGGCACCGCGGACCGTGCCGACGGTTGCAGGGGCGGGAGCGGGGCTCTGGGCCCGGGCCGTATCGGCGCCGGTGAACGCGGCGCCGGCGGTGACGGCGCCGAGGACGGCGACGCCTCCGACGCCTCGGCCGACCGGGGCCGCGAGCCCGCGATAATCGATCACTGCACGGCCGGGTGCCCGGTGCGTGCTTCGTGGAGCGGTGCGGAACATCTGTGAGTGTCACTTTCTCCGTCGCCACGCAGGCGCCCCCGCGCGACGCGCGAGACCTGCGCCCGTCACCCAGGGAAGTGGAGGAAGCGACCGAGCCGGTGACGGGAAGGCGGCGTCTCGGTCAGTGCCCCAGCTACGGGCGGCACCAGCGCCACTGTATGTGCAGGTCAGACCCCTACCACAGGGGAGTTTGCTCGCAGAAATGCACGTCTTTACCAAGATTTTGCCAAAAAAGCCGAATTCTCGCCGTGTTGTCCTCGTGCCTCGAAAAGCAGTGTGGTAGTTACACCGTTGTCATTCACGCCCCGAAAACCGCGGCCGATGACGTCGATGCGTCCGAGGATTCCACCTGCGTCGAGCAATCCGTCGAGCAATCCTGGGTGGCAGGGAAAGGCGGGCCGGAAATACGTCAGGGCCGCGAGTGCGTCTGACGACGTTCTCGCGGCCCTGAGCCCAGTGGTCGGGGTGACAGTGTCTTGGTTCAGGACATCGGAATGGGATGTCTCGGGACATCGGCATAGCGTGTTGCAGGACATCGGCATGAGTCTCAGGCATGTCGAAGCGTCGGTTGGTTGTCACTGCTGTCCTTGCTGG
>NZ_JBHTCX010000007.1:0-349542 GCF_042666875.1 Brachybacterium sp. GCM10030267 | reverse complement strand
GGACCCGGTCCTCACCTTCCGCACGAACGCCACCCCGTTAGTATCCCGAATCACCCACCTCGACCCACAAACCTCCAGGTCAACGGGTTGATAGCTCGCCAGCGACATCACCGTGCATCAAGTCAGGTGTCGCCGGCCGCGAAGCATCCGGGTTTCCTCCATCAGAGCCGACGGCCATCCCCCCTGTGTCGGCGACCGGTGATGCGTACCCTCGACGGCATGGACGGCATCTTCCAGACCATTCGCAACATCGGCTTCCGACGCGGTCCGCGGCGCATGGTCGCGGGCATCGGAGGCGGCCTCGCCCAGAAGTTCGGACTCAATGTGTGGCTGGTCCGAGTGCTGCTGCTCGCCTCGTTCCTGCTGCCCGTGCTGGGCGTCGGGGCGTATCTCGTGGCATGGATCTTCCTTCCCTGGCAGGACGGTCGCATCCCCTTGGAACGGGCGCTGGGAGCCTGATCCGTACGACGCGGCTCGTACCCGTTCGGCCAGGACCGGAGCCAGGTCTACCCGTGCGTCTGGCCTTCACCTGATTCACGGGCCCGGCCCTTGACCTCGTCCGCACCGTCGGCCTGCTCGGCATCCCGCGCGGCATATCGTCCCTTGCCGAGGAGCTTTCGGCCGCGATCCATCGCGACTCCGCCCACGGCATTGGCCGAGCTGCTGGCGCCTCGCACGACGGACAATGTGCCGGAAGCTGCGTTTCCCGCGGCCCCTCCGATTCTCTCTCGTGCCGCGGCGAGGCGCCCCGTTGACGGCTCCGCTGCGCTTTCCGCCGCCGAGAGCGCGCTCCTGTAGTCGGCGGCATCGACACCGGGAGGTGGTAACTGGCGAAGGTGCTGCTTGAGCCGTGCGGCCTGGCTCCGCAGCGAGACCAGAGTCATGCCTCCCGAGATCACACCCCCTGCGAGCGGCACCGTCTTGGTGACGGTCTTGGCGAACGAGTCCTTCGTGATCTTGATGCCGATGAGTTTGAGGGTGCTCTTGACGGGCCCGTACCAGAGAGTCTTCGTCAGCGCCCTCTGCGAGAGCTGCTTCTGGATCGCTGGACGCGCCACCTGCGCGGCAAAGGTCGTCAGCGAAGCCGAGGCGCCACCGACTCCCATCATGACCCCCAGGAACACGGCCAGCTTGCCCAAGGTCTCGTCATCTATTTCGTCGAGATCGGCGATGAAGTTCTGCCACCCATAGAAATAGGCCAGCTTCTGCATCACACGGAATGCATGCACGTAATACTGGGTGATATCGGCAGGGACCGTCGCAAGCATCGTGAATCCACCAGGAATTCCCGCGGCGAACGATAACGTCGCGGCCTTGTTCGTCTCGAAAGAGATCGACGCGCCGGCGAGTTCGTCGAGCTGAGCAATGGAGATACCCGCTTGCACCGGTGTAGTTGCCACGGCACGGTCGATGGTCGCGCCGTCGAGGCCAAGCTTACGCAGTTCCTGACGCAAGAACGAAGAACGGTCGACTCGGACTCCACGGATACGTATGACCTTCTTGAGGAATTCCGCAGCGAAGGAGATCGCCTCCGCATCCTGCTGGCGCAGCGTGTCGTCGAACGCCCCACCGGGATCCGGTGCTTCCAGATCACCACCGACCCCGGCTACCTCGTTCTCCCGATCGACCATGGCGCCTCTTCCCCTTGTCACGTGATCCCCGCGGGAGGAGTTCATAGGCCCCTCGAGCCACAAGTATGAACTATTGACCGTCACACCCGATCTCTACCGGGTCCCGACGCTCGCCTCTCGTCGCGGTGGCCGTAGAGTCCCCTCATGCCACCGTCCACGAACACCACCGTCACCGTCGCCGCCGATGGAGTCGGGGCCGTCTCCACAGTCCTCGGCGGCCTGCTGACGATCGCACCGCTCACGAGCGGGCGATGGCTCGGTCTGGCCGATACCGACGCCGGTCATCGGCGCCTGCTCGGCATCACCGACCTCGGCCTCGGCATCACGATCCTCGCCGGCCGATCCTCACCCCGGCGATGGTGCGCCGTCGCGTCCCGAAGCCTGCTCCACGTCGCGTTCGCCCGCGAGTACTCGCGGCACGGTCGCCGATCCGCCGCCGTCGCGATGTGCGCACTGTTCGTCATCGATGCTGGGATCGCCGCGGGACTCCGCGTGGGGCGTCGTTCCGTTTGATACTGCCGCTGCGTTCCGGCACGGAGTGCCATCACGCCGGAGTCGCGTTACCGCTCCGCGTGGTCTTCGCCGACGATCGACGTACTGATGGCGTCTTCCTGCGCGACGTCCCCGGACGGGATTCCGGGGTGGAGGCCGTCGCGATGCGTTCCGTCGGAGCGGTTCCCGCCACCGTCGATTCTGAGCCGCGAGACGATTCGGTAGCGCTCGCCCTGGTGGACGGAGTGGACGTACGCAGCAACGTGTCCGGCGGTCTCGGTGGTGGGCCGGTCGAACAGCAGCGCCGGCGACAGCTCCGGGGCGTCCAGCAGATAAGCCTCGGTGACACTGAAGACTGGCGGCTCGATCGCCTGGACCACCTCGTGGACGCGCCATCGTGGCGGCCACCGTCTTCCTCACGACGCGCAATCGTCGCCGCGAGGCCACTCTGCTCCAGGACGCGGGCACCGCCCTGGACGGCCTCGCCGAGCAATAGGGGTGGACCTATGTGGCTGAGACCGCGCCACGCCCGGGGCACGGCGAAGTCGGGGAAGAATGTCTCGACCATTCACTCCCGGACGTTCTGGTCCGGGGACGGGACCGTTTCGACGGCCGGATCTGTCGAAGGATCGCCGTCGCGGCCGAGGCAACGCACGCGCAGCTGGTCGAGGGCATCGGCCTCGTGGGTTCCTGCCGCGGCAGAGAAGACGATCAGCGATTGATCCGTGTCCGGCAGCAGCAGCGTCTCGCAGTCCAGGACGAGCGTGCCGAGGGGTGGATGGGAGACGGTCTTCGTCAATGAACGCTGGACGGTCGCACGTCCTTCCTCCCACATGCTCCAGAACCGTTCGCTGCCGCTGATGAGGTCGTCGGTCAGGGCCCGGAGGTCCGGATCGTTCGGGTATCTGGACAACGCGGTCCGCAGAAGCCCGACGAACTGCCGGGCGGTTTCCTCATCTTCGTCCGGCGTGACCGCCACGCGAGCGGCGGTGGTCCCGAGGAAACGCTGCCAGATGAGGTTGGCGCGGCCCTCGGCGGGCTGGTGCAGATCCCCGAGCAACGCGCAGCCCATCGCGTTCTGGGCCAGCACGTCGCCCTTCGCCGAGACCACCAGCACCGGGAGGTCGGTGAGGCGGTGGAGCAGTCGCAGCACGCTCGCTCGCACTGACATCTCGACCCGACCGGCAAGCGGCGGAACGCTGCCGGCGAGACGGAAGACCAGGTCGCGCTCATCGCGCTCGAGCTGCAGGGCGGAGGTGAGTGACTCCAGGACCTGGTCCGACGGGCGGGATGCGCGCCCCTGTTCGAGACGCACCACGTATTCGACGCTCAGGCCGGCGAGCTGCGCCACTTCCTCGCGCCGCAACCCGGTGACCCGTCGCCTGGGGCCGGCCGGGAGCCCGACGTCCTGCGGGCGGAGGCGGGCCCGGGCTGAGGTGAGGATCTTGGCGAGTTCGGCACGGTCCATCGGCTCAGTCTCGCACCCACATTCCGCGCCGGGCCCGGGCCCGGACCCGCGATGGTGGTATCGGCGCTCCTACTCTCAGGCGTGCCTGGATGACATGACAGCCGGCGAGCACAGTCGAGGCATGAACACCACACCGGATACATCAACCCATCACGCCACCACAGTTCTGATCACCGGCGCCAACAAGGGCCTGGGCTACGAGACGGCCCGGCGCCTCGGCGAGTTCGGCTGGCGAGTCTTCCTCGGCGCACGGGACGAGGCACGCGGCCGAGCGGCCGCCGACGCCCTCGCCACCGGCGGGGCCGACGTCACCTTCATCCCCCTCGACGTCACCTCCGACGAGTCCGTGGAAGCCGCCGTCACGGCCCTCGGCGCGCACACCGATCGTCTGGACGTCCTGATCAACAACGCGGGTATCACCGGCGAGAGCGTCGGCCCGCTGGACGATCTCCTCACCCCGGAGACCACCCTGCCGCAGCACCTGATCCCGGTCTTCCGGGTCAACGTGCTCGGGCCGGTCCGCGTCACCCATGCGTTCCTCCCCCTGCTGCGAGCCGCGGAGGACCCGCGGGTGGTGATGGTGAGCAGCGGCGCGGGGTCGCTGACGGTCGCGACAGATCCTTCCCGCCTCGAAGCCCAGGTGGGCCACCTGCTGTATCCCGTCTCGAAGTCGGCGCTGAACATGCTGACCGTGCAGTACGCAAATGGCATCCCCGACGTCCGGTTCAACATGGCCGATCCCGGCTTCACCGCGACCGACCTCAATCATCACCAGGGCAGCCAGACGGTCACCGAGGGCACCGACGCCATCGTCGAGCTCGCCGTCGCCTCCCCCGGACCCAATCGGGCCTACCGCGACCGCAACGGCGTCGTCCCGTGGTGACGACGACTCCACGAGCTCTGACGGGATCGATGATGAGTGACTCCCCCGTGCCGACCTATTCGATGGCCGAGCGCACCCGTCGCTGGGACCTGCTGCGTGCCTTCATGCGCCGCGAAGGGTTCGACGCGATGCTCGTCGTCGGCGAGCACGAGGATGCCGGGCCCGCACCGTTCGCCTACGACGCGTGGATCACCAACGCTCGCGCGGGCACGACGGTGATCCTCGCCCGCGATGGCGACCCGATCGTGCTGCTTCCCATGGAGATGTTCACCAAGGACCACCGCGAATCCGCACGCCGGGGCGAGGCGATGTGGGTACCGCCGGAGAATCTGCGGATGCCCCGGGACTCCACAGTGGTCGCCCGCACTCTCCACGAACTCGGACTCGCTCGAGCGAGGATCGGCGTCATCGGGCTCGAGCTCTACCCGCCGTGGCATCCCGAGGGGATCATCCCGTACGGCCTGTGGAACCCGCTGCTCCGCGAGTTCCCCGACATCGAGTTCACACCCGTGGGGATGGCGGTGTCCCGACTGATCCTGCCGCTGGGTGCCGAGGAGATCGCCGTCGTGCGCCGCTCGGCCGAGATCGGCGATGCGATGGCGCGAGCCATGGTCGAGACTGCTGCGGTCGGTGTGCCGGAGAGCGAGGTGTACGCGGCGGGCATGGCAGCCGGCTATGCCCGGGGCACCACACCCGCGGCCATGCATTTCTGGTCAGGCCCCGACCCGCTGGCCTCCGGGCTCCCTCCGTGGAGCTACCGACCTCAGACGCCGCGCACCCTGGCCGAGGGCGACATCATCTCCGCGGAGGTGTTCAGCAACGTCGGTGGCCGGCACAGCCAGCACCAGGTCACCATCAGCATCGGTGAACCGCAGCCGGACCTGCTCCGCGCCGCCGACGTCGCCAGAGCGGTCTATGACGCCGCGCTGGAGGCGCTGCGTCCCGGCCGCAGCTTCGGCGAGGCGGTGGAGGACCTCCGGGCGCCGTACGCCGACGCGGGGGGATGGGAGTTCGGACCCAGCATCCACACTCTGAACCCGATGATCGCGGCAGGTGGGTTCCCTCGCGAGACCAGCCGCCTCATGGCAGCCGCCGACGCGTACCCCTCAGAGCCCGACCACAGCCCGACCATGAGCGCCGACATGCGCCTCGAACCCGGGATGACCTTCGCCCTCGAACCCAACTACGTGATCGGCCGCCGACTGGCCTACCTCGGCGGCACCGTGATCATCGGAGACGACCGACCGATCGAGCTGAATCCATACACCGCCCGGATCCTCGAGGCCGGGAGACCGTGAGCCGAATCAGTCCTCCCGACGGATCCGACGGTCACGCAACGGCGTGCGGTGGCACGGAGAGAACCCTCGTGAGGGCCGACCTGCACCTGTGGAAAGGAAGCATCGTGAGACAAGAGCCAGAAGCAGTCCAGCCGACACCTGGAGGTACGACGAACCTGGGCGACCACCCCGTCGCGCGCATCGGATACGGAGCGATGCAGCTGGCGCACGCAGATGAGGCCACGGCGCACGCCATCCTGCGCCGCGCCGCGGAACTCGGCGTCAACCACATCGACACCGCATCGTTCTACGGCAACGGCAGGGTCAACCGGCTCATCCGCTCGGCGCTCGCGCCGTACCCGAGCGACCTCGCACTGGTCAGCAAAGTAGGCGCCCGCTTCGACGCCGGCCACACCCCGACGACGGTACCGGCGCAGCGTCCGCACGAACTGCGCAGCGGCGTCGAAGATGATCTGCGTGAGCTCGGCACCGAGCGCATCACCGTGGTGAACCTGCGCCGCATGGACGCCGGGCCCGGGTTCGTGGACGAGGGTGGTGGCGGCGTGCCGCTCGATGACCAGCTCGCCGAGCTCGTGGCCCTCCGCGATGAGGGGAAGATCGGCGCCATCGGCCTCAGCAACGTCAGCGCCGCCCAGTTGCAGGCCGCGCTGACGGCGGGGATCGTGTGCGTCCAGAACCTCTACAGCGTCCTCGACCGCCGGGACGAGGCGCTTCTGGAGATGTGCCGGAGGCACGACATCGCCTGGGTGCCGTTCGCTCCGCTCGGATCGGCGCTCGACCACATCCCCTCGCCCACCGAGCATCCCGTGGTGAAGGAGATCGCCGCTCGCATCGGTGTCACATCCGCGCAGGTCAGCCTCGCATGGGTGCTCGCACACGCCCCGAACACCCTGCTCATCCCGGGCACCGGAAGCATCGAGCATCTGACCGAGAACATCGCCGCCGCCGACGTCCGCCTCTCGGCCGCCGACATGTCGGCGCTCGACGCTCTCACCTCGAACGCCACAGCTCGCATCCGCTAGTCAGCATGGACCGGGCCGCGCTCGACACCCTGACCCGCGAGGACGGCAGCAATTTCTCATCCCATCCCTTCCATCGCGACTGAACATTTGTTTAGCATGCTGATCATGCGTTCAGACCTCACGGCCCGCGCCCGAATCCGCGATGCCGCCCTCGAGCGCTTCGGCACCGAGGGCGTGGCCCGCGCGACGATCCGCGCCATCGCCGCCGACGCGGACGTCTCCCCGGCGCTGGTGCTGCACCACTTCGGCTCCCGCGACGGGCTCCGCGCCGCATGCGACGCGTACGTCATCGAGACCATCCGCGGGAGCGCCGGCCGTGAGAGCCAGCTCAGCGACGTCGGCCGACTGGCGGCCAATCTGCAGGGCGCGACCGGGCTGCGCCGCTACCTCGCCCGCACCCTCATCGACGGCACGGCCGGGGCCAACACGCTGTTCGACGAGATCGTCGAGGTGACCGCGGCCGAACTGGCCACCGGAGAAAGCGCCGGCTGGGCGCAGCCGAGCTCGGACCCGCGGGCCCGGGCTGCCGTCTACGTGAGCTGGCTGCTGGCACCCCTGGTGTTCGGCGATCACCTCGCGCGCGCCTTCGGCGTCGACGACCTGCACTCCCCGGACGCCACCGTGCGCTACTCGCACGCGATGGTCGAGATGCTCACCCGTGGCGTTTTCACCGACGACGACGCCCTGCAGGCCTGGGACGCCCTGACCGGCACTGCAACGTCCGATCCGCCCGCACCCGACGACGACCGCTCCCCCACCTGGCCGCCTCCGTCGGCGAGGACCACGCCGCCCGCAGGCGTGGAGAAAGGACCGTGATGACCGACCTGCATCTGTCCGACCTGCTCACCACACGGGACCGCGACGCGTTCTGGGCCGAGATCGGCACCGAGCCGCCGGTCCGCCGCGCGTTTTACTTCGACCAGTCGCACGTCTGGCTGGTCACCGGTTACGACGAGGCGACAGCCGTGCTGAAGGACCCTGCATCGTTCAGCAACGACATCAACACCCGGCAGGACACGGTGGACGTGGCAGCGGCTGCCGGCTTGCCCGATGACGTCGCGCCGTACATGACGGAGACCCTCGGCGCTTATGATCCCCCGGACCACGCCCGTTTGCGGCGCCTGGTCTCGCGAGCGTTCACCGTCCGGCGGGTGGAGTCCCTGCGACCCCGTATCCAGACCATCATCGATGAGCTGGTCGACGACTTCCCGGACGAGCCGTTCGACGTCATCGACCGCTTCGCCCTGCCCCTGCCGGTCCGAGTGATCTGCGAGCTGCTCGGTGTGCCGGACGAGGACGCCCCGCGCTGGCAGCAATGGTCGTCGGGCCTGACGGCGCCGGACCCGACCGTGATCGCCGACAGCGCCCGCGGCCTGGTCGCCTACATGTCCGAGCTGATCGAGCGCAAGCGCACGCACTCCGATGACGCTCTGCTCAGCGCGCTGATCGAGGTGCGGGAGTCCGACGGCGACCGGCTCAGCGACCGCGAGCTGATCTCGCTGTCGCTGACGTTGTTGCTGGCCGGGCACGAGACGACGGTGAGCGTGCTCAGCGAGGGCCTGCTGCTTCTGCTGACCCGGCCGGAGGAGCAGCGGCGCCTGCGAGGCGACCTCGACCAGGTGCCAGTCGCCGTCGAGGAGATGCTGCGGGTCGCCGGCCCGGCAGAGATCGCACCGATGCGCTACGCCAGGCGCGATGTCGAGGTCGGCGGCGTGAGGATCCCCGCCGGCGACGCAGTGCAGATCGTCTACGCGACGGCCAACCGGGATCCGCGCCGCGTCGAGGCGGCCGGTAGCACCGACCTCGCCCGTGAAGACAATCCCCATCTCGCGTTCGGCACCGGGATCCACTACTGCCTGGGGGCGTCGCTGGCGCGTGCGGAGGCCGACCTGGCCTTCCGGACGCTGCTGACGCGGTTCGAGGACCTGAGCCTCGCCACCGACGCCGACCAGCTGCGCTGGAAGCCGGGCATCGCACGCCGGCTCGAGCACCTGCCGGTGACAGTGACCCGGGCCGCGAGGCCCCGCGGCTGGTGATCTGCGCCGGAGACGGAGCAGTCCGCGGGGAGTCCGGGACCGGGCGGATAGGTAGGGTGCCCTCCGATGGAGCTTCTCGTGCCGATCCTCTTCGCCTTTGTCTTCGTCGCCATCGTGGCGGCTGCCGTGCTGCTCATGACGCGCGGCCGGCGTCGCGAGAGTGCGCTCCTCCAGGATTCGGACACGGCCCTGCACGACCTCGCCGAGCGGTGGGGGTGGACTTATGAGGCCGAGGAGACCGGCTTCGCGGATCGGTTCACCGGGTTCCCCTTCAGTCAGACGGCTCGCGGCCGCATCTCGCGGGAGATGCTGCACGGCTCATTCCGTGGTCGCCAGGCCGTCTGCCTGCTCTACGTCCCGACGCCGATGACCGTCGGCGAGCGCCGGACGTACCGGCGCCACTACCGGGTCTTCACGCTCCAGCTGGCTCGCGAGGTGGCGACGCTGCAGGTGACTCCGACCGCGCGAGATGTCCGGCCGCGGGGCGACGACGCGTTGGCGCAGCGGGTCCTCTCGGCGGAGGTGCGCACGGCGGTGCGCGAGCGCGGGCTGCCGATCCGGTTCGAGGGCGATGTGCTGATGACGTGGTTCGAGCAGAAGCACTCGTTCGGTCCGGCCGAGGTCGAGGCCGGGTTCGCGTACCTGGACGAGATCGCCGATCTTCTGCCCGAGGAGCTCGGCGGAACCCATTGTCGGCCCGGGTGACCGAACGCGATAGGCGCCACCATGGCGCATCGGTCGCGCTGCCTCCCGCCCCATGGTCGAGCGCGAGATCGTCGCGGATGAGGCCGGCTTCGTTCCCAGTCACGGCCTGACTCTCGAACCATGGCCTGATGCCGTCGCGGCAGCTTCGATACGCAGCGGTATTCTGCGCGAAAGCGGCTGGCGCAGAACACGAACGTGCACGTCCGACTATGACCGCTGGAGACTCTGCCGGCACCGACGAGGGTAGGCCCGGCGGACGCCCTCCGGCACGCCCTCGAGGAGCCGACATGACGCAGTACATCATCTACTTCAACCAGCAGTGGGTGGGCGAGCACAGCCCCGAGTCGATAGCCGAGCGCGGCCGGCGGGCCCATGACGTCGTCGAGGAGATGAAGCGCGCTGGCGTCTACGTGGTCGCGGGCGGCGTCGACGAGAACCTCGACAACGCCTTCAGCGCGGACGACACGGGCGGGACCCTCGTGATCACCGACGGCCCATACCCCGCGCAGGATGCGCGCCTGGGCGGACTGACCATCGTGGACGTGGCCGACGACACTGCGGCAAAGCTGTGGGCGGGCAAGCTGGCCGAGGCATGCGGCTGGCCGCAGGAGGTTCGCCGGATCTTCTGACTCGTGAGGCGCGTCGTCCAGGCGCGTCCTCGATGTGCAGATCTGAACCCGCGCCGCCGATCGCCCGCGCAGACCGTTGCCGGGCGCTCTCCGGCCAGGCTCCACTGCGACATCTGGGAGCTCTCCGATCTGCCGCGATCCCGGATGCACGTGCACACGGGCACATTCAGGACTGTCCGGGTCCACGATCCGTGACCTTGTACGGTTCACCCTTCTGGTCATAGGTGATCCATTCGCCGACGGGCTCGCCGGCGTCGAAATGCCCTGAACGCTTGAGCGTCCCGTCCTTCCGGTACCACTCCCAGTACCCGACCGGTACATCGCCGTCGACCTTCCCCCTCGACCAGCGCGACGCTCCGTCCGCGTGATACTTGATGAGGTATCCATCGACGAACTCAGACTGCTTCTTCGGTTCAGCCATGCTCACATCATTCCACTGCCGGTACAGCGGTCTCGTGCCGTGGCAGCGACCGCACCGTCGTGCGCAGGCCTCGGGTCAGGCGTGTGCAGGGGTCATACGCTGGCCAGGGCGGAGAATGGTTGGCATGAGGATCGGGATTCTGCGCACAGTGCTCCTGTCGCTCGCCTTCCTGGCGATCGTCGTCGCGTCGGGCATGCCGCTCGTGTCGGTCGAGGGCGACGGCGGCGGCAACACCCCAGACTGGCACCCCTACGGAGTCCTCTCCGACCCGGCGCATCCAGTGTCGTTCCTCGTGTACGCGAGCATCGTTCTCACCGTGGCCGCGGGCGCGGTCACGTGGGTCCGCCCCGGCCGAGGCGTCGCGGACCGGGCCGCCGGGGCCGTGCCGGCGGCACTCGCGGTACTCGTTCTCGTCCTCGCCGCCGCGTGGCTGGGTGCGCAGGAGAGCTTCATGACCTGGTCAGGTTGGGACGAGGTCAACGACCGCGAGATCGGCGGCATGACGGTCATGCGCCCCACCAGATGGGTCGCCCTCCTGTGGTTCGCAATCGCCTGCCACGCGGCCGCAGGGCTCCTCGCTCTCATTCCCAGAGGACCGAGGCCCTCGACTCCTTCGCAGGGCATACCGCGTTGAGATAACCGGTGGGCCGACGACGTTGAACCCCGGAGCCCTCGACGACCCCCGTGTAGAGAGCGGAACGGAAGCCAGGGCGATTCAGCCGCGCCTCCTCGCTGTCGTTGACCGCATCGACGCCATCGTGCCGACCGCCTCGTACGCGGCGACTCCGACGCGCCAGCCCCGCGCAAGGCCACCGGCGAGGACAGACTCTTCGACCACATCGACGGACAGGTGCACCGAACCCGTACGCGCCGCGAGGATCTCAGCCACGCTCTTCCCGACGCCGGGAAGCCCTGAGATCATCCCCTTGACGCTGCATATCGGTGTTCGAGGCGAACGCGACATAAACGGGAGTCGCATCGTCGTATCGAAGCGGGCGGAGATACGCCACACCATCCGGCGTCACCCCTTCACGACCCACGGGTCGACCAGCTCGACGCCGGTGTACGCGAAGTCCTTCACATTGCGCGTCGCACAGATCGCTCCTTGCGCGAGGCAGATCGCGGCGATCTGCGCGTTGGCCGTGCTGATAGGTGCCCCCACGCTCTCCCGAGCCACGAGCACTTCGGCATAGCGGTCGGCCGCCGGGTCGTCGAACGGCAGCACCGAGCGACTCCCTCGATACGGCTCGAGAGCGGCTTCGACGCGCCTCGTCAACTCATCTTTGCGTCGACCGTCGGGGAGTCGCCGGACACCCGCCAACAGCTCCGCGAGCGTGACGGACGTGATCGCGACATCACCCGTCAACGACGCGAGCCAATCCACCACATGCGCCTCCGGCGACGGCCGGAAGATCTCTGAGATGACGTTCGTGTCGAGAACAATCACTCGAAGTCCACCGCCCGCGCTGCGTCGTCACGCGCGGGGACCTGCAGGTCTTCGACTCCGCCAACGTCCTGCGCAGCTGACAGCAGCGCCATCCCGATGTGCGGCCGTCGAGCCGCCTTCGTCAGGATGTCGCGAACCTCCGCCTCCATGGAACGACCGTGCTCCTTCGCCTGCGTGGCGAGCCGCTGCTTCACTGCGTCGTCGAGCCCACGAACGATGATGGATGGCATCAGCGATCACCTCCTCTGATATCAGGCATGATAGCGCCACCGCAGTGAGCGCACCAGGCACTGTGGCACGCGCCTGATACGGATACCGCCCCAGCCGCCTCGTGCCGAAACGACCAGCGCTGTGTCCGTCGACGGGCACTAGTCACACGTTGAAGCGGAACTCCACCACGTCCCCGTCACGCATGACGTAGTCCTTGCCCTCCATGCGCACCCAGCCCTTGGCCTTGGCCTCGCTCATCGAGCCGGCCTCCATGAGCTGGTCGAACGAGACGATCTCGGCCTTGATGAAGCCGCGCTCGAAGTCGGTGTGGATGACGCCGGCGGCCTGCGGGGCGGTCGCGCCCTTGGGGATCGTCCAGGCGCGCGCTTCCTTGGGGCCGGCGGTGAGGTAGGTCTGCAGGCCCAGGGTGTCGAAGCCGACGCGTGCGAGCTGGTCCAGACCGGATTCCTCCTGGCCGGTGGATTCGAGCATCTCGGCGGCTTCCTCGGCGTCGAGCTCGATCAGCTCGGCCTCGAACTTGGCGTCGAGGAAGATCGCCTCGGCGGGGGCCACGAGCGCGCGCAGCCGCTCCTGCATCTCGGTGTCTGCCAGCCCGTCCTCGTCGGTGTTGAAGACGTAGATGAAGGGCTTGGCGGTCATCAGCTGCAGCTCGCGCAGCTCGGCGACGTCGATGCCGGCGGCGTCGGCGCCCTGGTAGAGGGTCTTGCCGGTCTCCAGCAGTGCCTTGGCCTTGGTGACGTTCTCCAGCACGGTCGGCTCGATCACGCCGCGCTTGGTGTCCTTCTCCAGGCGCTGCAGCGAGTTCTCAATCGTCTGGAGGTCGGCGAGGATCAGCTCGGTGGTGATGATCTCCATGTCACCGGAGGCGTCGACGCTTCCGGGCACGCGGGTCACGTCGGGATCGGAGAAGGCGCGGGTGACCTGGCAGATGGCCTCGGCCTCGCGGATGTTGGCCAGGAACTTGTTGCCCAGGCCCTCCCCTTCGCTGGCGCCCTTGACGATGCCGGCGATATCCACGAAGGAGACGGTCGCGGGGACCACCTTCTCGCTGTCGTACATCTCGGCGAGACGGCCGAGCCGAGGGTCCGGCAGCGGGACCATGCCGACGTTGGGGTCGATGGTCGCGAACGGGTAGTTCGCGGCGAGGACCTCGGCGCGGGTCAGGGCGTTGAACAGGGTGGACTTGCCGACGTTGGGCAGTCCGACGATTCCGATAGTGAGAGCCACGGGAGGAGATTCTACGTGCCACCGCAGCATCGTCACGGTTCCCAGCGGTGAGCCACTGCTCTCAGATCAGGCAGCCGCGCTCGGCGCGGTCACGGCCGGGAGCTCTGGCGTGCACCGGGTCGCATGGTTCCCGGCAGCGTCCCAGCACTCCCGGCCGGGCAGCGCCACGATCCCCGCTCAGTAGGCGACGGTGAAGTGTCCCCGGCGGTGCGCAGGCTTCTCGATCTCGTCGACGATCGCCAGCGCGAGATCCTGGCCCGAGATGAAGGAGCGCCCGTCCTCGTCCCTCATCAGCACCTCGCCGCCGAGGCGGTAGCTGCGTGTGGCCTCGCCCGGCGCGAAAGAGCCGAACTCGGCAGGCGGGCTGATGAAGAACCAGTCCAGATCCTCGTCGGCCGCCTTGAGGTCTTCGAGCACGCTGTCGAGCTCGCGCGGCTCGTCCTTGACCTCGAGCGGGAAGTCGGGCGAGTCCACGAACTTCGGACCCCCCTCGGCGACCAGCAGGGAGCCGGCCCCGCCGATGACGCCGAAGCGGACGCCCTTCTCCTGCGCGAGGCGGGCGACGGTCTTCTCGATGCCGCGCAGCGTGCCGGGCTCGGCCATATCCCCACGCGGTGAGAGAGCGGAGACGACGACGTCAGCGTCCTCCAGGATGCTCGCGATGAAGGACTCCTCGCGTACGTCCCCGGTGCGGTACTCGACGCCCTCGAGGGGATCGGACGGTGCGGTGCGGCTGACGGCGAGCACGTCGTGCCCGCGCTCGGCGGCCTCTGCGGCGAGGTGCCCTCCGGCGTAACCGGTGCCTCCCAGGATGACGATTCGCGACATGACCATTCCTTCCCGCGCCCGCAGGGCGTCCGTCGGCCGGCGGATTGCCACCGTCAGACCTCGCAACTGATTGAACATTGGAGAAACTACTCGCGGTGAGAACGAGACGTCAATGCACGCTCCCGTCGACGTGCAGCGTGGCCCCGACCGAGCGAGGTCGTTCTCGCCGCCTGCCCCCGATTCGGCCTGCGGAGCCCTGTTGCGCGATTACCGTGAGGACATGGCGACCTACCCCTCCCCCGGACCTGGACGGCCCGCATCCCGCAGCAAGCTGCCGTGGATCATCGGCGGGTGCTGCGCTCTTCTCGCGCTGGTGACCGCGCTCGTCGCAGTGGTCGGCGGCGTGTGGTTCTTCGCGCTGCGCGAGACGCCGGAGGACGTCGTCCAGCAATACCTGGATGCCTGGGACGCTCGGGACTGCGAAACCTTCGAAGCGGTCTCCACCGAGGACTTCCGGGGCGAGGACTACACATGCTCCAGCTGGTCGGAGCGCATCCAGGAGGAAGATCTGACCTTCGAGACAGAGATCGGCGAGACCACGATCGACGGCGACCGCGCTGAGGTCCGCATCACCGAGGTGATGACCGACTCCACCGGCAGCTATGAGGCCGTCTACGACTTCCTCCTGATCAAGGACAGCGGTGACTGGCTGCTCGACGGCTCCGAGACGGTCAGGGAGTCTCGCCCCGTCTGAGTCCTCGTGAGCTGACGGCGCGTGGCGGCGCTCGTCCGTCGCACCCCCGTGGTGTGCTGGGCCCATGAGCGGTACACAGATGCTCCTGCTGGGATTCCTGCTGGGCGCGGCGTTCGGAGCCCTCGCCACCTGGCTGCTGCTGCGCGAGCGCGCCCGCGTCGCCGGTGAGCAGCAGCGCGCCGAGGCCGAGGCCTCCGGTCAGCTGCTGCGCCTGGCCGACGAACGCTTCGAGCGCGACGTGGCCCGTCGCGACGCGGCGGAGGAGGAGCGCGAGGCGGAGCTGCAGCGCACCCTCGCCCCCATCACCGCCACGCTCTCGCACCTGGAGCGCTCCCTGGCACGGTCCGAGGCGGCGCGCATGGAGGCCGAGGGGGCGCTGCGCTCCCATCTCGACCAGCTCGCACAGCGCGCGCAGTCGCTGGAGACCGGAACCAGCGCCCTCACCGCGGCGCTGCGGGCACCCACGGCGCGAGGCCGCTGGGGCGAGGTGCAGCTGCGACGGATCGTCGAGGCCGCCGGCATGCTCGAGCACGTCGACTTCAGTGAGCAGCTCGCCGGCACGAGGGCCGACGGGGACAAGGGGCAGCGGCCGGATCTGGTCGTGCATCTGGCCGGCGACAGGCACGTGGTGGTCGACGCCAAGGCACCGATGGACGCCTACCTCGATGCGACCGGCGAGACCGACCCGGATCGCGCCGCGGCACGCCGCCGGGCGCACGCCAAGGCGCTGCGTCACCACGTCGGGGTCATCTCGGGCAAGGCCTATTGGAAGGCGCTCGGGGACACTCCGGAGTTCACGGTGCTGTTCGTACCCAGCGACGGTGTGCTCGCGGCGGCCCTGGAGACGGACCCGGATCTGCTCGAGCACGCTTTCGCCAAGGACGTCGTCGTCGCCTCGCCGGCGACTCTGGTGGCGCTGCTGCGCACCGTCGCGCACACGTGGCGCACCGATGCCCTCAATCGGGATGCGCGCACAGTGCTCGAGGCCGGGCGCGAACTGCACCACCGGCTCGGCACGTTCGTCGGCCATCTGGGCAAGGTGGGCCGGTCACTGGACTCATCGGTCGCGGCGTTCAACGAGGCGGTGGGCTCGCTGCAGTCACGGGTCATGGTCACGGCGCGCCGGTTCGAGGACCTGGGGCTCAGTGGTACGGAGATCGACGAGGTCGATCAGCTCACGCGGCGAGCCCGCACGCTCGATGACGCCGATATCGCAGATCTCGCGCGCCCGGCAGAGGCCCGCGCCCAGTCCCCCGATCGCGAGGATCGCGCCGGCTGATCCATGTATCGCGCGTTCCCGCGGGAACGCTGCACTCCGTCGAGACGTTCCCGCGGGAACGTTTTTCGCGGCTGCGTCAGCTTGGAGGGCAGGTGCCCCGCGGCTCGGCGCTCAGGACTCGATGATGATCAGGATTCGGCCGTGGCGTGGCGACCCGAGGGACGCTGGCGGCGGTCGGTCTCACCGCTGGCCTTCATCGACTGGCGCAGCTCACGGGGCAGGGAGAACATGAGGTCCTCCGTCGCGGTCCGCACGGGCTCGACATCTCCGAAACCGCGCTCGGCGAGCTCGCCGAGCAGCTGCTGGACCAGGATCTCGGGCACGGAGGCACCGGAGGTCACGCCCACGGTCTCGATCCCCTCGAACCACTCGTCGCGCAGCTCGGCGACCGAGTCGATGCGATGGGAGGCCTTGGCGCCGGCCTCCAGCGCCACCTCCATCAGACGCACCGAGTTCGAGGAGTTCGGGGAGCCGACGACCAGGACCAGATCGGCCTGGGGCGCGAGGTTCTTGACCGCGACCTGCCGGTTCTGGGTGGCGTAGCAGATGTCGTCGCTGGGCGGGGCCTGCAGCGCCGGGAAGCGCTCGCGGAGCCTGTTCACGGTCTCCATGGTCTCGTCCACGCTGAGGGTGGTCTGCGAGAGCCACACGACCTTCTCGGGGTCGCGCACCGTCACGTCGCCGACGTCGTCGGGCGAATTGACGACCTGGACGTGCTCCGGGGCCTCCCCCGCCGTGCCCTCGACCTCCTCGTGGCCGTCGTGGCCCACCAGCAGGATGTCGTAGTCCTCGCGGGCGAAGCGCACCGCTTCCTTGTGGACCTTGGTCACCAGCGGGCAGGTCGCGTCGATGGTGCGCAGATTGCGCTCCTCGGCCATCTCGCGAACCTTCGGGGAGATCCCGTGGGCGGAGAAGATCACGAGCGACCCCTCGGGGATCTCGTCGACCTCCTCGACGAAGACGGCGCCCTTCTCCTTCAGCCGATCCACGACGAACTTGTTGTGGACGATCTCGTGGCGCACGTAGACGGTCTCGTCGTAGTGCTCGAGGGCCCGTTCGACGGCGACCACAGCCCGGTCGACTCCGGCGCAGTAGCCGCGCGGCTCGGCAAGAAGGACGGTTCCGTTGCTCACGCCCCCATCGTAGGAGCGCGGAGCCGATCACGGCAGGGACGTGGGGCAAGACTCACCAACCCTGCACAGACCCGGTCCCGGGACGTCACCTCTGAGCGTCCGGGGCGGCGCCCCTCGGGGCGCGATCCCGCTGCGGCAGGGTCGTCGCTCGTGTGCGCCCCGGAACGTTCCTCCCCAGGGCATCTGCATCCCCCGAGCCCGGCGGCGGGGCCCACGCTGTCCCACCCTCGTGCCACAGTGGTGCCCATGAGCGAGACCTCCTCCGAACCCGGCGCGAGCGGTGCCGCGGCGCCGCGGCCGGCCCTGGCTCCCACCGCGGCGCTGACCACGGCGGAGAACCCCTGGCCGCTGCGGCAGCTGTCGGTCAAGGTGAGCGAGTACGTCGCCCGGATGTCCCCCCTGTGGGTCGAGGGCGAGATCGTCCAGCTCAATCGGCGTCCTGGCTCGGGTCTGAGCTTCATGACCCTGCGCGATATCGACGTGGACATGTCCTTCTCGGTGCCGATCCGCGAACACGTGCTGCGTGCCCTGCCGATGGAGCCGGTCGCCGGTGCCCGCGTCGTCGTCCATGCCAAGCCGACGTTCTGGACCAAGCGCGGCAGCCTGCAGCTCGAGGCCGACGACATGCGGCCGGTCGGGCTCGGAGAACTGCTCGCCCGGCTCGAGCAGCTCAAGCGGGTCCTGGCCGCAGAAGGCCTGTTCGACGCGTCCCGCAAGCAGTCACTGCCCTTCCTGCCGCGCGTGGTGGGCCTGATCTGCGGCCGCGAGTCCGCCGCCGAGCGTGACGTGGTGGTCAATGCACGGCGCCGCTGGCCGGCAGTGCAGTTCGAGATCCGGGAAGTGGCGGTGCAGGGCACCAAGGCCGTGCGGGAGGTCTCCGCGGCGCTGCGCGAGCTCGACGAGCGCGAGGACGTCGACGTCATCATCCTCTCGCGCGGGGGCGGCTCCCTCGAGGACCTGCTGCCCTTCTCCGACGAACAGCTGACCCGGCTGGTCGCCACCGCGAGCACCCCGATCGTCTCCGCGATCGGCCACGAGGTCGATACGCCCCTGATCGATCTCGCGGCCGACGTGCGCGCCTCCACTCCCACCGATGCCGCCAAGCGCGTGGTCCCCGACATCCAGGCGGAGCTGGAGCAGCTGAACCTGGGACGCACCCGGCTGCGCTCCGCGATCCGTGCCCGGTTGGAGCGGGAGCAGTCCGCGCTGGATGCGATGCGCTCGCGCCCCGTGCTGGAGAATCCCTCGACCATCCTGGCCGGGCGCGCCGACGAGATCCGTTCCCGGATCGCCCTGGCCCGCACCCTGGTGGGATCGCGACTGGACCGCGCCGCCGACCAGATCGACCACCTCGGCCGGCAGGTGCGCTCCCTCAGTCCGCTGGCCACTCTCGAGCGCGGCTACGCGGTGGCGCAGACGGCCGATGGCAGCATCGTGCGCTCCCCGGAAGCAGTCGCCGTCGGGGAGCCTGTGTCGGTGCGTGTCGCCGGCGGACGCTTCGGCGCCCAGCGCACCGAGAACGACCCGTACACGCCGCCGGCGCCCTGACCCTGCCGTCCTGATCCCGTGCCCTCCGACCGTGAAGGAAGCCCATGAACCAGTCCCCTGCCGAGACTCCCACCGGCCCGTCCGACGCCGCGAGCACGGACGATCACCAGGCCGCGGAGACCGTCCCCGAGGTCACTCCCAAGGAGGACCAGCAGCTTCCGGCCGACATCGCCGAGCTGTCCTACGAGGCCGCCCGCGACCAGCTGGTCGAGGTCGTGCGCCGCCTCGAATCCGGTCAGGGCGGCCTCGAGGACTCCATCGGGCTGTGGGAGCGCGGCGAGATGCTCGCCCGACGCTGTCAGCAGTGGCTCGACGGGGCACGCGAGCGCCTCGATGAGGCCGTCAGCGCGCGGCGGAAGGACGACTGAGCCCGGCATTCCGGCCTCGGCCAGCGTGAGCG
Source organism: Brachybacterium sp. GCM10030267 (assembly GCF_042666875.1). Classification (NCBI taxonomy): domain Bacteria; kingdom Bacillati; phylum Actinomycetota; class Actinomycetes; order Micrococcales; family Dermabacteraceae; genus Brachybacterium; species Brachybacterium sp. GCM10030267. The sequence goes on along the minus strand of NZ_JBHTCX010000007.1, from coordinate 330,170 downwards.
TGGACGCGGGGAGGTCGTCGAATGGCGGCGCCCTCCACGAGCTTCGTCCCCGGCCCGGCGTCAGGCAGCCGTGCCCTGCTCCATGTCGGCAAGTGCGGCTTCGGTGAGGGTTCGCAGCTCGGCAGGGTCGGCATCTCCATGCACCAGGATTCCGAAGTCCTCTCCCTGGCAGGCGATGCCCCGCTCAGTGGCGTCCCCCTCGCCACCGCGGAGGACCTGACAGCCGGCCCCGCCGATGCTGAGCTCCTCCTCGACCACGGCACCGGGAAGCGCGGAGGAGAGCATGGGCGCGCTGACCTCGGCTTCCTCGGTCAACGTCATCAGGGCTCCCTCCGGCGAGGAGTACTGCACCTGCCAGCGCGCGTTCTCGCCACCGGTGAACCGCGCCGAGCGTTCGGTCCATCCCTGGCCGAGCGCCGGCGCAGCGACCGGGAAGCCGGCCTCGGCCTGCGCACGCTGGGCGCTCGAGGCGACGTCGACCTCGGAGTTCTCCAGCGGTTCGCGATCGAGATCGCTGCCCACGCCGAAGAACGCGATCCCGACAATGACCACCACGGCGACCGTCAAGCTGAGAGCCCACACCATGTTGCGCAGAACCGTGTTCTGCTTCGTGGGCAGTTGATACGCCGATTTCGGCTGCGCAGGCGGGTCCTGGTTCTCCGGCGCGGCAGGCTGAGCGTCGGTCGTCTCATCGGGGGGCACGTGCATGGCCCCATTGTCCCGCACCGCGCCTCCACGGCCGACGCCTCGCGCGCCCGTACCGCTCTCCCGCACGCTCTCCGCCACGGCGGCGGCCCATCGGGTTCGCCCTGGCCCCGGAAACCTGCGATGATCGAGCGGTGACCGCGAGATTCCTCATCGTCGGAGAAGCACTCACTGACATCGTTGTCGGCGCCGACGGCGCCCGTCGTGAGCATCCCGGCGGTTCCCCCATGAACGTGGCCGTCGCGCTGAGCCGCCTCGGCCACACCACCCATCTGCTCACCCACATCGGCAACGATGCTCGAGGCGACGCCATCCGCGCCCATCTCGCCGAGTCCCGGGTCGAGCTGACCCCGGCGAGCTCGCTCGAGGGGCCCACCTCGACTGCTGAGGCCGTGCTGGATGCGAACGGGTCCGCCACCTACACCTTCGATCTGGCGTGGGACCCCGACCCGGCCGGGCTGCCCGAGAACGTCGGCGCCGTGCACACCTCCTCGATCGCCGCCGTGCTGGATCCCGGTGCCGCGACCGTCACGGATGTCCTGCGCCGCGCCCGCGAGCGCTCGACCATCAGCTACGACCCCAACGCCCGGCCGACCCTCATGGGCGATCCGGTGGCGGTGCGCGAGAGAGTCGAGGCGAACATCGCTCTCAGCGACATCGTCAAAGCCTCCGACGAGGACGTGACCTGGCTGTACGACACCGAGGACGTCGAGGACGTGGTCGCCTCCTGGCGCGATCTGGGCCCAGGGCTGACCGTCATGACCCGCGGCGGCGAGAGCGCAGTCGGATTCACCGACGGCGGTCGCGTGCAGGTCTCCCCCGTGGTCACCGAGGCGGTCGACACCGTCGGCGCCGGGGACACCTTCGCCGCCGGCATCCTCGATGCGCTCGCCGACAAGTCGCTGCTGGGCGCCGATCGCCGCGAAGGACTGGCGTGGCTGCCCTCCGACGACGTCGCCGCCGTGCTGCGGCGCGCCTCAAGGCTCGCCGCCATCACCGTCTCGCGGCCCGGCGCGGATCCGCCGTGGAGCCATGAGCTGAGCTGAGCTCCGCCCGCGCTCGGACACCCATCGCCGGGGACCGCAATTCCCCGTCGGCCCCATAGCAACCGCACGACCCGATTCGATCGTCCGACAGCTCGATCGTACGAACAGACTGAGGGAGGCCTCTCCATGTCCCAGACCACGCCGGCCAGTGACCAGGACGACTACCGCATCGAGCACGACACCATGGGTGAGGTCCGGGTGCCCGCCTCGGCCCTGTACCGTGCGCAGACCCAGCGCGCCGTCCAGAACTTCCCGATCTCCGGGCAGGGGCTGGAGAACGCGCACATCCACGCCCTCGCCCAGGTGAAGAAGGCGGCGGCGCGCGCGAACAAGGACCTGGGAGTCCTGGCGGGGGATATCGCCGATGCGATCGTGGCCGCCGCGGATGAGGTCATCGCCGGCGATCACGACGGCCAGTTCCCCGTGGACACCTACCAGACCGGCTCCGGCACCAGCTCGAACATGAACATGAACGAGGTGCTCGCGACCCTGGCCAGCGACGGCGGCCCCGAGGTCCACCCCAACGATCACGTCAACGCCTCGCAGTCCTCCAACGACGTCTTCCCCACCTCCGTGCACGTGGCCGTCACCGAAGGCGTCGCCAAGCAGCTGCTGCCGGCGCTGGACCACCTCGCCGAGTCGCTGGAGACCAAGGCCGAGGCCTGGAAGGCGGTCGTGAAGTCCGGCCGCACCCACCTGATGGACGCCACCCCGGTCACCCTCGGCCAGGAGTTCGGGGGGTATGCGGCCGCGATCCGCTACGGCATCGAGCGCGTCGAGGCCGCCCTGCCCCGCACCGCCGAGGTCCCACAGGGCGGCACCGCCGTGGGCACCGGGATCAACACCCCTGCGGGATTCCCGCAGAAGGTCATCGCCAACCTCGCCGAGCAGACCGGGCTCCCGCTGACCGAGGCCCGCAACCACTTCGAGGCGCAGTCGGCCCGCGACGGCCTGGTGGAGATGTCCGGTGCGCTGCGCACCATCGCCGTCTCGCTGACCAAGATCTGCAACGATCTGCGCTGGATGGGTTCGGGCCCCAACACCGGGCTCGGCGAGATCGCACTGCCGGACCTCCAGCCCGGCTCCTCGATCATGCCGGGGAAGGTCAACCCGGTGATCCCCGAAGCCGTGCTGATGGTCTGCGCCCGCATCGTCGGCAACGATGCAGCCATCGCCTGGGGTGGCGCCCAGGGCTCTTTCGAGCTGAACGTCCAGATCCCGCTGATGGGCACCAGCCTGCTGGAGTCGATCCGTCTGCTCTCCAACGCCTCGCGGGTGCTGGCGGACAAGACCGTCGACGGGCTCGTCGCCAACGAGGAGAAGGCCCGGTTCTACGCCGAGGCCTCCCCCTCCATCGTGACGCCGCTGAACAAGCTGATCGGCTACGAGAGCGCCGCGAAGATCGCCAAGCACGCCGTGGCGGAGCGGGTCTCCGTGCGCGAGGCCACGATCGCGCTGGGCTTCGTCGAGCGCGGCGAGCTCACCGATGAGCAGCTCGACGCGGCCCTCGACGTGCTCTCGATGACGGCGCCGCAGGCCTGACGCGGCGGCCTCAGCCCGGGCCACCCGCCCGAGCCTGCGCCAGGAACCGCACACGGCGGCGTCGGCGCCGCCCGACGTAGGACTGCACGGGCTCATCCTAACCGGCGCCGACATGGAGCCAGCATGTGCACAGCTAGGTCCATATAGCGCCTAGCTGTGCACATGCTGGCTCCGATCGCCGCTCACCCACCCCAGCCATGCCCGCCCCGGACCCAGCTGGCGCACCCCCGGCCCAGCCAGGCCCGCCCCGGACCCAGCTGGCGCACCCCCGGCCCAGCCAGGCCCGCCCCGGACCCAGCTGGCGCACCCTCGGCCCAGCCAGGCGCGCCCCGGCTCGGCGCATGGCTCAACCTGCCCACCGTTCAATGCGGTCGGCGACCGGGAGACGGTGATCGCCGCGCCCCAGCACCGCACAGAGCATCACCTCCGTCGCCTTCCACTCGAGGAAGACCTGTTCCCATGTCAGCCTCGTGACGGTGTAGCCCTTCGCACGAAGGAACAGATCTCGATGACGGTCCGCCTGGTAGCTGGCGGGATCATCGTGAAAGTTCCGGCTGTCGCATTCGATCACCCAGCTGTGACCGACCAGCAGATCCATCCGCCGCTCGTCACCGGCGCCGTCGACGAAGCGCACCTGGGGCCGCACCTCGATGCGTCGCTCCTCCAGCCAGCAGCGCACTGCTGTCTCCGTCCCGGACTCGGCGTCACCGCGGATGCGCGAGAGAGGGCGCCGTGGGCGGGTCGGCAATCTCGCCACGAGAGCCTGCGCTGCGGCAAGCGTGAGCTTTCTCTGATGCACAGCGGACTCGAACAGGATCGCCGCCTTCACGGTGGGCAGACATCGTGCGGCATGCTCCAGCACCAGCTCGATCGACGGCACAGGATCATCGTCCGGCCAGGCGGACATCCCTCGCCCGTGGAGGATCAGCGGCTCCGGCGCTCCCCGCCGGATCACCTGGCCCTCCTCTCGCCGGACCGGGGAGAGCCGGATCGGTTCGAGCAGCTCGGCACGTCGATCGGCCCGCGGTCGGTATACGTGCACGCCGGTGTGGAGCGGCGTCCAGAGGCCATGGAATGCTGCGGCATCGATGCAGGTGGGGCGCAGACCGTGCTCGAGGAGAACGACCAGGGACTCCGGGGCCTCTGGGGTGACGTACCGCGGTTGGACGCTGCGCAGCGCTCCGCGACGACGCCACCGCGCGACATCCTCCGTGCCGACCCCGTCCTCGCCACGGAGCTGGTCTCGGTGCCGGACGCCCCTGATCTGCATGCCCCCAAGAAGACGTCACCCGTCGCACTCGGACAAGCACTGTCGCCCGATTGTGGATGACCGTCCCGACGAGCCTGCGAGCAGAACCGTGCGGGGTGGCCTCGGCTCTGCTCTGCGCGGGCCCGCACGGGATGGGCCGGGCGGTCGCGGACCGTCCCCGCTCTGCGCGGGCCTGCACGGGATGGGCCGGGTCAGATTGGAGCCAGCATGTGCACAGCTAGGCGCTATATGGGCCTAGCTGTGCACATGCTGGCTCCAATCGTGGCTCAGCCCAGCCGGACCCTGTAGCACGATCTCCCGCGCACCCCGGCCGCGGGCGAGCGCACTCCGGCCCGGCCAGGCGCACTCCGGCCCGGCCAGGCGCACTCCGGCCCGGCCAGGCGCACCCGGGCCCAGCCAGGTGCGCCCGGCCGGCGTCAGAGCACCGGTTCGTCGAGGACGTGCGTGACCAGCTCGGCGACCTTCGAGCGCTCGGAGCGCTGGAGGGTGATGTGCCCGAACAGCTCCTTCTCCTTGAGCGCCTCGACGACCGAGGCGATCCCGTCGTACCGGCCGATGCGGAGGTTGTCGCGCTGGGCGATGTCGTGAGTGAGGACCACGCGGGAGTTCTGCCCGATGCGCGAGAGCATCGTCAGCAGCACGTTGCGCTCGAGCGACTGGGCCTCGTCCACGATCACGAAGGCATCGTGCAGGGAGCGGCCGCGGATGTGGGTCAGCGGCATGACCTCGAGCATGCCGCGGGAGAGCACCTCGTCGATGACGTTCTGGGAGACCATCGATCCGAGGGTGTCGAAGACGGCCTGTCCCCACGGCCCCATCTTCTCGGACTGGTCACCGGGCAGATAGCCGAGCTCCTGCCCGCCCACCGCGAACAGCGGACGGAACACCATGATCTTGCGCTGGGTGCGGCGCTCAAGCACCGCTTCCAGCCCCGCGCACAGTGCCAGCGCACTCTTGCCGGTGCCGGCACGGCCACCGAGCGAGACGATGCCGACGGACTCGTCCTGGAGCAGGTCGATCGCCACCCGCTGCTCGGCGGAGCGGCCACCGACGCCGAAGACCGTCTGGTCGCCCTGGACCAGTCGCGCCTTCTTGTCCCGGGTGATGCGGCCCAGGGCCGAGCCCCGCGGGCTGGTGATCGTCAGCCCGGTGTGAACCGGCTGGTGAGCCACCTCGGGGATCTCCACGGTCTTGCCGGCATAGAGATCGCTCATGGTCTGCTCGTCGACGCCGGCCGAGACCATGCCGGTGTAGCCGCGGTCGCGGGCGAGCTCGGCCCGGTACTCCTCGGCGTGGATCCCGGAGGCCGAGGCCTTGATGCGCATCGGCAGGTCCTTGGAGACCAGCACGACGTGCTTGCCCTCCAGCTGCAGGTTCTTCGCCACCGCGAGGATGCGGGTGTCGTTGTCGCCCAGGCGGAATCCGTCGGGAAGCGACGCCGAGTTCATGTGGTTCAGCTCGACGTGCACATGGCCGCCGGCCTTGCCGATCGGCAGCGGCTGGGCGAGGTTGCCGTGCAGCTCGCGCAGGTCGTCGAGCAGGCGCAGCGCCTGCCGGGCGAAGTACCCGAGGTCGGGGTGGTGCCGCTTGGACTCCAGCTCCGTGACCACGACGATCGGCAGCACGATGTCGTGCTCGGCGAAGCGGTGCAGGGACAGCGGGTCGGACAGCAGCACCGAGGTGTCCAGCACGTAGGTGATCACGCCGGTCTCGATGTCGGCCAGGACCTGCTGAGCGACGCCGGGCTGCAGGGAGGGCACGACGGGCGAGCCGTCCCGGTTCGGGGACTCGATCACTTCCCGCCCGGAACTCGAGCCATCCGGTGCCAGGCCTCCGTCGGCCGGCGCCGTCTCACGGGCGATGGTGGTCTCATCCATAGGAGCCTCCCGAAATCTCGCGGATGCCAGGACACTAACCGCGCCGGCACCCGGCGCCGGGCGAGTCCCGCCGTCGGCGGGCTCGACGTTCACCCGATCGTCATCCGGAGTTCTGACGAGCTCCGGTACGGCCAGTCTGCCACCGCCACGGCGGCATCGACGGGATTGATCATCACGCGCCGTAGCGCCGCTCGCGTCGGCAGAAATCGCGCAGGGCGCGCAGCAGGTCCACGCGCCGGAACCCCGGCCAGTAGGTCTCGCAGAACCAGTACTCCGAGTGGACCGACTGCCACAGCAGGAAGCCCGACAGCCGCTGCTCGCCGGAGGTGCGGATGATCAGATCCGGGTCCGGCTGGCCTCGCGTGTAGAGGTGATCGGCGATCGAGCCGACGCTGACCTCCGCGGCGATCTGCTCGGGGGTCTTCCCCTGCCCGCCGAGGTCGAGGACCAGCTCGCGCACGGCATCGACGATCTCCTCGCGGCCTCCGTAGCCGATGGCGACGTTCACCGTCAGCGGCGAATCCGGGGCTGCGCGCTCCTGGGTGCGGGCGATGCCGGCACGGACGTCCTCGGGCAGCGCCTCGGCGTTGCCGGTCAGCCTGACGCAGTAGCCGGCCTCCACGATCTCCTCGACCGTGGAGGCGATGATCTCGTAGAGGGCCACCAGTTCCTCGGGCGGCCGGCGCATGTTGTCCGTCGAGAGCATCCACACCGTGACCAGCGGGATGCGCAGATCCTCGCACCAGGAGAGGAACTCGACGATCTTGGCGGCCCCGACGCGATGACCATGCTCGGTGGTCTCACCGGCCGCCTTCGCCCAACGCCGGTTGCCGTCGACGATGACGCCGAGGTGCTGGGGCAGCTGGTAGGCCTCCAGCTCCTTGGTCAGCCGCCTCTCGTAGACGCGGTAGAGAAGGCCGTCGTCGTCCACAGCAGCCTCCCTTTCCGTCGATCCGCGCGAGGTCCCCCGCCAGAATGGCATGGCCGCACCGCATGGCGTACCCGATCGCGCGCCCGGAGGGGATCGACCGGGCTCGCGGCCCCCTGCCATTATCGGTGACATCCACACGCGGTCCCTGCAATCCACAGGGATCATCACCGGATCGACACAGGGTGCCGCAGCACTAAGTTACGCACCCGTAGGTTAGGCTCTCCGTCATGACCAACGGCCTTCGCCGCGAGCATTCCTCGCAGCCCTCGAACGATGTTCCGCCCGCCGGGCAGCCACCCCGGGCCGAGGCGCGCGCTCGGCGGCGCGAGGACCGCGCCGCGCAGGAAGCCGTCGAGGCGGTCTCCGAGACCGCCGGGGACCAGGGCCCGGCGGACACCGGGGACGATGCCGACATCCCCACCGCCGCGGAGCACACCTTCGCGCCCCGGAGCCTGACCCGGTCCATGGCTGCGCGTGCCACGCGGCTCGGCGTGCAGCTGCCCAAGCCGCGCCTGCGCGGGATGCTGCACCTGATCGCGTTCCCGGCCTCCCTGGTGGCCGGTCTGCTGCTGGTCGCTCTCGGCGAGACGACGGCGATCCGGCTCTCGTGCGCCGTGTTCGTGCTGACGGCCGGCATGCTGTTCGGGGTCAGCGCCACCTACCATCGCGGCAGCTGGTCCTCGGAGCGCGCCATCATGCTGCGGCGGTTCGACCACGCGAACATCTTCCTGATCATCGCCGGGACCTACACGCCGATCGCCGTTGCCCTGCTGCAGCCGCGCCAGGCGCTGACCCTGCTGGCCATCGCCTGGGGCGGCGCGGCGGTGGGCGTCTGCTTCCGCCTGTTCTGGACCGGTGCCCCGCGCTGGCTGTACGTGCCGGCGTACGTCGCGCTGGGCTGGATCGCGATCTTCTACATGCCGCAGCTCTACGCCGGTGGCGGCTGGGCCGTGGTGGTGCTGCTGGTCGCCGGCGGTCTGGCCTACACCTCGGGCGCAGTGGTCTACGGCCTGAAACGACCGAATCCCTCACCGGCCTGGTTCGGCTTCCACGAGATCTTCCACGCGGGCACCCTGGCGGGCTTCGGCTGCCACTTCGCCGCGGTCGCCGTCTCCATCGCCTGATCACGCGGCGGACCCCGCCGCTCAGGAGAGCCGCATTCCCCCGGCGCTCGCCGACGGCACGCGGGCGGGCCTCGCGTCGCGTGCGGGCGGCGGGCCCTGTGCAGGCTTCGCGTCAGGTGCCAGCTCCGCGCCGCCCGTGAGGGCACCGGGCCGCTGCCGGCCGACGGGCCCGGGCCTCAGCGCTGGTCGCGCTGGTCGTCGCTTCCGCGGCTGGGATCCCCGTCGGCCGACGGGCCGGACTGCGGCGGACCGCCCCTGCCTTCGGGGCCACCCTGACCCTCCGGACCGCCCTGATCCTCCCGGCCGGCGGCGTCTGAATCCTCGCGGGCGCGCTCGCCCTTCGCGGACTGTTCCGCCGCTTTGGCCTCCATCCGCTCCTGGACCCGTGCGCGGGCCTGGACACGGCGCGTGCGCCGCGACATGTCCAGCACCAGCAGCACGACCACGACGGCGAGCAGGAACACCACGAGGAACCCGGGCAGCCCCGGGGAGACCGTCACGGCGTTGAGATCCTCCCCGTCCGAGGGGGCGGGATCGGCGAGAAGGCGCCCCACCGTCCCGGAGACGCCGGCGCCGAGGGCGGGGATGAGCCCCGTGCCCGTCATGGCCGGGCCTCGAGGGAGTCGGGACGCAGCCCGGCGAAAAGGTCGTTCTCGGGCAGTTTCACGCCGATGCGGGAGATGTGCAGTTCGTAGTCCTCGGTCCCCCACACGGCGAGTTCGACCTCGTGCGGAATGCGGAAGAACGGGCCGTCGGGGTCGACCTGGGTGGCGTGGGCACGAAGTGCGTCATCGCGCACCCCCAGGTAGTCGCGCACGTCGATCCGGGTCGTCAGGAGCCGGTCTGTGCTCTCGTCGAGCCGCTGCAGCATCTGCTCGAGCTCCTCGTTGGGGGTGCCCTCGGCGCGCAGATGACGGTTGATCGCCGAGAACCGCTGCCGGTGGAAGCCGTTGATGTAGTAGAGCTTCGCGACCTCCCAGGGCTCGCCGAGCTCGGGCGCGAAATCGGAATCCGCGGCGAGGTCGAAGGCCGCCAGGCTCACGCGATTGACCTGGATGTGGTCGGGGTGGGGGTAGCCACCGTTCTCGTCGTACGTGGTCATCACATGCGGGCGCAGTCGGCGCACGGCCTCCACCAGCGGCCTGGCCGCCTCCTCCGGGGAGAGCGTGGCGAAGCTGCCGGCGGGCAGCGGCGGCAGCGGGTCGCCCTCGGGCAGTCCGGAATCGATGAAGCCCAGCCACTCGTGATCCACGCCCAGGATCCGCTGCGCCTCAGCCATCTCGCGGCGGCGGACCGCCGGCAGGTCGCTCATCAGCGAGGCATCGTCGCGCAGCTTGGGATTCAGCACGTCACCGCGTTCGCCGCCCGTGCAGGTGATGACGGTGACCTGCACCCCCTCTCGCACGTAGCGAGCGGTCGTCGCGGCGCCCTTGGAGGACTCGTCGTCCGGGTGCGCGTGGACGGCCACCATCCGCAGGGTCTCATCAGGGGCGGGAAGCTGGACGGACACGGCACTCCTCGGAAGCGGCGGGATGGGAACGGCCCCGGACGGGCCCGGTGCGGGCACCGGATCGCGTGGGGCACCAGCGCCCGATCGTACGCCACCCCGACTGAAGGATCCCAGTGCCCGGCACGGTCACACGGGAACGGGACGGGAGCTCTCCGGCGGCGCCGTGACCGTCGGCCGGGGCTCGCCCGAGGGGCAGCGTGAGAGCCTGCGGGCGCGACCGGGAGGAGAACCTGCGGGGCCGTCTGAGAAACGGGCCCACCGGGGTCTGGAAGACTGAGGGCATGAATGGTTCCACGCATCGTCCGACGGATCGCTACGGCGGCCCGATCGTCACGAAGCGCACGGCACGAGTGCTCCTGGCCGCGGCCGCAGCCGTGTTCCTGGCCGTCGTCGTCTACGTCGGCATGCAGGTCGCCAGCAACCCGATCAAGTCCGAGGTGCTCGCCTATGAGCATCTCGACGACGACCTCATCGGGGTCGACTACGTGGTGACGATGCGTCCGGGAACCGAGGCCGTCTGCCAGATCCAGGCCCTGAACAAGGGGCGCGCGCAGGTCGGCTTCGTCGAGACCACCATCGCGGCGCAGTCCGAGAGGCGCAGCGCCCACCACGTGGAGATCGCCACCCAGGGCGAGGCGGTCTCCGCGGAAGTGGTGGGCTGCGAACCGGCCTGATCCGTGAGCCGTCGAGGGAGAACCCGGGTTCTCCGATCGCGAAACAGCGCACAGGGTCCCGGAACTCGGAATCTCGCGGTGTAAGGTATTCCGATACCGGCGACGCGCCGGTCATCATCATCCGCACACGGGGCGCATGAGGTCATGTGCCCCGTGATTCGCGTACGGGGGCCCTTTTCCGCGGTCCCGCATGCGCACACCGAAGACGACAGGAGTGAACCCATGAGCAGCCAGCCGAATGGCGCCTGGCTCACCCAGGACGCGTACGACCGCCTCGCCAAGGAGCTCGCTGAGCTAGAGGGGCCGGGTCGCACGGAGATCGCCGAGCGCATCGCCGCCGCCCGCGACGAGGGCGACCTCAAGGAGAACGGTGGGTACCACGCCGCCCGCGAGGAGCAGGGGAAGATGGAGGCTCGCATCGCCGACCTCCAGCGTCTGCTCAAGAACGCCGTGGTGGGCGAGTCCCCCAAGGACGACGGTGTGGTCGAGCCGGGCATGGTCGTCACGATCACGCTGGCCGGCAAGAACCGCACGTTCCTGCTGGGCAACCGCGAGATCGCCGAGGACTCCGACCTCGAGGTCTACTCCACCGAGTCGCCGCTGGGCAGCGCGATCCACAGCTCCAAGGTGGGCGACACGGTCGATTACACCGCACCGAACGGCAAGTCGTTCCCGGTCGACATCCTCGAGGCCAAGCCCTACCGTCCGTGACCCGCGGGCGCTCTCCGAGCGCCGCGCCACCGACACCTCCCTGCGAGGCCCGCAGACCGGTCCCCGACCGACGAGCCGTCTCGCACGAGCAAGGACCCCTCTCCGGCGATGGCCGGAGAGGGGTCCTTGCTGTGTCTGCCGCGCTGTGTCTGCCGCGCTGTGCCCGCCTCCGAGAGGTGATCAGCGCTCCGGGTGGGGCTCGGCGCTCCGAGAGGTCCGACGGCGATCCGCCGCCCGCCGGCGGACGGCCCGGTCAGCTCGACGGCGCCGGCTCCTCCCCCGCCGATCCCGTGGCGCTGTCCGGGCGGGCTCCTCCGGAGGAGACCTCCGCGGTGGATCCCTCCCGGGACGACTTCGCCGGGGACCGCTTCTGGGCATCGTCCTGGGAGCGGGTGCTCCGCTGGGCGCCCTTGCCGCCCGTCAGGGCCGCGAAATGGTCGGCGGCCGCGTCGTCATGGCCCAGTTCCGGGCTGGGATCGCGGCCGACGATGTACAGCAGGGTCGCATTGACGAAGGCGATCAGCGGGATCGCGAACAGGGCGCCCGGGATCCCGGCGATCATGGCGCCGGCGGCCACGCCCAGGAACACCGCGAGCGGATGCAGCTCGACCGCCTTGCCCATGAGGAAGGGCTGGAGGACGTTGCCCTCGATCTGCTGGACGGCCACCACGATGCCCAGCATGATCAGCGCGAAGATCCAGTTCTGCAGCACCAGCACCAGCAGCACCGCGATGATCCCGGAGGCGATCGCGCCGACCAGCGGGATGAAGGAGAACAGGAACACGAGCAGCCAGATCGGCACCGCGTAGGAGCCCAGTCCCAGGAAGACCATCCCGATCGCGATGCCGACCGCGTCGGCCGCCGCCACCAGGATCTGGGTGCGCACGTATGCCGACAGGGCCTTCCAGCCGCGGCGGAAGGCCTCGTGCGTGTCCTCACGGGCGGCCGGCGGCAGCAGCCCCACGACCCAGCGCCAGATCGTCGACCCGCTGGAGAGCAGGAAGAACAACGTGAACAGGCAGATCACGATGCCGGTGGCGAGGTTGCCGATCACCGCAGCGGTGCTCAGCGCCGAGTTCAGCAGGGCATCCGCGTTCTCCTGCAGCTGCGTGAGGCCCTCGTTGATGGCGCTGTCGATCATGGGGGCGTCGATCTGGAACGTCGTCGTCGCCCAGTCCATGACGGACTGGAAGCCGGTGACGGCCTTGTCCTGGATGTCCGAGAACTGGGCGATCAGCTGACGCCCGGCGAGGGTGAACATGCCGGCGACCAGCAGCAGCATACCGATCAGTGCGATGCCGCTGGCCGCGGCCCGGCCCAGGAACGTGTAGCGCGTCAGGACCCTCACGATCGGCATCAGCATCACGGCCAGCAGCACGGCGATGAGCACCGGGATCACGAGGGTGGTGATCTTCAGCAGAGCCCAGAGGATCAGGGCTGAGGCCGCGACGATCACGATCACCCGCCAGGACCAGGACGCCAGCCGGCGCACACCGATGGGGATCTCCTCGACCTCCGGTGCGAGACCGGGGGCACGAGGGGTCGGGCGCAGCTTCGACATGGGGCTCCTTCCGTCAGAGCCGGTTCGACTCCGGGTCACTCTAGCGGGCGGCTCGAGCCCGCGGTACCTGATCAGGGCCGACGAAGGTCGACGTGCCGGTGACCGAGGGACGGAGCACCGCGGACCGTTCGCTCGATACCGTGATCACATGCACTCCGTCCCGCCCTCCTCCCCGTCACCGAGCACCGGCCCCGCCGCTCCCGTGGCCGAGAGCGCCGCCGTCCCGCCGCAGTCGGCGCTGTCTATCCGTGGCCTGCGGAAGTCCTTCTCCGGCACCGAGGTCGTCCACGGGATCTCCCTGGACGTGCCCCGCGGCTCGTTCTACGGGATGGTCGGTCCCAACGGCGCCGGCAAGACCACCACGCTGTCGATGGCCACCGGCCTGCTGCGGCCCAGCGGCGGCACCGCCCATGTGCTTGGCACCGACATGTGGGCGGAGCCGGAGAAGGCCAAGGCCCGGCTCGGCGTGCTCGCCGACGGCCTGCGCACCTTCGACCGGCTCACGGGACGCGAGCTGCTCACCTACGTCGGCCTGATCCGCGGCATGGACCCCGAGGTCGTCGAGGAGCGCACCCAGTCCTTGCTGACGGCCCTCGATCTCGCGGGCGAGGACGGCAAGCTCGTGGTCGACTACTCCGCGGGCATGACCAAGAAGATCCTGCTGGCCGGTGCCCTCCTGCACGCCCCGCGACTGCTGGTGCTGGATGAGCCGCTGGAGGCGGTGGACCCGGTCTCCGCGCAGGTGATCCGGAAGATCCTCACCGCCTATGTCGAGGGCGGAGGCACCGTGGTCCTCTCCAGCCACGTGATGGAGCTGGTCGAGGGGCTGTGCAGCCACGTCGCGATCATCGCGCACGGGGAGCTGATGGCCGACGGCACGCTGGACGAGGTCCGCCGCGGCGGCAGCCTCGTCCAGACGTTCATCGATCTCGTCGGCGGGGCCGACGTCGAGGAGGGGAGCCTGTCGTGGTTGGAGTCCTGAGCAGCGAGCACGCTGCGACCGCCTCCGCGGCCGGGATCCACCACGGCTCCGTCTCCCAGCGCTCCCTGCTGCGCCTGCTGCTGGGACTGAAGTGGACCCTGTGGAAGCGGTCCTACCGCAAGAACGTCGGCAAGATCATCGGCACCTGCTTCGGCGTCCTGTACGCGCTCGGCGGCATGGCCGCCCTGGTGGCACTGTTCCTCAGTGCGACGCTGTGGGCGGGAGAGGGCTCCACCTTCCCCATGATCATCCGGGGTCTGGGCGCGCTCACGGTCCTGATGTGGCTGGCGATCCCCGTGCTCGCCTTCGGGCTGGACGACACGCTGGATCCGCGCGCCTTCGCCCTGCTCCCCCGCAGCGCCAAGCAGCTCCAGCCCGGGCTCTTCGCCGCCGCCGCGCTCAGCCTGCCCAGCGCGTTCACGCTCCTGGCCGTCCTGATCGCGACGGCGTTCGAGATCCTGTGGCTCATCCTGTTCGGTCAGGGGGCGCTGTGGATCGCCGCGGCCATGGTCGCTCTGATCCCGGCGAACCTCGCCGCGGTCGCCCTGTGCCTGCTGCTGCCGCGCGCCTGGTTCGCGCACTCTGCGAGCAGGGCCTCCTCGCGCAGCGGCCGCGAGGTCGGCGGGATCATCGGCATGGTCATCATGTTCGCCGCCATCTACGGCGGCTCCCTGCTGCTGCAGAGGGTCGAGGATCTCGACGCGGAGAGGCTGAGGCAGCTGCTGCCCACCGTCGTCGAGGTCGCTGCCTGGACCCCGTTCGGGGCGCTGTTCGCGGTGCCGATGGATCTCGCCGAGGGCCAGGTGCTGCCGGCATTGGCCCGGGCGCTGATCGGCGCCGTCGCGATCGCGGCGACATGGCTGTGGTGGCGACGTTCGATCGATGCGTCCCTCACCTCCGCCCTCAGCGGTGATGCCTCCTCCGGTGCCACCAAGGTCTCTCCCCTGGTGCCCCGCTTCGTCCGGCCCGGCGCGTTCGGCGCGGTGATGGGCAAGTCGCTGCGCTATTGGCGGCGCGACACCCGGTATCTCGCCGCGATCGGGATGTACCCGCTGATGCTCCTGTTCTTCGCCGCGATGGGGCTCGCCGTCCCCGACTCACGGCCGATGATGCTGGCCATCCTGATCATGATGTGCGGGCTGACGGGTATCACCCTGTCCAACGAGATCGGGTTCGACGGGCCCTCCGGCTGGGTCAACATCACCGCCGGGCTCCCGGCCCGCGCGAACCAGCTGGGCCGCGTGGCCGCCATGGCGGTGCTGATGGTGCCCGTGATCGTCGTGGTCACCGTCGCCGTGCCGCTGCTGTTCGGGATGGGGCACCTGGTCCCGCTGACGGTGCTGGGCTCCCTGGGCACCGCGATCACCGGCTGGGGCGTATCCCTCGCGGTCGGGGTGATCATGCCCTACCCGGCCTCTCCTCCCGGCACGAACCCGATGAAGGACAAGTCCGCCTCGAGCACCAATGCGATGCTGTCGATGACGATCTCGATGATCGCGGTGGCGGTCCCCCAGATCCCGGCGGTCGGGGTCGCTGTCTGGGGACTCATCGTGGGGAGCCCCGCGATCCAGCTCGTCGCGGGTGTGCTGTCGCTCCTGCTGGGCGTGGTCGCGTTCCTGGTGGGACTGCGGATCGGCACCGTCCGGCTGGAGAGCCGCTACCCCGACGTGTTCCAGAAGGTGCGCGACTTCCTGTAGGGCCTCGCGTGAGGGCGGGTCAGAGATCCCGTTCCATCACCAGCGCATCGATCTGCCGGCCGCGGATGCGGTAGTACCCCCGGCGGCGGTCGATGGTCCGGTATCCGGCCGTGGTGTAGAACGTCCGGGCGCGTGAGTTGCCCTCGCGGACCTCGAGCAGCATCCGCGTCGCCCCCGCCCGTCGCGCCTGGTCCTCGCACCAGGCCAGCAGGGCGCGGCCGATGCCGACGCCCTCGATCCGGGTGCCGATGGTGTGCAGGTCGGCGACGTCCCCGGCGAGCATGATCCCGGCGTAGCCGAGCAGGTCACCGGTCGCGTCGGGGCCCCGCGCGGCGATGACGTAACGGCGGTCGCGGTGCTCGATCTCCGCGGCGAGCTGGAACACGGTCCAGGCCTCGTCGGGGAAGAGCTCGAGCTCGGCGAAGGCGATCTCCTCGACGTCGTGAAGGCCGGCGGGACGCAGTGCCCAGTGGAACGTATCCCCCTGCTCCGGCTGGTCCAGCTGGTCGCGCTGGTCCGGCCGGCCCGTCGGCTCCGGCTGGTCCGACGGGTCCTCCCGCGGCAGGTCGGCCGTCATCTCACAGCCCGAGGGCGCTCTTGCGCGCGGTGGGCTTGGCGGCGTCGGGCTCGCGCAGGTACATGGGATCGGTGCCGGCGAGGTCCTCCCCCTGTCCGATCAGGCGGGAGGCGGCGCGGATCAGGTACCCGGCGTCGGCGTCGACCAGCGCCGAGGTGGCCGGCAGCAGTTCCGGGTACAGCGCGGCCCCGGAGCCGACGAGCAGGTCGCAGGCGGAGAGGTCCGCGGCAACTGCGGCCGGGGCGTCGACCGCGGGATCCGCGGTGCGGGTCAGGGCTCCGTCGGCGTCCTGCCGGTAGCGGGCGTGGTAGACCTCGCGGCGGCGGGCGTCCAGGGCGACGGCGACGGTCAGCGGAGCGGAGGCCGCGGGGGCGTACTCGCCGAGCGCCTGTTCGGCGAGGGCGTCAAGGGAGCTGAGCCCGTACAGCGGGATGCCGAGAATGTCGGCGATGCTGCGGGCGGCGACCAGGCCGACGCGCAGGCCCGTGAACGGGCCGGGTCCGCGGCCGACGACGATCCCGGTCAGCTCGGCTCGGGTGGCGCCCGCTTCGCGCATCGTCTCGTCGATGAGGGCCAGGAGCACCTCGTCGTGATGACGGGCCCGCTGGTCGGAGCGCACAGCGAGGACCTCGGGCGCGGGGGTGCCGTCGAAGGGCGATGCCTCCGCTCCCGCGCCGGTCGCGTCCCGGCCGGCACCGAAGGAGGCGCGGGCCACGGCGACGCTGACGGCCCCGGACGTATCGATTCCCAGTAGCATCAGCGGTCCTCCCCCGGTGTCGGTGCGGTGCGGTCTGCAGCCTCCAGGCCCAGAACGGCCCTGAGCTGCTCGGTCGCGGCGCGGTCCCAGCGCGGCCCTCGCGGGGTCAGGCGCAGGGTGCGCGGCTCGTCGGGATCATCGGGGTCCTCGACGTGGTCGGGCCGCTCGAGCTCGATCAGGAGCGTCGAGTCGACCAGGTGCTCGACGCGGTCGCGGCCCCATTCGACGACCGTGACGGACTGGTCGAGGTCGGCCTCCAGGTCGAGGTCGTCGATGTCGCCTCCCCCGCCGAGCCGGTAGGCGTCCACATGCACCAGCGCCGGCCCACCGGTGAGGCTGGGGTGGACGCGCTCGATGACGAACGTCGGCGAGGCGACGGGACCGCGCACCCCGAGGCCCTGTCCCAGTCCCTGGGTGAAGGTGGTCTTGCCAGCGCCCAGCGGACCGTCCAGGATCAGCAGGTCGCCGGCCCGCAGCGCCCCGGCGAGGGCGGCGGCGGCGGCGCGTGTGCCGTCGGCGTCGGTGGTGCGGATCGTCAGGGGGCTCATGCGCGGGTCTCCCGCATCACGCGGCCGGAGACGGAGGTGAGGATCTCGTAGGGGATGGTGCCGGCGGCCAGTGCCCAGTCATCGGCGGTGCTCGCGGTCGGCGCGGTGGCCTCACCGCCGGCGTCCCCGAACAGGAAGACCTCGTCCCCGGCGACGGCGTCGCTGTCGGGGCCCAGGTCGATGATGATCTGGTCCATGCTGATGCGGCCGACCTGCGGGGCGATGTGGTCCCCGGAGCCGGTGCGCACGAGCACGTCGCAGCGGTCGCTGCCGGCGCGGTGCAGGCCGTCGGCGTACCCGATCGGGACCAGGCCCAGCCGGGTGCGACGGCTGGTGCTGCGGATCCTCCCGTACCCCAGGCTGTGCCCCTCGGGGACCTCCTTGACGATGGCCAGCCGGCTGGTCAGGGTCATCGCGGGCCGCAGCGGGACGTCGGTGGGCACCGGCGGGTAGCCGTACAGGGCGATGCCGGGACGGACCAGGTCGCGGTGGAGGTCCGGGCGGGACAGCAGCGCCGCCGAGTTGGCGATGTGCTGCAGGGGGATCGGGCCGATCTCGTCGGCCAGGGCCTCGCACGCGGAGTCGAACAGGTCGACCTGCTGGTCCGTGGCGGGGTCCGCGGGGTCGTCCGCGCTGGTGAGGTGGGTCCAGGCGGCGACGACCTGGACGAAGTCGTCCTGCTGCATGGCGGCGCCGATCTCGCGCACCTGCCAGGGCAGGATGCCGTTGCGCCCCATGCCGGTGTCGATCTTCAGGTGCACGCGGGCGCGGCGCTCGGCCTGGCGGGCGGCAGCGGCGACCAGCTCGAGCATCTCCGGGGACCCGACGGACACGTCGATGCCGGCGGTGAGGACGTCGGGCAGCACCTCGGCGGCGGTGTGCGGTTCGTACAGCCAGGTGAGGATGTGCACGTCGAGGCCGGCGCGGGAGAGGGCCAGTGCACTGGCGGGATGGGCGACGCCCAGCCAGGTCGCCCCGCCCTCGAGCGCCGCGCGCGCCGCCGTCAGCATGCCGTGACCGTAGCCGTCGGCCTTCACCACGGCCATCAGGGCTGTGTGCTCCTCGAGCTGGCCGGTCAGGGCGCGGGTGTTCTCGGTGATGGCCGCGGGGTCGATCACGACACGGTTGGGCACGTGCCGAGGGTCCTCGGCGGGCATCGGGATGGTCATCGAACTCCTTCGATCACGGCAGGGCGCCCGCCAGGATAGCCCCGAGTGCAGCGGGGAGGTGGTCGGCGACGTCGAGGGCGACCAGGGGCTGGAGGCCGTCCCGGGACGCGAGGCGCCCCGCGCGACCATGGAGCATCGCGCCGAGGGCTGCGGCATCCGGTCCGGGCAGACCGGCGGCCAGCAGGGTTCCGATCACGCCGGCCAGGACGTCTCCGGTGCCGGCGGTGGCGAGCTGGGAGGTGGCGTCGTCCTGGGCGCGCAAGGGGCCGCCGTCCCCCGGGGCGATCAGGGTCACGGCGCCCTTGAGCAGCACGGTCGCGCCGGTCGCGCCGGCGAGCGCGGCCGCGAGCTCGGGGCCGGGGAGGTCGGTGCCGATCCCGAGACGATCGGCGAGCCGTTCGGCCTCGCCGCGGTGCGGGGTGAGGACCACGTCGGACCCGAAGCGGTGCTCGGCGGTCATGGCGGCGAGGCCGCCCGCGTCGATCACGCCGCGTTCCAGCCCGCCTGCTCCCCCGTCGCCGTCCCGGTCCTTCCCGTGCTCGCCGGCGTGGTCGATGTCATGGGAGAGCACGTCGAGGCCGGCGCGGGCCCGGGGGTCCTCGCCCCCGATCCCGGAGCCGACGACGAGGGCGTCGGTGCGGCCGATCTCCTCGAGGTCCACGGTGTCGGTGGGCTGGCCGACGACCTCCGGCCGGGTCTGGAGCACGAGGTCCAGGACGCTCTGCGGCGCCACGCAGCGCACCATTCCCGCCCCGGCGCGGGCGGCGCCGGAGCAGGTCAGCACGGCGGCACCGGGGAACCGGGGGCTGCCGGCGACGACGGCGACCACGCCGCGGGAGTACTTGGTGGCGTCCCGCTCCGGGCGGGGCCACAGCGCGCGCAGGTCGCTGTCCTCGAGGCGTTCGGCGGCGGGCCGGGCGGGCAGATGCTCGCCGAGGCCGAGGTCGACGGGGTGGAGGGTCCCTGTCAGGTGCGCGGCGCCGGGGAGCAGCAGGCCGGCCTTGACGGCGCCGAAGGTGACGGTCTCGCTCGCTGCGAGGGCGCTGGGCGCCGCCTGGCCGCTGGTGGCGTCGACGAAGCTGGGCACGTCCACGGCGATCACCGGGACCTGCTCGGCGCGCACGGCCTCCAGCAGGGGTTCGAGAGCGGCGGGGATCTCGGGGCGCCCGCCGATGCCGAGGATCGCGTCCAGGACGAGACCGGCGCCCGCGATGACCTGGCGGAGGTCGTCGGCGGAGCTCTCTGCCAGGGAGTGGATGGTGCCGCCGGCGTCCCGGAGCGCTGCGGCGCCCTCGGCGTGGACGCCGTCGGAGGCGGCGATCGCTTCGGCTGCGATGCCGTCGCGGCGCAGCATCGCGGCGGCGTGCAGTCCGTCCCCGCCGTTGGACCCGCGACCGGCGAGCACGAGGACGCGGGGGCCGACGGGGGTCTCGCGGTGGGGCTCGGGGCTGTCCGGCTCCTCGTCGGCCCCGGCCTCGAGCCGTTCCCGGACCCGGTCGGCGAGGGCGCGGGCGGCGCGCAGCATCAGCGGCTGGCCGGCGGACAGCAGCGGCTGTTCCGCCTCGCGGACCTCCTGGGCGGTGTATCCACGGATCATGCGGTGCCTCCTTCCCCGGGCCCCCGGTCTCCCGAGGGCCGCTCACGTTCGGCGACGACGATCGCGGTCGCGATGTCCCCGTCGTGGGACAGCGACAGGTGCAGGTGCACGATGCCCTGTGCCTCGGCGGCCCGCAAGGTGGCACCGCGCAGGCGCAGGTAGGGGCGGCGGGCGGCGGTGCGGTCGACGGTGACGTCCTGCCAGGAGAAGTCGCCCGGGGAGCCGAGAGCCTTGCCGACGGCCTCCTTCGCAGCCACTCGGGCGGCGCGGGACGCGGCCGACAGTCCGCGCTCACCGGGCGTGAATAGCCGCTCCAGCAGAGCGGGGGTGCGCGCGGTCATCTCGGCGAGGCGGGAGATGTCCACGACGTCGATGCCGACGCCGGCCACGGTGCCGTCCTCACGCGGAGCGAACGCCCGGCCCCCGAAGCTGTCCTCGGGGCCGGGCGTCGGCTGGTCGAAGGGGAAGCTCATCACCCCGGCAGTATCACACCCTCAGCAGGGAGGGGCTCGCCCGGCAGGGAAGGTGCTTCGCGGCGCCCCTCCCCTGCCGGGCCGGTCACTCGACGGTGACGGACTTGGCGAGGTTGCGCGGCTGGTCGACGTCCAGGCCCTTCGCGGTGGCCAGCTCGCAGGCGAAGATCTGCAGCGGGATGACCGTCAGCAGCGCGGCGAACAGGGTGCGGGTGGCGGGCACCCGGATCACCTCGTCGGCGTAGGGCACCACGTCGTCGTCGCCCTCCTCCGCGATCACCAGGGTGCGGGCGCCGCGGGCACGGACCTCCTGGATGTTGGAGACGACCTTGGAGTGCAGCGAGTGGCGGCCGTTCGGGGAGGGCACGATGACGAACACCGGCTGACCCTCCTCGACCAGGGCGATCGGGCCGTGCTTGAGCTCGCCGGCGGCGAAGCCCTCGGCGTGGATGTAGGCCAGCTCCTTGAGCTTGAGGGCGCCCTCCATCGCGGTGGGGTAGCCGACGTGGCGACCCAGGAACAGCACGCTCCTGGCGTCCTTCATGTCCTCGGCGAGCCGCTCGATCTGGCCGGCGTCGTCCAGCACCGTCTGGATGTGCTCGGGGAGCTTCTCGAGATCGGCCATGAGGGCGCTGATCTCGTCGGGGTAGAAGTTGCCGCGCACCTGGGCGAGGAACAGACCCAGCAGGTAGCAGGCGGCGATCTGGCCCAGGTACGCCTTGGTCGAGGCCACCGCGATCTCGGGCCCGACGTGGAGGTACAGGGCGGCGTCGGATTCGCGCGGGATCGTGGAGCCGCGGGTGTTGCAGATGGCGACGACCTTCGCGCCCTGCTCGCGGGCGTGGCGCACCGCCATCAGCGTGTCCATGGTCTCGCCGGACTGCGAGATCGCCACCACCAGGGTCTTCTCGGTGACGACGGGATCGCGGTAGCGGAACTCGTGGGCCAGCTCGACCTCGGTGGGGATACGGCACCAGTGCTCGATGGCGTACTTGGCGACCTCGCCGGCGTTGGCGGCGGTGCCGCACGCGATCACGACGATCTTGTCGACGCTGCGCAGCACGGAGGGATCGATGTCCATCTCGTCCAGGTGCAGTGAGCCGTTCTCCATGCGGCCCAGCAGGGTGTCGGCCACGGCGGCGGCCTGCTCGTGGATCTCCTTGGCCATGAAGGAGGGGTAGCCGCCCTTCTGCGCGGCGGCGGCGTCCCATTCGATGGTGTAGCGCTTGGCGTCGGTGACCTCGTGGCCGTCGAAGTCGATGATGGAGACGGCGTCGGCGGTGACGGTGACGACCTGGTCCTGGCCGACTTCGAGGGCCTCCTTGGTGGAGTCGACGAAGGCGGCGACGTCGGAGCCGAGGAAGTTCTCCCCGTCGCCGAGGCCGACGACCAGCGGGGAGTTGCGGCGGGCGGCGACGACGGTGTCCGGGGCGTCGCGGTGGACTGCCAGCAGGGTGAAGGCGCCCTCGAGCGAGGCGGCCGTGCGGCGCATCGCCTCGGTGAGGTCACCGGTGGTCTCCATCTCGCGGGCCACCAGGTGCGCGGCGGCCTCCGTGTCGGTCTCGGAGGTGAAGGTGTATCCCTGTCCCTCGAGCTCGGAGCGCAGCGCGGCGAAGTTCTCGATGATGCCGTTGTGGACCAGGGCGAGCTCGCCGTCGCGGCCGCCGACGTGGGGGTGAGCGTTGCCGTCGGTGGGGGCACCGTGGGTTGCCCAGCGGGTATGGGCGATGGCGACGCGCCCGGAGGTCTCGGTGCTCTCACCGAGCGCCTCACGGAGGTTGGCGAGCTTGCCGGCGCGCTTGGTGACGTCGACGGCGCCGTCATCGATCACGGCGATGCCGGCGGAGTCGTAGCCGCGGTACTCGAGGCGGGCGAGGCCCTGGAGGGCGACGTCCACGGGACGGGAGGAGGGTGCTGAGGCCTTAGGGCCTGCGTATCCGACGATTCCACACATGCCGCTCACGCTAGCGACCCGCACGGCGCTCAGCTGCCACAGCGCGGTTTCCCGGCGAGTCGTTCCTCACCTCGCGGGGCCCGCGTGCACGGCACTGGCCGAACCTGCGCAGGAGTGATCACGTTCGCGCACCTGCCCTCTGGGGCCTCACAGGTCTCACCCGGGGCGGCGGTGCACGGATTGCTTCTGGAGTGCGGAACAATCATCCCTATGAAGGCCGCTTCAGCGACGAGCACCGTCACCCCGTTCGAGGAGATCCCGCGGGACGACTGGGCGCGTCTGTCGCAGCAGACACCCCTGCCCCTGTCCGAGGATGACGTCATCCGTCTGCGCGGTCTGGGCGACCGGATCGACCTGCAGGAGGTCGATGCCGTGTACCGGCCGATCTCCCGGCTGCTGAACCTCCAGGTCTCCGCGGCCGAGACGCTGCGCCGTGCCCGGGAGGACTTCCTCGCCCAGCGCCAGCACCGCACGCCGTACGTGATCGGGATCGCCGGCTCGGTGGCGGTGGGCAAGTCCACCACGGCCCGCGTGCTGCGCGAGCTGATGGCGCGCTGGCCGGAGACGCCGCGGGTGCAGCTGGTCACCACCGACGGGTTCCTGCTGCCCAATGCCGAGCTCGAGGCCCGCGGGATCATGCATCGCAAGGGGTTCCCCGAGAGCTACGACCGGCGCAGCCTGCTGCGGTTCGTCTCGGACGTGAAGTCCGGCCAGGATCGGGTCGAGGCCCCCGTCTACTCCCACCTGACCTACGACATCATCGAGGACGAGCGGGCGGTGGTCGAGCACCCCGATGTGCTGATCCTCGAGGGGCTGAACGTGCTGCAGCCCGCGCGGCCGCGCCCCGACGGGCGGCTGGGGATGGCCGTCTCGGACTTCTTCGACTTCTCCGTGTACGTCGACGCCCGGCCCGAGGACGTCCAGCGCTGGTACGTGGAGCGGTTCCTGCAGCTGCGCCGGACGGCGTTCTCCGATCCGCGCTCCTACTTCCGCCGCTACGCGAATCTCTCCGACGACGAGGCCGAGCAGACCGCCCTGCGCATCTGGCGCACCATCAACGGGCCGAACCTCACCGAGAACGTGCTGCCCACCCGCGGCCGCGCCGACCTGGTGCTGCGCAAGGACGGGATGCACCGCGTGCACTCGGTGCTGCTGCGCAAGGTGTGACCGCGGATGTCCGTCGCCGCCCACTGCCGGCCCCGCTGCGCACGTCCCCGGCGGCCCGCTGCGCGTGTCCCCGGCGGCCGCGCGGCACGGAGAAGCTGTCCGGGCTCGTGGAGCTACTGTCCCCGAACGGGACGTGTTTCGAGGGTGCCCCGCATATCGCAGGGCACCCTCGAATGAACTACCGCCGATGGTCACGACGGCGCGGTCGCAGCGCCCCAGGCCCCGCCGAGGCGCGATTCCCCGGCAGAGCCCGACGCGGTCGCAGCGCCCCAGGCCCGGTCACAGCCCGACGCCGCCTGCCCGCTCCCCGTCAGAGCCCGACGCGGTCGCGGACCAGGGCGGCCAGGCGCTCGGCGACGTCGGTGGCCTGCTCGTCGGTCGGTGCCTCGACCATGACGCGCACGACGGGCTCGGTGCCGGAGGGGCGCAGGAGCACGCGGCCCGTCTCACCCAGCTCGTTCTCCGCGGCGGCCACGGCGTCGAGCACGCCGCGGTCGATGGTGGCGCGGGCCTTGTCGACGTTCTTGACGTTGATCAGCGCCTGCGGGAGGCGCGTCATGACGTCGGCCAGTTCGCGGGCGGTGCGGCCGGTGCTGGCCATGCGCTGGATCAGGTGCAGGGCGGTCAGCTCGCCGTCGCCGGTGGTGGCGTGGTCGGCGAGGATGACGTGGCCGGACTGCTCGCCGCCGATGGAGTAGCTGCCGAGGTTCATCTCCTCGAGCACGTACCGATCTCCCACCGCGGTCTGGCCCAGCATGATGCCGTGCTCGCGCATGGCGAGCTTGAGACCGAGGTTGCTCATCACCGTGACCACGAGCGTGTCGTCGTGCAGGCGGCCCTTCTCCTTCAGGTCGAGCGCGAGGATGCCCATGATCTGGTCGCCGTCGATGATCTCCCCGTCGGCGTCGACCGCCAGGCAGCGGTCGGCATCGCCGTCGAAGGCCACGCCGATGTCGGCGCCCTTCTCCCGGACGGCCTCCTGCAACCGACCGAGATGGGTGGAGCCCACGCCGTCATTGATGAGGCCGCCGTCGCTGCCGTCGCCGATCACGTGGACGGTGGCACCGGCGCGGCGCAGCATCGCCGGGCCGGAGTGGCAGGCGGCGCCGTTGGCGCAGTCCGCGACGACGGTGATGCCCTCCAGCGACTGGTCGAGGGTCGAGACCAGGTGATCGACGTAGGTCTCGACCGCGCCCTGGTAGCGGGTGATCGTGCCGACGCCCGTGCCCTGGGGCCGCTCCCACTCCTCGCCGAGGCGGGCCTCGATGGCGTCCTCCACCTCGTCCGGCAGCTTGGTGCCGCCTCGGGCGAAGAACTTGATGCCGTTGTCCGGCGCGGGGTTGTGGGAGGCGGAGATCATCACGCCGAGGTCCGCCTCGGTGGACTGGACCAGGTGGGCCAGGCCCGGCGTGGGGAGCACCTCGGCGTCCAGGACGTCGACGCCGGCCGAGGCGAGTCCCGCGCACACGGCGGCGGAGAGGAAGTCCCCCGAGGGCCGCGTGTCGCGGGCGACGATGGCGCGCGGCTTGGTGCCGCCGAAGGCGCCGAGGGTGCCCAGGACATGGGCCGCCCCCACGGAGAGCTCGACCGCCAGTTCGGCGGTGATGTCCCCGTTGGCGCGTCCGCGCACTCCGTCGGTTCCGAACAGTCGTGCCATGTGCTGGCCCTTTCAGGGTCGGGGGGCGCCGAAGATGAGCAACCACGGCTGAGGTCCGGGGAAACTGTAACGCTCCGGCGGTGGGCGGCCGCGGTGCACACGGCATCGGTGGCTCCCCGGGTGACGAATTGGAGGTGAACTATGCCCCGGCGACGGGACGAGGGGCCTGCGCTCTCGTTAACCTGAGAGGATGCCGGTCGTCGATCTCCCCCCACGGATCCTGCCCGCTGCGATCTCCCAGTTCGTCGGGGACCGCTCCGCGGGCCGTGGCCTCGCCTATGCGCGCGGCGGCCGCGTCCAGGAGCTGGGATGGGACGACGAGGCCCGTTCCATCCGGGCAGAGGTGCGCGGCGCGGCCAGCACCCCGTACCGCGTGACCGTGCAGCTGGAGGAGTACGACCAGGCCGCGGTCACCCGCCGGTTCCTGCCCGAGGAGCCGGGCGGCGTCTGGCGGCCGGTGCGCTCGAGCTGCACGTGCCCCGTCGGCTCCGACTGCAAGCATGCCGCGGCCGCGATGTATGAGCTGAACACCATGGCTGACCGGACCAAGTCCGAGCGGGAGGTCTCCGAGTGGCGCAGCGTGCTGAGGCCGCTGCTGCAGGAGGAGCAGCGCAGCGAGGGCCCGCAGCCGCTCGCGCTGCGGTTCGATCTGGAGGCTTCGCCGCTGGAGTCGGGCCGGCCCCGCTATGCGCACGAGCCCGCCACGGCGGAGCACGTCCATGCCGGATCCGAGCTGCGCCTGGGCATCCGCCCGTTGGTGCGCGGCAAGCAGGGGCGCTGGATCAAGGGCGGTGTCTCCTGGCGCACCTTCGAGTACCGCGTGCCCGGCCACGACTACGTCCCCGCGCACGCCGAGGCCCTGACCCGCATCTTCTCCGCGGCCACGGCCGAGCGCTCCTACACCTCGGGGGCGGTCGAGCACCTGTGGCTGAGCTCGATCGGTTCGCCGCTGCTGTGGCAGTCGCTCTCCTACGCCGCCGACGTCGGCGTGCAGTTCCTGACCAGCGGCATCCTCGAGAGCGTCGAGATCGCGCCGACGGCCGAGGTGGAGCTGGACCTCTCCGCGCCCGCAGCCGAGTCCGAACTCGCCGTACGCCCCCGGATCCTCATCGGCGGCGACCCGGCCCCGTCTGCGCAGCTGCTGGGCACCGGTGGAGTGATCGATCTGGCCTCCACGATCCCGGCCGACGGGGACGGCGACGACGCCGGCCGGCGCGGCGAACGCTTCCACGCCCGCATCGCCCCTGTGGACAGCCCGGTCCCGATCGCCCTGCAACGACTGTTCCAACGCCCCGAGCCGCTGCGCATCCCCGCCGCCGAGCGCGAGGAGTTCCTGGGCTCGGCCTACCCCCGGCTGCGGGAGATCACCACCGTCACCAGTACCGACGGCAGCGTGGAGATGCCCGCGATCGAGCCGGCGACGCTGCAGGTCACCGCCGCCTACGCCGACGGCGACCGGCTCACCCTGACCTGGTCCTGGCGGTACCACGATCCCGAACGCACCGTCCCCATGGACCCGGCGATCGGCCCGCGCCGCGATCACGAGCACGAGGAGGCGGTCCTCGCCCGCGCTCAGCAGCTGTGGCCGACGGCCGGCTCCCGGACGCCGGAGCGGCTCAGCGGCGTCGACACCGCCGAGTTCTCCACCCACGTGCTCGATGCCCTCGACGAGCTCGAGCACGTCAGCGCGAAGGTCACCGGCACCCGGCACGCCTACCGGGAACTGGACGAGGCCCCGCACGTGCGCGTCACCCAGCACGAGTCCCGCGGGAAGAACGACTGGTTCGACCTCGGCTTCGAGATCACCATCGAGGGCAAGCAGATCGCCTTCGCCTCCCTGTTCACGGCCCTGGCCCAGGGGAAGTCGCGGCTGCTGATGCCCGATCGCACGTACTTCTCCCTGGAGAACCCAGCCTTCGATGCGCTGCGCGAGCTGATCGCCGAGGGCGAGGCGCTGGCCGAGTGGGATCCCGACCAGCAGTCGATCTCGAAGTACCAGGTCGACATCTGGAACGAGCTCGAGGAGATCGCCGACGAGGCCGTGTCCTCCGACGCCTGGCAGCGCAGCGTCGGTGCCCTGCAGGCGGGCGTCGATCTCACGCCGCCGCAGCCGCCGCGCGGGCTGACCGCCGATCTGCGCCCGTACCAGCGCGACGGCTTCGCCTGGCTCGCCTTCCTGTACGAGCATTCCCTGGGCGGAGTGCTGGCCGACGATATGGGCCTGGGCAAGACCGTCCAGACCCTCGCGCTGATCGCCCATGCGCACGAGCGTGCCGGGACCGGCTCGGACGCCGCCTCCTCCGCGCTGCCACCGTTCCTGGTGGTCGCGCCGGCGTCCGTGGTGGGCGTGTGGCGCTCCGAGGCGGAGCGGTTCACCCCGGGCCTGGATCTGCGGGTCGTCGACCGCACCCGTCGGGCTCGCGGCACCGACCTCGCCGAGGTGGCCGCCGGCGCCGACGTGCTGGTCACCAGCTACACGGTGCTGCGGATCGATGCCGAGGAGTTCGCCGAGCAGGAGTTCGCGGGCATGGTGCTGGACGAGGCGCAGTTCGTGAAGAACCGCCGTGCCCGCACGCACCAGGCGGCGCGCGGCGTGCACGCCCCGTTCCGCCTGGCCATCACGGGTACGCCGATGGAGAACTCGCTCGATGACCTGTGGTCGATCATGTCGCTGGCCGCGCCGGGACTGTTCGGCGCCGCCACCGCGTTCCGTCAGCGCTATACGACGCCGATCGAGAGCGGTGAGCATCCGGAGCGGATGGAGGTGCTGCGTGCCCGGCTGCGACCGTTCATGCTGCGCCGCACCAAGGATCTGGTCGCCAAGGAGCTCCCGCCCAAGCAGGAGCAGGTGTGGAAGGTCGAGCTCGCCGAGGATCACCGGGCGCTGTACGACTCCCTGCTCCAGCGCGAGCGCAAGAAGGTGCTGGGGCTGATCGAGGACGATCTGGACCGCAACCGCTTCATCGTGTTCCGCTCGCTCACGCTGCTGCGGATGATGGCGCTGGATCCGGGCATCGTCGATGCGCAGGAGCATCGGGACGTGCACAGCTCGAAGCTCGCCGCGCTGTTCGACCAGCTCGAGGAGGTCCTCGGCGAGGGGCACAAGGTGCTGCTGTTCAGCCAGTTCACCTCCTACCTGCACCGGGTCGCCGAGCAGCTGGACCAGCGCGGCGTGGACTACGCCTACCTCGACGGCTCCACCCGCAATCGTGAGGCGGCGGTCCGCGGCTTCCGCGAGGGGAACGCTCCGGTGTTCCTGATCTCCCTCAAGGCCGGCGGCTTCGGACTCACCCTGACCGAGGCGGACTACGTCTTCCTGCTGGATCCGTGGTGGAACCCCGCCGCGGAGAACCAGGCCGTCGACCGCGCCCACCGCATCGGCCAGGAGCGCCACCTGATGGTCTATCGGATGGTCGCCGAGGACACCATCGAGGAGAAGGTGCTCGCGCTGCAGCAGAAGAAGGCGGACCTGTTCGACGCCCTGACCGACTCCGGGTCGGCGTTCCGCGAGGGCATCACGGCCGATGACATCCGCGAGCTGCTCTCGTAGATCGCGCCGAGGCGGGCAGACCGGATCAGGCCTCGGTGCTGACCCAGTCGTAGGGCAGGAACTTCCCATCGATCCTGAGCACCACACGGTCACCGCCGGGGTGCTTCCCGCGCTCGAGATCGATGCTGCAGTTGATGGCGCTCATGATCCCGTCGCCGAATTCCTCGTGGATGAGCGCCTTCAGCGCGGGCCCGTAGACCTGGATCAGCTCCTGGAAGCGGTAGATCGTGGGGTCGCTGAGGATCTCGGGGTCGACGGTCCGATACGGCTGGCGCGTCAGGGCTGCCACCAGCTCCGGCTCCAGTCCCAGCGCCTCGCCGAGGATCTCCGCCTCGGCGGCGGGGACGGGCTGCGCGCCGAGCACGGCCGAGGCCAGCCAGACGCGCGGCCGCCCGGTGCGCTCGGCGAGGTCCGTCCAGGTCACCCCGAGCTCACGTCGTTTCTCGTCGATCAGCTCGCCGGCCACGCGCTTGCTCACGAGTCCGCGCCCGCTCCCCTGCCCCGTTGCGCCGCCGGTCTCCGTCTGATCACTCATCACCGCAATGTCCTCTCGTCCTGAGGGAGCGTCTCCCGCTCCCGCCGCCCACGTCGCCGACTCCGTCGCACCCGCACCTGGGCGGGACGCGCAGGCGATCGACGATCCGCGCACGGACGCTCCGCGCACGAGTCCGATCCTGCGCGAACCGTCCGGCCACCGCTCCGGGAGACGGCCGCGGCGGACACCGGGGTCACGGTCCGGTAACCCGACGCCGTGGGAATGACTCGTCATCGCCGCCGCCTGCACAGTGGGCGGTGGACGTCAGGGGCGGGCTCAGGGCCGGGGAGGGCGCGCGCCGGGGCGCAGAGTGCACGGAGGGAGACCGACGGGTCCGAATATGTCCCGAGGACCCGAACGGCCTCACCCGCTCCGGTCGCTCCACTCCGCTCTCGCGGCACCGTACCGGCCGACGGGACGCTCGAGGGTGGCACCGTCGATCCGCAGCGGCGGCGGGACGGCGTCGAGGACGCCCTCGGCCGACGGGACCCTCACCCGCGGCACGTCGAGCGCGGCCGGCTCCCGGGGCGGCGGCGGGGTCGCGGCGAGCAGCGTGCGGGCGGCGCCGAGCAGGCTCACGCGCACCGTGTGGGCGCGAGCCCGGGCGAGCGCCTCGAGCACGTGGGCGGCCATGAGGTGCCCGCTGCTGTGGTCCAGGGCCTGGACAGGAAGCGCCCCGGGCCGGTCCGGCGAGCCGCAGGCGGCCGCGATCCCGGTGGCCGCCTGAACGATGGAGTCGAAACCGGCTCGCGAGCACCAGGGACCGGCCTCGCCCCAGGCGGAGAGGGTGACGATGACGGCCTGCGGGGCGAGCTGCTCGAGGGCTTCGTCGCCGAGTCCGAATCGGTCGAGAGCGCCGGGGCGGTACCCGCTGAGAATCACATCCGCCGACGAGGCCAGGGCGCGCACCCGATCCGCCTCGCGACGGAGATTGATCTCGACGGACCGCTTGCCCATCCCGGTGGAGAGGTACTGGTCGAGGATCTCCGGACGATGCGGCGGGTCCACGCGGAGCACGTCGGCCCCGAGGCAGGCCAGGAGCTGCGAGCAGGTGGGGCCGGCGATCACGCGGGTCAGATCGAGGACCCGGATCCCGCGGAGCAGTTCCCGCGGGGTGGCGGTGCGGGACAGCACGGGCCGGTCCCCGCGGTCGTGCCCCTCGGACCACGGCGCCGAGGCCGTGGCGAGACCGTGCGGGTGCCGCGCCCAGTCCGCCCGGGACCGCACGGCCACCGCGATCCCTCCGGCCGCGCAGACAGCCTCCTCCAGTTCCTCCGCGCCGAGTCGGCGTGCCGTGCGGTCGAGCTGGGCGCGATCCGAGACGGAGAGCGCGGAGCGGATGGCAGCCGCGTGATGCGGGTAGTTCCCGTGCAGCCGCACCCAGCCGTCACGGGCGGCGACAAGTCCGGACAGCTCTGCCCAGGCCTCGGGTGCACGGCCGTCGACGCGCAGATTCTCGAAGGACGCGAACGACGCGGCGACCAGTGCGGGCGTGGTGTCGACAGTGACATCCAGGCCGCGGGTGATGGCGACCTCCTGCGCCGCGTCCCGTACCCGGGCGACGGCCGTCCAGGCGAGATGCTCGACGTCGAAGGGGCCGCTCCACCATCGCCGTGGCACGAACTCCATGCCGTGAGGATAGTCCGTGGCCCCGACGCCTGTGGTCCGACGGCGGGCTCTCGTCGGGGGCGAACGCAACGATGCCCCTCGACCACATGGGTCGAGGGGCATCGTGTGCGCGGATCCGGCGGCGAAGTCGCGAATCAGCAGCGCGGGATGATCAGCGCTTGGAGTACTGCGGCGCCTTGCGGGCCTTCTTCAGTCCGGCCTTCTTGCGCTCGATGATGCGAGCATCGCGCTTGAGGAAGCCGGCCTTCTTCAGGGTCGGGCGGTTGTGCTCGGCGTCGATCTCGTTCAGCGCACGGGCCACGCCGAGGCGCACGGCCCCGGCCTGACCGGAGGGGCCGCCGCCGGTGAGGCGGACGACGACGTCGAAGCGGCCCTGGAGGTCGAGGACCGTGAACGGGTCGTTGACCTCCTGCTGGTGCAGCTTGTTCGGGAAGTAGTTCTCCAGGCTGCGGCCGTTGATGGTCCACTGGCCGGAGCCGGGGATCAGACGGACGCGGGCGACGGCCTGCTTGCGGCGACCGGTGCCGTAGCCCGGGGCGGTGGCGGACTGGCCGCTGCCGACCGGGGCTTCGCCGGTGGATTCGGTGGTGAAGGACGACGGGACGTTCTCGTCCGTCTCCTCGGTCACGGCCTCGAGGGACTCGGGGGTGGTCTCAGTCACGGTTCTCCTTGGTTCTTCCGTGCGGCAGGGCGGAGTGGCGGGAGCCCCCGCTTACTGCGCCACCTGGTCGATGGTGAAGGGGACGGGCTGCTGAGCGCTGTGAGGATGCTCCGAACCCGAGTAGATCTTGAGCTTCTTGAGCTGCTGCTCGGCGAGCTTGTTCTTGGGAAGCATGCCGCGCACGGCCTTCTCCACCGCCCGCTCAGGGCGGTTCTCGAGCAGCTCGGAGTAGGGGATGCCGCGGAGACCGCCGGGGTAGCCGGAGTGGCGGTAGGCCAGCTTCGCCTCCCGCTTGTTGCCGGTCAGCGCGACCTTGTCAGCGTTGATGATGATCACGAAGTCGCCCGCATCCATGTGGGGTGCGAAGACCGGCTTGTGCTTTCCCCGGAGGAGCTGTGCAGCCTGGGAAGCGAGCCGGCCGAGGACGACATCCGTTGCGTCGATGACGTACCAGGAACGCTCGACATCGTCGGGCTTCGGGGTGAACGTACGCACTCGTGCCTTCTTCTCTCGTCATGGTGCCCAGGCGGCGGGACGCCGTCCAGGCACGGTTCGATGGACCGTGGGCACGCTTCCTTCGGGTAAAAGCATGGCCCTGTCGCTGCGCCCGTCCCGCTCCGCTCACGAGGCGACGGCGGTCCTGGATGTGTGTGAGATGCCCTTATCGCGCCGGGCGTGAGATATCGGCTGCGGAGTCGGGCACACATCGAGGCACAACGACCGCCAACAATACTGCGAACCAGCTGGCAGCGTCAACGCACAGAGGGCTGGTCCGGGGTGTGATCTCCGGCTCCGTCACGCATCCGGGCTGCGCCGGCGGAAGTGCCCCGGCGGGCGCGCGCGAGAGCCGCTCGAGCCGCCAGTTCCTCATCGGGCGGGTACGCGACGTGGTCGAGGGTCAGGCCCTGCGGCGGGCACATCGGCGCCGACCCGGCGCCGTCCCGACGCGCGGCCTCCCGGGTGCGCGCGGAGAGCACCCGCGAGGGCCACTCCGCGTCCCGTCGGCCCTCCCCCACGCCGATCAGCGCACCGACCAGCGAGCGCACCATGTGGTGGCAGAAGGCGTCGGCGACGACGGTCGCCACGACCAGGCCCTCGTCGGCCCGGCCGATATCGGGACGCTCCCAGTGGAACTCCCGCAGGGTGCGGATGGTGGTGGCGCCCTCCCGGGGACGGCAGAAGGAGAGGAAGTCGTGCTCGCCCAGCAACGGCCGGCTCGCCTCGGTCATGGCGTCGATGTCGAGCCGGCGGCGGTGGCGCAGCACGTCGCGACGCAGCGGGTCGTGGACGGCGGGACCGTCGGAGATGCGGTAGCGATAGCGGCGCCACAGCGCGCCGAACCGGGCATCGAAGTCGGAGGGGACCTCGCGGGCGACGTGGACGACGACGTCGGGCGGCAGCACCCCGGCCAGCCGTGTCACGAGAGAGTCTGCGGGGCTGCGATCGGAGCGGCCGGGCATGGTCGCCAGGACCGTGTCGGGCACGTCGAGATGGCAGACCTGGCCGCGGGCGTGCACGCCGGCGTCGGTGCGGCCGGCGACGGTGACCCGCAGCTCGCGGCGAGCGATCTGGGCCAGAGCCGCCTCGAGCTCGCCCTGGACGGTGCGACGGCCGGGCTGGGCGGCCCAGCCGTGGAAATCGGTGCCGTCGTAGGAGAGGTCCAGCCGCAGCCGGGTGGTCGGTTCCTCCGGCGTCGCGGCGCGGGTCGGTTCCGGGATCGCGGCGGGCATGGAGCCGATCGTAACGGCGCGATGCCCGAGGGCGGGCACCGGAGCCCCGGGAGGGCGGCGGGTCTCACCCAGCCATGTCGCAGTGCGGGCACGGGCCCGGGCGCAGGCCCCGCTGGGTACCCTGACCCGCGTGAAGATCCTCGTCATCGGCTCCGGAGGCCGCGAGCACGCGATCATCCGTCGCCTCGCCGCCGACCGCCCCGCCCCCGAGCTGCACGCCGCCCCCGGCAACCCCGGGATCGGCCGGCTCGCCACCTGCCACGACGTCGCCGTCGGCGATCTCGAGGCCCAGGTGGAGCTGGCCCGCACCCTGGACCCGGACCTGGTGGTGATCGGCCCCGAGGCCCCGCTGGTCGCCGGTGCCGCCGATCAGCTGCGCGAGGCCGGCTTCACGGTCTTCGGCCCGGCGGCCGCGGCCGCCCGCCTGGAGGGCTCGAAGTCCTGGGCGAAGGAGATCATGGCCGCCGCGGGCGTGCCCACCGCCGCCTCCGTGACGGTCACCGCGATCGACCAGCTCGAGGCCGGCTTCGACCGGACCAACCCGCTCGGCGACCTGCCCTACGTGGTCAAGGCCGACGGGCTCGCCGCGGGCAAGGGGGTCGTGGTCACCCGTGATCGCTCGGAGGCGACGGCACACGGCCGGAGCGTTCTCGACGCCGGCGGCACCGTGGTCCTCGAGGAGTACCTCGAGGGCCCCGAGGTCTCCCTGTTCTGCCTCAGCGACGGCACCGACGTGGTGGCGCTGGCTCCCGCCCAGGACTTCAAGCGGGCCCTGGACGGTGACGAGGGACCGAACACGGGCGGCATGGGCGCCTACTCCCCGCTCCCGTGGGCTCCCGAGGGACTGGCCGACGAGGTCGTGCGCACCGTCGCCCGCCCCACCATCGACGAGCTCGCCTCCCGCGGGATCCCGTTCGTCGGCGTGCTCTACTGCGGCCTCGCGCTCACCCCGCTGGGCGTGCGCGTGGTCGAGTTCAACGCCCGTTTCGGGGACCCCGAGACCCAGGTGGTCCTCGAACGTCTCGCCTCTCCCCTGGCCCCGCTGCTGCTGTCCGCCGCACGCGGCGAGCTGGCCGGCGCGGACCCGCTGCAGTGGCGCGAGGACGCAGCGGTCACCGTGGTGGTCGCCTCCGCCGGGTACCCCGCGGCGGCGCGCACCGGTGACGTGATCAGCGGGATCGAGGTCGCCGAACGAGCGGGGGCCCACGTGATCCACGCCGGCACCGCCCTCGGCGAGGACGGCCGCCTGGTCAGCGCCGGCGGGCGCGTGCTGACCGTCGTCGGCACCGGCGCGGACCTCACCGCGGCCCGCGAGGTCGCGCTCGCGGGCGCCGAGGCGATCGAGCTCGAGGGCGCGTACCACCGCACCGACATCGCCCGCGACGCGGCCGAGGCGCAGGGACCCGCCGCGTGAGCGCCGCCTCGTCCGCCCCGCTGCTCGAGGCTCCGCCGCTGGAGGGCTGGGACCACGCCTTCAGCGGCAAGGTCCGCGAGCTGTACGTGCCCGCGGGCACCGATCCGGCGCGCGCCACCGAAGTGCTGGTGGTCGCCACCGACCGGATCAGTGCCTACGACCACTCGCTGCAGCCCGGCATCCCCGACAAGGGTCGCCTGCTCACCGGGATCAGCATGTTCTGGTTCGAGCAGCTGGCCGACCTCGTCCCCCACCATGTGCTCTCCGCGGCGGAGGTCCCCGAGCCCGTGGCCGGGCGGGCGCTGCGGTGCCGCGGCCTGGACATGGTGCCGCTGGAGTGCGTGGCCCGTGGCTACCTCACCGGCTCCGGGCTGGCGGACTACCGAGCCGGCGGATCCGTCGGCGGGCACGTGCTGCCGGCCGGCCTGGTCGAGGCCTCGCGACTGGATCCGGCGATCTTCACCCCCTCGACGAAGGCCGAGGCCGGGGAGCACGACGAGAACATCACCGTCGCCCAGGCCCGCGACCTGCTGGGGGCCGAGCTCGTCGATCAGCTGGAGACGCTGACCCTGGCGATCTACGAGCGGGCCCGCGACATCGCCGGCGAGCGCGGCATCCTGCTGGCCGATACCAAACTCGAGTTCGGCCGCTCCCGCCACGACGACACCCTCATGCTCGGCGATGAGGTCCTCACTCCCGACTCCAGCCGCTTCTGGGCGGCCGCCGACTACGCCGAAGGCCGCCCGCAGCCGAGCCTGGACAAGCAGTTCGTGCGGGACTGGCTCACCTCGCCCGCCTCCGGCTGGCACCGCGGCACCAGCACGCCGCCCCCGGAGCTGCCCGCCCAGGTCGTCGAGCAGACCCGGGCACGCTACGTGGAGGCCTACGAGAGACTCACCGGCCGGACGTTCTGAGGGTCAGTCCTCGACCAGCGGGACGAACCGGAAGCCGCCGTGCTCGGTGTCCAGCACGTCCTCGCCGCGCTTCTCGAGGCGATGCATCGTCGTTCGCACCGGGATCACCATCACGCCGTGATCGGCCAGCTGCTCGAGCAGGGCCGGTGGGACCTCCTGCGCCTCGGCGGAGACCAGGATGCGATCGAACCGACCGTCCTCCGGTGCGCCGAGCACGCCGGGGCGGGCCGGGCGGATCTCCGCCTCGCCCTCCGGGGCCGCCTCGGCGAGGGCGCGCCGGGCCGGTTCGATGAGACCCTCCTGGCGCTCGACCCCGATCACGCGCCCCTCGCCGCCGACCAGGTGCGCGAGCAGCGCCGTGGTCCAGCCCGACCCGGCACCGAGGTCGAGCACGCGGTGACCGGGACGCACATCGAGCAGCCGGAGCATGGCCGCCACCGTGTAGGGCTGGGAGTTCGTCTGGCCGTGGCCGATCGGCAGCGGCGCGTCCTGACCGGCGAACCCGCGCAGCTCCTCGGGGAGGAAGGGGACGCGCGGCACGGCCTCGAACGCCTCGTCCACGCGATCCCGTCGACCGCCGGTATCTGCTCGGCCCAGGCCCTCCATGCCGTCCATCGCCTCCGCGCCGTCCGTGCCGGTGTCGTCGTCGGGTGTCATGACGTTCCCTCCTGATGGATACGGATCACGCGAGCGCCCTCAGCTCGCGGGAACCTCGACCACACCGTCCTCGGGCCAGTCGCGCACCTCGGTGCCCTCGGGCGCGAGATTCGAGGACTGGCGCAGGTAGATGGGCCGGCCGACGTCGCTGGCCACGGCGTCGTGGACGGGCAGCGCGAGCCGTGGGCGCACGGCGCGCAGGAAATCGATGGTCTCGGCTATCTTCGACCACGGCGCGACGACCGCGAAGGCCAGCGCGTCGATGCCGTGGAACTCCTGGACGGGCTCCAGGGAGTCGCCGGTGATGCCCAGACGCGGCTCGCCGTCGGCGGTGAGCACGAGACCGGTGTTGCCCACCCGCGGGATGTCGGGGTGGATGATCGCGTGATCGCCGCCGACGGCCTGGACGCGCAGCGAGGCGTGGTCACCGACGGGCCCGAACTCGTGCGCGGTACCGGCGCTCAGCGCCAGCACCTTCTCCGCCTCGACCGCCGGGGCGCCCTCGGCGGGTTCGGCGAGCTGCTTCGCGGTCGCGGGCTCGGCGATCACGATCGCCTCGGAGGCGTGGGAGAGGACCTCCGCGAGCAGTCGGCGGTCGACATGATCGGGGTGCTGGTGGGTGATGGCGACCGCGTCGATCCTCGACAGCAGGTCGGCCTCCAGCCCCCGGACGGCCTCACCGCTGAAGCCGCCCGGATCGACCAGCACCGTGCGTCCCGCGACGTCGATGAGCAGGCACGAGTGGACGAGGTGACGGATCTTCATCGCTGCCTCCCGGCATCAGGGTCCTCGGACCCCCCGAATCTAACGCCGCACGCGGGCCGTGCACAGGGGCCGGGCGAGATCGCGGCGCTCCCGTCGGGCCGACGGCGGACCCGTTCGACCGGGCCCGGGGCATCGGCCGCGCGCTCCCTCAGCCGCGCGCTCCCTCCTCGGAGCGGTCCAGGAGGCCCTCGTCCTCCCGGATGGCGGCGAGGGCGATGTCGCGGTAGCCGACCTCCTCGAAGAACACGGTCAGACGGTCCGGTTCCGCGGCCATCACCGTGCCCCTGCCGAACTCCCGATGGACCACGGCGGTCTCGGCCGGGAAATCGTCCGGCCGCTGCGCCTGTTCCTCCTGAAGCTCCTCGGCACCCGTGCTCTCGCAGACGTCGCACGCGCCGCAGTACGCCTCGGCGTCCTCCCCGAAGTAGGTCAGCAGCGCGCGGCGCCGGCAGGAGGTGGTTTCGGCGTAGGCGCGGATACGTTCGATTCGGGAGTCGTCGATCGCCTCGCGGGTCTCCGTCTGGTCCGAGGCGGCCCGCTCGGCCTCATCCGCGCTGATCCCGCTGCGGGCGCGGAGCCCGTCCCGGCGCACGGTGATGGTGCCGCTGTGCTCGAGCAGGTTCGTGACGCGCTTCTGGGCGCGTGCGGACAGGCCGGTGTGCTCGCGCAGCGCGGCGGGCCGGATCGGACCGTGCTCCGCGATCGCGGCGAAGACGGTGCGCACGTCCTCGGAGGCGGGGGCGCCGCCGGCGAAGTAGCGCTGCATCCCGAGGTCCTCGGGGCGGTAGTGCAGGTGGATGGTGGCGGGCTCGCCGTCGCGCCCGGCGCGACCGATCTCCTGGTAGTAGCTGTCCAGCGAGCCGGGGACCTGGGCATGGACCACGTATCGGACGTCGGGCTTGTCGATGCCCATCCCGAAGGCTGACGTCGCCACCACCACGTCGAGCTCTCCGGCGAGAAACTGCTCGTGGATCGCGTCACGGTCCCGGGCGCGGCGGCCGGCGTGATACGCCGCGGTGGTCAGACCACGCTCGGCGAGCTCGGCGGCGCAGGTCTCGGTGTCCCGGCGGGTGCCGGTGTACACCAGGCCGGTCCCCGGCAGCGAGGCGACCTGCTCGAGCACCGCCTGGTGCTGCTCGTCGGGGTCGCTGTGATGGGTCGCGGCGAGGTGCAGGTTGGGGCGGTCGAAGCTCTGGACCACCTCGACCGGATCGTCCATGCCGAGCCGGTCGATGATGTCGGCCCGCGTATCCGGGGACGCGGTCGCAGTCAGCGCGACCACGGCCGGATGGCCGAGGCGGCGGATCGTCTCCCCGAGGGCGAGGTAGTCGGGCCGGAAGTCATGGCCCCACGCCGAGACGCAGTGCGCCTCGTCCACGGCGATCAGGGAGACCTCGGCGCCGGCCAGGCGCTCGATCGTGTCCTCCCGGGCGAGCTGCTCCGGGGCGAGGAAGAGGAAGGTGGCCGTGCCGTCGGCCAGCGCGTCCCACGCTGCTCGGACCCTTGAGACCGGCAGCGAGGAGTTCACGGCGACCGCTCGGCCCGGACCGAGCTCGGCCTCGAGGCCCTCGACCTGGTCGGCCTGCAGGGCGACCAGCGGCGAGATGACCAGGGCAGTGCCCTGCCGCATCACGGCCGGCACCTGGTAGATCGCCGACTTCCCGTGCCCGCTCGGCATCACGGCCAGCACGTCCCGGCCCTCGGCCACGGCCGTCATCGCCTCGTCCTGGCCCTCGCGCAGCTCCTGCAGGCCGAACACGTCCCGGGCCGTGCTCCGCACCGACGTCTCGGACTCCTGCATCGTCTCCCCCGTCGTCATTGTGGCCATCTCGCCCTCTCCGCTCCGCGCCACCGCGGCCATTGTTCACCTCTCCGCGCATCGGGCACCGGACGCTCGGTAGGTCCCACCCG
This sequence comes from Brachybacterium sp. GCM10030267, assembly GCF_042666875.1. Taxonomy (NCBI): domain Bacteria; kingdom Bacillati; phylum Actinomycetota; class Actinomycetes; order Micrococcales; family Dermabacteraceae; genus Brachybacterium; species Brachybacterium sp. GCM10030267. The sequence goes on along the minus strand of NZ_JBHTCX010000007.1, from coordinate 290,875 downwards.
GCTACGATGGAGACGATGGGGCCGGATGCCAGCTGCCTGCCGGCATCGCCGCCCCGTCCCGGTGCATGCACTGCGGACGGGAAGGCCCCGGTCCCCCGCTCCGCCCGCCGTACGGCGGCCGCCGTCCCCAGGAGAATGCCGATGCCACGCGTCGTAGTCCATGTCATGCCGAAGCCGGAGATCCTCGACCCGCAGGGCAAGGCCGTCGCCGCCGCCCTGCCGCGGCTGGGCTTCACGTCCATCAGCTCGGTGCGCCAGGGCAAGCGGTTCGAGCTCGAGGTCGACGGCGAGGTCACCGATGAGGTGCTCGCCTCCCTCCGCGAGGCGGCCACCACCTTGCTGTCCAATCCCGTGATCGAGGACGTCGTCGCCCTCGAGGTCGAGGACGACCGGACCGCCGCGGAGGCTCAGGCCTGATGCGCGTCGGCGTGGTGACCTTCCCGGGCACGCTGGATGATCGCGATGCCCTGCGGGCCGTGCGCCTGGCCGGCGGCGAGCCCGTCGCGCTCTGGCACGGCGAGGACTCCCTGCACGAGGTCGACGCCGTCGTGCTGCCCGGGGGCTTCTCCTACGGCGACTATCTGCGCGCCGGGGCGATCAGCCGGTTCTCCCCCGTCATGGAACGTGTCGTGGACGCGGCGCGCGGCGGCATGCCCGTCCTGGGCATCTGCAACGGCTTCCAGGTCCTGTGCGAGGCCCACCTGCTGCCCGGTGCCATGATCAAGAACGCCCACCGCACCTTCCTGTGCCGTGACCAGCCGCTCCGCGTCGAGAACACGCGCACCGCCTGGACTGGCGCGTTCGAGCAGGGCGAGGTGATCCGGATCCCGCTGAAGAACCAGGACGGCCAGTACGTCGCCGACGAGCGCACCCTGGACGAGCTCGAGGCGGAGGGGCGCGTCGTCTTCCGCTACACCGCCGGCGCCACCCACGGCCCGGCCGGTTTCGAGGCCAACCCCAACGGCTCCCGCCACGACATCGCCGGCATCACCAATGCCGCGGGCAACGTCGTGGGCCTGATGCCGCACCCCGAGCACGCCGTCGAGGCCGGCTTCGGGCCCGACGAGCCCGGAGCGGGCACCCGCACCGGCACCGACGGGCTGGGCCTGTTCACCTCGGTGCTGGGCAGCCTCGTCGCCTGAGACCGGGGATGCTCAGGCGCGCGTCGCCGAGAGCACGGTGAAGCGCCGGTCGCGGGCCTGCTGACGCACCGGCCCGACGCGTTGCTCCACTTCCGGCCGATAGCGCAGGTAGGAGTTGTGGACGAACCACAGCTGTCCGCCCGGCCGCAGCACTCGTGCCGCCGCATCCAGCAGCCCGTGCACCAGGGTGGCGTCGATGGCGGTGCCGGCGTGGAACGGCGGGTTCAGCACGACCAGGTCCGCGGTGCCGTCGGCCACCCGGGACAGGGATGCATCCCAGGTCACCGCGATGCTCTCCCGAGTGAGGCCGTTCGCGGCCAGGGTCGCCCGCGTGGAGGCGACGGCGTCGGCATCGTCGTCGCTGGCCAGCACCCGCGCCGCGGGCAGCGCCGCCGCAAGATAGGCGGTCAGCAGCCCGTTGCCGCTGCCCAGATCGATCGCGCTGATCGTGGCGGCGGCATCGGGTTCCCCGGCTGGGCCCGTCGCTCCCGGCAGGCTGCGGTCCAGGGCCTCGAGCAGCAGCAGGCTGCCGGCATCGGCCGAGGCCCCGCCGAACACTCCCCCGATGCCGCGCACCGCGAGGTCGCGCTCCTGGCCGCGCACCCGGACCCGCGCGATGCCGGTCGCCGTCGCGGCCGGTTCGATGTGCTCGCGGGGAGAGGACGCGACCAGAGTCCGGGACTTCCCCAGGCCCCGCGAGGCGTGGACCTCGGCGAAGACGCGGGCGAGCACCTCGTTCTGGCTGCGGGTCATGTGCTTGACGCGGCCCCCGGCGACCAGCGTGACCTCGCCGGCCCCGGCGAGGTCCCGGCAGCGATGCTCGAGGTCGGCCAGAGCCTTCGGCAGTCGCATCAGGGCCAGGCGGGGCCGGGCCGAGACCGCCACGTCGGCGACCGGGATCGGGCGGTCGCCGCCGGGGACCTGGAGACGGCCCGCGGCGATCTCGTCGCGGAACCGGCGGCGGAGGGCGTCGGTCGTCGCGTACGAGCCGGCCCAGGAGATCACCGGCGCCGAGCCGTCGGCAGCCGCTTCGGCGTGCTCGGCGAGCGCCGCCGCGGTGAGCTCTCCCGTGGCGTCGTCGAGGACGAGCACGGGGCCGGGACCGGAGAGCCCCTGCTCGTCGGCCGCCGTCCGCAGGATCACCCGGTCGGTCTGGTCGGGGCCGCCGGAGGCGGCCGGGGCGGGCCGATCAGCCGGGGCGGGCCGATCAGCGGGAGCAGGCGTGCTCACGTCGGCACGGGATCCGCCGTGGTCGGGGTCGGGATGTGTCATGGGGTGCTCCGTCATGCGGTGGGGCGGCCGGCTCGCCCGCGGGAACGCAGGCGACCGTTCGGCAGCTGTGGGGCCGGGATGGCCGGTGGGGTGTGCGGGGCGAAGGGGCCGAACTGCTCGTCCTCGGCGCCGAGGCCGCCGCGCTCACGGGCGATGCCGGCGATCGGGGCGTCCTCCAGACCGAGCTCGACGCCGATCTCGGCCTGGTAGCGGGCGCGGAACTGCTCGATCTCCTCATGGGTGCGGCCCACGAAGTTCGACCACATGATGATGTCCTCCCCCAGCGGCTCACCGCCGAGCAGCATCACGCGGAGGTCCTCCCCGTCGTCGGCGCGGAGCTCCAGGTGATCGGCGCCGTCGGGCAGCACCGCGAGCTCGCCGCGGCCCGCGTCGAGGGAGCGCGCCCCGGTGCGCAGCAGCGCCCGGCCGCGGTCGACGAGCACGCCGTGCTCGTGGCCGGGCTCGAGGTCGAGGCGCAGGGACGCGCCGGCGCCCAGATCGATCTGCGCCATCGACAGCTCGGTGTCGGTCCTCAGCGGGCTGTGGTCCTCGAGCACGTCGCCGGCCTCGTCCACCGCTCGCAGGCGCCCCATGCCCACCCGTATCCGAGCCGTGTCGGTGGCGCGCGGGGCGGGGGTGTGCATCGCGAACTCGCGGGTGGTGAAGCGGGTGCGTTCGGGCAGGGCGTACCAGAGCTGGACGCCGTGCAGGACGGTGGTGTCGTTGGTGGAGAACTCCGAGTGGGTGATGCCCGCTCCGGCGGCCATCATGTCGACGTCGCCGGGGCGCACCAAGGCGTGGCTGCCGATCGAGTCCCGATGCGTGATCGCGCCCTCGAACAGCCACGACACGGTCGCCAGCCCCGTATGCGGATGCCGCGCCACCTGCATGCCGCCGCCGGTGGAGACGTCGTCGGGCCCGAAGTGGTCGGCGAAGCACCATGCGCCGATCAGCGAGGTCTCCTTCGCGGGCAGGGTGCGGTGCACGCTCATCCCCCGCGGCCCGCCCAGGGGGACCTCCCGTGGGCTGAGCAGGAGGAAGTCGGTCAGCGGGCTCATGGGTCGAGTCTAGGCGGGCGGAGCCCGAACAGAGCCCGGCCCGATCCGGTCCCTGACGGTGCTCCCCGTGCCGGGGTCCGTACGCTGAGGCCATGACTCTCCCCGTCCTCGTCGACTGCGACACCGGGATCGACGACGCGATCGCCCTGACCTACCTCGCCGGCCATCCCGACGTCCGGATCGCGGGGGTCGTCTCGAGCGCCGGCAACGTCGAGGTCGCGGCCGTCCACCGCAACAACCTGGTCCTGGCCGAGCTGCTCGGCATCGACGCCCCGGTCTCCCGTGGGGCGGCCGCCCCGCTAACCGCCGACCTGATGACGGCCGACGACACCCACGGCCCCCAGGGACTCGGCCATGCGCATCTGCCGGAGCCGACGACCAGCGGCGACCCGCGCGAGGGCGCGCAGCTGTGGGTCGAGACGGCGCGGGCGCATCCGGGCGAGCTCGTCGGCCTGGTGCTCGGCCCGCACACGAACCTCGCCCTCGCCCTGGAACTGGACCCGGAGCTGCCCCGTCTGCTGCGGAGGCTGCACATCATGGGCGGGGCCATCAATCATCGCGGCAATACCGGCCCGACCAGCGAGTGGAACATCGCCGTGGATCCCGAGGCCGCACAGCAGGTGCTCGCGGCGTTCACCGGCGCCCCGCAACGGCCGGTGCTGGGCTCCCTCGAGGCCACGGAGACGGTCCGTTTCACCTCCGCGACCCTCAGCCGGCTCCAGGGGACCGCCGACCGCACCGGTCACCCGGTGGCCACGATCCTGGTGGACGCGCTGCGCTGGTACTTCGAGTTCCATCAGGCCGACGGGTTCGGCTGGATGGCGCACGTCCACGACCCACTGGTGGCCGCTCATGCGGTCACCGGCGGCTTCGCGCGCACGAGACCGCTGGCGGTGGATGTGGAGCTGACCGGCATGCTGACCAGGGGGCAGACCGTCGGCGACGAGCTGGGTCGGTGGGGACGCGCACCGAACGTGGACGTGCTGACGGACGTGCGTCCCGAGGAGTTCATCGACCACCTGCTACAGATGCTGCAGGACGCACTGAGCGGCGGGAACCGGTCGCTCTGAGCGGCGGGGACGGGACGCTCAGCCCAGCGTCGTGACCTCCACCTCGAAGCAGCGGCGCGGCCCCTTCCCCGAGGACGCCGCGCGCCAGCCCACGCAGCGGACCGAGCCGCTCTCGTCGTGATCCTCATAGGCCACCAGCACGGTGCCCGGCAGGGTAACGGGCGCGTCGAAGGAGACGTCCCAGCGCAGCGGGCGGGAGAGGTCCACGCGTGATTCGGTGAAGGCACGCGAGGCGGTGTACATCCCGTGCGCGATCGCCCGCGGGAAGCCGAACGCCCGGGCGCTGAGGGCCGAGAGATGGATCGGGTTGACGTCACCGGAGACCGCGGCGTAGCGGCGACCGGTGTCTGCCGGCAGCCGCCAGCGCCCGGTCGGCGGCGGCGGCTCGAAGTCCCGGCGCGCGGTGGGTTCGCCGGAGCTCCCGCCGCCCTGGTCGCGGTCGCCGTCCGCCGCGCCGTCGCCCTTGGCCAGGTACGTCGAGACGTCCGTGGCGATGATCTCGCCGTCCTGGCCGAGGATGGTGGAGACGGCCTCGAACGTGCGGCCCTTGCGGTGGGGCCGCAGGTCCCTGACCCGGCACTCGACGTCCACCAGCTCCCCGACCCGCACCGGACGGTGCTGGAGGACCTGGTTGCGCAGATGGACCAGGCCCAGCAGCGCGAAGGGGAAGTCGCGCCGGGCCATCAGGGCGAGGGAGAGCGGGAAGGCGAGGACGTGCAGCACGCCGGGGTGGACGAGATCCGTGGCCGGCCCGCCCAGAAAATGGTCGAAGTCGCGGGCGCGCTCGGCGTCCAGTCGCAGGCCGCGCACCCGGTAGGCGACCTCGGGGAGAGCCGCAGGGGCGGCCGCGCCCGCCGCGCTCCTCGAACCCCGGGGACTCCGCGGGCCTCGCGCGCGGCCGCGGTTCGAGCGAGGATCCAGCGCGGCGGCGTACACGGCGGGGAACGAGGGGACGTCGGCGAGGTCCTTGACCCGCTCGCGGGAGGGCTCGGACGAGGCGGAGGTCATAGCGCTCACCTCCCCACCAGGTTCTGTCCGCACACCCGCAGCGTCTCGCCGCGGAGGCCCCCGGCCTCGGCGGAGGACAGGAACGAGATCGCCTCGGCCACGTCCACCGGCAGGCCGCCCTGCTGCAGGGAGTTCAGACGCCGGGCGACCTCCCGGGAGACCGCCGGCATCCGCGCGGTCATCTCCGTCTCGATGAACCCGGGGGCGACGGCGTTCGCGGTGCCGCCGACGGGCTCCAGGCGGGCGGCGAGCGCCTCGACGAAGGCGATCACGCCGGCCTTGGAGGCCGCATAGTTCGTCTGACCCCGGTTGCCGGCGATTCCGCTGGTCGAGGCCAGCGAGACCACGCGAGGCTGATCGCCGAGCACATCACCGGCCTCGATCAGTGCCTCGGTGAGGGTGATCTGGCTGGCGATGTTCACCGCGAGCACGGGGTCCCACTTCTGCGGGGTCATGTTGGCGAAGAGCTTGTCGCGGGTGATGCCGGCATTCAGCACCACCGCGTCCAGCACCAGGGAGCGCTCGCGCAGGAACGAGATCAGCCGGTCCCCGGCACCGTCGGAGGTGACGTCGAGCTGGATCGGTACGGCGCGGAGCTCATTGGCCAGACGGGAGAGCTCGGTGCCGGCGGCGGGCACGTCCAGGACCACGAGCCGGGCGCCGTCGGCCGCAAGGGTGCGGGCGATGGCCGCGCCGATGCCGCGGGCGGCGCCGGTGACCAGGGCGGTGCGTCCGGCCAGCGGCGCGGCGGCGTCCCCGGTGGCCGAGCCGGCCTCGCTCGAGACGGTGAGGAACTGGCCGGCGACGAAGGCGCTGCGGGCCGAGAGCAGGAACCTCAGGGCGCCCGTCACGCCCGGCGCGTCCAGGCCGACCCCGTCCGCGACCAGGATGCCGTTGGCGGTGGCCCCGCCGCGCATCTCGTGGGCGAGTGAGCGCAGGAACCCTTCGACCCCGCCACGGGCGGCGTCACGGGCCGGGTCCTCACCGCGCGCGGGCCGGGAGATCGTCACCACGCGGGCGCCGGGCGCGAGCGAGCGCATCGCGCCGGCCAGCGGCAGCAGGATCCGGCCGAGGTCCGAGGGGGTGGAGACCTCGTCGAGCACGGCGACCACGGAGCCGACGGTGCGCAGCTCCTCGAAGCGGCGCCGGACATCGGCTCCCCAGGACAGCAGCAGGTGCGCCACGGCGTCGGCGCCCTCCGATTCCCCGAGCACGACGACCGGCCCCAGCACGGGTTCGGGCCGGTCGCCGCGGCGCGGCAGCGGCGCGGGCCGGGGCAGGCCGGCGCGGGAGGCGATGAACCTGCCCGGGCCGGAGCGGACGAAGCGGGTGTAGGCGTCGGTCATGAGTCCTCCAGGAGGCGTGGGGCGCGCTCGGCGGCGCCGGGGCGGGGTCGGTGCGCGGCCGGGCCGGCGCATGACCGGGCCGGCGCGCGGGCGGATCAGGGCGCGACGGACTCCAGCACCGCGACGGTGCCCTGGCCGGCGGCGGCGCACACCGAGACCAGGCCGCGCTGGACGCGGCCGGTCTCCCGGGCACGCTCGTCGAGAAGCTTCGCCAGGGTCGCCACGATGCGCCCGCCGGTGGCGGCGAAGGGGTGCCCGGCCGCGAGCGAGGAGCCGGCGACGTTGAGCTTGCTGCGGTCGATGGCGCCCAGCGCGCCGCCCCGGTCGAGCCGCTCGCGGCAGAACTCGTCGGACTCCCAGGCCTTCAGGGTCGCCAGCACGGTGGCGGCGAAGGCCTCGTGGATCTCGTAGAAGTCCAGATCCTGCAGGGTCAGGCCGTGGTCGTCGAGCAGCTCCGGCACCGCGTAGACGGGTGCCATCAGCAGCCCTTCCTGACCGTGGACGAAGTCGACCGCCGCGGTGCGGGCATCGACCACGCGGGCCAGCGGCCGCAGGCCGCGCTCGTCGGCCCATTCCCGGCTGCCCATCAGCACGGAGGAGGCGCCGTCGGTCAGGGGCGTCGAGTTCCCGGCCGTCATGGTCGGTTCGGCGACCTGCGGGGACTTCGTCCCGAAGACGGGCTTGAGCGAGGCGAGCTTCTCGAGCGACGAGTCCGGGCGGAGGTTCTGGTCGCGGGCGAGACCGCGGTACCCGGTGACCAGGTCGTCGAAGAAGCCGGCGTCGTAGGCCGCGGCAAGATGCTGATGGGAGGCGAGCGCGAGCTCGTCCTGGGCCTGGCGGTCGATGCCCCACTGAGCAGCGGTCAGAGCCATGTGCTCACCCATCGAGAGCCCGGTACGGGGCTCTCCGTTGCGCGGCGGGACCGGGGCGAGGTCCGCCGGGCGGATCGCACCGAGTGCCTTGAGGCGCTGCACGGCGGTCTTGGCGGAGAACGCGCGGTGCAGGATCCGGCGCAGGCGCGGGGTGACCTCGATCGGGGAATCCGAGGCGGAGTCGACGCCGCAGGCGATGCCGGAGTCGATCTGTCCCAACTGGATCCGGTTGGAGATGTGGACGACCGTCTCCAGGCTGGTCGCGCACGCCTTGGACAGGTCGATCGCCGGGGTGCGGGGATCCAGCGGCGTGCCCAGCGCGCTCTCGCGGGTGAGGTTCAGGTCGCCGGCCAGCTTGAGGACCGCGCCCCCGGCGACCTCGCCGAGCTTCGCGCCCTGCAGGCCGAAGCGCGCCACCAGGCCCTCGAGGGTCGCGGTGAGCAGATCCTGGTTGGAGATGCCAGCGTAGGCGCCGCCGGCGCGGGCGAACGGGATGCGGTTGCCACCGAGGATCAGAGCCTCGCGCGGGAAATCATTCACTGCTGTGCACCTCTTCGTGGGACTCTTCGTCAGAGAACGTCTCGTCGGGTCGTCGGGAGACGCGGAACCAGATTCTGCGGAGAACTTTACCTAGGACCGCCGGTACTTGATACCGTAGGTTCCGTGAACGCGACGACGCAAGCCCCCGTGGACGGACGGTCGGCCCGCTGGGCCCAGCACCGGGAACAGCGCCGCGCCGAGCTGCTCGACGTGGCCCGGCACCTGATCCACGAGCAGGGCCCGGACGTGACCATGGAGGACATCGCCGCGGCCTCCGGCACCTCGAAGTCGATCGTCTACCGCTACTTCGAGGACAAGGCGCACCTGCAACGTGCCCTGGGCCGCAGCATCCTGTCCACCATGCATCGCAAGCTGGTCGCGGAGCTGCGGGCGCTCGAGTCCGACGCCGGGCGCAAACCGGACGCCGACGAGCGCATCCGCGCGATGATCCGCGCCTATGTCGAGACCACGCAGCGCTCCCCCGGCGTCTACCGCTTCGTCACCCGCCCCAGCGACGGGCTGAACCACTTCCTGCACGCCGTGGCGCGCCTGGTGACCACGTTCCTGCCCGAGGAGGTCCCCTCCCCGCAGCTGTGGGCCCACGGAGCGGTCGGCTTCGTCGAGGGCGCGGTCGACACCTGGATGACCGAGCTCGAGGAGTACGACAAGCACGGGAACCACGAGCACCACGACAGGCGCGAGAAGCACAGCACGCAGCGGGAGCGCGGCGAGGCCGCCGACGGCGACGCCGCTGTCCCCGCACCCATCACCTCCGACCAGCTCGTCACCTACCTCGTCACCTGGCTCATGAAGGGAATGCACGCATGACCATTCGCACCGAGCACACCGGTCCCGCCCAGCGCACTCCGCACTCCCGCGCGAGCGCTGGCACCACCGCCTCCAGCAGCAGCGATACCGCCACCGGGCCGACGACCGTCCCCACGGGCGCCACCACCGCCGCACCCACCGGCCCCATCCCGGTGCCGCCGGAGGGCTCCGCCCGCCTGGACGTCGAGGCGGTCTCCGAGGCGCTCCTGGGCCGCTGGGCCGAGACCCGCCGCACCGCCCGCGAGCGCGCCGCCCGCCCCGAGCTGCACCGGCCGCTGGACCACACCGTCGCCGAGCATCGCGAGCGGGTCTTCACCCAGCTGCAGAGCCTCGCCGCGGAGAACGTCTCCTGGCCGATGCTCCCCGAGCACCTCGGCGGTCCCAACGACAACGGTGCCAACGTCGCGGCCTTCGAGGAGCTCGTGGTCGCCGACCCCTCCCTGCAGATCAAGGCCGGGGTGCAGTGGGGACTGTTCACCGCCGCGATCGTCCAGCTGGGTGACGAGGAGCAGCAGCGGCGGTGGGTGCCGGATGCGATGGACCTGACCACCCCCGGTGCCTTCGCGATGACGGAGATCGGCCACGGCTCGGACGTGCAGTCCCTGGCCACCACCGCCACCTACGACCCCGCCACCGAGGAATGGGTCATCAACACCCCGTTCCGCGCCGCCTGGAAGGACTTCCTGGGCAACGCCGCGATCCACGCGCGCGCCGCCACCGTGTTCGCACGACTGATCACCCGCGGCGTCGACCACGGCGTCCACTGCTTCTACGTGCCGGTGCGGGACGAGCACGGCCGGCTGCTGCCCGGGGTCTCGAGCGAGGACGACGGCCCCAAGGGCGGTCTGAACGGGATCGACAACGGGCGCCTGGCCTTCGAGGACGTGCGCGTGCCCCGCACCAACCTGCTGAACCGCTACGGGGACGTCGCCCCCGACGGGACCTACAGCTCGCCCATCGAGTCCCCCGGGCGCCGCTTCTTCACCATGCTCGGCACCCTCGTCCAGGGGCGCGTGTCGCTGGACGGGTCCGCGGTGCGCGCCGGCCAGCTCGCCCTGCACATCGCCATCACCTACGCGAGCCAGCGCCGCCAGTTCACCGCGGCCGACCCCACCCAGGACACCGTGCTGCTGGACTACCAGGCGCATCTGCAGCGCCTGCTGCCCAAGCTGGCCTCGACCTACGCGGGCGCCTTCGCCCATGAGCAGCTGCTGCAGGCCTTCGACGACGTCTTCTCCGGACGCACCGAGGAGCCCGAGGCCCGTGAGGACCTCGAGACCCTGGCCGCGGCGCTGAAGCCCACCTCGACGCGTCTCGCCCTGGACACCATCCAGGAGTGCCGCGAGGCCTGCGGCGGTGCCGGCTTCATGGCCGAGAACCAGCTGGTGGGCCTGCACCAGGACCTCGATGTGTACGCCACCTTCGAGGGTGACAACACCGTCCTGCTGCAGCTGGTCGCCAAGCGCCTGCTCAGCGACTACACCTCCGAGCTGCGCAGCGTGGACCGCGCCGGCATCGGCCGCTTCATCGCCAAGCGCGCCGAGGTGCTGGCCAAGCGGCACACTCCCTGGGCACGGCTCGCCCAGGACCTCAGCGACCGCGGCAGCACCCGTCGTGCGTTCGACTCGATGCGATCGCGCGATTTCCAGGAGGAGATGCTCACCGCCCGCGCGCGGGTGAAGGTCGAGGAGGTCGCCCTCGCGCTGCGCCCCGCGGCGAAGATGGATCCCGCCGACGCGGCCGCCGAGGTCAACAAGCACCAGGTGGAGATGCTGGAGGCGGCACGCGCCCACGCCGATCTGGTGCGCTGGCGCGCCTTCACCGCGGGCATCGAAGATCTCGAGGATGAGGGCTCCCGCGCCGTGCTGACGGACGTGCGCGACCTCTACGGCCTCAGCACCATCGAGGACGACCTGGCCTGGTTCCTGCTCAGCGGGATGATCTCCTCCCAGCGCGGACGTCAGATCGGCTCCGATGTGCGGCGGCTGCTGTGGCGGCTGCGCCCGCACGCGCTGGACCTGGTCGCGGCCTTCGACATCCGTCCCGGTCATGTCCGCGCTCCGATCGCCCTCGGCGGGGAGCAGGAGCGCCAGGACGAGGCCGCCGCCTACTACCGCGCCCAGCGGGCCGCCCACGACGCGCCGGTCAGCGAGAAGGCGCTGCGCGATAAGGAGAAGAAGGCCCGGCGCGAGGCGCGCGGCCGCGGCTCGGCTGCGCGCGAACGCTCGTAGACTGGGCGGGCCGCGACGGCTCCCGTGAGGTCGCGCCGGCTCTCCTTGTCCCCGTGATGAACGGATCCGATCCCGCGATGACCGCTGACCACGCCCACGCCTCTGCGACCGTCCCCTCGGGAAGCCGACCCGGGGACGGCGACGTCGACACCGTCGACGTCGCCGCCTCGACCCCCGAGCAGGCGCAGCCCTTCGCGGCGCTGGGCCTCAAGGACGAGGAGTACGCCAGCATTCGCGAGATCCTCGGGCGGCGACCGACGAACGCGGAGCTGGCCATGTACTCGGTGATGTGGTCGGAGCACTGCTCGTACAAGTCCTCCAAGAAGCATCTGCGCACCTTCGGCGAGCGCACCACCGCCGCGATGCGGGAGAAGCTGCTGGTGGGCATGGGCGAGAACGCCGGCGTCGTCGACATCGGCGACGGCTGGGCGGTCACCTTCAAGGTCGAGTCCCACAACCACCCCTCCTACGTCGAGCCGTACCAGGGCGCGGCCACCGGCGTCGGCGGCATCGTGCGTGACATCATCTCCATGGGCGCGCGACCCGTCGCCGTCATGGACCAGCTGCGCTTCGGTGCCATCGACCATCCCGACACCGCCCGCGTGGTCCACGGCGTGGTCTCCGGCGTCGGCGGCTACGGCAACTCCCTGGGCCTGCCCAACATCGGCGGGGAGACCGTGTTCGACCCCGCCTACCAGACCAATCCCCTGGTCAACGCCCTGTGCCTGGGCGTGCTGCGGCACGAGGACATCCATCTGGCCTCGGCCACCGGACCCGGCAACAAGGTCGTGCTGTTCGGTGCCCGCACCGGCGGTGACGGCATCGGCGGCGCCTCGATCCTGGCCTCGGAGACCTTCGACGAGGGCGGGCCCGTCAAGCGACCCAGCGTCCAGGTGGGCGACCCCTTCATGGAGAAGGTGCTCATCGAGTGCTGCCTGGAGCTGTTCTCCGCCCACACCGTCGAGGGCATCCAGGACCTCGGCGCCGCCGGCATCTCGTGCGCCACCAGCGAGCTCGCGGCCAACGGGAACTCCGGCATGCACATCGATCTGGAGAACGTGCTGCTGCGTGATCCCACCCTGAACGCCGGCGAGATCCTCATGAGCGAGTCGCAGGAGCGCATGATGGCCGTGGTGCGCCCCGAGAAGCTGGCCGAGTTCGAGGCGATCACCGCCAAGTGGGACGTCGAGGCCGCCGTGATCGGCGAGGTCACCGGCGAAGGACGGCTGACGATCGATCACCACGGTCGCCGCATCGTCGACGTCGACCCCTCGACGGTCGCGGTCGACGGCCCCGTCTACGACCGCCCGTACTCCCGCCCCGACTGGCAGGACGCCCTGCAGGCCGATCGTGCCGAGGCCCTCCCCCGGCCGCAGGGCGCCTCGGAGATCGCCCAGGCTCTGCGCGACCTGATCTCCTCCCCCAATCTGGCCGCGACGGGCTGGGTCACCGACCAGTACGACCGCTACGTCGGCGGGAACACGGCGCTGGCGATGCCCGACGACGCGGGCGTGATCCGCGTCGACGAGACCACCGGCCGCGGCGTCGCCCTGGCGACCGACGCCAACGGCCGCTACACCAAGCTCGACCCCCGCACCGGCGCGCAGCTGGCCCTCGCAGAGGCCTATCGCAACGTCGCCGCTGCCGGCGCGACGCCGCTGGCGGTCACCGACTGCCTGAACTTCGGCTCCCCCGAGGACCCGGGCCCCATGTGGCAGCTGGTCGAGGCCATCGGCGGCCTCGCGGAGGCCTGCGAGATCCTCGGCGTCCCGGTCACCGGCGGCAACGTCTCGCTGTACAACTCCACGGGCGAGCCCGGCCGCATCGACTCCGCCATCCACCCCACTCCGGTCGTCGGCGTGCTGGGCGTGCTGGAGGACGTCGCCCGGCGCGTGCCCGCTGGCTGGCAGGAGGACGGACTCTCGGTGCTGCTGCTCGGCACCACTGGCGAGGAGCTGTCCGGCTCGGCCTGGGCCGACGTCATCCACGGCCACCTCGGCGGGCTGCCCCCGCAGGTCGACCTGGAGGCGGAGCGGGCCCTCGCCCAGGTCCTGGTGGCCGCCTCCAAGGAAGGCCTCGCCGCCGCGACCCACGACCTCTCCGACGGCGGGCTCGCGCAGGCCCTGGTCGAGGCCGCGACGCGCTTCGGCACGGGCGCCACCGTCGATCTGGAGGCGCTGCGGGCACGGGACGGAGTCGATCTGCCCACGGCACTGTTCTCCGAGTCCCAGGCTCGGGCCCTGGTCGCGGTCCCGGCAGAGCGTGAGGAGCGCCTGGCGGCGCTGTGCGCCGAGCACGGGGTGCCGCAGCTGCGCCTCGGCTCCACCGGCGGCGACACGCTCGACATCCAGGGCGTCGCCGCCTTCCCGCTGCGCGAGCTGCAGGACCTGCGCGGGGCGACGCTGCCGCGTCACTTCGGCTGAGCTGCGCCTCAGCACCCATCGCGCTCACCTCACATCGCTCGCCGGCCTCGCTCAGCCCGCACCATCCCGACTCGTCGGCCTCGCTCGGCCCGCACCATCCCGACTCGCCGATCCGTTCCACCGAAACGTGCCGAGCTCGGCACAGATCAGTGGAACTGCGCGGCGTGGCGCGATGGATTGACGGGGCACGAACGGCGTGGGCAGACCAGACAGGGCTAGGGCCCGAGAGCCGGCTCCCTCAGCCGGGCGGACGTCGCCCGAGAGCCGGCTCCCTCAGCCGGGCGGACGTCGCCGGAGAGCGCGCCGGCCATCACCGAGGGCACGTCGAGCGTCGTCGAGGGCACGTCGGCCCAGGCGTCCGGCCGCCCGTACGGCCCGGCCACCCGTCCCGGTCAGCTCGGCGCCGGCCCGTTCCTCACGGAGCTCGGCAAGCTCCGCCCGGGTGGCGCCGAGCTCCTCGCGCACGGCGCGCAGTTCCTCGAGGACGCGTTCCTCGCTGCGGCCCAGGAGGGTCTCGGTGTTCTTCGAGAGGAACATCGGCAGCCCGATCCCGTGCTCGCGGGTCCACTCGCGGAAGTACCGCTCGCGCAGCTCCGCGTCGAAGTGGCGGTGGCCGTGGCTGAGGCTGAACATCGAGTTGCTGCTGGGCCCGGTGGCGGTGGGCCGGTGCCGCCACTGCGCGAGGGGACGGTCGAGGAATCCGACGTCGAAGCGCTGCAGCAGCTCGAGATGGAACGCGTAGTCACCCACCACGGGCAGGGATTCGTCGAACTCGCCGACGCTCTCGTGGACGCGGCGGCGGTGCAGGATCGCGATCGGCGCGTGGCGGTTGACCGCGATGTAGTCCAGCAGACGCGCGCCCTCCAGCTCCGGCCACGAGCGGAACGCCTCGTCCTCCACGAAGCCGCTGGGCGTCTCGTGCTCGTAGACCACCAGGGTGCGCACCACGACGGCGTCCTGCTCCGGATGCGCCGCGAGATGGGCGAGAGTCTCCTGGAGAAAGGTGGCGTGCCAGGTGTCGTCGTCGTCATGGACGGAGACCACGGGCGCGGTGGACTCGCGCAGGCCGTGGTTGCTCGCCGCTTCCATCCCGGTGGAGCGCTCGCGGTGCAGCACCCGGATGCGTCCGCCGCTCTCCGCCTCATAGCGTGCGACGGCCTCGTCGACGCCGCGGCGATCCCCGGCGTCGTTGACGATCACCAGCTCCCAGTCCTGCCGCGTCTGGGCCAGGACGTCCTGCAGGGCCCGATCCAGCATCCGGGCCCGGTCGCGGGTGCGCATGATGATGGAGACCGACGGCTCCGGGGCCGGCGTCCCGGTCGTGGTCATCCACGGTGCGAGCTCTTCCCGCAGTTCGTGGGGCCAGCGCTGGTGCGGCTCGATCCCGGCCCCGGCAGGGTCGGCGACAGCCGGCATGCTGGAGGCCTCGACCGCGGGGGCGCTGCCCCGCCCGGCTGACCCGTCCTGTGCGCGAAGCACCGAGGCCACGGTGTCCCACCAGTCCGCGGCGGCCTGGAGCAGCGCAGGGCGCACCGCCTCGAGATGGGCGCGCTCGCTCTCCCGGGCCGCGACGAGGGCGTCGACCACGGAACCGACCAGATCGGACGGGCCGGCGCCGACGGGGTCCCAGAGGGCGGCCAGCGGGACCACTCCGCCGGCGAGGCCCAGGTTCCGCAGGGCCCCGTCCATGCGGGAGGCGCCGTAGCGGTTCAGTGGCATCGCCAGCACCGAGGCCCCGGCGGCGGCTCCGAAGACGACCGGGTGGAAACGCGTGGTGACCACCCAGGCGGCGCGGGCGGTGCGTGCGGTGGCCGCGGTGTCGGGCTCTATCGGGCACACGGTGGCCGGCACCGTCAGCAGGTCGGCGACCTCGCGGTGGACCTGCAGATCGCCCCCGCCGGTATCGGGGTCCGCCATGTGGGGAACCAGCTCGACGCGGGCGCCGGTGCGCCGGGCGAGCTCCTCGATCACCGCGGCGGCCACCGCGACGTAGTCGGCCCGCGGGAACGGATCACCGTCCCCGCCCAGCGTGACGCTGATCAGCTCGGGGTCCAGCGGAGTCTCCGGCTCGAGGCCGACGGCGTCATCGAGAGTCTGCACGACCGCCGGGTGGCCCGGGCACAGCCGACGGGCGATCCCCACGCTGTGGTGGTCCCGCAGGCCGACGACCGAGCACAGCTCGAGCAGCCGGCGCACGCTGTCGCGGTCGGTGTCGGTCAGCTCCGGGCCCAGGCTCTGGCCGCTGAGGATCACCGGCTTGCCGAGCGAGTGCGCCACCTCGGCGGTGGCCACGCGCTCGTCGAGCAGCCACCCGTAGCGGGAGGTGAGGCTCCCGCCGCCGCCGATCACCAGCGCATCCACGGCACGGAGACGCTCGATGATGCCGAACAGCTTGTCCTCGGCCGGAAGGGCATCGAGCTCTCCCGCGAGCACTGCCCGGATCTCCTCGAGGTACCTCGCCCGATCCTCGAGCGGCCACGGGAAGGTGAGCGCCGGGATGGCCGACGCCGGGGCCGTGCCGTCGGGCCCGTACTTCTCGTGCCGGGAGATGCGCACGACGTCGAACCCGCGAGCGGCCAGCCGCCGGGAGGTCATCGTCGCGATGGCCTCGTCCCCCACGTGGTAGACGGTCTGATCGACATCGCACAGCACGGCGACCTTCACCGGCATCTCCTTCCCGGCGGGCAGCCAGTTCGTCGCCTCAGAGCCCGCGCTCTTCCATCCAGCGGATCATGAAGGCGGCCATCGCGTCCCGGGCGATCGGCTCCACCGGGCGGAAGGTGCCGTCCGACCAGCCGGTGCTGATGCCCGTGGAGGCCAGCCAGCTGATCTCCTTCGCGAACTGATGGTTCGAGGGGACGTCCCGGAACGGGTTCGAGGTCCCCGAGGACGGCCGCCCGGAGGCACGGTACAGGAATGCCGCGACCGCGCCGCGCTCGATCGAGGCGGTGGGACGGAACGTGCCGTCGGACCAGCCCTCGACGATGCCCTCCGCATGCGCCCACGTGATCTCCTTGTAGTACATGCGGCTCGGTGGCATGTCCGAGAACGGTGATCTGCTGGGCGGGGTGAAGCGCGGGGATCCGAGAGCGCGGTAGACGAAGGCGACCATCGCATCACGCTGGATCGGGTCCAGCGGACGGTAGGTGCCGTCCGGCCAGCCGGTGGTGATACCGCGCTCGGCGAGCTCCTCGATCTCCTCGCGGTACATCATGCCCGGGGGGACGTCGACGAAGCGGGACTCCTGGAAGCTCACAGAGCTGCCCGACTTGACGGCCACGCCGTTCTCGAAGGACTGGTAGCTCTTGCCGCCCCGGTGGGAGACGGAGCTGGTCGGGCGCCCCCAGGAGGGCTGCCACTCCTGGGCCACCTCGCTGACGTAGCCGACGGCCTTCTCCGCACCCCTGTGCATCACGAGCCCCTTGGTGAGCACCGTGACCCAGTAGGTTCCCGTGCTGTAGGCGCTGCGGACCACGGTGCCGAGCTTCGCCGCTCCCCCAGCGGCGTTGAACGCCGTCAGGTGATGCTTCCACCCGTGGTCCATGTAGTACTGCGCATCGCCACGGATCCGGTCGAACTCCTGGTACAGCTGGTACCCGGGGCACTCGGTGTGGTTCACATCGCGGTGGCCCATCACCTTCGCGAGGGTCTGCGTGGAACCGGCGTCGAAGCGGGTGCCGCTGGCGATCGAACTCCAGGTGGACGTGCTCCACACGCGCTCTTCGAACGTGCTCAGGAGCTTCCACGCCACGATCCGGGAGACCGCGTCCCGCGCCGCGGCGGAAGGTTCGGTGGAGCTGTAGTGGCCCAGCACGGAGATGCCGAAGGAGCCGCGGTTGAATCCCGTGGCGTGGGCACCCTGGATGTTGCGGTGGAGGCCGCCGCTGCGGCCCTCGAAGATCCGACCGTACTTGTCGACCAGGATGTTGTACCCGATGTCCGCCCACCCCAGGGTGCGCGTGTGGTACGTGTGAATGCCCCGGACGATCTGCGCGGACTCACTGCTGCTGTAGCTGTTGGTGCCCGCGGTGTGGTGGATGATCACGGCTTTGAGCTCGTCGCGCCCGTACGTGGCTCCTGTCCTGCCCTCATCGGCACCCCAGGTCGCACGCGCGACGAAGGAGGGTGTCGAGCCGGGAAGCAGTGGAGTGGCAGGGTTCGCCGCGGCGCGGGTCGACATCATCCGCGGTTGTGCCTGCAGGTCCTGTGACTGCGACTGGGAGGTGTACGGCCCGCTGAAGTCTCCGACCATCTCGTCGCCCTCGGTCGGCGACGTGGTGACGATGTGCGCCGTGGCCTCGGAGGTCACGTCCCCGCCGTCCAGTTCGGCGCGGATCTGCAGCGCCGAGACCACGCCCAGCCACGCCAGCTCCGTGCCGGGGGCCTCCTCGCCGCTGTCCGGGTCCTCGGCGATCTCGAGTTCGCACCACGGGGTCCAGTTCCCGTCCTGCCCGAGACCGCGCGCGTGCACGGCCGGGGCCTCTGAATCCGCCGGCCAGGTGAGGCCGACCATCGTCGCCGGCTGCTCGGGAAGATCGCGTGCCTGCCCGCCGTCGACGTCGATCAGCGCGTAGTCCGCGAGCGGTACGTCCAGGATGCGGGTCTCCCCATCCGTGACCGAGGGGTCGGCGACGGCCGGAGACATGGACAGCGCAGCCGTCGCCGCCGGGACGCCGACGGCCGTGGCGGCGAACAGCGTGCGGCGGGTCATGCCCGAGCGAGGGCGGGAATCGGCGGTGGAGTCGGTGGCGGGGGGAAGATTCCGCTGAGACATGAGGGGCTCCGGATCGTAGGGGAAGGCGCGGAAGCGGGGGCGCGGAAGTGCCGGACAGCGCTGCAGGACCCGGTCCGCGACCTCCCCGTGAGGTCGCCGGCCCCCACCGGCGGCTTCCGGGCCTAACCATATACCGGCCGGCGTCGGACATCCCGGAGGCGCGGCGCCGCACCGCGTGGCCTCCGCCCCCCGATCTCACCGGCGCCGGAACGACCAGCCTCCCCGGGAGGGGTCTCACCCGGGCTGCTCCAGAGTTCATCGGGCGTTGCCCCGCCGTTCACCCCCGACCAGGGGCACGGGGAAGACGGCGTACGTCGTCGACGGAGGATCCAAGGCGCCGGGGGAACGAGAAGGGCGGGCCGACGGGATCTCTCCCGTCGGCCCGCCCTCGGCGTGGCGCGTCGTGCGCGATCAGGCCTTGTCGGCCTGCTCGTCGTCGCTCTCAGCGGCCGTGTCCTCGGAAGCGGCGTCCTCGGAAGCAGCCTCCTCGGACGCGGTGTCGTCGGATGCGGTCGCCTCGGCGTCGGTGTCCTCGGACGCGCTCGCCTCGGCGGCGGTGTCCTCGGCAGCGGACTCGTCGGTGCTCTCGGTCCGGGACGCGTTCTTGGCGGCGCCCTCGGCCTCCTTCACCACGGCCTGCTTCGGGGAGTACTCCTCCTGGACGAGCTCGATCACGGCCATCGGCGCGTTGTCACCCTTGCGGGGGCCGATCTTCGTGATGCGGGTGTATCCGCCGGGACGCTCGGCGAAGGTCGGGGCGATCTCCTCGAACAGCGAGTAGACGACGCCGCGGTCGCGGATGGTGCGCATCACGCGGCGACGCGAGGCGAGGTCGCCCTTCTTGGCGAAGGTGACCAGGCGCTCCGCGTACGGACGCAGGCGCTTGGCCTTCGACTCCGTCGTGGTGATCGCCTTGTGGCGGAACAGCTCGGTGGCGAGGTTGGCGAGGATCATCCGCTCATGCGAGGGGGATCCGCCGAGGCGCGCGCCCTTGGTGGGTGCAGGCATGGTCGTTCTCCTAGTTCAAATGAAGGTCAGTACTGGTCGCCGAAATCGTCGGAGTAGGACTCGATGGCCGACGGATCGAAACCGGCCGGGGAATCCTTCAGCGACAGCCCGAGGTCGGCGAGCTTGGCCTTGACCTCGTCGATGGACTTCTGCCCGAAGTTGCGGATGTCGAGCAGATCGGCCTCGGAACGGGCGGTCAGCTCACCGACGGTGTGGACGCCCTCGCGCATGAGGCAGTTGTACGAGCGCACCGTGAGGTTGAGGTCGTTGATCGGCAGTGCCAGATCGGCGGCCAGCGCCTGGTCCGTCGGCGACGGGCCGATCTCGATGCCCTCGGCCTCCTGGTTCAGCTCGCGCGCCAGGCCGAACAGCTCCACCAGCGTCTTGCCGGCCGATGCCATCGCGTCGCGCGGGCTGATGGCCGGCTTGGTCTCGACGTCGACGATCAGCTTGTCGAAGTCCGTGCGCTGCTCGACACGCGTCGCCTCGACCTTGTAGGTCACCTTCAGCACCGGCGAGTAGATGGAGTCGACCGGGACCCGACCGATCTCCGCGTCAAGGCCCTTGTTCTGCGCAGCGGAGACGTAGCCGCGACCCCGCTCGACGGTCAGCTCGATCTCCAGGCGGCCCTTCTCGTTCAGGGTCGCGATGTGGAGGTCGGGGTTGTGGATCTCCACGCCGGCGGGCGGGGTGATGTCGGCAGCGGTGACCCGGCCGGCCTCCTCGCGACGCAGGTACATCACGACCGGCTCGTCGTTCTCCGAGGAGACCACGAGGTTCTTGACGTTGAGGATGATCTCGGTGACATCCTCCTTCACGCCGGGCACGGTGCTGAACTCGTGCAGGACCCCGTCGATGCGGATCGAGGTGACCGCGGCGCCGGGGATGGAGGACAGCAGGGTGCGACGCATCGAGTTGCCGAGGGTGTAGCCGAAGCCCGGCTCGAGCGGCTCGATGACGAACCGGGAACGGTTCTCCGACACGACCTCTTCGGTCAGCGTGGGGCGCTGTGCAATGAGCACTGTGGATCCTTTCAGCGAGCGTCCGCCATATGACGCTCAGAAGGGGGCGATGGGCCTAGAGGATGAGTGGTGTCCAGGGTGCCGGGGCGGCGAGGGCCGTCCCGGCACGGGCGCCGGCCGCGCCGACGGGGCGGCGGCCCCGCGGCGGCCGGCGAGGTCAGACGCGGCGGCGCTTGGCCGGGCGGGTGCCGTTGTGCGGCTGCGGGGTGACGTCCTGGATCGAACCGACCTCGAGGCCGGCCGCGGTCAGCGAGCGGATGGCGGTCTCACGACCGGAGCCCGGGCCCTTGACGAAGACGTCGACCTTCTTCATGCCGTGCTCCTGCGCCTGGCGGGCAGCTGCCTCGGCGGCCATCTGCGCGGCGTACGGGGTCGACTTGCGCGAGCCCTTGAAGCCGACCTGCCCGGACGAAGCCCAGGAGATGACGGCGCCGACCGGGTCCGTGATGGAGACGATGGTGTTGTTGAACGTGCTCTTGATGTGGGCCTGGCCGTTGACGACGTTCTTCTTGTCCTTGCGGCGCGGCTTGCGCGCAGCGGCCTGACGGGTCTTGGTTGCCATGCGGCGGAACTCCTCTGGTGGGTTTCGGGTGCGCCGGATCCCTCAGCGGCGCGAAGTGGGTGCGGCGGAAGACGGACGCGATCCCACGGCGATGCCGTGGATCAGCGGGACTTCTTCTTGCCGGCGACGGTGCGCTTGGGGCCCTTGCGGGTGCGCGCGTTGGTCTTCGTGCGCTGACCGTGCACGGGAAGGCCGCGGCGGTGGCGCAGCCCCTGGTAGCTGCCGATCTCCACCTTGCGGCGGATGTCGGCTGCCACCTCGCGGCGGAGGTCACCCTCGACCCGGTAGTTGTTCTCGATGTGATCGCGGATCTTGACGAGATCGTCGTCAGTCAGCTCGCGCACGCGCTTGTCACCGGAGACGCCGGTTGCGGCCAGGGTCTCCAGGGCGCGGGTGCGTCCCACGCCGAAGATGTACGTCAGGGCGACCTCGAGGCGCTTCTCGCGCGGGAGGTCGACTCCCACCAGACGTGCCATGTGCATTCTCCTACTGTCTCGGAGGCCTGATCCGACACCTCGTCCTCGGGTCTGTTCCCGGGACGCCGCAGCCTCCGTACTGCGGGTGGCCGGCCCGTGGGCCGGTGGTGTCGACTCTTTACTTGTGTGTCCGGTGTCCCGGACGGTGCCCTGCACGCAGGGCGGCCGCTCAGGGGCGGCGGTGTCACGACAGTCGTCGGGACGAACGACGTGCTCCGTTCAGCCCTGCTGTGCGGTGCTGAGCTCGTGCCGCTCGGTCTCGGGGACGACTCGTTCCTCGTCGGCCCCTCCTCCTCGCAGCACGGTGCTCAACCCTGACGCTGCTTGTGACGCGGGTTCGAGCAGATGACCATGACGCGCGAGTGGCGACGGATCACCTTGCAGTTGTCACAGATCGGCTTGACGCTCGGCTTGACCTTCATAGCTTCCTTCTCCCGGGACGATCACTTGTAGCGGTAGACGATGCGGCCCCGGTCGAGGTCATAGGGGCTCAGCTCGACGACCACGCGGTCCTCGGGAAGGATACGGATGTAGTGCTGGCGCATCTTCCCGGAGATGTGCGCGAGCACCTTGTGCCCGTTGTCGAGCTCCACGCGGAAGCGCGCGTTCGCGAGCGCCTCCGTGACCGTGCCCTCGACTTCGATCACGCCGTCCTTCTTCGCCATGCCTCCCCAATCTCTCGCCACCGGCGGACCGGGGGTCGAGTTCCGCATTATCGTCTCTTGCGCACCGCCCGTCGGGTGACGAGTACGGTGGTCGATGAGGGTGGCGCCACCAGCGCGCCGTCGGCCTCACCGGCCACACGGCAGGAGCCGGTCGACGACGTCAGCACGACGGGGACTGCGCGACGGCGCTGCGGACAGCGCCGGGCCACAGCACACGATGGACATCGCGCGCGGAGCACACCCGATCGACCAGCCTACACGGCCTTTCCGGGAACCGCGATAGTCCCCGTGATGATGCCCATCACTACGCGAGGGGATCCGGGGCGGCGACGATGCCGCGCCGGGCGAGCTCGGCAGCGCCGCCGTCGGCCTCCGTCAGGACGAGCAGACCCTCATCGGTCACGGCCACGGAGTTCTCGGCGTGGGCGGCCCGGCCGCCCCCGGTGGCCCGCACCGTCCAGTCGTCGTCCTCCAGCACCCAGTCTCCCGAGCCCTGGATCAGCATCGGCTCGATGGCCAGGCACATGCCCGCCTTCACCCGCGACCCACGGGAGCGGGTGCGGTAGTTCATGACGTCGGGCGCCTGGTGCATGGCGGTCCCGATGCCGTGCCCGCCGAAGCCCTCGAGGTGGGCGAGGGACTCCCCCGCCGCCTCGGTGACGTGGTCCTCGATGGCTGCGCCGACGTCACCGACCCGGTCGGCCGAGGCGAGCGCGGCGATACCCGCCCACAGCGCCTCCCGGGTGATCCGGACCAGGTCCTCGTCCCCCACCGAGCGCGGGGCACCCACGATGTGGGTGCGGGCGGCGTCGGAGTGCCAGCCGTCGATGATCAGACCACCGTCGATGGAGACGATGTCGCCCTCGGCGAGCCGGCGCGGGCCGGGGATCCCGTGGACGACGATCTCGTTGACGCTGATGCACAGCGTCGCGGGGAACCCGTGGTAGCCGAGGAAGTTCGGTGTGGCCCCCTCGTCGCGGATCATCTCGTGGGCGAGACGATCCAGCTCGGCCGTGGTGATGCCGGGGCGGATGTTCTCCTCGAGCATCGCGTGGACACGGTCCAGCAGCAGCCCGCTGCGCCGCATCACCAGGATCTGTTCGGGGGTCTTCAGCTCCACCCGCTCGGGGAGGATGCTCATCGTGCCCTGAGCGCCTCCCGCAGCGCGACGGTGACCTCGTCGATCGGCGCCGAGCCGTCCACGCGGCGCACGAGGCCGCGGGAGTCGTAGACGTCGATCAGCGGTGCCGTCTGCTCCGCGTAGACGTCGAGGCGGCGCCGGATGGTCTCCTCGGTGTCGTCGCTGCGGCCCTGCTCGGCCCCGCGGGCGAGCAGGCGGCCGACGACCTCGTCCGTCTCGACCTCGAGCAGCAGCACCAGGTCCAGCGCGGTGCCGAGCTCGGTGAGGATCGAGTCCAGCGCCTCGACCTGGTCGAGGGTGCGCGGGTAGCCGTCCAGCAGGAAGCCGTCCCGGGCATCCGCCTCGGCCAGACGGGAGCGGACCATGTCGTTGGTGACGGAGTCGGGAACGTACTCACCGGCATCCATGTAGGACTTCGCCAGCACGCCGAGCTCGGTCTCCTGCGAGACGTTGGCGCGGAAGATGTCCCCGGTGGAGATCGCCGGGATGAACAGCTCCTCGGCGATGCGCACGGCCTGGGTGCCCTTGCCCGCCCCGGGCGGGCCCACGATCAGCAGCCGGCGGGCGGCCTGGCCGCCGTCGTCCTGCGTCGCGGTGGGGTCGGTCGAGAGGTCGGGGCTGGTCACCGGAGAATCCCTTCGTAGTGGTGCTGCTGGAGCTTCGCATCGATCTGCTTCACGGTGTCGAGGCCGACGCCGATGATGATCAGCACCGAGACCCCGCCGAGCGGGAAGTTCTGCGAGGCACCGAGGTAGACGAGTGCGAACAGCGGGATCAGCGAGATCACCGCGAGGTAGATGGCGCCGGGGGTCTGGATCCGATTGATCACGTACCGCAGGTAGTTCTCGGTGGGCTTGCCGGCGCGCACATTGGGCACGAATCCGCCGTACTTCTTCATGTTGTCGGCGATCTCCTCCGCGTTGAAGGTGATCGAGACGTAGAAGAACGCGAAGAACACGATCAGGGCCACGTAGACCAGGGCGTAGATCCAGGAGAACGATGCGCCCATCACGAGGTGGGCGTTGATCCACTGGACCCACCCGGACTCCGGGCTGCCGAAGGACGCGGCCATCTGCGGCAGCGCGAGGATCGAGGCCGCGAAGATGACCGGGATGACGCCGGCCTGGTTGACCTTGATCGGGATGTAGGTCGAGGTGCCGCCGTACATGCGCCGTCCCACCATGCGCTTGGCGTACTGCACCGGGATGCGCCGCTGGGACTGCTCGACGAAGACGATGCCGATCATGACCAGCAGCGCCACCAGGATCACCAGGGCGAACACGAGCCAGCCCTGCAGCTCCCAGATCTGCGCCATGGCGGAGGGGAACGAGGCCGCGATCGACGAGAAGATCATCAGCGACATGCCGTTGCCGATGCCGCGCTCGGTGATCATCTCGCCCATGAACATGATCAGGACGGTGCCCACCGTCATGGTCACGACCATCAGCAGCAGGGTGTGGATCGACTGATCGGGCACCAGTTCGAGCTGGCAGCCGACGAAGAACTGCCCGGAACGGACCAGCGTGATGATGGTGGTCGCCTGCAGCACGGCCAGACCGATGGTCAGATACCGCGTGTACTGCGTCAGTTTCTGGGTGCCCGAGGCCCCTTCCTTGTGGAGGGCCTCGAACCGCGGGATGACCACGCGCAGCAGCTGCACGATGATCGATGCCGTGATGTAGGGCATGACGCCCAGCGAGAAGATGGACAGCTGCAACAGCGCGCCGCCGGAGAACATGTTGACCATGCCCATCACGTTGGCGCCCTGCCCCGTCATGGCCTGATCTGCGCACACCATCACGTTGGTGTAGTCGAATCCCGGGGTGGGGATGAAGACACCGAGACGGTAGATCGCGATCATGCCGAGCGTGAAGAGGATCTTGTTCCTCAGCTCGGGGGTGCGCAGCGCGCGCACGAACGAGTTCACCAGTTTCCCTCCTGGAGGTCCGGGGACAGGACCGTTGGACGTCCCGGTCCGTCCCGGTGCCGTGTGTGTCGTACGGCCTTCGGACCGGCCCCGATATGACGACGGGGCACCGCGGCACAGATTATTCTGCGCCGCGGTGCCCCGTCAAAATGACTCACGCGGTGGTGACGGACCCGCCAGCCGCCGCGATCTTCTGCTCCGCCGAGGCGGAGAACTTCTGTGCGGTGACGTCCAGCTTGACGCTGACGTCGCCGGTGCCCAGCACCTTGACGGGCTGGTTCTTGCGCACGGCGCCCCGGGCGACGAGGTCCTCGACCGTCACGGTGCCGCCCTCGGGGAACAGCTCCTGCAGGGTCGCCAGGTTCACGACCTGGTACTCGACGCGGAAGGGGTTGGTGAAGCCGCGCAGCTTGGGCAGCCGCATGTGCAGCGGCATCTGCCCGCCCTCGAAGCCGAACGGCACCTGGTTGCGGGCCTTGGTGCCCTTGGTGCCGCGACCGGCGGTCTTGCCCTTGGAAGCCTCACCACGGCCGACGCGGGTGCGACGGGTCTTGGAGCCCGGCGCGGGGCGCAGGTCGTGGAGCTTCAGCGGAGAGCCGGAAGCGGGTCCCGTGCTCTCGGCGCTCTTGTTCTCGGTGTCGTTCATGGAGTCAGTCCACCTCTTCGACCGTCACCAGGTGGGTGACGGCGCGGATCATGCCGCGGATCTCGGGGCGGTCGTCCTTCACCGCCGTGTCACCGATGCGCTTGAGGCCGAGGCCGCGCAGGGTGGCACGCTGGGTCTGGTTGCCGCCGATGTCGGAACGGACCTGGGTGACCTTGATCTGCATCAGGCACCCACCTTCTCGGCGCGGGCCGCGGCGCGGCCTTCGGCCTGGGCCCGCAGGAGAGCCGCCGGGGCGATGTCCTCGACCGCGAGACCGCGGCGCGCGGCCACGGCTTCCGGCTCCTCGAGCTGCTTGAGCGCGTCGACGGTGGCCCGCACGATGTTGATCGCGTTGGTCGAGCCGAGCGACTTGGAGAGCACATCGTGCACTCCGGCGCACTCGAGCACGGCGCGGACCGGACCGCCGGCGATCACACCGGTACCCGGGGCGGCGGGACGCAGCAGGACGACGCCTGCCGCATCCTCACCCTGGACCTTGTGCACGACGGTGCCCTGGATGCGCGGGACGCGGAAGAAGTTCTTCTTCGCCTCCTCGACACCCTTGGAGATCGCCGAGGGGACCTCCTTGGCCTTTCCGTAGCCGACTCCGACGGTTCCGTCGCCGTCCCCGACCACCACGAGGGCGGTGAAGGAGAAGCGACGGCCGCCCTTGACGACCTTGGAGACGCGGTTGATGCTCACGACGCGCTCGAGGAATGCCGACTTCTCGGCGTCCTGACCGCGCCCGCGACCCTGACGACCGCCGCGGTCGTCGCTGCGACGGCCTCCGCGATCATCGGAGCTGCTGCTGGTGTTGGTGGAGTTGTCGCCCCGCCGGCCGGAGGCCGCGGGACCATTGTTCCGCTGCTGTGCAGCCATATTC
Organism: Brachybacterium sp. GCM10030267; assembly: GCF_042666875.1. NCBI lineage: Bacteria > Bacillati > Actinomycetota > Actinomycetes > Micrococcales > Dermabacteraceae > Brachybacterium > Brachybacterium sp. GCM10030267. The sequence goes on along the minus strand of NZ_JBHTCX010000007.1, from coordinate 263,981 downwards.
AGATCCTCTTCTCGTCCTGTGTCCGGGGGGCGATCACAGCGCCAGGCCGGCCTCGCGAGCGCCGTCGGCGACGGCGGCCACGCGACCGTGGTACTTGTTGCCGCCGCGGTCGAACACGACGGAGTCGATCCCGGCTGCCTTGGTGCGCTCGGCGACCAGGGCGCCGACGGTGCGGGCCTTGTCCGACTTCGTGGTGGAGGCGGCGCGCAGGTCGGCCTCCATGGTCGAGGCCGACGCCAGCGTGACGCCAGCATCGTCGTCGACGACCTGCACGAAGACGTGACGGGCCGAACGGGTGACGACCAGACGCGGACGCTGGGGCGTGCCGATGACACGACGACGGACGCGCAGGTGGCGACGGCCGCGCGTACGCAGCCGGCTGCCGGGCTTGCCCTTGGTGTGCTTGAGTGCGTAACCCATGATCACTTACCAGCCTTTCCGGCCTTGCGCACCACGGTCTCGTCCGCGTACCGCACACCCTTGCCCTTGTAGGGCTCGGGCCGACGGATCTTGCGGATGTTCGCGGCGACCTCTCCCACCTGCTGCTTGTCGATGCCGCTGACCGAGAACTTGCTCGGGGTCTCGACGGTGAAGGTGATGCCCTGGGGCGCCTTCACCACGACGGGGTGGGAGAAGCCGAGGGCGAACTCGAGGTCGGTGCCCTTCGCGGTCACACGGTAGCCCGTGCCCACGATCTCCAGCTTCTTCGTAAAGCCCTCGGTGACGCCGAGGACCATGTTGTTGATGAGAGTGCGGGTCAGGCCGTGAAGCGACCTGTTCTCGCGCTCGTCGTCGGGGCGGCTCACCACGATGGCGCCGGACTCATCGCGCTCGACGGCGATGGGCTCGGGCACGACGTGCTTCAGCTCGCCCTTGGGACCGGTCACCGTGACGGTGCGGTCTTCGATGGTGACGTTCTGCACGGCCGCCGGAACGGGAACCGGGCGGACTCCGATGCGGGACATAGTGTTTCTCCTCTCCCGCTCACCAGATGTAGGCGAGGACTTCCCCACCTACACCCTTCTTGGCTGCCTGCCGGTCGGTCAGGAGGCCGGAGGACGTGGACAGGATCGCCACGCCCAGGCCGCCGAGGACCTTGGGCAGATTGGTGGACTTCGCGTACACACGCAGGCCGGGCTTCGAGACGCGGCGCACCCCGGAGATGGCGCGCTCACGGCTGTCGGAGTACTTCAGCTCGAGGACGAGCTTCTTGCCCACCTCGGCCTCCTCCTCGTGCCAGCCGAGGATGTAGCCCTCGGCCTTCAGGATGTCCGCGATACGGCTCTTCAACTTCGAATACGGCATGGACGCGCTCTCGTGGTACGCCCCTGAGGCGTTACGGATGCGCGTGAGCATGTCCGCGATCGGGTCGGTCATGGTCATGTCTGTTGCTTCTTCCTCACCTGGTTTCCCGCGGCATCATCGCTGTGCCCCGGGACCTCTGGCGGTAGTCCTTACCAGCTGCTCTTGGTGACGCCGGGGAGCTCACCACGGTGAGCCATGTCGCGAAGGCAGACTCGGCAGAGGCCGAACTTGCGGTACACGGAGTGCGGGCGGCCGCAACGCTGGCACCGGGAGTAAGCGCGCACGGCGAACTTCGGCTTGCGCTCCGACTTCTTGATCAGGGCTGTCTTGGCCATATCAGTTCTCCTTGAAGGGGAAGCCGAGCAGCTTCAGCAGCGCGCGTCCCTCGTCGTCGGTCTTCGCGGTGGTCACGACCGTGATGTCCATACCGCGGACGCGGTCGATCTTGTCCTGGTCGATCTCGTGGAACATGACCTGCTCCGTGAGGCCGAACGTGTAGTTGCCGTTGCCGTCGAAGTGCTTCGGCGACAGACCACGGAAGTCGCGGATGCGCGGCAGAGCGGTCGACAGCAGCCGGTCCAGGAATTCCCACATGCGAGCGCCACGGAGGGTGACGTGCGCACCGATCGGCATTCCCTCACGCAGCTTGAACTGCGCGATCGACTTGCGGGCCTTGGTGACCTGCGGCTTCTGTCCGGTGATGGCGGCGAGGTCGCGCACGGCGCCGTCGATGACCTTGGAGTCGCGAGCGGCGTCGCCGACGCCCATGTTCACGACGATCTTGGTCAGACCGGGCACCAGCATGACGTTCTCGTAACCGAACTGGTCGGTCAGCTCCGCCTTGATGGTCTCGTTGTACCGGGCCTTCAGGCGCGGGGTGGGCGCCTGGATAGCAGTCTCGCTCATCAGATGTCCTTCCCGGAGCGCTTGGCGAAGCGGACGCGCACCTGCTTGGAGCGGCCGTTCTCGAGCTCGAGGGTCTCGACGCGGTAGCCGACCTTGGTCGGCTTGTTGTCCTCCGGGTCGACCAGAGCCACGTTGGAGATGTGGATGGGGGCCTCGCGCTGCTCGATGCCGCCCGCGCCACCGGCCTGGTTGGGCTTGATGTGGTGGGTGCGGCGGTTGATGCCCTCGACGAGCACGCGCTCGGTATCGGGGAACACCTGCAGGACGCGGCCCTGCTTGCCCTTGTCGCCGGCCTCGAGGCCACGTGCGGCGACCTTGTCGGCGTCGCTCGTGCGGCCGGTGATGACCTGGACGAGGTCGCCCTTCTTGATCTTCATCTTTGCCATGTCACAGCACCTCCGGTGCCAGCGAGATGATCTTCATGAAGCGCTTGTCGCGCAGTTCGCGCCCGACGGGGCCGAAGATGCGCGTTCCGCGCGGCTCGCCATCGGCCTTGAGGATCACCGCCGCGTTCTCGTCGAAGCGGATGTAGGACCCGTCGGCGCGCCGACGCTCCTTGGACGTACGGACGACGACAGCCTTGATGACATCGCCCTTCTTGACGTTGCCACCGGGGATGGCGTCCTTGACGGTCGCCACGATGGTGTCGCCGATGCTGGCGTAACGGCGACCGGAGCCACCGAGAACACGGATGCAGAGAATCTCCTTGGCACCTGTGTTGTCGGCGACCTTCAGTCGCGACTCCTGCTGAATCACTCGTTCTCCTATCGTCTCACCGGTTCTCTTCCGGTCCGCGGGAGCGGGCCGGCCGAGCCTGGCGGAACGGAATATGGACCATGCCCGGACGTCCGCCCAGGTCACGAACGTGGCCATGAGCATCACCGGCGGCGGGCTCCGGGCACCAAAAAACCCTCGGCCGGACTCAGGCACTAGCGTGGAGAACGCCTCAGCGTTCGCTTCTCGTGCGAGGTCTCCGGCGAGGACGGATCTGGTGCTTCCGGATCCTGCCGCGGACTCCCGATCCCGCACTCACCGCGAGGGCTGGTGGGCATGGTCGTCCGGCAACCGTTCAAGACTACGTCCCCGCAGCAGTCGCTGTCACCCCATGCGAGCCCTGCGAAGGGTGTGGGCTTGCTCTCCCGCCGCCCCTACACTCGATCCATGATCGACATCGATGTGGCACGACGACTCAAGGACGCGGGGCTGCCCTGGGAACCGGCGGACGGCGACCTGTTCTCGATCGACACCGAGCTGCTGCGCGACGAGGCGTTCATGCTCTCCCCGATGGTGGTCGAGCGGGGCATCAGCCGGTCGGGCCAGCATGTCTTCCGCTTCAACGGCACCACCGAGTGGGCGCTGGACACGGTCGAGCAGCACGAGGCCATCTGGATTCCCCGCGAGGAGCAGCTCCGCGATGCGCTCGGCGACGCCTTCGTGTCGCTGCACCGGGAGCAGTCGGGCGCCTACGTGGTGAGGTTCGCGCCGGCGGGCGACGCCGACCCTGGCAGCGGTGCTGCACCTGGCACCGATACCGACGCTGACCCTGGCGCTGGCGCCGGCACTGGCACTGGCACTGGCACTGCACTCGGTGCCGATGCTGACGCCGGTGGCCTGCGCGAGGTCCGGGCACCTCATGCTGAGGACGCCTACGCGGGCGCGCTCCTGACCCGTCTCACGCGCGCCTGAGCGTCTCGCGCTCCTGACCCGACCCGCGCGCGCCTGACCGTCTCACGCGCGCCTGATCCGTCCCTCGGCCACCACCACTGCCGTATACGGGCACTCGGGCGACGACCGTCCGGCGACACGCGGGCTCGTTCCACTGATCCGTTGCAGTGACGAGACGAATCAGTGGAACGGAGGCGCGACGTACCGGAGCGCCCGACGGGCGGGCCCGGGCGCAGCGGACTCCGGCAGCAGCCCGGACACGCCAGCCCCTGACGCAGCGGCCCCGGGTATAGCGAAAGGGCCGGCCTCCCCCAGGGGGAAGGCCGACCCTTCACGTCGATCCTGCTGCGGTCACGAGGACCGCTGGATCACTTGGCTCGCTCGAGGATCTCGACCAGGCGCCACCGCTTGGAGGCGGAGAGCGGTCGGGTCTCCATGATGAGGACACGGTCGCCGATACCGGCGGTGTTCTCCTCGTCGTGGGCCTTGAACTTGCTCGTCTTGGTCGTGACCTTGCCGTAGCGAGCGTGCTTGACGCGCTCCTCGACCTCGACGACGACGGTCTTGTCCATCTTGTCGGAGACCACGAAGCCGCGGACGGTCTTGCGGTACGGGCGCTCATGGGACGACGCGTGCGCGCCTTCCTTGTCGAGCACCTCGACCTCGTCGACGGCCGGGGCCTCGGCCTTGCTGTTCTCAGTCATGTCTGTTCCTCGCTTCGCGGTCACTCGGCGGCGCCGGGCGCCTGTCGGATGCCCAGCTCGCGCTCGCGCAGGATCGTGTAGATCCGTGCGATGTCCTTCTTGACGGACCGCAGGCGGCCGGAGCTCTCGAGCTGACCGGTGGCGGACTGGAAACGGAGCTTGAACAGCTCGTCCTTCGCCTTCGCCAGCTCGTCGGCCAGCTTGGCGTCGTCCAGCTTGTCCAGTTCATCGGCGGTGAGCTTGGTCGCTGCCATCAGATGTCACCACCCTCTCGGCTCAGAATGCGGCACTTCATGGGGAGCTTGTGCATCGCCAGGCGCAGCGCCTCGCGCGACACTTCCTCGGACACGCCCGCGACCTCGAAGAGGACACGGCCGGGCTTGATGTTGGCGACCCACCACTCGACCGAACCCTTACCGGAGCCCATGCGGACCTCGGCAGGCTTCTTGGTCAGCGGCCGGTCGGGGTAGATGTTGATGTACACCTTGCCGCCACGCTTCATGTAGCGCGTCATGGCGATTCGTGCCGCCTCGATCTGACGGTTGGTGACGTAGGCCGGCGCGAGCGCCTGGATGCCGTAGTCGCCGAACGCCAGCTCGGTGCCGCCCTTGGCCATGCCGCTGCGGGTCGGGTGGTGCTGCTTGCGGTGCTTGGTCCTGCGGGGGATCAGCATGTCGCTCAGGCCTCCGTTCCGGACTGCTGTGCGGGAGCGGACGCCGGCTGCTCCGTGGGGGCGGCGGCCGGAGCGGCAGCCTGGGCTGCTCCCTCGGTGCTGCCACCCTCACGACGGGCGTTGGCGTTGCGCTCGTTGCGACGGCCGCGCGGGCGCTCGGCACGGGGGCCGCGGCCGCCGGAGCGGGGACCCTGCGTGGCGGCCTGGGCCGCGAGCTCCTTGGCGGTGACGTCGCCCTTGTAGATCCACACCTTCACGCCGATGCGGCCGAAGGCGGTGCGGGCCTCGTAGAAGCCGTAGTCGATGTTCGCGCGGAGGGTGTGCAGCGGCACGCGCCCCTCGCGGTAGAACTCGTTGCGGCTCATCTCGGCGCCGCCGAGGCGGCCGGAGACGGCCACTCGGATGCCCTTCGCGCCGGCGCGCTGCGCGGACTGCATGCCCTTGCGCATCGCACGACGGAAGGAGACGCGGGCGGCGAGCTGCTCGGCGATGCCCTGGGCGACCAGCTGAGCGTCGTTCTCGGGGTTCTTGACCTCGAGGATGTTCAGCTGGATCTGCTTGCCGGTGAGCTTCTCCAGCTCGCCGCGCAGACGCTCGGCCTCGGCACCCCGGCGCCCGATGACGATGCCCGGGCGGGCGGTGTGGAGGTCGACGCGGACACGATCACGGGTGCGCTCGATCTCGACCTTGGAGATGCCGGCGCGCTCGAGCCCCTTGGACATGAGCTTGCGGATCGCGACGTCTTCCTTCACGTAGTCGCGATAACGCTGACCCTCCTTGGAGGAGTCGGCGAACCACCGGCTGCTGTGCTCCGTGGTGATCCCGAGGCGGAACCCGTTCGGATTGACCTTCTGGCCCATTCGGGACTCCTTACTTGTTCACGGGAGCGACCACCACGGTGACGTGGCTGGTGCGCTTCTTGATCTGGAAGGCTCGACCCTGTGCGCGCGGCTGGAACCGCTTCATGGTCGGGCCCTCATCGACGAATGCGGAGGAGACGACGAGTTCGCGCTCATCGAAGCGCTCCCCCGCCTGATCTGCCTTCACCCGCGCGTTGGCGATCGCGGACTCGACGAGCTTGAGGACGGGCTCGCTGGCTCCCTGCGGGGCGAACCGCAGAGTGTCCAGGGCCTCGGCCGTGCTCTTGCCACGAATCAGGTCCACAACGCGGCGAGCCTTCATGGGCGACATGCGGAGGTACCGCACCTGCGCCTTGGCTTCCATTGCTGTCCTGCTTTCTTCGGATTGCTGATGGTGCTGCCGCGTGACCGAGGTCAGCGGCGGCGGCCCTTCTTGTCGTCCTTCTCGTGGCCCTTGAAAGTCCGCGTGGGAGCGAACTCGCCGAGCTTGTGGCCGACCATGGCCTCGGTGACGAACACCGTGACGTGCTTGCGGCCGTCGTGCACTGCGAAGGTGTGGCCGAGGAAGTCCGGCGTGATGACCGAACGACGCGACCAGGTCTTGATGAGGTTCTTGGTGCCCTTCTCGTTCTGAGCGTCCACCTTCTTCTGGAGGTGATCGTCGACGAACGGGCCCTTGGCGATACTGCGAGGCATAGTCTGTGGTTCTCCCTATCAGCGCTTCTTGCCGGTCCGGCGGCGGCGCACGATGAGCTTGTCGCTCTCCTTGCCGGGTCGCCGGGTACGGCCCTCGGGCTGACCCCAGGGCGACACCGGATGCCGACCACCGGAGGTGCGGCCCTCGCCGCCGCCGTGCGGGTGGTCGATGGGGTTCATGACGACGCCACGCACGTGAGGGCGCTTGCCCTTCCAGCGCATGCGGCCGGCCTTGCCCCAGTTGATGTTGGACTGCTCCGCGTTGCCGACCTCACCGATGGTGGCGCGGCAGCGGGCATCGACGTTGCGGATCTCGCCGGACGGCATGCGCAGCTGCGCGTACGGTCCTTCCTTGGCGACCAGCTGCACGGAGGCGCCGGCGCTGCGGGCGATCTTGGCACCGCCGCCGGGGCGCAGCTCGATCGCATGGATCACGGTGCCCAGCGGGATGTTGCGCAGCGGCAGGTTGTTGCCGGGCTTGATGTCCGACTCCGGACCGTTCTCGATCCAGTCGCCCTGACGCAGCTTCGCCGGGGCGAGGATGTAGCGCTTCTCGCCGTCGGTGTAGTGCAGCAGCGCGATGCGCGCGGTGCGGTTGGGGTCGTACTCGATGTGCGCGACCTTGGCACCGACGCCGTCCTTGTCGTGGCGACGGAAGTCGATGACACGGTAGGCACGCTTGTGGCCGCCGCCCCGGTGACGGGAGGTGATGCGGCCGTTGCTGTTGCGCCCGCCCGACTTGGACAGCGGGCGGACCAGCGACTTCTCAGGGGTGTCGCGGGTGACCTCGACGAAGTCGGCGCCACTCGAGCCGCGACGACCGGGCGTGGTCGGCTTGCTCTTACGAATTGCCATGTGGGTTTCCCTCAGACTCTCTTCGGCTCCTCGGATATCGGCCGCCTCAGGCGACCGACCCTCCGAAGATGTCGATGGCTCCGTCAGTCAGGGTGACCACGGCGCGCTTGGTGTCCTTGCGCTTGCCGGTCCCGAAGCGCGTGCGGCGCGACTTGCCCTGACGGTTGATCGTGTTCACCGAGGAGACCTTGACGTCGAAGATGGACTCGACGGCGATCTTGATCTCGGTCTTGTTGGCGCGGGCGTCCACCAGGAAGGTGTACTTGCCCTCGTCCATCAGCCCGTAGCTCTTCTCGGAGACGACCGGGGCCAGCAGGACGTCGCGGGGATCCTTGTTCAGCACGGTCACTTCGACTCCTCCTTGGCGGGCTCGGCGGCCTCAGCGGCCTGGGCGCCGTCCTCGTCGTCGGAGGCCGGGGCCTCCTGCGCGGCGGCGGCCGGGGCCGACGACGCGTTCTTCGCCGCGGCGAAGGACGAGGTGGGCAGGGACACGGTGGCCTGGGCGACGAAGTCCTCCAGCGCACCGGCGGTGAAGACCACGTCGTCGGAGAGCATGACGTCGTAGGTGTTCACCTGGTCCGCGTACAGGACGTGCGCGGTGGGCAGGTTGCGCGAGCTCAGCGCGCCCAGGTCGTCGTCACGACGCACGACGACCAGCACGTGCCGGCGGTCGGAGACGTGGGACAGGGTGGTGCGGACGGCCTTCGTCGACGGCGCATTGCCGTCGAGGAGGGACGAGACCACGTGGACGCGGCCGTTGCGGGCCCGATCCGAGAGGGCACCGCGCAGAGCGGCAGCCTTCATCTTCTTCGGGGTGCGCTGGCTGTACTCGCGGGGGACGGGGCCGTGGACGGTGCCGCCACCGGTGAACTGCGGGGCGCGGAGGGAGCCCTGACGGGCACGACCGGTGCCCTTCTGCTTCCAGGGCTTCTTGCCGCCGCCACGCACCTCGGCGCGGGTCTTGGCCTTGTGGGTGCCCTGACGGGACGCCGCCTGCTGGGCGACGACCACCTGGTGGATCAGGGGCACGTTGGTCTGCACGTCGAAGATCGACGCGGGCAGCTCGACGGTGCCGGACTTGGTGCCGGCCGGATCGAGCACGTCGACAGTCAGATTCGCTGCCATCGGGCTCAGGCCTCCTTCGCGGGGCTCTTGACGGCCGAGCGGACCAGCACGAGCCCGCCTTTGGGGCCGGGAACGGCACCCTTGACGAGCACGAGGCCCTTCTCGACGTCGACCGCGTGAACGGTCAGGTTCTGGACACTGGTTCGGGCGCTGCCCATGCGGCCGGCCATGCGCTGGCCCTTGAAGACGCGACCGGGCGTGGCGGCGCCGCCGATGGAACCGGGCTTGCGGTGGTTGCGGTGCGCACCGTGGGAGGCACCGACACCGGCGAAGCCGTGGCGCTTCATGACGCCCGCGGTGCCCTTGCCCTTGGAGGTGCCGACGACGTCGACCTTCTGGCCGGCCTCGAAGATCGACGCGTCGATCTCCTGACCCAGCGAGTAGTCGGTGGCGTCAGCGGTGCGCAGCTCGACCAGGTGACGGCGCGGGGTCACGCCGGCCTTGTCGAAGTGGCCGCGCAGCGGCTGCGAGACCTTGCGCGGATCGATCTGCCCGTAGGCGATCTGCACGGCGTCGTATCCGTCGTTCTCGACGGAGCGGATCTGGGTGACGACGTTCGCACCGGTCTGCACGACGGTCACGGGGACGAGCTTTCCGTTCTCGTCCCAGACCTGGGTCATGCCGAGCTTGGTGCCGAGCACGCCGGACACGGGGCGGGCGCTCTGACCCGTCAGTTCGTTGCTCATGTCCACCTGCCTCAGAGCTTGATCTCGATGTTGACGTCCGCCGGCAGATCGAGGCGCATGAGCGAGTCCACGGCCTTGGGCGTGGGATCGACGATGTCGATCAGTCGCTTGTGCGTGCGCATCTCGAAGTGCTCACGGGAGTCCTTGTACTTGTGCGGCGACCGGATGACGACGAACACGTTCTTCTCGGTCGGCAGCGGCACCGGGCCCACAACAGTCGCGCCCGCGCTGGAGACCGTGTCGACGATCTTGCGCGCCGAGCTGTCGATCACTTCGTGGTCGTACGACTTGAGCCGGATGCGGATCTTCTGTCCCGCCATGGCGTCCTGTCTCTCTTCTTCGTCTGGCATGGATGCACCCGACCCCGGCACCCGAGGACGGGCGTGTCGGCCTCCGCGGGACATAAGAATCCAGCGTTCGGCCACCGAGGATCGGCTGCTTCTGCGACTTCTTCCCTCTGACGATGCGCACTCGATGCAGGTGCATCGTTCGCATCCTCGGGACGGACCTCATCCGGTGATCATTCGCCGTGATCCGGAGACCATGGAGAACGGAACCGGGCATGTCGGCCCGCGCAGACAACTCGAACAGTCTGCCAGACGCGCACTCGAGGCCACAAGAGGACCCCGGGTGCACCCGGTCACACGGGCATCGCGCCCGTCGGCGGAGCAGGATGACGTCGGGCCTCGTCGACGGCGCGGCGCCCGACGTCCAGCGCGGAGGCGGTCACTTGTTCGTGCTGGGGTCCATCCCGCCCTGCAGCTGACGCTGGAAGATCATGTAGACGATCAGCACCGGCAGGATCGTGATCGTCACGGAGGCGAACATCGCCGCCCAGTCCGAGTTGTAGCCCTGCTGGGCCTGCATGTTGACGAGGCCTTGGGCGAGCACGAACTTGTCGCGGTCGGTGTTGAGCACCACGGGGATGAGGAACTGGTTCCACAGCCCGAGGAAGTTGAAGATGGTCACGCTGGCCATCCCGGGGCCCGCCATCGGCAGCATCACCTGGAAGAAGGTGCGGAAATCCCCCGCCCCGTCGATCGCCGCGGCCTCCGAGATCTCCTCGGGCAGCTGCCGGAAGAAGGCGTAGAGGAAGAAGACCGTGAACGGGAGGGCGAAGCCCACGTAGGCCATGATCAGCCCGAAGTAGGTGCCCCGGATCTGCATCGACTCCATGATGAAGAACAGCGGCACCACGGCCAGGAAGAGCGGGAACGTCAGCCCCGCGATCAGGGCGTAATAGATGATCCGCCGGCCGGGGAACTCGTAGCGCGCGAGCACGTAGGCGCACATCGCTCCCAGCAGCATCACCAGCACCAGGGCGCAGCCGACCACGAGCACCGTGTTCCCGAAGAACCGGCCGATGCCCGCCTGCTCCCACGCCCGCACGAAGTTGTCGAGGTTCAGCCGTTCGGGCAGCGCGAACGGGGAGGCGAGGATGCCGCGCGAGGTCTTGAACGAGCTGAAGACCGTCCAGATCAGCGGCAGCACCACCACCAGCGCCCACGCGGCCAGGATCGTCTGCGCGAGGATGCCGAAGGCGCGATCGCCGCCCGTGCGCTTCGTCCGCCGCGAGGCGGGCACGGCAAGATCGGGGGCCGACGGGGCGTTCTGCGTCGGGGTCTCGGTGCTCATCGGCGCTCCCTCTCCCGGGTGGAGAACAGCACGATCACGGCCATCAGCATCGTCAGCAGCGCCATGACCACGCCCATCGCCGAGGCGCGCCCGAACTGCGAGCTGGTGAAGGCCGTCTCGTACAGCAGGCGCGAGACCACGTCGGTGCTCTTGCCGATGCCGCCGGTGGGCGTCATGACGCTGACGTAGACGAACATGTCCAGCGCCAGGATCCCCATGTACACGGCGGCGGTGGAGACGTTCTCCCGCACCATCGGCAGGATGACGCCGACCGCGAGGCGCAGGCGCCCCGCCCCGTCGATGCGGGCCGCCTCGATGACCTCGGCCGGGACCGACTTGATGGCGGCGACGAACAGCACCATGTAGAAGCCGACGAGGCTCCAGACCACGGCCGCGATGATCGCGGCGAGCGCGAATCGCCGATCACCGAGCCAGCCGATGTGCACCTCCTGGCCGAACAGACCCAGCGGCACGTTGAGGATGCCGTTGAGCAGGCCGCCGTTGGGCGAGTAGATGAAGGCGAACAGGATGCCGACGACGACCGCGGGGATCACGTAGGGGAAGAAGCTGACCACCCGATAGATGGTGGCGCCCCGGATGCCCTGGATCCGGCCGCGGCTGTCCCCGCCCACGGTGACCAGCACGGCGAGCGCGAAGGCGAGCGTGATGGTGATCGTGGGCAGCACGATCATGTAGATCAGGTTGTTGGCCAGGGCCCTGCGGAATCCCGGGTCCTGGAACAGGGAGACGTAGTTGTCCAGCCCGATGAATCGCGGAGCCTGGGACAGGCCGCGCCAGTCGGTCAGCGAGTAGTAGAACGCCTGCAGGAACGGGGAGACCACGAACAGCACGTAGACCAGCAGCGGCAGGCCCAGGAAGAGTGCGAAGAACAGGAGCCGACCGGGGGTGAGGCGGTTCCGCGCCCCCCGCGAGCGCCTGGGGCCCGCCGGGGGCGCGGAGGTGGGGACCGCTGCCATCACTCGACGTCGAACTTCTCGATACCTTCGTCCTCGCGGACCTCGTCGATGGCGGCCTGCGACCGCTCGATGGCCTGGTCGGCGGTGATGTCGCCGTTGAGGAACTCCGCCCACAGCGGCTTGAACACGGTGCCCATGTTGTACCAGGCAGCGAAGTTGTAGTTGAAGACGTCCTCGCCGGCAGCCGTGATCATCTCGTTGACCGAAGCGAGCGCCGTGGAGCCGAAGGCGTCCTCGGGAATGGTGTCCTTGACGACGGTCATGGAGGACGTGATCTCCGAGAAGTTCTGGCACTGCTGCTTCGACAGCATGATGCGCAGGAACTCCATGCCCCCGGCGCCGTTGGCGGCCTCGGCGGGTACGAAGAAGGGCTCGCCGGCGGTGCCGTGGACCGCGGCCTCGCCCATGGCGGCGGCGTCCGTGAGCATCGGAGCCGGCACACCCGTCATCCGGTAGTCCTCGGGCGTGACACCGGCCTGCTCGTTCTCGATCCAGGACCCCGACGGGTACATGACGGCATTGCCGGTGACCCATTGGGTCTGGGCCTCGGTGTGCTGGATCCCGGCCCCGCCGGCCATGAAGTAGCCGGCCGAGACAGCGTCCTCGATGGCGGTGAAGGCGGCGACGACGGCGTCCTGGTGATAGGCATCGTCCTCGAGCAGGTCGAGTTTGCGGGACAGGTCCGGGCCGGCCTCCTTGATCGCCATCGACAGCGCGAGCTCGTGGTAGTAGTCCGCGGCGTTCTGACCACCCCAGGGGAACATCGCCAGGTCCTCGCTCGCCGCGGCCTCGGCGATGGTCATCACCTCGTCCCACGTGCGGGGCGGCTCCCAGCCCTTCTCCTCGAACTGGCTGGCCGAGTACCACAGGGCGAAGATCTCGTAGACGTAGTTGATCGCGTAGACCGTGCCGGAGTACGTGCCCGGATCCAGCACGCCGGGAAGCAGCGACTCCCCGACGGTGCCGCCATCCAGCGACGGTGCCTCGATCAGGGCGCCGATGTCGGCGATGCTGCCCTCGGAGATCAGAGCGCTGGCGTTCATCGACTGGGCACCGGCGTTGTCGAACAGGTCCGGCGGGTCCCCGCCGATGAACCGGGTCTGGAGGTCGGATTGGATGTTCACGGTCGAGCTGACGTCGACCTCGGCGTCGGGGTACAGCTCGGAGTACTTCTCCCCCGCATCGACGGCGTACTGGTCCCCGTAGCCACCGTCGAAGACGATCACCTCGACGGGGTCGGAGCCCGCGACGCCGAAGGGGTTGTCGTCGCTGACGTCCCCACCGCCCTCCGGGGCAGCACCGCCACTGTCATCGTCTCCCCCGCCGCCGCCCGCGGCGCAGGCGCTCAGCGCGGCCGCACCGGTACCGGAGGAAGCGAGTGCGAGGAACCGACGGCGCGAGGCGCCCAGGCGGTCCAGCGGGGTCTCCAGCGAGGAGCTCTCGGAGTCGTTCATCGTGGCCTCTTCGTCGAGTGGTGTCAGGGACGTGATGCAGTGGCACGGACCATACCCACAGCGCGTGTGACGTGAGCCTCATACGCTCGGAGCGAGTCCCGATCGTAATCGGCTGCTCCGCCCCGGTGATGCCACCGACGCACGCCCTGACGTGTCCAGCGACCGTTCGGACAAGCTTCAGCCCGGGCGCGGCCCCCTGTTCTACCGTGGGGCCATGAGTCAGCCACCGCACACCGCCTCCCCCCTGACCGCGCGCCTGTACGACCTGGAGTACCCGCGGTCCCTCGGTGTCTACAGCACGTACCAGGAAGTGCAGTCCGTCGTCGACACCCTCGCCGACAACCAGTTCCCCGTCCAGAGCACCCTGATCGTCGGCACCGATCTCAAGCTCATGGAGCGCGTCACGGGACGCAAGACCTGGGGCCGCGTGGTGGGCCAGGGCGTGCTGTCGGGACTGTGGATGGGCCTGTTCCTGGGACTGCTGCTGATGCTGATCACGCCCAGCAACGTCATGGTCATCCTGACCAGCATCCTGATGGGCATCGTGTTCTTCACGGTGTGGGCCGTGATCGGGTACGCCATGACCGGTGGCCGGCGGGACTTCACCTCCATGACCGCCACGATCCCGATGCAGTACGAGCTCCTGGTCGAGCACAAGCACGCTGATCAGGCGCGCCGCCTGCTGGCCGAGACCGGCGCCTCCCCCGCGGCGGCGCCGCAGTCGCCGGCCACCGCACTGCCCGGGCACGGCGGTCAGACGCCGCCGGCCGCCGGGTACGGCCAGTCCTGGCAGTCCCCGCAGCAGCCCTCCCCGCAGCAGCCCTCGCCGCAGCACCCTGGGCCCGGACAGGCCGCAGGCCCGCCGTCGGGCTCCCAGCAGCCGGACGCCCAGCAGCCAGGGTCACCGCAGCCCGGCGGGCGCTCCCGCCCCACCTACGGTCAGCCGGCTCCGGCCGCAGCGCCTCAGCCGACCGCGGAGGGCCGCTCCCGCAGCGGCCGCCCCAGCTTCGGCCAGCCCGCCGGCACTCCGATGCACGGCCAGTCCATGCAGGGCGAGTCCGTGCAGGGTGAGGCCGGGTCCGGCCAGGCTCCGCAGACACAGGCCGCGTCCGGTGAGGAGTACGGGGTCCCGCAGCCGGACGCCGGGCAGTTCGACGCCGCCGGCGGCCGCGGCTACGGCCAGTTCGATGCCGACCGGCCGCCGGAGCACGGGCAGGAGGCGCAGGAGAACCAGGAGCGTGGCAGCTCGGAGCGCTGAGCTGACGTGCCGATCGGCCTCCTCCACCGACGAGAGCCCCTGCCCCGCTTAGCGGCGGGCCAGGGGCTCTTCTGTGACCGGCAGGACGCTGTGACCGGCAGGACGTGACCACCCACCGCTTTCCGGACCGACGGGGTATGGCCTCCCAGTCTCATCTGCGGCCTCGGGACGCAGACACCCACCGCGCGAAGCCCGGCGGAACCGGGGCCGGGGACGGCACGGACAGCCGGGCATGCAGAAGGCCCCGGACCGGTCAACCCGGTCCGGGGCCTTCTGGATGATGCGGCGACCGTGTGCACGGCCGCCTCACCGCAACGGGGTCTCCCCCGCGCAGATCACTTCTGGATCGAGGTGACCCGGCCGGAGCCCACGGTGCGGCCACCCTCACGGATGGCGAAGCCGAGGCCCTCCTCCATGGCGATCGGCTGGATCAGCTCGACCGACATCTCGGTGTTGTCGCCGGGCATGACCATCTCGGTGCCCTCGGGCAGCGTGATGACGCCGGTGACGTCGGTGGTGCGGAAGTAGAACTGCGGGCGGTAGTTCGAGTAGAACGGGTTGTGACGCCCGCCCTCGTCCTTGGAGAGGATGTAGACCTGCGCCTCGAAGTTCGTGTGCGGGGTGATGGTGCCCGGCTTCACGACGACCTGGCCGCGCTCGACGTCCTCGCGCTTGGTACCGCGCAGGAGCAGACCGCAGTTCTCGCCGGCCCACGCCTCGTCCATCTGCTTGTGGAACATCTCGATACCGGTGACGATCGTCTTCTGCGCCTCACGGATGCCGAGGATCTCGACCTCCGAGTTGATGGCGAGCTTGCCGCGATCGACCTTGCCGGTGACGACGGTGCCGCGACCGGTGATGGTGAAGACGTCCTCGACGGGCATGAGGAACGGCTTGTCCATGTCGCGCTCCGGATCCGGAACGTTGTCGTCCACAGCGGCCATCAGGTCCTGGACGGACTTGACCCACTTCTCGTCGCCCTCGAGGGCCTTGAGCGCGGAGACCTGGATGACGGGGGCGTCCTCGTCGAAGTCCTGGGAAGCCAGCAGCTCGCGGACCTCCATCTCGACGAGCTCGAGGATCTCCTCGTCCTCCACCATGTCGGCCTTGTTCAGGGCGACGACGATGTAGGGCACGCCGACCTGGCGGGCGAGCAGCACGTGCTCGCGGGTCTGCGCCATCGGACCGTCGGTGGCGGCGACCACGAGGATCGAACCGTCCATCTGGGCCGCACCGGTGATCATGTTCTTGATGTAGTCGGCGTGGCCGGGAGCGTCGACGTGCGCGTAGTGACGCTTCTCCGTCTGGTACTCGATGTGCGAGATGTTGATCGTGATGCCGCGCTGCTTCTCTTCCGGCGCGTTATCGATCTGATCGAAGTCTCGACGCTCGTTCAGGTCCGGGTACTGCTCGTACAGGACCTTGGAGATCGCAGCGGTCAGCGTGGTCTTGCCGTGGTCGACGTGACCGATGGTGCCGATGTTGACGTGCGGCTTGTTCCGCTCGAACTTGGCCTTCGCCATGGTGGTGTCCTCCTAGGACTTCTTATCGTGGTACTTCTGGATCGGGATCGGGTTCCGTCCACGAGGACGGAGGTCCGATGGAAGCGCGGGGGAACAGGAGAAGGAGCCTACCCGTTCCCTCGGCTTCTCACTCGCCCCGGGTCTTCGCGACGATCTCTTCCGAGATGCTGGAGGGGACCTCCGCGTAGCTGTCGAACTGCATCGTGTACATCGCACGCCCCTGGGTCCTGGACCGCAGGTCGCCGACGTACCCGAACATCTCGGACAGCGGGACGAGAGCACGGATGGCCTTGATCCCGCTCACGTCCTCCATCGACTGCACCTGACCGCGTCGCGCGTTCAGGTCGCCGATGACTTCTCCCATGTAGTCCTCCGGAGTGCGGACCTCGACGCTCATGACCGGCTCGAGGAGCACGGGCTTCGCCTGGCGGAGGGCTTCCTTGGCAGCCATGGAGCCGGCGATCTTGAACGCCATCTCCGAGGAGTCGACGTCGTGGAAGGCGCCGTCGATCAGGCTGGCCTTGACGTTGACCACCGGGTAGCCGGCGATGATGCCGGATTCCAGCGCGTCCTGGATGCCCGCGTCCACGCTCGGGATGTACTCGCGCGGGATGCGACCGCCGGTGACCTTGTTCTCGAACTCGTAGAACACGCCCTCCTCGGCATCGGTCAGAGGCTCGAAGGTGATCTGCACCTTCGCGAACTGGCCGGAGCCGCCGGTCTGCTTCTTGTGGGTGAAGTCGTACTTCTCCACCGTGCGCTTGATCGTCTCGCGGTAGGCCACCTGGGGCTTGCCGATGTTGGCCTCGACCTTGAACTCGCGGCGCATGCGGTCCACGAGGATGTCGAGGTGCAGCTCGCCCATGCCCTTGATGACCGTCTGGCCGGTCTCCTCGTCCAGCTCCACCTGGAAGGTGGGGTCCTCCTTGGCGAGCTTCTGGATGGCCACGCCCAGCTTCTCCTGGTCGCCCTTGGTCTTGGGCTCGATGGCCACGTTGATGACCGGGTCGGGGAAGCTCATGGACTCGAGCTGGATCGGGTTCGACGAGTCGGTCAGGGTGTCACCGGTGGTGGTGTCCTTCAGGCCGACGAACGCGTAGATGTGGCCCGCGAAGGCCTCCTCGACCGGGTTCTCCTGGTTCGAGTGCATCTGGAACAGCTTCCCGACGCGCTCCTTCTTGCCGGTGGTGGCATTGAGGATCTGCTCGCCGGTCTTGACCTGGCCGGAGTAGACGCGCACGTAAGTCAGCGTCCCGAAGAACGGGTGCGCGGCGACCTTGAAGGCGAGGCCGGAGAAGGGCTCGTCCCAGTCGGGCTTACGGGTCAGCTCGGTGTCCTCGTCGCCCGGCTTGTGGCCGACCATCGGGGGCACGTCCAGCGGGGAGGGCAGGTAGTCGATGACCGCGTCGAGCATGGGCTGGACGCCCTTGTTCTTGAACGCGGAGCCCAGGAAGATCGGGTACGCCTCGGAGTTGACGGTCAGGGCCCGGATACCGGACTTGAGCTCGTCGACGGTGAGGTCGCCCTCCTCGAGGTACTTGTCCATGAGCTCCTCGGAGCTCTCGGCGACGTCCTCGACCAGCTTGGCGCGGTACTCGTCGACCGTGTCCTGGACGTCCTCGGGGATCGGGATCTCGACCTGGTACTGGCCGAGAGCAGCGTCGCCCTTCTTCTTGCCGAACTTGGGCATGTCCTCGGGGAAGACCTCGGGCCACTCGTAGGCCTTCATCTCGACCAGGTCGACGATGCCGTTGAAGTCGCTCTCCGAGCCGATCGGCACCTGCATCACCAGCGGCTTGGCCTTCAGACGGTCGATGATCGTCTGGACGGTGAAGAAGAAGTCGGCGCCGAGCTTGTCCATCTTGTTGACGAAGCAGATGCGCGGGACGTCGTACTTGTCGGCCTGGCGCCACACGGTCTCCGACTGGGGCTCCACGCCCTCCTTGCCGTCGAACACGGCGACCGCACCGTCGAGCACGCGCAGCGAGCGCTCCACCTCGACGGTGAAGTCGACGTGGCCCGGGGTGTCGATGATGTTGATCTGGCTGTCGTGCCAGTAGCAGGTGGTCGCGGCGGACGTGATGGTGATGCCGCGCTCCTTCTCCTGCTCCATCCAGTCCATCGTGCCGGCGCCGTCGTGGGTCTCACCGATCTTGTAGTTGACCCCGGTGTAGTACAGGATGCGCTCGGTCGTGGTGGTCTTACCGGCATCGATGTGGGCCATGATGCCGATGTTTCGGACCTTTGTGAGGTCACTGAGCACTGCGAGTGCCACGGGCTATGCCTTTCTGCAGAACGGGAGCTGGTCGACGTGCCGGAGGGCAGTCGGTGGGGTCCGCCCGCACGGGACGGACCCCACCGGAACTCACCAGCGGTAGTGGGCGAAGGCCCGGTTGGACTCGGCCATCTTGTGGGTGTCCTCGCGACGCTTGACAGCGGCGCCGAGGCCGTTGGAGGCGTCGAGGATCTCGTTCATCAGACGCTCGGTCATCGTGTGCTCACGACGCGCGCGGGAGTAGCTGACCAGCCAGCGCAGCGCCAGCGTGGTCGCACGGCCCGGCTTGACCTCGATCGGGACCTGGTAGGTCGCACCGCCGACGCGGCGGGAGCGGACCTCGAGGCTGGGACGGATGTTGTCCAGCGCCTTCTTCAGGGTCACGACCGGATCCTGGTCGTTCTTGGCACGGCAGCCCTCGAGGGCGTCGTAGACGATCCCCTCGGCGACGGTCTTCTTGCCGTCCAGGAGGATCTTGTTGATGAGCTGGGTGACGATCGGCGAGCCGTAGACGGGGTCGACGACCAGCTGGCGCTTGGGAGCGGGGCCCTTACGAGGCATTACTTCTTCTCCTTCTTCGCGCCGTAGCGGGAGCGGGCCTGCTGACGGCCGCGCACGCCCTGGGTGTCGAGGGAGCCACGCACGATCTTGTAGCGCACGCCCGGCAGGTCCTTCACACGGCCGCCGCGGACGAGCACGATGGAGTGCTCCTGCAGGTTGTGGCCGACGCCGGGGATGTAGGCGGTCACCTCGATGCCGCTCGAGAGGCGCACACGCGCGATCTTGCGCAGTGCCGAGTTCGGCTTCTTGGGAGTCTGGGTGTAGACGCGCGTGCAGACGCCGCGGCGCTGGGGCGAACCCTTGAGCGCGGGCGTCTTCGAGGCGGTGGACTTGGCGTCCCGCCCCTTGCGCACCAACTGCTGGATTGTGGGCACAGCTTCTCTTTCTGTTCAGCCATCGGCGCTGTTCGCACCGACGGATCGACTTCTTCGACCGCTCGCACGGTCGGCGACCCGAATCGCCGTCCCCATGCCCGAGGATGGTCAGCGGTTCGACCCGCCCGACGAGTGATGGCACCCGACGGGCGTCCGGAAGGACCGTGATCGGCGCCCGCGGGACGGGGCCGGGCATGGCCGCCGGTTCCGTAAATCGGGCACGCCGCAAGGATCCGCTCCTCGCGGGGGACACCAATCCGCGGCTGCCCCGAAGGGTTTTCGCGGATCTCGTCCCGGGTCACGACCAGAGGGCACTCCGGACGCAACGGCAGTCTACTGAGGCCGCGTGCATGCGGTCAAAGCTTGTGCCTGGTTCCGACGCAGATCACATCACGGCTCGTGACGGCGCGGGAGGGTCCGGCGCCCGGGGGTGGCACCGGGATGAGGGCACGCCTCAGCGCGCGCGGCGGCCTGCCTCGGCTTCTCCCACCACAAAATGGCCGTGAGCGCAGGTGCACGTCCGAAAATGGGGGTGACCCGACGCTGGCGACCATCTTTTTGCGGGCGCCATAGCAGGTGGGCGCCGACGCGGGCGCCCTAGCAGATGGGCGCCGACGCGGGCGGCCTCGACAGACCACGAGCGCGCCGCGAGGAGTTCGCGGCGCGCTCGTGATGTGCTGCCGGTCTCGGGCGAACCGGCCGTGACGCCTCGGGTCAGCGGATGCCGAGCTTCGCGGTGCAGGACGGCCATGCGCCCCAGCCCTGGCCGGCCTGGACCTTCTTGGCGATCTCGATCTGCTGTTCGCGGGTGGCCAGGTGCGCCGAGGAGGCGTACTTGCCGCCACCGAACGCGCGCCAGGTCGACTTCGTGAACTGCAGGCCTCCGTAGAAGCCGTTGCCCGTGTTGATCGACCAGTCACCACCGGACTCGCACTGGGCGAGACGGTCCCACACGGAGCCGGAGGACACCGACGGTGCGGACGCGCCGGTGTTCCCGTCGTTCTCCTCGCGCTCCGAGCTGCGGCTGGACTTGCTGCCGGAGCGCTCCTTCGCCTCGTCGGAGGAGTCGGAGCTGCTCGACTTCTCCTCGGTGTCGCTCTCGGGCTCCGGCTCGGGCTCGGGCTCCGGGGCCGGCTTGGTGCCCTCGGCGATGACCTCGGTGACCGGCTCGGTGACGACCTCCTCCGAGACCAGCTCGGACTCGGTGACCTCCCCGTCGACGGTCTTCTCGGCGTAGACCTTCTCCTTGGAGCCCTTCTTGCCCTCGGTGGTGACCTTGGTCTTGCCCTCGAGCAGCTCGTCGTCCTCAACCGTCTTGGTCTCGAACGGGATCTCCTCGGTCTCGGTCCGCTCTTCCTCGCGGACGCGCGTGACCTGGACCGTCACCCCGTCCTCGAGAGCCGTGTCCCGGCCGGGCTCGCTCGTGTCGGTGTCCTCGATGTCTCCGAGCAGACGCTCCATCGCCTCGCCGACCGTCTTCGCAGCGATCGTGAAGGTGTCCTGGCCGCGCTGGCCGACGAAGGTCACGGTCTTCGCGGTGACGACGTCGATGCCGTCCTCCACCTCGGACAGCTCGGTCTCGGGGGCCGGGGTCACGGCGGCGCCGTCGGCGTCGTAGTCGACCTCCTCGAGCACGTCGGCGACGGTGTCACCGGTGGTCAGCAGCTCCTGCTCCTCGCCATCGATGCTCACGGTGACCGGCGTGCGCTCGATGATCTGGATCTCGATACCGTCAGTGACCTGCTCACCGAGACCGGGCACGACCATATCGGTGTCCTTGACCTCGATGCCCTGGGCCTCGAGCAGCTCGGCGACGGTGGGGCTGAACGTACGCACCTGCTGCTGCTCGCCGTACACCGTCACGGCGGCTTCGTTGGAGACGGCATAGGCCGTTCCGCCGCCGCCGACGCCGACGACGGCCGCGGTCGCAGCCGCGATGATCCACGGAGTCTTCTTCACTGTTCCACCTGTTCCTCGGCCGCCACAGCGGGGCGGCAGTCGTTGCCTGAGCGCGAGTGCCCCGAGCGGGGCACGGGCGTTCCGGCACGAGCGCGCGTTCGGGGGCGAAGCGCAGCGGGGGAAGGTCGCACGGGAACTGCCAGGACCCATCGTTTCGTCCTTTTCGCCTGCTGTGAAGGCGTTCGACGAGGGTTTGGGCTCCCACCCAAGAGGTCTTTACCCGCACGTGAACTTCCGGGTCCGACAGGTCACGCCGGGCGGGCCGTCGGCTCTGCGCCGCGTGGTCCCGCCCACGCGTCCCGCCCACGGGATCCGCCCACGTGAGCCGCCCACGGGGCCGCCCACGGGGCCGCCCACGGGTCCCGCCCACGGGTCCCGCCCACGGGTCCCGCGAACCCGGTTCCCGTCGTCGACGCCCACGCCGGGCTCAGGAGGGACTGCGCAGCCCGCACAGTGCTCCGCTGGGTCCCCGGACGCGACGAGGGGCGGCCCCACCGAAGTGGGACCGCCCCTCATGCCGGTCACGCGGGCCGGTCCGCCGGGCACCCCCGCAGGGTCCTCAGCGCAACGACGCCGCAGCCGTCAGCGACTCAGCGGAAATCCGTGCGGAACGGATCGGCGTAGTCGATGTCGTCCAGGTTCACCGCACCGGTCTGACCGAAGCCGGAGAAGTCCAGCTCGTCGTATCCGGGCACCTGGTACATCTGCGCCTTGGCCTCGTCGGTCGGCTCCACCGCGATGCGGCGGAACCGAGACAGGCCGGTCCCGGCGGGGATCAGCTTGCCGATGATGACGTTCTCCTTGAGCCCCATGAGCGAGTCGCTCTTGCGGTTCAGGGCGGCCTCGGTGAGCACGCGGGTGGTCTCCTGGAAGGAGGCCGCCGACAGCCACGAGTCCGTCGCGAGGGACGCCTTGGTGATGCCCATCAGCTCCGGACGACCGGAGGCGGGCTGCCCGCCCTCGGCGAGCATCCGGCGGTTCTCGCGCTCGAACGCGACCCGCTCGGCGAAGTCGCCGGGCAGCAGGTCGGTGTCACCGGACTCGATGATCGTCACGCGACGCAGCATCTGGCGCACGATGACCTCGATGTGCTTGGCGTGGATGTCCACGCCCTGCGAGATGTACACCTTCTGCACCTCGTCGACCAGGTGCTGCTGCACGGCGCGCGGGCCGAGGATGCGCAGGACCTGCTTCGGGTCCACCGAGCCCTGCGTGAGCTGCTGGCCGACCGCGACATGGTCGCCGTCGCCGATCAGCAGGGTCACACGCTTGGAGACCGTGTAGGTGACCGGGTCGGAGCCGTCGTCCGGCGTCACGGTGATCCGGCGCTGCTTGTCGTTCTCCTCGATCTCGGCGCGACCCGCGAACTCGGTGATCGGCGCGAAGCCGGCCGGGGTGCGGGCCTCGAAGAGCTCCTGGACACGGGGCAGACCGTGGGTGATGTCGCCGTCGGCGCTGGCCACACCACCGGAGTGGAACGTACGCATGGTCAGCTGCGTGCCGGGCTCACCGATGGACTGGGCCGCGACGATGCCGACGGCCTCGCCGATGTCGACCAGCTGGCCGGTCGCGAGCGAGCGGCCGTAGCACTGGGCACAGGTGCCCACTGCCGAATCGCAGGTCAGCACCGAGCGGATCTTGATCTCGCGCACGCCGGCCGCGACCAGCTGCTCGATCTGGACGTCGCCCACCTCGAAGCCGGCCGGGGCCGCCTCCTCGCCGTCGGCGCCGATGGCCGCAGTGGCCAGGACGCGTCCGTACGCCGTGGACTCCACGTGCTCGTGGGTGCGCAGCGCGCCGGCCTCCTCGACCGCGATCGGGATGACCAGGCCCTTGGTGGTGCCGCAGTCGTCCTCGCGGACGATGACGTCCTGCGAGACGTCGACCAGACGACGGGTGAGGTAGCCGGACTGTGCCGTCTTCAGCGCCGTATCCGCCAGGCCCTTGCGGGAGCCGTGCGAGGCGATGAAGTACTCCAGGACCGAGAGCCCCTCCTTGTAGTTGGAGAGGATCGGGCGCGGGATGATCTCACCCTTGGGGTTGTTCACCAGGCCGCGCATGCCGGCGATCTGGCGGATCTGCATCCAGTTGCCGCGGGCGCCCGAGTCCACCATCCGGTAGATGGTGTTGGTCGACTCGAAGTTCTCACGCATGGCGTTGTCGACCTCGTTGGTCGCCTCGGTCCAGATGTCGATGAGCTCCATGTTGCGCTCGGCCTCGGAGACCAGACCGAGGTCCCGGTTCTCCTGGACCTGGGCGGCCTTGGCCTCGAAGCGGGCGACGATCTCCGCCTTGTTCGGCGGGGTGACGACGTCCGAGAGCGCGAAGGAGGCACCAGAGCGGGTCGACCAGGAGAAGCCGTAGGACTTCAGCGCGTCCAGCGACGCGGCGACCTGACCCTTGTCGTAGCTCTCGGCCAGCGCGTTGACGATGCCGCCCAGACGCTTCTTGCCGACCTGGCCCTGGACGAACGGGAAGTCCTCCGGCAGCGCCTCGTTGAAGTAGACGGTGCCCAGAGTGGTCTCCAGGGTGATCGGGTCACCCTCGGTCCACCCCTCCGGGGCCTCCCAGTCGTTGCCGGGAACGATGTCGGTGAAGCGGATCTTCACCGGGGCGTTCAGGTGCAGCTCGCCGCGATCATGGGCCATGATCGCCTCGGCCTCCGAGGCGAAGGAGCGCCCGGCGCCCGGGACGTCCTCGCGCACGGTGGTGAGGTGGTACAGACCGATGACCATGTCCTGCGCGGGCATGGTGACCGGGCGGCCGTCCGAGGGCTTGAGGATGTTGTTCGAGGACAGCATCAGGATGCGGGCCTCGGCCTGGGCCTCGGCCGACAGCGGCAGGTGGACAGCCATCTGGTCACCGTCGAAGTCCGCGTTGAACGCGGCGCACACGAGCGGGTGGAGGTGGATGGCCTTGCCCTCGACGAGCTGCGGCTCGAACGCCTGGATGCCCAGACGGTGCAGGGTCGGGGCACGGTTCAGCAGCACCGGGTGCTCGGTGATGACCTCTTCGAGGACGTCCCAGACCTCCGGACGCGCCCGCTCGACCATCCGCTTGGCCGCCTTCACGTTCTGCGCGTGCGAGAGCTCGACCAGGCGCTTCATGACGAAGGGCTTGAACAGCTCCAGCGCCATGCCCTTGGGCAGGCCGCACTGGTGCAGGCTCAGCTGCGGGCCGTTGACGATGACCGAGCGCGCCGAGTAGTCCACGCGCTTGCCCAGCAGGTTCTGACGGAAACGCCCCTGCTTGCCCTTGAGCATGTCCGAGAGCGACTTCAGCGGGCGGTTGCCCGGTCCGGTGACCGGACGGCCGCGCCGGCCGTTGTCGAACAGCGAGTCGACCGACTCCTGCAGCATGCGCTTCTCGTTGTTCACGATGATCTCGGGAGCCCCGAGGTCCAGCAGCCGCTTGAGGCGGTTGTTGCGGTTGATCACGCGACGGTACAGATCGTTGAGATCGGAGGTCGCGAAACGGCCACCGTCCAGCTGCACCATCGGACGCAGATCCGGGGGGATGACCGGGACGCAGTCCAGGACCATGCCGGCCGGCGAGTTCGTGGTCGAGCGGAAGGCGGAGACCACCTTGAGGCGCTTCAGGGCGCGGGCCTTCTTCTGGCCCTTGCCGTTGGCGATGACCTCGCGGAGAGCCTGGGCCTCCCCCTCGAGGTCGAAGTCCTGCAGGCGCTTCTGGAGCGCCTCGGCGCCCATGCCGCCCTCGAAGTAGGTGCCGTAGCGCAGCTTCATCGCACGGTAGAGCTGCTCGTCACCCTCGAGGTCGGCGACCTTCAGGGACTTGAAGCGCTCCCACACCGCGGTGACGCGAGCGATCTCGGCGTCGTACTTCTTGCGGATCTGGGACTGCTCGCGCTCGGAGGAGTCGCGGACCTTGCGCTTCGCGTCGGCCTTGGCGCCCTCCTCCTCGAGCTGGGCGAGGTCCTTCTCGGCGGAGACGGCACGCTGGTTGATCGCGGAGTCGCGCTCGTTCTCGAGCTCCTTGATCTCCAGGTCGAAACGGGCCTGCAGCTCCGGCATGTCCTCGTGGCGGGCCTGCTCGTCCACCGCGGTGATCATGTACGCGGCGAAGTAGATGATCTTCTCGAGATCCTTCGGCGCGAGATCGAGCAGGTAGCCCAGACGGCTGGGAACGCCCTTGAAGTACCAGATGTGGGTGACGGGAGCGGCGAGCTCCACGTGACCCATGCGCTCACGGCGCACGGAGGACTTGGTGACCTCCACGCCGCAGCGCTCGCAGACGATGCCCTTGAAGCGCACGCGCTTGTACTTGCCGCAGTAGCACTCCCAGTCCCGGGTGGGGCCGAAGATGCGCTCGCAGAACAGGCCGTCCATCTCGGGCTTCAGGGTGCGGTAGTTGATGGTCTCCGGCTTCTTGACCTCGCCGTGGGACCAGCCGCGGATGTCATCGGCGGTGGCGAGGCCGATGCGCAGCTCATCGAAGGTGTTGACGTCGAGCACAGGTGTCCTTCTCTCGATCGGAAGTCGTGGGGTCTGAGGGAACGGGGGGCCGAGGGAGGGGTCCGGGAGGCGCTGCAGGTGCGGGGATTCCTGCGACCGCTGCGCGCTCCCGGGTTCCCGTCGCTCAGACCTCTTCGATGGAGCCGACGCCCTCGTGGGGCCGGCGGGACAGGTCGATGCCGAGCTCCTCGGCGGCCCGGAAGACCTCCTCGTCGCTCTCGCGCACCTCCTGGGCGGTGCCGTCGCTGGAGAGCACCTCCACGTTCAGGCACAGCGACTGCATTTCCTTCAGCAGCACGCGGAAGGACTCCGGGATACCCGGTTCCGGGATGTTCTCGCCCTTGACGATCGCCTCGTAGACCTTGACGCGGCCGGAGATGTCGTCGGACTTGATCGTCAGCAGCTCCTGCAGGGCGTACGCGGCGCCGTAGGCCTCGAGGGCCCACACCTCCATCTCACCGAAGCGCTGGCCGCCGAACTGGGCCTTACCGCCCAGCGGCTGCTGCGTGATCATCGAGTACGGGCCCGTCGACCGCGCGTGCAGCTTGTCGTCCACCAGGTGGTGGAGCTTCAGGATGTACATGTAGCCCACGGAGATCGGCTCCGGGAACGGCTCGCCGGAGCGACCGTCGAACAGCTGCGCCTTGCCGTCCTCCTTGACCATCCGCACACCGTCCCGGTTGGGGCTGTGATTGGCGATCAGGCCGGTGACCTCCTCGGCCGAGAGGCCGTCGAAGACCGGGACGGCCACAGGGGTGCCGGGCTCGCCGTGCAGAGCCGCCTCGGGAAGCTCGGCCGACGCCTCGTCCTCGGGGTCGAGGTCCCAGCCGGACTTCGCGATCCAGCCCAGGTGGGTCTCCATGACCTGGCCGATGTTCATGCGGCCGGGCACGCCCATGGGGTTGAGGATGATGTCGACCGGGGTGCCGTCCTCCAGGAACGGCATGTCCTCGACCGGCAGGATCTTCGCGATGACGCCCTTGTTGCCGTGGCGGCCGGCGAGCTTGTCGCCGCCGGTGATCTTGCGCTTCTGGGCCACGTAGACGCGGACCATCTCGTTGACACCGGTGGGGAGGATGTCGCCGTCCTCGTCATCGGTGAACACGCGCACACCGATGACCGTGCCGGACTCGCCGTGGGGAACGCGCAGCGAGGTGTCGCGCACCTCGCGGGCCTTCTCACCGAAGATGGCGCGCAGCAGGCGCTCCTCCGGGGTCAGCTCGGTCTCGCCCTTCGGGGTCACCTTGCCGACGAGGATGTCGCCCGGCTCCACCTCGGCGCCGATGCGGATGATGCCGCGCTCGTCGAGATCGGCCAGCACGTCGTCGCCGACGTTCGGGATGTCCCGGGTGATCTCCTCCTTGCCGAGCTTGGTGTCGCGGGCGTCGACCTCGTGCTCCTCGATGTGGATCGAGGTGAGCACGTCGTCCTGGACCAGCCGCGAGGACAGGATGATGCCGTCCTCGTAGTTGTGGCCCTCCCACGACATGAAGGCGACCAGCAGGTTCTTGCCCATCGAGAGCTCGCCCTGGTCGGTCGAGGGACCGTCGGCCAGGATCGAGCCGGCCTCGACGCGGTCACCCTCGTCGAACAGCACGCGCTGGTTGTAGGAGTTGCCGGCGTTGGAGCGCTGGAACTTCCCGATCGGGTAGGTCTGCCGGGTGCCGTCGTCGGCCATCACGACGACGAGGTCGGCCGAGAGCTCCTCGATGACACCGCCTTTCTCGGCGACGACCACGTCACCCGCGTCGACCGCTGCGCGACGCTCCATACCGGTGCCGACCAGCGGCATCTCGGCGCGGAGCAGCGGCACGGCCTGGCGCTGCATGTTCGCGCCCATGAGGGCGCGGTTGGCATCGTCGTGCTCGAGGAACGGGATCATCGCGGTGGCGACGGAGACCATCTGACGCGCGGAGACGTCCATGTAGTCGACGTCGGCCGCATCGACCAGGTCGGGGTCGCCGCCGGCCAGACGCACCAGCACCTGGTCCTCGACGAAGCGCCCGTCCTCGCCGATCTTGGCGTTGGCCTGGGCGATGATGTGCCGGTCCTCGTCGTCCGCCGTGAGGTAGACGATCTCGTCGGTGACCAGGCCGCCCTCGACCTTGCGGTACGGGGTCTCGATGAAGCCGAACGGGTTGATCCGCGCGAAGGTCGCCAGCGAGCCGATCAGGCCGATGTTCGGGCCCTCAGGGGTCTCGATCGGGCACATGCGGCCGTAGTGCGACGGGTGGACGTCGCGGACCTCCATGCCGGCGCGGTCACGGGAGAGGCCGCCCGGGCCGAGCGCCGAGAGGCGACGCTTGTGGGTCAGGCCCGACAGCGGGTTGTTCTGGTCCATGAACTGCGAGAGCTGGGAGGTTCCGAAGAACTCCTTGATCGCCGCGGTGACGGGCCGGATGTTGATCAGCGTGAGCGGGGTGATCGCCTCGACGTCCTGCGTGGTCATGCGCTCGCGGACGACGCGCTCCATGCGGGAGAGACCGGTGCGGATCTGGTTCTGGATCAGTTCGCCCACCGCACGGATGCGACGGTTGCCGAAGTGGTCGATGTCGTCGGTCTCGACGCGCACGGCCTTCCCGGCGGAGCTGGTGTACTCCCCGACGCCGTCGTGCAGGGCGACGATGTACTTGATCGTGGCGACGATGTCCTCGAGGCGGAGGGTGGACTCCGACAGGCTGCCCTCGAGACCGAGCTTCTTGCCGATCTTGTAGCGACCGACCTTCGCGAGGTCGTAGCGCTTGGCGTTGAAGTAGAGGTTGTTGAGCATGGCCTCGCCCGCATCGCGCGTGGGCGGCTCGCCCGGGCGCTGCTTGCGGTAGATGTCCATGAGCGCCTCGTCCTGCGAGGAGATGCGGTCCTTCTCCAGCGTCGAGCGCATCGACTCGAACTCGCCGAACTCCTCGAGGATGTCGCTGTGGGACATGCCCAGTGCCTGCAGCAGGGTCGTCACCGACTGCTTGCGCTTGCGGTCGATGCGCACGCCGACCTGGTCGCGCTTGTCGACCTCGAACTCGAGCCAGGCGCCGCGCGAGGGGATGACCTTCGCGCTGAAGACGTGCTTGTCGCTGGTCTTGTCGACGTTCTCCTCGAAGTACACACCCGGGGAGCGGACCAGCTGCGAGACGACGACGCGCTCGGTGCCGTTGATGATGAAGGTGCCCTTGTCGGTCATGAGCGGGAACTCGCCCATGAAGACCGTCTGGGTCTTGATCTCACCGGTCTCGTTGTTCATGAACTCCGCGATGACGTACAGCGGAGCGGCGTAGGTGAGGTCCTTCTCCTTGCACTCCTCGACCGTGTACTTCGGGTCGTCGAAGGTGTGGTCCCGGAAGGAGAGGGACATGTTGCCCGCGAAGTCCTCGATAGGAGAGATCTCCTCGAGGATGTCCGCGAGCCCGGAGCTCTGCGGGACGTCCTCGCGACCGGCGGCAGCGGCCTCGGCGGCACGCTCCTGCCAGCGCTCGTTGCCCAGCAGCCAGTCGAACGAGGTGGTCTGCAGACTCAGCAGATCCGGAACGTCGATGGGGTCGCCGAGCTTCGCGAAGGTGACGCGAGGGGAGGCGGTGCGAAGTGCGATGTCGGTGGTGCGATCGGTGCTCGAGGCAGCCAAGGGGGGTCCTTCCACAGGCCGATGACGGAATCCCAGGCGCGGCGAACACCCGTCAGGGCAGTGGAGCAGGCAGAGCAGCCAACAATGACGTCGAAGACGAGCAGAGCAGCAGAACCTACGGGCGACGCGCAGCGCAAGGACTGAGCATACACAAAATCGCGGATGGACACAAGGCCCGCGACGTGGCCGGTCCATCCGCGTCGGCCGCTATATGCCTGGCGCGGAAATTTTCGTCCGGTGCCTCCTGCCCGTCTGGCTCGACCGGCCTCCGCGAGCTCGGCTCAGCGGGGCGCATGCGGCAGGAACAGCTCCGTACGGCAGACAGAATGGACGCAAATCCCGCCGGAGTCAAGCAGGCCGCGCGCGATGCGGGGGTCTCGTGTCGCGCGGTCGCGCCACGCGGGCGCACGGTCGCACTCCGCGGCCGCGCCGACGCAGCGCGTGAGCGCGTGGACCGCAGGCACGACGAAGGGCCGCCCCGCGGGAGCGGGACGGCCCTTCGGGCAGCAGAGCGAGTCTGCAGGCGGTGAGACCGCCCTCAAGCCAGGCGCTCGCCAGGGCGAGCGCCGGTGATCACTTGAGGCTGATGGTCGCGCCGGCCTCCTCGAGCTTCTCCTTGGCGGCCTCGGCGTCGTCCTTCTTGACGCCCTCGAGGATGGGCTTGGGGGCCTCGTCGACGAGCGCCTTGGCCTCCTTCAGACCGAGGGAGGTCAGGGCGCGCACCTCCTTGATGACGGCGATCTTGGCGGACCCGGCCGAATCGAGAATGACGTCGAACTCGTCCTTCTCCTCCTCGGCGGGTGCAGCCTCGCCGCCACCGCCGGCCGGGGCGGCAACGGCCGCGGGAGCGGCGGCGGTGACGTCGAAGACGTCCTCGAACTGCTTCACGAACTCGGAGAGCTCGATGAGGGACATTTCCTTGAAAGCCTCGATGAGCTCGTCGTTGCTGAGCTTCGCCATGGTGGCGTTCCTTCCTGTAAGCGGGACGTGGTCCCTGCGGTGTAAGGCGGCGCACTGCGCCAGGTCTTGCGGTCCGGTGCCCCGCTCAGGGGCTCCGGGTGCAGCCCTGAGGCTGCGGACTGCGGAAGCGTGGGGCCCGAGGGCCTCAGGCCTCCTGCTTGGCGCGCAGTGCGTCCACGGCGCGTGCCGTCTTGGACAGCGGCGCGGCGAACGTTGCGGCAGCCTTGGACAGCGACGCCTTCATGGCGCCGGCGGCCGAGGCCAGCATCGCTTCGCGGGACTCGAGGTCCGCGAGCTTCTGGACGTCCTCCTTCGAGAGCGCCTTGCCCTCGAAGAGACCGGACTTGATCACGAGCCTGTCGTGCGTCTTGGCGAAGTCACGCAGAGCCTTCGCAGGCTCCACCGGCTCACCCTTGATGAAGGCGATAGCGGTCGGACCGCTGAGCGTGCCATCGAGAGCGGTGATGCCGGCCTCGCGGGCGGCGATCTCCGTGAGCGTGTTCTTCACCACGGCGTACGTCGTCTCGGAACCCAGTGAGCGGCGGAGCTCCTGGAGCTCCCCCACGCTGAGCCCGCGATATTCGGTGATGACGGCGGCATCGGACTCGCGGAACAGATCCGCGATCTCCGAGACGGCGTCCACCTTGTCGGGATTCGCCATGGCCCTCCTTCCAGAGGTCTCTCGCCGACGGGTGAAGTCGTCCTCAGGCACGGAAAAGGCCTCGACACGCAGGTGTCGAGGCCTCATTCGCACGTGATGCCCGCGCCGCGAGGGCTCCGGCACATACCGGATGGGCACGACCGTGCGAGGTCGCTTCTACACCTGCGCAGGCCATCCCGTGCGGGATTTCTTCGGTCGCTCTCGGGGTCGAGGGCGACGACCGGCGGTCTTCGGTGCCTACAGACTACCGGGACGCGGCGCGAGCCACTACCCCGCGTGGAGCGAAGTGCCTCACAGCACCGCCCCACGAATGCAGTTCGGCACCTGGGACGCATGCTCGAGTGAGCATGAATCCCAGGTGCCGAACTATGGCGCGACGGGCCGGCCGTGCCGGACCGGACTGACTGATCTCCGACCGGCCACAAGCTCGCAGGAGCTCGATCAGGCCCGATCAGACTGCCGGATCAGGCCTCGTCGGTGTCCTCGAGGAGGTTGCGCGTGCGGTTCACGTCGACCGGGATGCCCGGGCCCATGGTGGTGGACACGGTGATCTTCGAGATGTAGCGGCCCTTCGAGGAGGACGGCTTCAGCCGGAGGATCTCATCGAGGGCGGCGACGTAGTTCTCGACCAGCTGCTGATCGGTGAAGGAGACCTTGCCGATCAGGTAGTGCAGGTTCGCTGCACGGTCGGTGCGGAACTCGATCTTGCCGCCCTTGATGTCGGACACGGCCTTGGCGGTGTCCATCGTGACCGTGCCGGTCTTGGGGTTCGGCATGAGGCCGCGGGGGCCGAGCACGCGGCCCAGTCGACCGACCTTGCCCATCAGGTTCGGCGTGGCGACGGCCGAGTCGAAGTCGGTCCAGCCGCCGGCGACCTTCTCGATGAGCTCGTCGTCGCCGACCTCGTCGGCCCCGGCCTCGAGGGCCGCGTCGGCCTGCGCACCGGTCGCGAAGACGATGACGCGGGAGGTCTTACCGGTGCCGTTGGGCAGGTTGACCGTGCCGCGGACCATCTGATCGGCCTTGCGCGGGTCGACGCCCAGACGCATGGCGACCTCGACGGACGCGTCGAACTTCGCCGGGGAGGTCTTCTGGGCCAGACGCAGGGCGTCCAGCGGCGAGTACTCGCGGCCCGCTTCGACCTTGGCCGCGCTGTCCTTGTAACCCTTGCTACGGAATACCATCTCGTCAGTCCTCCACCGTGATGCCCATGGAACGAGCGGTCCCGGCGACGATCTTCGCCGCGGTATCCATGTCGTTCGCGTTCAGATCAGGCATCTTGGTCTCCGCGATCTCGCGGACCTGAGCCTGGGTGATCGTGCCGACCTTGTCCGTATGCGGAGTGGCCGAGCCCTTCTGGAGGCCGGCGGCCTTCTTGATGAGCTCAGCGGCCGGCGGGGTCTTCGTGATGAAGGTGAACGAGCGATCCTCGTAGACCGTGATCTCGACCGGGATGATGTTGCCGCGCTGATCGGCGGTCGCATCGTTGTACGCCTTGACGAACTCCATCATGTTCACGCCGGCAGCGCCGAGCGCGGGACCCACGGGCGGCGCAGGTGTGGCCTGGCCGGCCTGGATCTGGAGCTTGATGACGCTCGCGATCTTCTTCTTGGGAGCCATTGCTCTTCTCTCTGTGTCGTGGTCCGGGCGGAGCTCATCATGCTCCTCCCACTGCGAGGACCTGGGCGCGCCGGGGGCGGCGTCAGGTCCGGTGCGACGCTACCTGCACGTCGCGTCGGCGTCGACCGGGATCAAGGGTGATCCTGGTCGTACTGCCGCGGCGCAGGCCGCGGCGCCGAACGGGTCCGATCAGATCTTGGTGACCTGATCGAAGCCGAGCTCGACCGGGGTCTCGCGCCCGAAGATGGACACGAGCACCTGGAGCTTCTGGGTCTCCGCGTGGATCTCGGAGATCGTCGCCGGCATGGTCTCGAACGGACCGTCCATGACGGTGACGGACTCGCCCACGTGGAAATCGGGCATCTTCTGCGCGGCGGCGGGCTTGCTCGGAGTGCCGCCCGAGGAGCGCTTCTTCTCCGGCAGGCCGACGGAGGGCTCCAGCAGCGAGTAGATCTCGTCGAAGCTCAGCGGCGTCGGGTCGGTCGCGTTGCCGACGAAGCCGGTCACGCCCGGGGTGTCGCGGACCACACGCCACGATTCGGTGGTCAGGT
The DNA here is from genome assembly GCF_042666875.1 of Brachybacterium sp. GCM10030267. Classification (NCBI taxonomy): domain Bacteria; kingdom Bacillati; phylum Actinomycetota; class Actinomycetes; order Micrococcales; family Dermabacteraceae; genus Brachybacterium; species Brachybacterium sp. GCM10030267. Next base: position 230,610 of record NZ_JBHTCX010000007.1, on the reverse strand, counting down.
CCATGCGCACCAGCACGTACCCGGGCACCCGCACCCGGCGGACGATCTTCTTCTGGCCGTTCTTGACCTCGGTCGCGTCCTCCATCGGGACCTGGACCTCGAAGATGTAGTCCTCCATGTCCTGGGTCTCGGTACGCGTCGCGAGCTGGGACTTCACGCGGTTCTCGTGGCCGGAGTAGGAATGGACGACGTACCACTCGCCGGGAGCGGAGCGCAGATGACGCTTCAGCTCGACCAGCGGGTCCTCTTGCTCGGATTCCTCGGAGTCCTCGGATTCCTGGGGCGCTTCGGACTCCGCGGCCTCGTCACCGGTGGCCGGCTCGGCGTCGCCGTCGTCCGGGTCGGCGGCCGTCTCCGCGGCGTCCTCACCCTCCTCGGTGGGAGCCTGCTGATCCACAGAGGCATCCTCGGCGAGCTCGGCCTCGGAGCTCTGCGCCTCGGCGTCAGCCGCCTGGGGCGCTGCGTCGGTCTCGGGAGACGACGAGAACGACAGGGAGTCGTCGACGTCCTGGTAGGACTCTTCGGGGGATGAGGTCTGGTCGCTCATCAGCGGGGAACCTGCCTTCCTGACGGCTGTGGAATGGTCGGGCGCGGTGCGGCGTGCTGCTCGGCGCGGACCCGCTCAGACTCCCGCGTCGGGAGACGAGAACGCAGTCCGGGACAGCCAGCTGAATCCGGCATCGAGGCCGAAGATCAGCAGGATCATCACGATCACGAACACCAGGACCGTGATCGAGTACACGACCAGTTCCTTACGGGTCGGGACGACGACCTTCCTGAGCTCCGCGATGACCTGGCGGATGAACAGACCGATTGCCACGAACGGGTTGCTGGACCCGGAGCCCTGGGCGTCGCCGCTGGTGGGCGCCGACGGGGCGTTCTGGCTGGAATTCACGTCTGGACTGTCCGATCTCCTCGAGGTCATCCGTATCCGGCCGGGCGGACCCGACCGGGCCGGCAGGGCAGACAGGGCTCGAACCTGCAACCTGCGGTTTTGGAGACCGCTGCGCTACCAATTGCGCCACTGCCCTCCACGCGGGAAAAGTCCCCCGTGAGGTTGGTCCGTACCGCCTCGAAGAACGGGCACGAATCTGACCAGCGATCAGCATACAAGCCGGGGCGACCCTGTGCGAATCCGCCCGCGCCAGATCACATCGGCCCACGGCTCGGCACCGCTGCGCCCGGGCCGCAGAGCCGACTCGCGCAGCCCGCCATCGCCGGTGATCCACACTTCGGGCGACCTGGCACCGCGGGGAGAGCTCTGCCACGATAGGCGGGTGATCACCGACGACGTCCCCACCTCTGCCAGCACTCCTCAGCGCGCCCGCATCTCGCAGCGGGTCGGCGCGATCGCCCCGTCGGCCACCCTCGCGGTCGACGCCAAGGCCAAGGAGCTCAAGGCCGCCGGGCGCCCGGTCATCGGTTTCGGCGCCGGCGAGCCCGACTTCCCCACCCCCCGGCACATCGTCGACGCGGCCATCGAGGCGGCATCGGATCCGGTCAACCACCGCTACTCCCCCGCCGTCGGCCTGCCGGCGCTGCGGCAGGCCCTGGCCGAGAGCGTCTCCGCCTCCACCGGTCTGACCGTCGAGCCGGCCCAGACCCTCGTGACCAACGGCGGCAAGCAGGCCGTGTACCAGACCTTCGCAACGCTGCTGGACCCGGGCGACGAGGTGCTGCTGCCGGCCCCGTACTGGACGACCTACCCCGAGGCGATCCGCCTGGCCGGGGCCGCGGACGTGCCGGTCCTGGCGGGCGCGGACCAGGGCTACGTGCCCACGATCGCTCAGCTCGAGGCGGCCCGCACCGAGCGCACCCGCGCGATCGTCGTGTGCTCCCCGTCGAACCCGACCGGCGCGGTCATGACCCAGCAGCAGCTGCGCGAGCTGGGCACCTGGGCCCTGGAGCACGGGCTGTGGGTGATCACCGACGAGATCTACCAGCACCTCACCTACGAGGGCGTCGCCTTCACCTCGATCCTCGCGGCGGTCCCCGAACTCGCCGAGACCACCGTGATCCTCGGCGGAGTGGCGAAATCCTTCGCGATGACCGGCTGGCGCGTGGGCTGGATGGTCGGGCCGCGGGACGTCGTCGCCGCGGCCGGCAATCTGCAGTCCCACCTGACCTCCAACGTCAACAACATCGCCCAGCGCGCCGCGATCGCCGCACTGACCGGGCCGACGGAGCCCGTCGAACGCATGCGCGAGGCCTTCGACCGTCGCCGCCGCACCATCGTCGAGAAGCTGGCGGCCGTGCCGGGCTTCACCGTGCCCACCCCCACCGGGGCGTTCTACGCCTTCCCGGACGTCTCCGGCGTGCTCGGCCGCGAGATCCGTGGCAGGCAGGTCACCACGTCCACCGAGCTGGCGACCGTGATGCTGGAGGAGGCGGAGGTCGCCGCCGTTCCCGGCGAGGCCTTCGGGGCCCCCGGCCACCTGCGCTTCTCCTACGCACTGAACGACGACGACCTCGCCGAGGGCATCGACCGTCTGGCCGCGCTGCTGTCCGAGTGAGCCCCGCGGGCCCGGACGAGGGCACCCCGCGCGACCTCGCCGCTCTGCCGAAGGCGCATCTGCACCTGCACTTCACGGGGTCGATGCGCACCTCGACCCTGCGGGACCTCGCCGGCGAGCGCGGGATCCTGCTGCCTCGGTCACTGACCGATGAGGTGGCACTGCAGGTCGAGCCGACCCACCGCGGCTGGTTCCGCTTCCAGCGGCAGTACGACGCGGCCCGTGCCGTCGTCGACGGCGAGGACGCCATGCGCCGGATCATCCACGAGGCGGCGCAGGACGATGCCGCCGAGGGCTCGGGACGCCTGGAGCTGCAGGTCGATCCCACCAGCTACGCGCCGTTCGTCGGTGGGCTCACCGCGGCGATGGAGATCGTGCTGGACCAGGCGGAGCGGTCCGAAGCGGCGACCGGAGTGAGCATCGGGATCATCGTCGCCGCCTCCCGTACCCGGCACCCCATGGACGCCCGAACCCTCGCGCGCCTCGCCGCGCGTCACGCGGGCAGAGTGATCGGTTTCGGCCTCTCCAACGACGAGCGCCGCGGCACCACCGAGGAGTACGGGCCGGCGTTCCGCATCGCCCGCGGAGCCGGGCTGCTCTCGGTGCCCCACGGCGGGGAGCTGCTGGGACCGGACCACGTCCAGGAGGTGGTGGAGCACCTGGCTCCCGATCGTCTCGGCCACGGGGTGCGTGCGGCCGAGGACCCTCGCCTGCTCGAGCGCATCGTCGAGGCCGATATCGGCCTGGAGGTCTGCCCCGCCTCGAACGCGTCGCTCGGTGTCGTCGCCGAGCCCGGCGATGTGCCGCTGCGGCAGCTGGTCGACGCCGGAGCGCAGGTCGCCCTCGGGGCCGACGATCCCCTGCTGTTCGGCTCCCGCCTCCTGGACCAGTACGAGACCGCCCGGGCCGTCGGGCTCTCCGACCCCGAGCTCGCCGATCTCGCCGCCGCCTCCATCAGGCTCTCGGGCGCGGACGACGCGACCCGCACGCGGCTCCTGGCCGGCGTGCGCGACTGGCTGGAGGGCGTACGGCCGGAGGGTGACTGGCCGGGAGGCGACCCGCCCGACCGGGCCTGACCTCCACCCGACCGAGGCCTCGACCCAGTTGGGTTCCGATCCGTACCAGCTGAGTGGAACGTATCGGAACCCAACCCATCCGGCCGCCGGAATAGGCCCGGAGAAAGAACCGGGATGGGCCCGCGGGGAGCAATGGACCCGCAGGGAGACGGGCGCCGCCGGCCCCGGGGAGCTCAGCGGCCCTGGCCGGCCCCGGAGAGCTCAGCGGTCCTGGCCGGCGCCCTCGGACGGCAGGGCCAGGAAGAACTCCGGGGCGGTGAACCCGCGCTCGGCGAACGCTGCCGCGATCGCCTCGGCCACGCTCTGGGCCTCGTCGGCCTCGACCAGGGCGATCGTCGACCCTCCGAAACCGCCGCCGGTCATGCGGGCGCCGTGGGCACCGGCCGCACGCGCCGCGTCGACCGCGACATCGAGCTGGGCGACGGTGACCTCATAGTCCTCACGGAGGGAATCGTGGGAGGCATTCAGCAGCCGGCCCAGCTCGGCCACGTTCTCGCGCACGGTGCCGGAGGCGAGCAGTGCGTCGAAGTCCTTGACCCGCTGGATCTCGGTGATGGAGTGGCGGGCACGGCGACGGACCACCTCGTCCTCGATGCGCGGCAGCAGCTCTTCGAGCCGACCGGCATCGGCCTCACGCAGGGTCGCCACCCCCAGGGCCTCGGCGGCGCGCTCACTGTCCGCGCGGCGCGCGGTGTACTCGCCATCGACATGGGAGTGCTCCGCGCGGGTGTCGGTGATCAGCAGCGCGAGGCCCTGCTGGGCGAGGTCCCACGGCACGGCCCGGGTGGAGAAGTCACGGCAGTCCAGGAACAGGGCGTGGCCGGCATGGGAGAGCACCGCGGCGGACTGATCCAGCCCGCCCGTGGACGCCCCGGCGAAGGAGGTCTCGGCGGTGATGGCGGCCTTGACCCGATCCAGCGGACCGGTCCCCAGGCTCAGCAGCGCCTCGATGGCCTCCGCCGCAGCGCATTCGAGCGCGGCGGAACTGGACAGTCCCGCACCGAGCGGCACCTGGCCGTCGATCATCACATCCATGCCCTGGGTGGTGGCCCCGGAGATGTAGGGCCGCAGGGCCCACAGCACGCCGGCGACGTACGCCGGCCAGCCGTCGATCGCTCCCGGCTCGAGGTCGCGCGCGTCGATATCGAGCACCCGATCGTCCTGAGCGGAGCGCAGGCGCACCCGGTCGGTGGGCGTCCGGGCGGCCGCCGCGTAGCAGCGGTGCGAGATCGCCATCGGCAGGCACAGCCCGTCCTGGTAGTCGACATGCTCGCCGATGATGTTCACGCGTCCGGGCGCCGACCAGACCCCGTCGGGCTGGTATCCGAAGGACTCGAGGAACAGCGACTCCGCCCGCTCGGCGGCCTCGGTGCGATCGGGGGCGGCGGACAGCACGACCGCGGCGGATCCGTCGGCCGTGGAGTCCGCCGCTCGGGCGCCGACGGATCGGGCGCCCTCGGTCAGGGTCTCGGCGGTGCCGGCGTCTGCGGCAGAGGTCATCGTCTTCCTTCCGGAACTCTTGAGGGCCGGGGCACTGGCCATACCGCGCGGTAGGCCCCGGCACGGCGACCGAAAGTGTAACCCCCGGGGCGTCGGCGGCCCTCGTCAGCGCGTGAGGTTCACGCGCGTGAGCAGCGGCCGCGGCCGCTGTCAGGGCCTGAGCGCGAGGCAGGCCACCGACGGCGCGGGGATCGGGTCCCCGGCCACGGAGAGCTCGTCCCGCTCCAGGCGCAGCACGTCGATGCGGTCGCTCTCCTGGGCAGCGACCAGCACCAGGTCGCCGAGCCGGGTGAAGTGGCGCGGGTGCGCCCCGACTTCGATCTCCGAGACGAGCTGCGGCCGCATCTGGGCCAGCGACAGCGCGGAGACGGTGTCCGGCCCGCGATTGGCGACCAGCAGCACGGACTCGTCGGCCGACAGCTCCACGTGCGAGAGCGCGTTGTCACCCTCCCGGCCGCTGGCGGCGGTGCTCGAGCGCACGCTCCACTCGCGCGTCGCACCCTGCGGAGCCGACGCGCCGGGGCGTTCGGCCGGGACGTCCCGTCGCACCGCGGTCGCGATCATGCCGGAGCGCTCGCACGAGATGTGCAGCTGCTCGGACTCATGGTCGGGCGCGAGGTGGCGCGGGCCGCTGCCGCGCGGCAGGGGGATCTCGCCCGCCAGGTCGACCTCTCCGGTGGAGTCCTGGCGATAGAGGAACACCCGGTCCAGGCCGAGATCCGGAACGGCCAGGAGGTCGGTGCCGGGAAGCGCCACCACCTGGTGGGGGTGCGGCCGGCCGCCGTCGGCCAGGGAATGGTGGTCATCGCGGTCGACCGACTCGACGGGCAGGCCCTCGGCGTCCAGGCGCACGGTCTCGACGGTGCCGGAGCCGTAGCCGGCCACCAGCAGGGTCGACGGGGAGCGCCCGAAGGCCAGGTGGCAGCCACCGGCGGCCGCCAGCCGATGATCAGCGACGACGTCGGCGCTGCGGCCGTCCTGCCCTACGCGCACCGCCACCACGCGGGCCGGATCGGTCTCGAGCACCGCATACAGGAGCGTCCCGTCCGGGCTCCACAGCACGAAGGACGGATCCGGCAGCTCCACACTCGCCCCGCGTTCGACCGTCAGCGCCGGGGCACCGTCCGCTCCGCCGGGGACGCCGGTTCCCTCGGTCGTCAGCCGGAGCAGTTCGAGACCGGGGCCCCGGCCGGTGCCGCTCCGGGAGTAGCAGCCGACGGCGATCAGTGCGGGGATGCTCATGGGGTCTCCTCGGTGTCGGTGCGCCGCCCGTGGTTCTCCGGCGGATCCTCCGGGCCCCCGCTCTCCTCCGGGACCCCGGGATCTTCGAGGTCCTCGAACATCGCGGGAGACAGCGCTGTCATCTCGCCCGTCATCGTAGACGGTTCGACCACCTGCGCCCCGCGGCGCCTGCGGAAGCGTCGCGAACCGAGCGTCAGGCGACGACGGCGCAGGGTGGTGAACGGCGAGGAGATGCTCGGGGTGTAGGCGATGCCGCTGCGCCGGAAGTAGGGCAGCGCGCGGGAGGCCAGCATCTGCCCGAGCACGGCCCCCGAGGCGATCCCCACGGCGATCTCGGCGGCGGCGAACAGCTCGGCCGCTCCGGTGGACATGTCCCCGCTGAGCCCGAGCAGGCCCGCGTAGATTCGACTGCCGGGGACCAGAGGGATGACCCCGCCCATCACGAACAGCAGGCCCGGGGCCCGCAGTCGATCACCGAGGACGACCGAGGCGACACCGGAGACGAAGGCTGCGATGGCCACGGCGTACACGCCCTCCGGGGTGAGGCTCTTGACCAGGTGCGAGATGCTGGCCGAGCCTGCGGCGACCAGCGAGATCCAGGGCAGCATGCGCCACGGCACCTGGGTGCCCACCCCGTAGCCCAGACCCATCCCGATCCCGGAGATGACGACGACGAGGGTGGTGGTCAGAGAGAGCGGCAGGGCGGCGCTGACCGAGATGTCGGCCTCGATCATGTCGGCCAGCAGCATGCCGCCGCGCACCCCGGCCACGACGCCCACGGTCATCATCAGCGTCTCCAGGATGCGGCCGGCGGCGGTGACGTACCAGCCGGTGACGGCGTCCTGGACCGCGCCGATCGAGGAGAGTCCGGCCAGCTGGACGATGATGCAGGAGACCACCACGATCGAGGAGTTCACGGTGGGGTCGATCAGGTTCACGAGCACGGCGGCGCTGACCCCGAGGAAGCCCCCGAGCGCCTGCCCGTAGAACGGGGGGATGTGCAGCCGGGCAAGGTACTCCCCCGCCGCGATCAGCAGCCCGGCGGTGAAGGTCGCCGCGACGACCACGAGCACCCCGGCACCGAAGCTCAGCGCGGCCGATCCGCCCATCACCGCGAAGCCGGAGACCACCAGGGGCAGCTTGTACGCCGGGGCCTCGCGGGGAATCGCCTCGGCCCGGCGGCGGGCTTCCTCCAGCGGCAGCTCACCGGAGATGTAGTCGTGGGTGATGTCCTCGAACGCGGCCAGCCGTGCGAAGTCCTGGACCCGGGCGCCCGCCGAGCGGACCCGGGTGAACGGGGCCGAGGACTCGTCGGCGAGGTAGGAGATCGTGACCTCGTCGAAAGTGACCTGGACCGAGACGTTGCGGTAGCCGGAGGAGCTGGTGACCCGCAGCACGGTGGCCGTGACCTCCGAGGCCGCGGCCCCGTTCGTGAGCAGGCCCTCGCCGATCCTCATGGCGAGGTCGAATACGGCATGCAGACGTGCGGAATCGGTGGGCACAGCTCTGATCGTGCCACACTGGGCGCCGTGGAAAACACCATGCCCGACCCCCACGATCGTCATACTCCTCACGGTGCGCTGGAGGCCCTCCTGGAGGGCAACACGCGGTTCTCCGAAGGACGTTCGCAGCGCCCTCATCAGAGCGATGAGCACCGCCGCGCGCTCGCCCGCGGACAGCAGCCGTTCGCCGTGGTCCTCGCCTGCTCCGATTCCCGGGTGACCGTCGAGTTCCTCCTCGACCAGGGCTTCGGAGACCTCTTCGTGGTCCGCACCGCGGGGCACGTGCTGGACCGCTCGGTGCAGGCCTCCATCGAGTTCGCCGTCGAGCAGCTCGGCGTCTCCGCGGCGATGGTGCTGGGCCACGAGTCCTGCGGCGCGGTCGGTGCCGCCCAGCAGTACCTGGCCGACGGCCGCGAGCTGCCCGGGGCGATGCCCGCGCTGGTCGAGGGCGTGCGCGGCCACCTCGACCCTGACGGCTCCGCAGCCGACGGCGTGGACCATCACGTGATCGGCACGATCGAGGACCTGCTGGCCTCCTCCGACCTGGTGCGCAGCGCACACGAGGAGGGACGCCTGGCCGTCGCCGGCGCGGTCTACGGTCTGGTCGACGGCCGCATCCGCCTGCTGACGGCGCACCCGGAACGGGACTGACCCGCGTCAGAGCCCGTCGGAGCCGACGAGGCCGGCCCCGAGAGAGCCGAGGGGCTGACCCGCCGGGGAGCCGACCGGACTGGCCCCCGGAGAGCCGGCGGGACCGACCCGCGTCGGCGATGAGCCGACCCGGGTCAGAGATTCGGTGCGCTCGAGAGCACGCCGATCCCGATCGCCAGCAGGGCCAGCACGCTCACATCCAGCGCGCGCGAACGCACCGCCAGGGCGCCGACGGTGCGCACCGGCAGCACAGCGCGCAGCAGTGCAAGCACTCCCAGCAGCGCCGCGAGCAGGGCGCCCGCCCACGGGGTCGATACCGTCGTGCCCACGACCAGGATCCCGGCGAGCGCGCACAGGGCGAGCGTCAGTACCGCCTGCCGACGGAAAGCGGCACGCAGGGTGAACGGGGATCGGTCGGCACGCACGGCTCCATGCTACGGCCGACGCGCCGGCCGCGCGCCTGCCTGTCTGATCGGCCGGCGGCCCGGCGGGGCGACGGCCCGACTGCCCGACTGCCCGACTGCCCGACTGCCCGACTGCCCGAGGGGCCGAGGGGCCGACTGCTCGACGACGTGACTGCCCGACTGCTCGACGACGTCGAGACGGCCTCGATACGCCCGCGGCAGTCGCCGCGGCTGGTTACCCTGGCCGGGGCCGGCACTGCCGTCGGCCGTCCGCCCGATCTGGAGGATTCCGCGATGACCGTCCCCGGTACCACGCAGCACGCCGGCACGCGGAGCGAGCACGACCTGCTCGGCGACCGCGATGTGCCGGCCGACGCCTATTACGGCATCCAGACCCTGCGGGCGCGGGAGAACTTCCACATCACCGGCGTTCCGCTGAGTCACTTCCCCCGTCTGATCGAGGCGCTGGCCCAGGTCAAGCGGGCCGCGGCCCGCGCGAACAACCAGCTCGGGGCGCTCGATGACGAGCGGGCCGCCGCCATCGAGCAGGCCTGCGCGGAGATCGTCGACGGTGCCCTGCACGAGCATTTCGTCGTGGACATGATCCAGGGCGGTGCGGGTACCAGCACCAACATGAACGCCAACGAGGTCATCGCCAACCGGGCGCTGGAGATCCTGGGCCGGCAGCGGGGCGAGTACGACCGGCTGCACCCCAACAATCACGTCAACCTCGGCCAGTCCACCAACGACGTGTACCCCACCGCGGTGCGTCTGGCGATGATGCTGTCCTTCCCCGCGCTGGCGGATGCGATGGACTCGCTGATCGGGACGCTGCGCTCCAAGGGCGAGGAATTCTCCTCGGTGCTGAAGGTGGGCCGCACCCAGATGCAGGACGCCGTGCCGATGACGGTCGGCCAGGAGTTCAACGGCTGGGCGACGACGATCGCCGAGGACGTCGAGCGCCTCACCCGCACCGCGACCCTCTTCCAGGAGATCAACCTCGGCGCGACCGCGATCGGGACCGGCATCACCTCCGATCCGGGCTACGCCCAGTTGGCCACGCAGGAGCTCGCTGAGCTCACCGGTGTGCCCTTCACCGTCTCCGCGGACCTGGTCGAGGCCACCAGCGACACCGGCGCCTTCGTGACGTTCTCGGGGGTCCTCAAGCGGATCGCGGTGAAGATCTCCAAGATCTGCAACGACCTGCGGCTGCTGTCCTCGGGGCCGCGGGCGGGCCTGGCGGAGATCATCCTGCCGGCCGTGCAGCCGGGCAGCTCGATCATGCCGGGCAAGGTGAATCCGGTGATTCCCGAGGTCGTCAACCAGGTCGCCTTCGAGGTGATCGGCAACGACCTCACGGTGACCTTCGCGGCCGAGGGCGGGCAGCTCCAGCTGAACGCGTTCGAGCCCGTGATCTGCTTCAACATCCTCGAGTCCACGCGCATCATGATCCGTGCCATGAACACCCTGGCCGATCGCTGCATCGCGGGGATCACCCTGAACGAGCACGTCCTGGACAGCTACCTGCGACGCTCGATCGGAGTGATCACGGCCCTGGTCCCGGTGATCGGCTACGCCGCCGCGACGGACGTGGCCGCCACCGCGCTGGAGACGGGACGCCCGGTCGCCGATCTCGTCCTGGAGCGCGGCCTGGTCGACGAGCGCCGCCTGCAGAGCCTGCTCTCCCCCGCCTCGATGACCGCCCCGGTGCGGGCCACCTCCACCGGCACGTTCCCCGCGCCGGAGAACGCGAAGCTGGATTCCGGGGAGATCACCCGCCTGCCCACGGAGTCCAGCGGCGACTGACCCCGGGCAGAGGCGGCGCTCAGCTCACTCGTCGGCCTCTTCCATCTTGCCGCGCATCACCAGCTTCGGATCCGGCTTCCCGACGACTTCGTGGTCCTTGTCCTCGTACTCGAACTGGGAGAGGAAGTAGCGCATCGCGTTCAGGCGCGCACGCTTCTTGTCGTTGGAGCGGATGATCGTCCACGGCGCGTACTTCTTGTCCGTCCGGCGGAACATCTCCTCCTTGGCCTGGGTGTAGGCCTCCCAGCGGTCCAGGGACTCGAGGTCCATCGGGGACAGCTTCCAGCGGCGCACCGGGTCCAGCTGGCGGATCGCGAAGCGGGTGCGCTGCTCCTTCTGCGAGACCGAGAACCAGAACTTGGTGAGGTGGATACCGGAGTCGACGAGCATGCGCTCGAAGTAGGGCACCTGGTTCATGAAGGTCTCGTACTGCTCCGGGGTGGCGAAGCCCATCACGCGCTCCACACCGGCGCGGTTGTACCAGGAGCGGTCGAACAGCACGATCTCGCCCTCGGTGGGCAGGTGCTGGACGTAGCGCTGGAAGTACCACTGGCCGCGCTCGCGGTCGCTGGGCTTGTTCAGCGCGACGACGCGGGCGGTGCGGGGGTTGAGGTGCTCGGTGAAGCGCTTGATGGTGCCGCCCTTGCCGGCCGCGTCCCGCCCCTCGAAGATGATGATGGCCTTCTGGTCGTTGTCCTCCAGCCAGTACTGGTACTTCAGCAGCTCCACCTGGAGGCGGTACTTCTCGAGCTCGTACTCGTCGCGGTCCATGCGCGTGTCGTACGGGTACCCCTCCTGCCAGGTGTAGACGGGGTTGCCCTGGGGGTCGATCAGGTCGGGGTCGGGGGTGTGCCCGTCCGCGACCGTGTACCCCTCCTCGCGCAGATGTTCGATGTACTCGCGCAGGCTCTGGTTGTCCGGGATCCTCACGGTCGCTCCTTCGGTCGCTGGTCTATGCACCCCACCCTAGGTCTCCATCGTGACCGAGCGGTGAACAAACCGGGACGACCCACCGGCGCGACGGGCGGATGTGCGCAGGCAAGAGCTGCCGAGGGCAGGGGCTCGGACGCGGTCGTGGGCCTCAGTGGGCGAAGTGGCGGGTCCCGGTGAGATAGAGCGTGGCGCCGGCGGCGCGGCAGGCCTCGATCACGTCCTCGTCGCGGATGGAGCCGCCGGGCTGGACGATCGCCTTCACCCCCGCGTCAAGCAGGATCTGGGCGCCGTCGGCGAAGGGGAAGAACGCGTCCGAGGCCGCCACGGCGCCGCGGGCGCGCTCCGGGGCGGCCTCGCCCTCGGCGTGCTCGCCGAGCGTGTTGGCACGGGTGACAGCCAGGCGGCAGGAGTCCAGGCGGTTGACCTGGCCCATCCCGATGCCGACGGCCGCGCCGTCAGCGGCCAGCAGGATGGCGTTGGACTTCACCGCGCGCACGGAGCGCCAGGCGAAGGCGAGGTCGGCGAGGGTGGCCTCGTCGGCGGCCTCCCCGGCGGCGAGGGTCCAGTTGCCGGGATCATCGCCCTCCGCGTCGAGGCGGTCGGCATCCTGGACCAGGGAGCCGCCCCAGATCTCATGGATCTCGACGGGCCGCTGGTAGGCGCCCTGGAGCCGGAGGATGCGGAGGTTCTTCTTGGTGCGCAGCAGGTCGAGCGCCTCGTCGTCGTAGGCCGGGGCCAGGATGACCTCGGTGAAGACGGGCTTGACCTGCTGGGCCATGGCGAGGGTGACCGGACGGTTGGTGGCGATGACGCCGCCGTAGGCGGAGACCGGGTCGGTGCCATGGGCACGCCGATGGGCGCCGGCGATGTCCTCGCCCTCGGCCGTGACGGCGATGCCGCAGGGGTTGTTGTGCTTGACCACGGCCACGCACGGGCGCTCATGGTCGAAGGCGGCGCGCACGGCGGCGTCCGCATCGACGTAGTTGTTGTAGCTCATCTCCTTGCCGCCGAGCTGCTCGGCGCCGGCGATACCGGGCTGGTCGTCGTCGATGACGGCGACGCGGGCGCGCTGGTGGGGGTTCTCGCCGTAGCGCAGGGTGCGGAAGCCGGAGGCGGCGGCCTCCTCGTCGGCCATGTCCAGCACGAAGGCGGCGGAGCCGCTGGGCCCGTCGGCCTCGTCCTCGCTCGCGCGGCCGGGGCCGGCGCCCTGGCCCTCGTCGGCATCCTCGGTGAGCCGGCTCAGCATCCAGTCGCTGATGGCCTCGTCGTACTCGGCAGTGCGGGTGAACGCGATGGTCGCCAGCTCCTGGCGCTCGGCCTGGGTGAACCCGCCCGCTGCGGCGGCGTCGGCGGCCCGGGAGTAGTCCTGGGGATCGACGACCACGGCGAGGGAGGCGAAGTTCTTGGCGGCCCCGCGCACCATGGACGGCCCGCCGATGTCGATCTTCTCGATGATCTCCTCGAAGCTGCCGCCGGCGGCGACGGTCTCGCTGAAGGGGTAGAGGTTCACCACGACCAGGTCGAAGGCCTCGATCTCGTGGGTGCTGAGCTGTTCGCGGTGCGAATCGAGCCGCTGGTCGGCGAGGATCCCGGCGTGGACGCGGGGATGGAGGGTCTTCACGCGTCCGTCGAGCATCTCCGGGAACCCGGTGACGGTCTCGACGTCGGTGACCGGGGTGCCGGCCTCGCGGATGGTGGCGGCGGTGGAGCCGGTGGAGACGATCTCGGCGCCGTTATCGGCCAGGGTGCGGGCGAGCTCGGTGATGCCCGTCTTGTCGAAGACGGAGATGAGGGCGCGGCGAATCGGGCGGCGTGCAGCGGTGTTCACGTGGCGTGCTCCTGTTCGGATCTGTTCCTTGCCGCGGGCACCCAGGCGGTCGATGCCCACAGACGTCACTCCCCGGTGGTCTCCCACCTTCGCCAGTCGTGTGAGGCCACTGTATCCGGACCTCGCGGGCGGTGCCCGGCTCGGTCAGGATCAGTCGGCCCGGGTCAGGACGCGGCGGTCAGCCGCCGCACGACGTCGACCAGGAGCGGCTGCTCGGCACGCTTGATGCGCTCGTGGAGGGACTCCTCCGTGTCCGTGTCCAGCACCTCGACCGGGGCCTGGGCGAGGATGCGGCCGGTGTCGACACCGGCGTCCACCTCGATGACGCTGACGCCGGTGACCTTCACCCCGTGGGCGAGGGCGTCGCGGACGCCGTGGGCGCCGGGGAAGGACGGGAGCAGGGCCGGGTGGGTGTTGATGATGCGTCCGCCGTAGGCCTCCAGCAGCGGGGGGCCGACGAGTTTCATGAATCCCGCCAGCACGACCAGCTGCGGGTCCAGGCGGGCCATGGCGCGCGCGAGGGCCTGATCCCACGCCGGACGGTCCGGATGGTCGCCGAGCCGCACCACCTCGGTGGGGATCCCCTCGGCGCGGGCGTGCTCGAGGCCGGAGGCGTCGCGATCGGCGATGACGCCGACCACGGTGTACGGGCAGTCCTGGTCCTGGGCGGCGCGCAGCAGGGCGGCGAGATTGGAGCCGGTGCCGGAGATGAGGACGGCCACGGGGGTTCGGGTCACCGGATGTCGCATCACCGGGTCAGCGTAATGCGGGCACCGACCGCGACGCTCCACGCCCATCCGGCCGAGGCCTGTCCGGCTCGATCTGCGGCGAGGGGCTGGGCTGGGCTGGGCTGATCAGGATCAGTCCCGGCGAAGCGGGCACAATGGGATCGATGAGCAGCGAACAGAACAGCGATCGGGGCACGGCGTCGAGCGGCAGGGGGTCGGCGCGGCACCGTCGGCTGTTGGGCGGGCTGACGCTCGCGCTGCTGGCGTCCTGGCTGCTGACGCTCGCTCCCCTGCCGTTCTCCCTGTTCGCCGGGGTGGCGGGCCTGGCCGCGCTGGTGCTGCTGATCCTGCTGGTCGTGCAGTCCTTCCGGGAGGGGCGCCGCGGCATGGCGATCATGGCGGCCGTGATCGGCGTGCCGGCCACGCTGATGATCATCACCGGCTCGCTGCTCTCGCTGCTGTTCTACGGGCCGATGGCGGAGATCCAGGAGTGCCGCGCGACGGCGATCACCGAGCAGGCGCAGTCGCAGTGCGATGTCGAGGCGCAGGACTCGATGGCCGAATGGCTCAGCGGTCTTCTGGGCGGCTGAGACCGAAGGCGCCATCGGCGTCGCCCTCGGCCTCGACCCCTTCGCCGGTCGCGCTTCGTCCGTCGGCCTCGCTCGCTTCGTCGGTCGCTCTTCGTCCGTCGGCCGAGCCCGGTGCCTCGCCGGCGTCGCCGTCAGCGTCGGACTCGCTGTGTCCGTCGCTCGGGTCGTCATCGCCAGCGCCGGCCCCGCCGGTGCGCGGGACGGGCTCCGACTCCGGCACGTCCCGTTGCGTGTCGGACCCGCTCTGCGACGGGGTGTGCCGGTGTGCGTCGTTCTGGGCGGTGCGTCCGCGAGGGTGGGTCGTCTCCGAGCGCTCGGCCTTCTCGGCGCCTTCCACCTTCTCGCGCAGCGAGGCGACCAGGGCGCGGGACCAGTCGATCAGCGGGGTGGCCATCACCACCAGCACCACAGCGGTGGAGACCACCACGATGCCCGTCAGCGGGAGCACCAGGCTGTCCATCTGCGGGCCCAGGTGGACGAGGCGGCCGTCTCCGATGCCACCGGTGGACAGGCCCGCCAGCAGCAGCACCGCGAGGATCACCGACGCCGGGTAGGCGATCCAGGCGGTGACGCGGTCGCGCAGCTCGAGGTCCGCGACGTTGCCGACGAGGTTGACGGCGCCGGCCGCGACGGGGATCGCGGGAAGGACCAGCAGCGCCCACATCCAGCCGGGGAAGTCCCCGGGGCCCGGCAGCGCACCCAGCATGGGCAGCGCCGGCATCACGCCGGTCTCGGCGCCGGCCAGCGAGATCCCCGTCGAGGTGCCCACACCGATGGTGCCGCCGACGACGACCACCAGCGCCCACAGAGCCAGCAGCGGCAGCAGTGCGAGCTG
The DNA here is from genome assembly GCF_042666875.1 of Brachybacterium sp. GCM10030267. Classification (NCBI taxonomy): domain Bacteria; kingdom Bacillati; phylum Actinomycetota; class Actinomycetes; order Micrococcales; family Dermabacteraceae; genus Brachybacterium; species Brachybacterium sp. GCM10030267. The sequence continues at coordinate 215,002 of NZ_JBHTCX010000007.1, read as the reverse complement.
GATCAGGGTCAGCACGATGCCGCCGACGATCCCGGGCGAGAGGGACTCGAACAGCGAGGACTGCGCGGGCAGGGAGACCAGCAGCATCACCACGGTCACCAGCATCCCGAGCCCGAGCAGGCCCACCACGGCGATCAGCGCGGCCCGGGCGATGTCGCCGTACGGGCTGGGCAGGAGGTCGAGCACGCGCACCCCGGGAACCGTCGAGGTGGCGTCACGGCGCAGGGAGAACAGCACCCCGGCCAGGCCGCCGAGGACGGCGATCATCGCGCCGGAGACCAGCGCCGAGGTCACCACGGGGCTGGCCTCGGCGCTGCGCCCGATCCCGGCCAGCACCGCCAGCCCGACGGCGTAGACGAACGCATAGGAGCCCAGCGCCCCGCCGGCGTCGCGCAGGGCGCGGGCGCGCAGCACGCCGTCGTCGCGGACCAGCCGCAGGGCCCGTCCTACCCGGCGCATGCCCAGCAACGAGATCGCCAGCAGCACGATGAGCAGCCCGAACGGGGTCAGGGTGACGGCGCCCTCGACGACCCCTGTGCTCAGCACGATCCCGCCGCCATGGCCGAGGACCAGCAGGTTCAGAGCGATGATCACCGCGTCCAGCACGGTCGCGGAGGACCTCGTGCCGGCGACCTGGGCGGCCAGCGCAGGGACCACCACCACGGCGAGCGCCGTCCCGAGGGAGAGGATCGCGGCGATCGCGCCACGGGCCACGGGCGTCGCGATGCTGTCGCCGTTGCTGCTCACGGGATGCTCCTTGGGCGGGTCACGACGGGGAAGCGGAGCCGAGGGGGCTCCGGGGCCGGCACCCCGAGGTCGGGGTCGCCGGTCCATAGTCGCACCTCGGCGCGGCCGGGCCGTGCATCCGGGGAGGGGACACAGGTCACGGCGCGGGGCGCGGCGGGTGCCGCATAATGACACGGATGTCCGCCCCGAATCCCAGCCCTGAGGCCGCCGCCGAACCGGTGACGCTCTCCGCCCGCACAGTCCGCATCGAGGAGCCGGTCGACCTGCTGGGCCATATCCCGGTCGGGGTCAGCGCGGCATGGCTGCGGCACGGTCAGGGCATGGTCGCGCTCGGCTCGGCATGGTCGGTGCGCACGGCCGGCCCGCATCGCTTCGCCGCCGCCAGCGCCGCCTTCCGAGCGGTCGCCGCCCGTGCCCGCGTCGATGATGAGGTGCGCACCCGCACCAGCGGGCTGCTCGCACTGGGCAGCTTCTCCTACGCGGATTCTTCGGCGAGGTCGTCCGTGCTGATGGTGCCGCGGGCCGTGCTGGGGGTCCATGACGGGGAGTCATTCCTGACCGTGGTCGGGGTCGACGAGGACCCGGTCATGCCGGCCTCCTGGCGGGATCTGTTCTCCTCCTCCCCCGTCGTGTCCGCGACGCCGGGAGCCCTCGAGGTGGAGGCGGAGCACACGCCGGACGAGTACCAGTGGCTGGTCCGCGACGCCGTCGAGGAGATCCGGCAGGGCGGGGCCGCGAAGGTCGTGCTGTCCGAGCGCACGACGGTTCGTTCCGGGACCCCGATCGAGCCGGCGGTGCTGCTGACGCGACTGGCCCGCGACTATCCCAGCACCTGGGTGTACCACCTGGACGACGTGGTCGGGGCGAGCCCGGAGATGCTCGCCCAGACCGAGCACGGCCGGGTCTTCTCCCGCGTGCTCGCGGGCACCCGGCCGGTGGCCGACAACGGCGAGCTGGACGAGGCCGACCGTCGTGCCTTCCGCGCCGACGCCAAGGAGCTCTCCGAGCACGCATTCGCCGCGGAGTCCGTGGTCGAGCGTCTCGCCGGCCTGGCCGAGGACATCGAGGTCTCCTCGGAGCCGTTCGTGCTGCGTCTGCCGGGGCTGGAGCATCTGGCCTCCGACGTCTCCGCGAGGCTGCTCGAAGGCGTGACGAGCCTGGATGTCGCCTCCCGGCTGCACCCCTCGGCGGCTGTCTCGGGCACGCCCCGGGACGCGGCCGACGAGATCATCTCCCGTCTGGAGACGCACGACCGCGGCGGATATGCGGCACCCGTGGGGTGGATGGACGCCCACGGCGATGGACAGTGGGCGATCGCGCTGCGGATGGCCCATCTGGTCGATGAGCACACGGCACGACTGCACGCGGGCGGCGGGCTGGTGGCCGCCTCGGATCCGGTCTCGGAACACGCTGAGGTCCTCGCCAAGTGCCGCCCGATGCTGCGCGCTCTGCGCGGCGAGCCGACTCAGGATCCTGCCGGGCGCGCCTGACCTGACCGGGGCGCAGCCGGGGACTCGCGGCCCGGCTCAGGAGTGAATGCTCAGGAGTGAATGCTCAGGAGGGCGCCTGGCCCAGCGTGATCTGGAGTTCCTGGACGTCCTGGTCGCGGACCACGGTCAGCGTGTGCTCGGAGTCCACCGGCAGTCCGCGCACCACCCCGGTCAGCGCGGCTGCGCTGCCCACGGGCGTCTCGTCCACCGCGGTGATCAGATCACCCTCCTGCAGCCCGGCCTGCTCCGCAGGGCTCCCGGGCTCGACACTGACCACCTCTGCGCCCCGGTGGGTGACATCGCCGACGGTCTGCGCCCCGTCGGTGCTGGTCACACCGACGTACGCGTGGTCGGCCGTGCCGTCGGCCTGGAGCTGACCGGCGATCATCGCGGCCGTGTTCGAGGGGATCGCGAAGCCGAGGCCGATGCTTCCGGCCTGACCGGAGGCGTTGGGGATCCCGGCGATGGCGGTGTTGATGCCGATCACCTGGCCGGCGGCGTCCACGAGCGGGCCCCCGGAGTTGCCGGGGTTGATGGCCGCGTCGGTCTGGATCGCGGAGGTGTACGTGGCGTCGGAGCCGTCCGTCTCGTCCCCCGAGGCCGTGACCGGCCGATCCAGCGCCGAGACGATGCCGGTGGTCACCGTGTTCTCCAGTCCCAAGGGAGTCCCGAAGGCCATCACCGACTGACCCACCGTGACGGTCGAGGAATCGGCGAAGGTGGCCGGCTGGAGACCCTCCGGCGGGGAGTCCAGGCGGATCACCGCGAGGTCCGTGGTGGGGTCGGTGCCGACGACGGAGGCGGAGTAGGACAGGCCGTCGCTGGTGGTCACCTGCGCGGACTCCGCGTCGGTGACGACGTGGTTGTTGGTCAGGATCGACCCCTGCTCGTCGAGGATCACGCCGGTGCCCTGGCTGGTCCCGGCCCCCGAGGAGACCTGGATCGCGACGGCGCTCGGCGCGACCTGATCGGCGACCGCCGTCCAGTCCGGATCCTCGGTGGAGGACACCGCGGTGGGGCTGGCCGTCGTGCCAGGAGACGGGGTCGACTGCTCCGTCGCCGGCGCCTCCGGATCGATGAACTCGTCGTAGGCGACGACGCCGCCGAGGGTCGCGCCGCTGGAGAACAGCATCCCCAGTGCCACCAGCGCCGTCACCCCGCCCCAGCCGGGGCCGCGTCGCCGTGGTGCCGAGCCGGCCGGCGGGACCGCGGACGGAGCCGAGCCGGCCGCCGGGGTCGCGGCCGGAGCCGAGCCGGCCGCCGGGGTCGCGGCCGGAGCGGATGAGGCCGGGGAGGCGAAGGGGTCGGAGTACGTGCCGGCCGCGGGACCCCACGCGGCTGCGTCCTCCGCTGCCGGTGGGTACGCGGAGTCGTCGCCGGGCCCGGACCCGGCGTGGTCCGGGGTCGGCTCGAACTGCTCGGTCGGCGGAGTGTCCTGGGCGCCGCGGTACCCGCCGGGAAGGTTCGGGTCCCCCGGGCCCCCGTACCCGAAGAACGGGGCGGCATGGTCGGGGGTCGACGCGGCGTCGTCGTGGTTCTCGTACGGTTCGCGCTCGTCCTTCATGTCATTCATGGGACCACCTCTGCTGCCGAATTCGACGATTGCGAGCTGGACCCTTCCTGGACGAGGAACGCCCGTAGCCCGGATCCCGACTGTGCCAGTGCTGCGGGCAGGCTGTCCGCGTCCACGCGCTGCACGGCGGCGCCCAGAGCAGTCACGGCGCCGGCGATGTCCACGCCGTGCGGAGTGGTGAAGAACCGCCGCAGCAGCTCGGGAGGGGCGGCGGCGTGCTCAAGGCCGGAGAAGATCCGGCCACCCCCGTCGTCGACGACGATCACATCGAGGTCGGGGGTCTGCTCGTGGGGACCGATGACCAGCCCGGTGAGGTCGTGCAGAGCCGTGAGGTCGCCGGCCAGCACCCGCACCCGGCCCGGTGCGGCCCCGGCCTCGGTTCCCGCCCCCGGCACGTCGCCGGAGCCGCGAAGGGCCAGGGCGATGCCGCCGGCCATTGAGAGGGTGCCGTCGATCCCGGCCAGACCGCGGTTGGCGATGATGCGCCCTGCGGTGGCGCCCGCGTGCTGCTCGAGGTCGCGGATCAGGCTCGAGGAGCCGAGCACGAGCAGGTCGTCCTCACCGGTCGCGTTCCAGACGGCGAGGGCGGCCCGCTGCTGCCAGGCAGCCGTCAGCTGCGCCGTGCGGTCCGCGGCGGCGCGGCGCCACGCCTCCAGGCGCTCCTGGCGCGCCGCGACCTCGAGGCGGTCCTGCTGGTTCTCGGACCGGTCCTGCTGCTCGTCCTCGCCGGTGCCGGCGCCGGTGCCGGCACCGGCACCATCGCCAGTCCCAGCGCCGGATCGGATGCTGTCGGCCAGGGCCGGGTCCTCCCCCGCGGCCGCGGGGACGACGAGGCGAGCACGGCGTGCGGCGTCGGCCCAGTCGGGATGCTGGTCGACCACGATCACCTCGACGTCCTCGGCGCCGAGCAGCTGGCCGATCACGGGCCGCGAGAGGGTCGGGTGCCCGAACACGATGGCCCGCTCGGGCCGCAGCGGGTGGTCCGGGTCGGCCATGATCTCCGCGAGCAGTGCGGGGTAGCCGGGCACGAGCGTCGCGCCGCCGCGCGCGCCGGAGCTGGGTTCGGCCAGCAGCGGCAGGTGGTGGCGCTCGGCGAATCCGCGCGCAGCCGCGCCGGCGTCACCGGCGACGACGACGGTGCGCGCGCTGACCGGAACGGGATGCGCCGGCGGCGGCACGGGCGCCGGGCGGTGGGTGAGCACGATCCGCTCGCGCTCCCCCGCGGGGATGTCGGCGGCAGGGGCCCGGGGTACGAGAGGGTCGCGGAACCCGAGGTTGAGGTGGACCGGGCCGGGATGCTCGCCCGTCGCGACGGCGAACGCGCGGGCGGCCACCGAGACGGCGGTGCGCAGTTCGGCCGGCGTGGCGCCGGTGGCCGTGGGGGCGGGCAGATCGGCGTCGAAGCGCACCAGCGAGCGGAACATGCCGGCCTGCCGCGTGGTCTGGTTCGCGCCGACGTCGCGCAGCTCGGCGGGTCGATCCGCGGTCAGCACCAGCAGCGGCACGCGCGAGTGGTGGGATTCCATCACGGCCGCCAGCAGGTGCGCCGTCGCGGTGCCGGAGGTGGTGGCCACGACCGCCGGATGCGCGCGGTCGTGGCGCGAGAGCCCCAGGGCGGTGAAGGCGGCGGCACGCTCGTCGATACGCACGTGAGAGCGGATCTCTGCGGCCGGACGGGGCTCGCAGAGCCCGTAGACGAGCGGGGCGGAGCGCGACCCCGGGGCGAGGACGGCGTCCCGGACGCCGAGCGCTGCCAGTGCGTCCCAGATCGCGACCGCTTCCTCGACCGCGCCGGATCCTGCGGGACGGGGTGTGCTGATCGACGAGGGCGGCGCGGGAAGGGCGGTCTCGTGCATGTTGCCAGAGTAGTTCGGCACAGCCGTCACCACCGCGCGGCGCAGACCTCCAGGCGTTCCTGCCACCGGGCGGCGAGCTCGGGCGGCGCCGCATGCCGCTCCAGCAGCTCCGGCTCGGGCTCGGGACGGCCGACGGGGATCGTGCCGCCGGCTGCATGCAGCGGCTCGGTGACCAGATCCCCAGTGAGCAGGGCGGCGGTGGCGAGGCCGCAGGCATGGGTGAGCTCGGGCAGGGCGGCGGCGAACGCGAGGCCGGCGCTGAGACCGACGCTGGACTCCAGGGCGGAGGAGACGACCACGGGCAGGCCTGCCTGCTCGGCGAGGTCCAGGCACCGTGCCACGCCCCCGAGCGGCTGCACCTTCAGCACCAGCACGTCGGCCGCCTCGGCCCGCGCCACCCGCAGCGGGTCCTCGGCCCTCCGCACCGATTCGTCGGCCGCGATCGGGATGTCGAGGGCGCGGCGCACCGAGGCGAGATCCTCGATGCTCGCGCAGGGCTGCTCGGCGTACTCGAGGCCCCCGGCGGCCCGGTCCAGCACCGGCAGGGCGGCCAGCGCCTCCTCCAGGGTCCAGGCGGCGTTGGCGTCGATGCGGAGCCGGGCATCCGGTCCCATCGCGTCGCGCACGGCCTCCAGCCGCGCGGCGTCCTCGGCCAGGGTCGAGGCGGGATCGGCGACCTTGACCTTGGCGGTGCGGGCGCCGCCGACGGTGGCGATGCGGTGGGCCAGCACGGCGGGGACCACGGGGATGGTGGCATTGACCTCGATCTGCTCACGACGCGGAGCCGGGCGGGGATCGGTGGCGTCGGCGAGCGCCGCACGCAGCCAGGTCGCCGACTCGTCGGCGTCGTAGTCCCAGAACGGGGAGAACTCGGCCCAGCCGGCGGGCCCGTGCAGGAGCAGTCCGTCCCGTTCGGTGATGCCGCGGAAGCGTGTGGTCAGGGGGATCGACCAGGCGAGGACACGATCGATGCCGCGCTCGCGCAGAGCGGTGGGGATGCGCATCCCTCGAGGTTAACGGGACGAGGGCCGCCGGCCGAAACCGCGGGCCCGTCCTCCGCGGCGCTGAGGTACGGGGAGCTGATGTCCGAGGCGAGCCCGGACTACCCTGAGTCCCATGACCTCCGCCGCCGCTGCTTCGTCATTGCCCCCGTCGGTCTCCGAGACCTTCGATCCCCGTCGGTGGCGGGAGGTGACGCCGGCAGAGCACGGCGGGCAGGCCCTCAGCGATGTCACCTATCACCGGGCCGTCGAGCGCATCGAGAGCCCGGACGGGGAGGCGACCATCCGCGACCTGCCCTGCGTCCGGGTCGCCTTCGATCGGCCCGAGGTGCGCAATGCCTTCCGTCCCCGAACGGTCGATGAGCTGTACCGGGCGCTGGATCATGCCCGCCTGGATCCCGGCGTCGGCGTCATCCTCCTCACCGGCAACGGCCCCTCGCCCAAGGACGGCGGCCGCGCCTTCTGCTCCGGCGGCGACCAGCGCATCCGAGGCCGCTCCGGCTACGAGTACGCCGAGCAGGAGGAGCTGGGCGAGACCTCGCAGGTGCGCGCCGGCTCCAGCGGGCGGCTGCACATCCTCGAGGTCCAGCGTCTGATCCGCACAATGGGGAAGGTCGTCATCGCCGTGGTCAACGGATGGGCGGCCGGCGGCGGGCACTCCCTGCACGTGGTCGCCGATCTGAGCATCGCTTCCCGCGAGCACGCGCGCTTCAAGCAGACCGACGCCGATGTGGGTTCCTTCGACGGCGGCTACGGCTCGGCCTACCTCGCCAAGCAGGTGGGCCAGAAGCGGGCGCGGGAGATCTTCTTCCTCGCCGAGGAGTACTCCGCCCAGGACGCCCTCGACTGGGGCGCGGTGAACCGGGTGGTGGACCATGCGGACCTCGAGGAGGAGGCGCTGCGGCAGGCCGCGGTGATCGCCACCAAGTCCCCGCAGGCGATCCGGATGCTGAAGTTCGCCTTCAACCTGGCCGACGACGGGCTCATGGGCCAGCAGGTCTTCGCCGGTGAGGCCACCCGACTGGCCTACATGACCGACGAGGCCGCCGAGGGCCGTGACGCCTTCCTCGAGAAGCGCTCCCCCGACTGGTCGCCGTTCCCCCACCCCCAGGGCTGAGCGCGCCGTGACTCCCCCGTCCCAGCGCGCCGCGGCTCCCCCGCCCGAGCGTCCCTGGCTCATCCCGCCCCGCGACGATGCCTCCGCCGCCTCCCTGGACGCGCACGCCCGCGCCATCGACGAGGTCATGGCCGGCACCGGGAGGCTGTGGCTGGGCCCCTTCGATCCTCCGCCGACTCTGCCCGCGGGGTTCGAGGAGACCGCGCTGGTGGTCCCGACCTCCGGGTCGACCGGGACCGCCAAGGCAGTGGCCCTGACCCGCCAGGCGCTGCTGGCCTCCCATGACGCCACGGCCGCCCATCTGGCGGCGGACGTCTCGGCGGGAGCCGGCACCTCCACGCGGTCCCGGAGCGCTGTGGCCGGATCCGGGGGGCACGGGTTCTGGCTCCCGCTGCTCCCGCCGACCCACATCGCCGGAGTGCAGGTCATCGCCCGCGCCCACCGCACCGCCCAGGTGCTGGGCCTGCCCGAACCGGCTCTGCCGGACCCGCTGCCGGACCTGCGGGGGCATTTCGACGCCGCCGCCTTCGTCGCGCTGGCCGAGCCCGCGCTCGAGCAGGCCGCTGCGGCCGGGCTGCCCGCGTTCACCTCGCTGGTCCCCACCCAGCTCACCCGGATCGTCACCGGGGGCTCCGGGGCCGACGCCCGCGCCCGCGCGGTCCTCAAGCGCTTCGACGCCGTGCTCGTCGGTGGCGCCGCGACCAGAGGTGACGTGCTCGCACGAGCCCGCGCCCAGCGGATCCGCGTCGTCACGACCTACGGGTCCTCCGAGACCGCGGGCGGCTGCGTCTACGACCGTCGGCCGCTGCCGGGGGTGCAGCTGCGGGTGCAGGCGCCCGACAGCGACGGCGCGGGGCGGCTGGCGATCATCTCCCCCACCCTGGCGCTGGGCTACCTCACCGCGGACGGCGGCACCGACACCGCGGCGTTCTCGCAGGACGAGCCCCGTTCCTTCAGCACGTCGGACCTCGCCGAGCTCGACCCGGACGGCGCGCTGACCGTGCTGGGCCGTGCCGACGACGTCATCAACACCGGCGGCCGGAAGGTCCTACCGCAGGATGTCGAGCGCGCCATCGACCGCTCCCTCATGCTGCGCGGGCTGGTGCGCTCCTGTGTCGTGGTGGGGGTGGATGATCCCGAGTGGGGCCAGCGGGTCGAAGTCCTGGTCACCCTCGAGGCGGGCGCGGAGCCCGCAGAAGCGCCGTCGCTCGTGCGCTCCGCCCTGCGTACCAGCGACGTCCCGGCGCACATGGTCCCCAAGCGGGTCCATGTGGTCGAGGAGCTGCCCCTGCTGGGGATCGGGAAGGTGGATCGGGCCGCGGCCCGGCGCCTCGCAGCCGGATGAGCGCGGCCGCCGGGCTCTGCGTCGCTGTGCCGTGGGCCACGGCACCTCTTTCCCCTCCGGCCTGGGCGTATGCTTCTGCGGGGCCGCCACCGGGGTGGCCTGTCGATTCCTCGAGGAGCACAATGGCCAGCCTGTCGCAGTGGGTCCAGGGCGCCCGACCCCGCACTCTTCCGGCCGCCCTGTCCCCGGTCGCCGCCGGCACAGGTGGCGCGATCTGGCAGCTGGAGACGCAGACCGGCGGCGTCGACTGGGCCGTGGTGATCCCCCGGGCGCTGCTCGCGCTCGCGGTGGCCCTGTGCCTCCAGGTCGGGGTCAACTACGCCAACGACTATTCCGACGGGATCCGCGGCACGGACGAGAACCGAGTGGGGCCGTTCCGGCTGACTGGTTCGCGCGCCGCTGCCCCGCGGCAGGTCAGGACAGCCGCCATCGCCGCGCTCGCCGCCGGCGCGCTGTTCGGGGTGGTGCTGATCGCCCTCGCCCAGATCTGGTGGATGCTGATCGTCGGAGCCGCCGCCATCGCCGCCGCCTGGTTCTACACCGGGGGCAAGAATCCGTACGGCTATCGCGGCCTGGGTGAAGTGTTCGTCTTCCTCTTCTTCGGCCTGGTCGCCGTCAACGGCACCGCCTACGCGATCACGGTGCAGCTGGGATGGGTGTCCGTGCTCGCCTCCGTCGGGGTCGGACTGCTGGCGGTGGCGATCCTGCTGACCAACAATCTGCGCGACATCCCCACCGACTCCGTCTCCGGCAAGCAGACCCTGGCGGTGCGGCTGGGTGAGCGTGGCACCCGCGTGCTGTTCGCGGGGACCATGCTGGCCCCCTTCGCGCTGCTGGTGCCGGTGATGATCGTCCACTGGCCCACCGTGGCGGTGCTGGTCGCGCTGCCGCTGGCGATCGCGCCGCTGCGCACCGTGCTGCGCGGCGCGAGCGGCCGGGACCTGATTCCGGTGCTCGGAGCCACGGGTCGGCTCGAGCTGGTCTACGCGCTGCTGCTGCTCATCTCTCTGGCCGTGTGATCCCGTCGGCGCGGTCCCCGTCGGCGCCGCCCTCGTCGGCGCGGTCCCCGTCGGCGCGGTCCCCGTCGGCGCGGTCCCCGTCGGCGCGGTCCCCGTCGGCGCGGTCCCCGTCGGCCTCGTGCCCGTCGGCGTCGGCCGCCCGGCCGTAGTCGTCCAGCAGCGCGTCCTCCTCGACGGCGTCCTCGTCGACCGGCTCGCTCTTGCGGGCGCGGCGGCGATCATCGGCAGCCTTCCAGCGCATGGCCGCGGCCTCTCGGATCCGGTGCAGGAACAGGATCGAGATCAGCATCGCCAGCAGCGCCGCGAGCACGCCTGCCAGCATCACCCCGATGTCGAACAGGGTCAGTACCCACCAGATCCCGACCCACAGGGCCAGGCGGATGACGGCGAACAGGGCCATTTCTCGCATGGGATCAGGGTAGAGCGCCCGCATGGGAATGGGCCGATCATGGCCATGAGCCCGGTCACCGACATGACGCCGATCACCGCAATGATCAGGCGCGTTGCCTAGACTCCCGCCATGCCCCGCGCGATCCTCGCTCTCGTATCCATCGCCCTGACCGTCTTCGCGCTCGCTGACTGCGTCCAGACCACGAACGACAAGGTCCGCGGCATCCCGAAGTGGGCGTGGGTGGTGCTCATCGTGCTGCTGCCGTGGGTGGGGCCGATCACCTGGCTGATCGTCGGCAAGGACCGCAGCAACGGCGGCAGCGGCGGGTCGCGCCGGACCCGGCCCACGGCGCCCGACGAGGACCCCGACTTCCTGCGCCGGCTCGACGAGGACATCCGCCGCGAGCGGCGGGAGCGCCGTCACCGCGATCAGGACGGCGACCAGAACTCCGAGTAAGGATCTGCACGAGCCCGCAGCAGGACCGAGCAGGCCCGAGCAGGACTGCCCCGGGTCACAGCCCCGAGTACGAGTGCAGGCCGTTGATGACCGTGTTGACGATCGTGTAGTTGAAGACCACGGCCACGAACCCCGCCAGGGCGAGCCCGGCGGCGCGGCTGCCACGGAATCCGCCGGTGGCGCGGGCGTGGAGGTAGGCGGCGTAGATCACCCAGATGATGAACGTCCACACCTCCTTGGGGTCCCAGCCCCAGTAGCGGCCCCACGCCTCGCGCGCCCAGATCGCGCCGAACATCAGCGTGAAGGTCCAGCACACGAACGCGACGGAATGGATCCGGAAGCTCAGCGCCTCCAGCACGGTGGAGCTGGGCAGCCGGTCCAGGACGTGCCCGAAGCGGCCCCAGTGCTCGGGCAGCTCCTCGCCCGCCTCGGCCTTGACCACCAGGGCGCGCTCGTGGCGAGACTGCAGCAGCTGCAGGGCGGCGACCACGGCTCCGAGGATGGACAGGGCGGTGGCCAGGATCGCGACGGCGATGTGGATGTAGATCCAGTGGGAGTTCTGCAGGCTCGGGGTCAGCTCGGCGGCGGGCACGATCCAGAAGGTCTGCGCCAGCAGCATCACCAGCAGCACCGGGCCGACGACGAAGGTGCCCAGCGCCCGCAGCTCGGCACGCTTGATCGAGAAGATCAGGAACGCCGCCATCACCACGGCGGTGCTGGTGGTGGCGAACTCGTACATGTTCGCCCACGGCACCCGCTGGGTGGCGGCGGCCCGGGTGGCGACACCCGCGATGTGCAGCACCGTCGCCGCGCCGGAGAGCAGGAAGGCGAAGGACTGTGCGGTCATCGTGCCGGAGGCCCGGCCCGCCGGCGGGCCCGAGCCGGCGGCCTCGTCACTGACACCGGTGCCCGCGGTCCCGCCGGATCGTCCCTGCGACGTGGTGGCCCCGGACCCGGCGCCGGGAACCGCCGCCTCGGCGGTCTCGGCCCGTGAGGCGGCTCCGGAGCCGACGGTCGCGGGCTCAGCGGCCGGCGCGGCACCGGAGGTGCGGCTCTCCTGTGCGGCCAGCCGCGCATCACTGCGGCGCTGGGACATGGACGCGAGGTCGGCGGCGAAGCCGATCAGTGCGAGCACGTACAGCACGATCGTCACCACGATGGCGAGATTCGAGATCTCCGCCAGCTGCTGGTCAATCACTGTGCACTACCTCCAGGGGTGTCATCGTCATCGGCTGCCGTCTCCGGAGCCGCCGGGTCGCGCTCGGCGCGCGACCCGGTCCCATCCTGCGCCGTCCCATCCTGAGCCGTGCGATCCGGCGCCGGCTGATCGGTCGCCGTCCGGCCGGCCGCCGTCTGCTCGGTGGCCGCGGCCCCATCCTGCGCCGAGATGATCTTGTCGGCCAGTGCCTGCACATCATCCGGCAGGGCCGGGTCGTCGCTGCGGGCGAGGCCGGCGACCTCCAGCACGGCGGTGCCGTCCCGTTCGCCCACGCGCACCCAGAGCCGCCGTCGCGGCACGAAGAGGGAGAGGATGAGCCCGCCGGCGGCGACCAGAGCACTGACCAGGACCCAGCGCTCGAACGGGTCGTGGGCGACGTCGAACGCGGCGTAGCGCTTGACTCCGTCGAAGCTGATGGTGGTGCCGTCGGGCAGCTCGTACTCCTGGTTCGGGTACAGGCGCACCAGCACCGGCGAGCCGTCCTCGTCGGCCACCGGCTCCAGCGAGGAGACGTCGACCTCGTAGGCATTGGTCGGCACCCCCTCGTCGAGCCCGAGGTCTCCCTGGTGGACGGTCAGCGCGAGCTGCGGATCCACGAGGTCCGGGTAGATCGAGTGCGGTCCCTGCTCGTCGATCACGCCGGTGGGAAGGAAATAGCCGACCACGGCCGTCTGCTTCGGCTTCGCATCGGGCGCCTTGATCACCAGCTGCGAGGTGTAGCCGACATCGCCGGAGGGCACGGTGATGACCGGGCCCTCGGCCACGACCGTTCCCTCCGGATCGGTGACGGTCACCTCGGGGGCGTAGCCGTTGCCCAGCAGGTACATCGAGGAGCCGTCGACATGCAGGGGCTTGTTCACCTGCAGGGTGCGGTCCTCCTCCGTCTGCCCCGGGGTGTCGACGTGGACGTCGGCCTCGAAGGACAGCGGCTGGCCCACGCGGTCCTCGGGGCCCTCCTGGACGTACTCGGCGCGGAAGTCCTCGAGCGTGAAACGGAACGGGGGCAGGCTCGAGGGGTCGAACCAGGGCCCGGAGTCGAAGGAGTCGTACTGGGTCAGGGAGTTGGAGAAGCCGGAGCCCTCGACCACGGTGATCTGACCGCGGTAGCTGGTCAGCTGGCCGCCGGCGACGCAGATCAGGACGCCGACCAGGGCGATGTGGAACAGCAGGTTCCCGGTCTCGCGCAGCAGCCCGCGCTCGGCACTGACGGAGGCGGCGGCCGTCTCCTCGCGGCGCTGGGTGCGGTAGCGGGAGCGACGCAGGGAGCGCTGCGCGGTCTGCAGGAGCTGATCGGCGTCGGCGCCGGGCAGTTCGGTGCGGGTATAGCCCGTGAAGCGGGTCAGCCGCGAGGGGGTGCGAGGCGGCTTCGAGCGCAGCTGGGCGAGATGCACGCTCACCCGCGGGACGATGCAGCCGATCAAGGAGATGAACAGCAGCAGGTAGATCGCCGAGAACCACGGCGAGGAGAACACCTCGAAGAACCCGAGGGTGTCCAACAACTCGCCCCAGCGCCCGTTCTCCTCGAGGAACTGGTCGGTCAGAGCCGGGTTCACGCTGCGCTGCGGGTACAACGACCCCGGGACGGCGGCGATCGCCAGCAGCATCAGCAGGATCAGCGCCGTCTGCATGCTGGTCAGCTGGCGCCACAGGAACAGCAGGGTGCCGCGCAGTCCCAGCGAGGGCAGGGTGGTGCCGCCGCGCGGGCCGTTCTTGTCGCGCTTGCTGCTCCAGGGATCCGGCGAGGCGGCGTCCTCGGACGAGCTGCCGTCCGCTCCCGCGCTCTTCGCGGCGCTCGGGGCCCCGCCCTTCTCGTCCCCGGGGCGTGGTGAGGTGCTCAGGTTCTTCTCCGCATCGTCGTCGCCGGCCATCAGACCACCGGCTCGAAGGTCGAGATCACGCTCTGCAGGTCACCCATCCAGGCCGACCACTGCCCCGTCATCAGCAGCACGCCGATCGTGATCAGCAGCGCCCCGGAGACCAGGCCGATGCTGCGGCGGTGACGGGAGAGCTTCTTGCTCAGCCCCAGGGCGCGCTCGAACAGCAGGGCGAACAGCACGAACGGGATGCCCAGGCCCAGGGAGTACGCGAGGGCCAGCACGCCGCCGCGCAGCGCGGCGCCGTCGCCACCGCCGTTCAGGGACAGGGCGACGATCGCGGCATAGGTGGGCCCGATGCACGGGGTCCAGCTGAGACCGAAGACGAGGCCCATCAGCGGGGCGCCCAGCAGGCCCGCGTCGGGGCGCTTGCTGGAGACGGGTCGGTTGGCGCCGAGACCGGGGAAGACTCCCAGGAAGACCAGGCCCATGAGGATGACGATGGCGCCGGCGACACGGTCGATCCACACGCTGTACTCCTGCAGCAGGTACCCCAGAGCGCCGGCGAAGCCGCCGAGCACCATGAACACCGCTGCGAAGCCGGCGACGAACAGGAGGCTGCCGGCGAGCATGCGCCCGGTGCCGGGCTTGGCGCCCTTCCAGGCCGGCGAGGTCCGCCCCCGCGTGCCGGCGACGACGCCGCTCTGGCCTGCCAGTCCCGAGACATACCCGAGATAGCCGGGGACGACGGGCAGCACGCACGGGGAGAGGAAGGCGACCAGTCCGGCGGCGGCGGCCACGGCGATGGCCAGCAGCAAGGATCCGGACAGCGCGGTCGCCTGGAAGGCCGCTCCGATCTCGGCGAGGATCATTCGGCCAGCACCCCGTCGAGCATGCTGCGCAGCACGGAGGGATCCGCGGCGCCGGAGATGCGCGCGGCGACGCGGCCCTCACGGTCCAGCACCAGGGTGGAGGGGACGGCGTTGGGCGCGACCTGGCCGCGCAGCTCGTACATGATCTGGGCGTCCTGGTCGGGCATCGAGGGGTAGGTGATCCCGTAGTTCTCCTCGAACGCCCTGGCAGGACCCTCGGAGTCGCGCACGTTGACCCCGACGAACTGCACGCCCTGGTCGGCGTAGTCCTCGTGGATCTTCTGCAGCTCCGGGGCCTCCTTGCGGCACGGCGGGCACGAGGCGTACCAGACGTTGACCACGAGGACCTCGCCGCGCTGGTCTGCGGCGGAGAACTCCTCGCCGTCGTACGTGGTGCCGGAGAACTCGAGGGGCTCGGTGCGCTGATCGGGGGTGATCTCGGTGGTCACGCCGTCGCCGGAGACGTAGCCGGATTCGTAGCGGTCACTGGTGTCGTTCCCGCACCCGGACAGCGCCGCCGCCGAGAGGACGCCGGCGGCCGCGAGCAGGCCGCGGCGGGAGGGCCGGACGGTCCGCGCCGCGCGGGCAGCCGGAGCACTCGCGGGAGAGTGGACAGCACGGGGAGGCAGAGCGAAGAGGGCCGGCCGGGACTCCTCGGAGAACGGGGACGGCAGGGAGCGCGGACTCACGTCAGGCGACCTCCGGTCGCATCGACCGCCCCCGCGTAGAGCTCGGCGGCCGGCTCGGCGTAGTCCACGCCGGCCAGGTGGGGGCCGACGAAATGCAGGCTGGTCACCGAGCACAGCGCGCACTGGCGCCGGCGCGGATCGTGGAAGAGCGGTTTGCCCTCGGCGCTGCGGCGGATCAGCCAGATGGGCAGCTGGTGGAGGACGAGCACCGCTTCGTGCCCTTCGGCCTCGGCGCGGACGTCGTGCACCGCGGCGATCACGCGCTGGAGCTGTTCACGGAAGGGCTCGCCCCAGGAGGGTCGGGTCGGGTTGACGAACCAGCGCCAGTTGCGCGGGTCCCTCAGCCGTGCCTGGCCGTGGCCCATCCGGTGGCCCTCGAAGTGGTTGCCCGATTCGATGAGCCGCTGGTCGGAGGTGACCTCGAGGTCGTGAGCGGCGGCGATGGGCGCGGCCGTCTGCTGGGCACGCAGCAGCGGGGAGGAGCGCACCACGGCGACGTCGGAGTCGGCCAGGTGGCCGGCGACGCGTTCGGCCATCTGTGCGCCGCGCTCGCTGAGGCGGTACCCGGGCATGCGTCCGTACAGGATGCGATCCGGGTTGTGCACCTCGCCGTGACGGACGAGGTGAACGGTGGTGGTGGTCATGAGAGCGAGGTCCTCCCTACTCCGAGCCGCTTCACGGTACCAACCGTTTCTCCGAATCAGCTCTGCGGCGGCTCCTGCGGGTGAGGCGCCGGACATCCCAGGGCGATGGGCGCCCCCTCGGGCACCGCGCGGCCCAGGATCCGGCCCAGCTCCAGGAAGTCGTCGTGGCCGATCACGTCCAGCAGCAGATCCCGCACCGAGCGCACGTGGGTCGGCGCCGCGCGCTCCAGCAGCGCCTGCCCCGCCTCGGTCAGCTGAGCCTGCCGGCCGCGACCGTCGGCCGAGCATCGCACCCGTTCGACCAGGCCGCGCTTCTCCATCCGGCCGATGGTGTGGGTGAGGCGGGAGCGGGAGTGGACGACCTGGTCGGCGAGCTCCGACATCCGCAGGAAGCGGTCCTGCGCCTCGGACAGGCGCACCAGGATCTCGTACTCGCCGAGGGTCAGGTCGATCTCCGGATCCGCCTGCAGCGCTTCGGAGAGCCGGTCGCTCAGCAGCGCCGTGGCGTAGAGGAAGCTGCGCCATGCCGCCTGCTCTTCGTGGGTCAGCCAGAGCTCCTCGGGCGTCGACGCCCGATCCGCACCGCTTGACTGTATGTCCTGCATCACTGTCTCCTTCTTCCGAGGGCACTGCCGTTGCCGCTCGCCCGAGTATAGTTTATCTTTCAAGCACGAGTTCGGTGAACGCCCGAATCTCTTGTCAGCCTCGATCCCAAGGAGACGAAGCATGAACGACCTCACCCCCGGCACCTGGACCCTCGACCCCGGCCACACCTCCGCCAGCTTCATGGTGCGCCACGCCGGCATCTCCAAGGCGCGCGGCCAGTTCACCGACATCGAGGGCAGCCTCGTCGTCGGCGAGAACTCCGAGGACCTGTCCTTCCAGGCCACCCTGAAGACGGCCTCGATCGACACCTCGCAGGAGGACCGCGACAACCACCTGCGCAGCGCCGACTTCTTCGATGCCGAGACCTACCCCGACATCAAGTTCGTCTCCACCAAGCTCGAGGGCGACAAGCTCCACGGCGATCTCACCATCCGCGACGTCACCAAGCCGGTCGTCCTCGACTTCTCCTACGAGGGTGCCGCCACCGACCCGTTCGGCACCTACCGCGCGGGCTTCACCGGCGAGACCACCATCTCCCGCAAGGAGTTCGGGCTGACCTGGAACGCGGCCCTCGCCGCCGGTGGCGTCCTGGTCGGTGACGAGGTCAAGATCAGCATCGAGGCGGAGTTCACGGCGCCGACCGCCGCCTGATCCGCCGCGTCCGAGCCATCGGCCGCAGGAGCATTCCCGCTCGAAGCCGGCGGCGCCGGCACCGGCGTGCATGACGGGCCGTCCGCTTCGTGCGGGCGGCCCGTCCTCGTCGCGGGGCGGGCGCTCTCGTCGCGGGAGGGCCTGGCACAAAGGTGTAGCTGAGCGGACCGTGCCCCCTCTCAGCGCAGGGCACGGTCCGCTGAGCTACATGTTCGTGCCACCACCCCCGGCACCGGGTCCCCGGTCCGCTCGATATGGTGCCAGCCATGAACACGCCGCGCGTTCCCTCCCCTGCCGATCCGCACGCCCGGATCCTGTACCTCACCCGGGACGGCTGTCACCTGTGCGAGGAGGCCCTGCCGGTGGTGCGGGCCGAGGCCGATCGCGCCGGCACAGCGGTCGAGGTGCGCGACATCGATGAGGACGAGACCCTCCGCCGCGACTGGGACTACGACGTCCCCGTGGTGATCGTGGACGGCTCCGTGTTCGCGAAGTACCGCGTCGAGGCTGATCAGCTGCGCGCCACACTGCGCAAGCGTCCGTGGTGGCGGCGCCTGACCGGACGGGCCTGAGAGCCCGACCGGGCGCGCCCGAAGACGCCTGCAGACGACGACGGCCCCCGTCCGAGGACGGGGGCCGTCGTGCATCACACAGTGCTCACTTCTTGTTGCGACGCTGGTGACGAGTCCTGCGAAGCTGCTTGCGGTGCTTCTTCTTGGACATGCGCTTGCGTCGCTTCTTGACGACAGAACCCATAGGTTGCCTCTGTTCTGCAGGCCACGCCTGCGGGATGATGCAGCGGATCAGGAGTGCGCGGCCCGCGGGGTCTCCACAGAGGTGGTGCGCGGTCCGCCGCCACGGTCGACCAGCCATTCTACACAGCGAGCCTGCAGATCCCTCCGCGGGTGAGCGATATCGCTCGCACGTGCCTGCGCGCGTGAGCGAGATCGCACGCAGTCAGCTAGCCGCGCGCGAGCGCGAGGTCCCCGGCCGCCCGCTCGGCGCGCTCGAGCTCGGCGTCGACGCCCGCCACCACGTGGCTGAGGGCGACCTCGCGCACCTGGGCGGTGAGCACCGTGCGGGCCCGGCGGCGGTGGCCGGCGCTGGCGAGCGCGGCGACCGCTCCCCCGGCCAGAGCCAGGAGAACGCCGGCCGCGATCCCCAGCACGATCAGCGCAGTCGGCACGGGGATCGGGATCCACAGCTCCTCGATCATGGGCATCGGCGGCGGAGGGATGGCGAAGAAGGCGAGCGCGGCGTTCAGCACCAGCCAGCCCAAGCCCACCACCCAGGTGAGCACGGCCAGCCACTGCAGGATGTTCAGCACGGGCCACCACCACGAGGCCGTCGCGGTGCGGAGATCGGCGCCCGCGACAGCCTGGTCCAGGGCGTCGGGCAGCTCCTCCTCCCGGGAGCGGGCTGCCTGGCGCACCGCGGCCCGCCAGGGATCGCTGCCGCCCACCGAGGCGGCATCGGCGAACCGGCGCACCCCGCCGGAGGCGCGGGCCCGGGTGGCCGCATCGGGCTCGGGCAGCGAGGTGCGCTCCAGCCCCTCACCGTCACGGCGGCGGCCGATGCCCAGCCGGCCCAGCGGATCCGGGCGCAGCCGGCGCACCCAGCGCAGCGGCGGCCAGCCCACCTGCCCGGCGGCGCGGTAGCGGTAGGAGGCGCCGACGGCCTGGGCCACCGGCTCGACCCGGGCCGCGGTGGCCAGGTCCTCGACCAGCGTGGAGACTTCCGCCTGCGGGACCTGCCCGGGCATCCCGGACGGGTCGGCGGCCTCGAGCAGCCGCTCGGCGCCGCCTCGGACATCGGCGCGCTGACGGGCGGCGGTGGCCTCGCGGGTGCGGGCGATGGCAACCAGCTGCTCGCGCAGCTGATCCACGCCCTCGCCGGTGCTCGCGGAGGTCCCCAGCACGGGCGCCTGGTCCAGTCCGTCGGCCCGGGCGATGCCCGACAGGGAGGCCAGGACCTCCTCGCGCTCGCTCTCGCGGATCCGGTCGATCTGGTTCAGCACGAGCACGGTGACGGCGTCGTGACCGGCGTAGGGGCGCACGAAGTCGTGGTGGAGGACGGCGTCGGCGTACTTCTGGGGGTCGGTGACCCACACGATCACGTCGACCATGCCCGTCATGCGCTCGGCGATGGCGCGGTGGTCGGCCTGGACGGAATCGAGATCCGGCAGGTCCAGCAGCACGATCCCGGGGGTCCCGTCGTCGGCGCCGTCCCCGTTCGCGGCCCTGCTCTGCGCCCCGTCAGGGTCCGCGCCACGGACCCTGCGCCTCCGGCACCGACGGGAGGGCACCGGGGCGGCCGCGGCCTCCAGGGTGACGCCGGTGCCGTCGAGGTGATGGCGCTCCTCGACCTCGAGCCAGTCCAGCAGGGGGTCGCTGCCGGCGGCGCCGAGCACCGCTGCGACCGGGCGGGCGGTGGTCGGCCGGCGCACGGCGGCCCGAGATATCTCCGAGCCGACCAGGGCGTTGACGAGCGTGGACTTCCCCGAGCCGGTAGCGCCGAAGACGCCGATCACCGTGTGCTCGGCGGACAGCGCCCGACGCCGGTCGATGCGGTCCAGCAGGTCACGGACGGCCTCGACGTCGGCGCCGGGGGCGATGCCCTCGAGGGCATCCGCGGAGCGCTCGAGGGCGTCGATGCGCTCGGCGAGCGGGGCCGGGCCACGCCTGCGACCCGGGGTGCGGTCGGGGCGGCCGGTGCGATCGGGACGGCGGCTCATGCATCCTCCCGGATGGTTCCGGCGAGCTGGTCGAGGGCGTCGGCGTCGGCCTCCAGGAGGTCGGCGGAGCCGTGATCGCCGAGCTCGTCGAGCAGGTCGAGGAAGGGTCCGGAGCGGTCGGCGACCAGGGCGTCGAGTCGGGAGCTGAGACGCTCCCGGGCCACTCGCGCCATCCGGCGCACCGCCTCCTCCCCGAAGATCGTCTCCAGCAGCTTCTGGCCGACGACAGCGGTCGCGGCACCCGCGCCGACCTCCAGCCCCGTCGGCACGAAGGCGGTGGAGGCGAACACGACGACCATGAGCGCGACGCCCACGGCGTTCACACCGAGGGAGAGCAGGCGGGCCTTGGTGCGGCGGTCGGCGCCCTCGGAGCGCACGAGCTCCAGCACGTCGCCCTGCCAGGCGCGGATGGCGGTGGAGACCTGCTCGCGGTACCCCTCCGGGATCCGGGAGAGATCCCGGCCCTCGGCGAGGTAGCGGCCCGCCGGGGTGGCGCGCCAGGAGGCGTCGGCCCGTTCCGCCCCGCGGGCGCTCTCGTCGATCACGACATGGACCAGACCGGTGCCCAGAGCCTGCTCGGCGGCGACCGAGGGGGCCGGTCTGCCGCTGATGGCGAGGCCGATGCGGTCGCGCACCCGCGAGACGAGGTTCTCGACGCCGCGGAAGAACTCGCCGGTGCCGACGACGTCCTGCCAGCGGGCGAGGACCTCGCCGCGCAGCAGAGAACCGTCGCCAAGGGCCTCGTCGATCCGTTCTCGGGCGCCGGTGAAGGCCGCCAGGGCCTCGTCGCGCAGCCGTTGCCGCTCGGCCTCCTGGGCGCGGGCGTGCGACGCGATCTCCCGCGCGGACCCGGCGAGCCCGGCGATGGCGCCGGCGAGGGTGCGGCGGGCGATCCGGCCCCGGCCGCCGGCGTCGGCGGCGAGCGCGGAGAAGTGCTGTTGGAGCTCGGCGATCTCGGCCGGGGGCAGCATCCCCTGCTCGTCGAGCTCGGTCTCGTGGACCAGGAAGAGGTGGGTGACGTCGATGCCGTGGCGCTCGAGCATCTCTCGCAGGTCGGTGGCCAGTTCCTCGGAGACGCCCTCCCGGTCGGGGATGCGGTTCATGACCACGTCGACCCTCACGTCGCGCTCGGCGGCGGTGCGCAGGACCTCCCACGGCACCGCGTCCGCATACCGGTTGGCGGTGGTCACGAACAGCCACAGGTCCGCGGCGCGCAGGAGCTGCCGTGCCAGCTCACGGTTCCCGGCGGCCACCGAGTCGATGTCGGGAGCATCGAGCAGGGCGAGGCCCTGGGGCACGCGGGCCTGCGCGCTCAGCTCGAGGCTGGTGGCGGGATGGACATCGCCGGCAGCCTCCTCATCGGGGCCCGGCCTCGCCACCGGCGCAGGTCCGCCCGGCACGGACCCACCGGCGATCGCAGTGTCGGAGACGGCGCCGGTCGTGGCGCCACGGCCACCGGCCTCCCCGCCGGCGCGGACCCGGGCCAGCCCCGGCAGGATGCGGGTGCCGGTGAACCAGGGTTCGTCGGCCGGATTGTGCAGCAGCACGGGCCGGCGCGTGGTGGGCCGGATCGCGCCGGAGCGGCTGGCGGTCTCGCCCACGAGGGCGTTGACCAGGGTCGATTTGCCGGCGCCGGTGGAGCCGCCGATGACCACCAGCAGCGGGGCGTCCAGCGATTCCAGCCGCGGGACGACGTGGTCGGCGAGCTGGGACCGGGCGGAGGTGACCTGCCCGCGGGCCTGCTCGGCGCCGTCGACGGGCAGCGGGAGATCCACGGTGGCCAGGTGCTCGGCGAAGGTGTCGAGCACCGCGGTGGGCTTCGTCGTCATCGTTCTCCCCGAAGGCTGTGCGCGCACGACCCGGTGCCGGGCCGACGTGGCGACATTGTCTCAGGATCGGATCCCGCGCCAGCGAGGCCGGGCGGCGACGCCGGCAGCAGGGCCGGCGGCGAGAGCACGCGCGGCCACCCGGCCAGGGCTGACGCAGACGGTCCAGCCGGTTCGTCCGGTCCAGCTGGTTCGGCCGGTTCAAGCGGTTCGGTCCAGCCGGTTCAGTTGGTCCAGCCGGTTCAGTCGAGGTACGGGTCCAGTCCCCACTCGGGGAACGCGGCGCGCCGGGCCGCCTGCACCGCGCGGTCCAGCTCGTCGGCCGGGTCGTAGCCCGTCGCCCAGTCGCGAGCCGAGAGCGCGCGCCCGTCGCCGAAGGTACGGATCCCGGGATCCGGGGACAGCCCGTGCGCGCTGCGGGCCCGTCTCTCGGCCTCGAGGTAGGAGGCCGGCAGCGCGGCGTCCGGCTCGAGCGGGTCCCCGGTGGCCACCGCGATCAGCTGCGCCCAGGAGCGGGGCACCACGTCGATCACCGCGTAGCCGCCACCTCCCAGCGCCAGCCAGCGGCCGTCGCAGACTTCGTCGGCCAGCTCGCGCAGCATGATCATCACCTCGCGCTGGGCCTCGAGGGAGACGCTGAAGTCCCCCAGGGGGTCGACGCGATGAGTGTCGGCCCCATGCTGGGTGACCAGGAGCGTCGGGCGGATGGCCCGCACCAGGGCGGGCACCGTGGCGCGGATCGCGCGCACCCACCCGTCGGCCGTGGTGCGCGGCGGCAGCGGCACGTTGATGGCCGATCCCTGCGCGCCCGCTCCCCCGGTGTCCTGGATGAAGCCGCTGCCGGGGAACAGGCGCTCGCCGGTCTCGTGGATCGACAGGGTGACGGCGCGGGGCTCGTCCCACAGGGCCAGTTCGACGCCGTCGCCGTGGTGGACGTCGACGTCCACGTACAGCACCCGCTCCTCCCCCTGGGCCAGGGCGTGCTGGATCGCGACGGCCGCGTCGTTGTACACGCAGAACCCAGAGGCGCTGCCGGGCCGGGCATGGTGGAGGCCCCCGGCGATGTTGACCGCGCGACGCACCCGGCCGGAGCGGATCGCGTCGACCGCCGCGATCGAGCCTCCGGCGATGCGGGCGGAGGCCGTGTGCATCCCGGGGAAGGCCGGCACGTCGTCCCCGCCGATGCCGAAGTGGATCAGCTCGTCGGCCGCACCGAGGTCCTGGGGCAGCGACGCCTGCTTCACCGCCGCGATATAGGCGGCCTCATGCACGGCACCGAGCTGCTCGTCGGTGGCCACGGGAGCCTCGAGGAACTCCACGCCGGGCCGATCCAGGAGCCCTGCGCAGCGGGCGAGCTCGAAGGTCAGCGACAGCCGCACCGGGGACATCGGATGGTAGGGACCGAAGTCGTACTCGGACAGGGCATCGTCGCGCACCAGGCCGGTGGCGTCCGGGACGGAGCCGGGGCCGGCGTGCGGAGTCGGGGCGGACAGGGGCGCGGCATCGGGCATGCGTCGAAGCGTACCCACGAGCGGTCCGGTGCGGTCGGATGCCCGGCGCGGTCTCATAGACTGCCCCGAGCGCGGCGACCTGCCGCGGGAGGACGCCAGCGGAGCCGGCCTGCGGCCGGCCGCACGATGACGAGACGGGGAGCGATGACCGGACGGCAGGCCAGAGCCGCGCTGCGGCGCGTGCTCGGACCGCTCGGAATCCCTGTCGACGACTGGTGGAAGCGCCTGGCTCCCCTGTTCAAGCTCACGCCGGCACGAGCCGCCCTCGGTGTGTTCACGCTGATGATCGCGCTGTTCACGGGCCTGCTGTCGCTGCCCGCCGCCTCCGCGGACGGCCAGCGCACCGCCTTCGTCGACGCCCTGTTCACCGCCACCTCGGCCATCTGCGTGACGGGCCTGGTCTCGGTGGACACCGGGTCTAACTGGTCGACGCTGGGGCTGAGCATCATCATCGTGGCGATGAAGATGGGCGGCCTGGGGCTGCTGACGCTGGCCTCGCTGCTGAGCCTGTCGGTGATGCATCGCCTCGGCCTCGCCCAGCGGATGATCACCGCGCAGGAGACCAGAGCCGAGCGCCTGGCGGAGGTCGGCGGGGTGCTGCGCATCATCGTGATCACCTCGACCGCCTTCGAGATCGCCACGTTCATCGCGCTGACCCCGTACATGATCCTCAACGATCACGGCGTCCGCGAGGCCCTGTTCCTGGGCCTGTTCTACGCCGTCAGCGCCTTCAACAACGCCGGTTTCGTGCCCGAGGCGCAAGGAGTCGGCCAGTACCTCGGGGACCCGTTCTTCTCGGTGCCGGTGGGCCTGGCCGTGCTGGCGGGCTCGCTCGGCTTCCCCGTGATCCTGGCGGTGGTCAAGAAGCTCCGCATCCCGCACATGTGGAGCCTGCACGCCAAGCTCACCCTGGCGACCACCGGTCTGCTGCTGGTGATCGGCTGGCTCGGCTTCCTGATCCTGGAGTGGACCAATCCCGCCACGCTGGGCGGCCAGCCGCTGGGCACCAAGATCCTCGCCTCCGGGTTCGCCTCGATCATGCCCCGTTCGGGCGGCTTCGCCACGTTGGACGTGGGGCAGATGACCGCCGAGTCCCACCTGCTGACCGAACTGCTGATGTTCATCGGCGGCGGCTCGGGATCCACCGCGGGCGGCATCCGCGTGACGACGTTCGCCCTGCTGGTGCTGTCGATCTGGGCGGAGCTGCGAGGCAATCCCGACGTCGAGGCGTTCGGCCGACGCATTCCCCAGGAGACCATCCGTCAGGCCATCGGCGTCCTGGTCCTCAGCGCCGCCGGGGTGTTCATGGCGACGTTCCTGCTGCTGCGGATGACCACGTTCACGCTGGACGAATCACTGTTCGAGTCGCTGTCCGCCTTCGGCACCGTGGGCCTGTCCACCGGCATCACCTCGCAGCTGCCCACCGAGGCGAAGTACGTGATCATCGCGTGCATGTACGTGGGCCGTCTGGGGCCGACGACCCTCGGCGCCGCCCTCGCCCTGCGTCACCGCCGCCGGATGGTCCAGTTCCCCGAGGAGCGGCCGATCGTCGGCTGATCCCCGGCGGGCCCGTCCGCGGACCTCGTAGACTGTGCCCGCCCGGCCCGCGGGACCCCGCGGTGACCTGCCGGGGACGAGGAGGAGACATGGCGCGCCGCGCACGCGATGAGGGAGTGCTGGTGATCGGCCTGGGCCGTTTCGGCGCCGCCATCGCCGTCACGCTGGAGAGCCTGGGGACCCAGGTCCTCGCGATCGACGAGCACGAGGACCTGGTCCAGAAGTACTCCGGCCAGCTCACCCATGTCGTCCGCGCCGACGCCACCCAGCCCGAGGTCCTCGACCAGGTGGGCGCCTCGGACTTCTCCGTCGCCGTGGTCGGCGTGGGCACCTCCATCGAATCCAGCGTGCTGATCGCCGCGAACCTGGTCGATCTCGGCAAGCCCGTCATCTGGGCGAAGGCCATCTCCACAGCGCACGGCCGCATCCTCCAGCGCATCGGTGCCCACCACGTGGTCTATCCGGAGGCCGACGCCGGCAAGCGGGTCGCGCACCTGGTCAACGGGCGCCTGATGGACTTCATCGAGTTCGACGACGACTTCGCCATCGTCAAGATGCGGCCGCCGCGCGAGGTGCAGGGCAAGAGTCTCGCCGAATCCGATATCCGGGCCACCTTCGGCGTGACCGTGGTGGGCGTGAAGTCCCCGGGCAAGGACTTCACCTACGCGGCGCCGGACACCATGGTGGACCCCCACGACCTGGTGATCGTCTCCGGGCACACGGATCTGATCGAGAAGTTCTCCAACCGGCCCTGAGCCCGCCTGTCAGTCCCCGGCCATCTGCCGGGAGTGGTCCGCGGCGGCGGCCATCGCACCGGCCACCCCCGCACGGACCCCGGCGCGTTCCATCGCGGCCAGGCCCTGGACGGTGGTCCCACCCGGAGAGCTGACCGCGTTCTTGGCCGCCGCCGGATGGGCACCGGTCTCGCTCAGCACGGTCGCGGCGCCGCGCACGGTCTGCTGGATCAGGGACGCCGCCAGATCGCGCTTCAGGCCCAGGCGGACGGCCTCGTCGGTCATCGCCTCGATGATCAGGTAGGTGAAGGCGGGAAGGGACCCGGCGGCGCCGATGAAGGCATGCACCTGCTCCTCGGTGATGTCCACGGCGACGCCGGCGCGGGCGAACAGGGCGTGGACCAGGGCGTGCTGAGCGTCCTCGACGCTGGTGCCACGCATGAGGCCGACGACGCCCTCCCCCACCGCGATCGGCGTGTTGGGCATCGCCCGCTCGACGGGCATGCCGGCCGGGAGGGCGGCCTCCATGGCGGCGATCGTGACGCCGGCGGCCAGGGAGATCACCACGGCGCCGGCGGGCAGGGAGTCGCGGATCTCGGAGAGCAGATCCAGGACCTGGTACGGCTTGACCCCGAGGACGACGACGTCGGCCCCCTCGAGCGCCTCGGAGCGGGAGGCGGCGGTGGCGCCGAGCTCCGCGGCGGCCCGCTCGCTGCTGGCGGAGGTCGAGTTGACGATCTGCAGATTCTCGGCGGCCACGCCCGCGCTGAGGAAGGCACGGGCGACGGGGCCGCCCATGTTGCCGGCTCCGATCAGCGCGATCCGCACTCCGGAGAGGTCCGGACCGGACTGCTCGGCAGAGGTCTGGGCGGCGGGGTGCGAGGAGGATGCAGTCATGACGACCAGGGTACGGCGGGTGCCCGAACAGGGAGGGCGCGAACGGCCTCCCGCCCCGTCGCCGCGGGCTCAGCTGTGCTCGGAGACGGTGCGCTTCTCCAGCAGGATCAGCAGCTGCACGGCGACCACACCGAGCACCGCCAAACCCAGCAGCGCGAGCCAGTCGGCGTCGGGCGCCTGCAGGGAGCCGGCTTCGTCCTGCCACGGCCACAGGCTGCGCAGGGCGCCGACCATCAGCCCGGCGAGGACCACCATGGTGCTGCGGTGGTAGCGGGTCAGCACGTAGCGCAGCAGCTTGACCATCACCACCAGGCCCACGCAGGCCCACAGCCCGAACCAGGCGATGAAGCCGAGGTCCCGCTGGTCGACGGCCTGCAGCACGGGCTGGTAGAGCCCCAGGCTGAGCAGGATGAAGGAGCCCGACAGGCCGGGCAGCACGAGGGCGCTGACCGCGAGGGCGGCCGCGGGCGCGATGATCCACAGGCTCGGCTCGAGGGAGGCGGTGGGCAGCGACGTCAGCGCGAACGCGATGACCGCCCCCACGGCGAAGCGGAGGTACTCTGCGCCCCGCCAGGCCCCGCCGGAGAGACGGACGGGGACCATGACCGAGCCGAGCACCAGTCCGAAGAACAGCGCACGCATGGTCTGCGGGAAGGTCTCGACCAGATGTGAGACCGGACCGGCCAGGGTCAGCACGGCGGCGCCCATGCCGATCAGCAGCGGGATCACCAGGATCCAGGAGACGGCCCGCAGCTCCCGGCGCATCGAGGTGAGGCGATCCGGGCCGGTGACCAGCCGGCGGGCGGCAGCGGTGACGTGGTGGCCGGAGTCGATCAGCTCGTCATAGATCCCGGTGACCAGGGCGACCGTGCCGCCGCTGACTCCGGGGATGGTCTCGACCAGACCGATGAGCGCTCCGCGCAGCAGGTTCCCCAGGGGGTTGCGGTGCTGCGGCAGAGCCGGCTCCCGGCCAGGCTCCGCCGAGGCGGCGTTCTTCGAGGGGGCAGAGGCGGGGTCCGTCATGGCCGCTAGCGTACGGGGCGCTTGCTGGGGCCTCGGTCAATGCCGGTCTCGAGCCCCGTCATGTCGCGCGAGATCCCGGTGGTGTCGGGGTCGGGATCGAGCGCCTCAGCGTCCGGGTCCCCAGTGGGGCGGGACGTCTCCGGCGATGCGGTGATCGTTGGATTCGTCGGTCCCGGGCTCCGGGGCCTCCTCGGCCAGGCGGTCCGGCACGATCGGGCGACGCTCCGGCTCGGACTCGCCGGGCTCGTCGTCCTCGGGCTCGTCCCAGGCGATGGGCTTGCCCGTCACCGAGGAGATCACGACTCTGCGGCTCATCGCTGTTCCTGCTGGCTCATCGCCGCTCCCGGTGGGTCATTGCCGTTCCTGGTAGCGGCGGATCGCGCTGGAGACCGACACATCCAGCAGCACGGACCGGTGCTCGAAGCCGAGGAAGCTGCGCACCTCGGTGGCCAGGTGCTCCTCGAGGCGGGCTCGGCCGTCGGAGCAGATGTACTCCACCACGGCGTCGAAATCCTCGCTGGAGTAGAAGGACAGCGGATGCCCGGCGGGGATCTGCGGGCGCGGCAGGCGATGGCGGATGGTGCCGACGCCGCTGGGCGAATCGGAGCGCTCCTCGGCCTGGACCAGTCGCAGGGCTCGGTCCACCGCGCGCCGGATGCGTTCGGCCTCCCCGTCGGGATCGATGAACAGCGCCCATGACCACACCCGCTCGGTCGCCCAGCCGGCGGCCTCGAGGCGTTCGGCGCGCAGACGGTCGCGCTCGCGCTGGCTGGAGGTGGCCACGTAGCGGGCGCCGTCGGTGTCCACCGCGAGCAGGAGGCGGCCGGGCATCTCGGGGTGCCCCAGGGCGAGCTCGATGCGGTCCGAGGTCAGGCCGAAGTTGCTCTCGACCAGCAGTCCCAGTCGCCACAGACGGTCGGCGAGGTCGCGCACGAGTGCGTCGGTCTCCAGCTCGCGCGGGGCGGCGGGCTCCGCAGCCTCGTCGGTCTGCGCGGCCTGATCGGCCTGGCCGGTCGCCTCGGCATCGGGGCCGCGCGCTGCGTCTCCTGATGCATCAGGGTCCGTCACCGCCGCGGTGGTCGCCGTGTTGTCGGCCCGGTCATCCTCGACGCTCTGTTCGCCGACCGGCTCAGGATCGCTCGGTGAGGGAGCTCCCGCCTCCGCGGCATCGGCTGCGCTCGGCTGCTGCTCCGTGTCGCCGCCACCCGCGGAATCAGCGGATTTCCGGGCCAGGGCCGCCTCGATGGCCGCGTCGAGGTCCTCGTCCGACAGTTCCGATTCGGGGCTGCTGCCGGATGTCTGAGTGGCCGATGCCGGCGAGGCGCCACGTGCGGCGGCGGTGTCCTCGGCGTCCTCGCCCGGGGCGGCCGGCGATCGGCGCGGTGCCTCGGTCTCCGGCGGGGCGCTGAGCTCCTCGCGCCCGGTCAGCGCCGCGACGTGGGGCAGCACGGGGACGTCGGGCCCGCCGCGCAGCACCCACAGCATCGCCCGCAAGTCGCGGGCGCCTTCGCTGCGCAGGCGGGTGTGGTCGAGATCCTGGACGTCGATCGAGGAGACGACGGTGGTGCGGCCGCGGGCGCGGGTGATGACCGTGGCCAGGGCCTTGCGGCCGTCGGGCTCGGACAGGGGACCGAAGCGGTGCAGGAGCCGGCCGTGCGGCGTCTTGCCGAACCCGACCGAGACGATGATGTCGTCGCGCAGGATCGAGGTCGCCTGGGCGGCGGGCAGCACCGTGAACACCTCGCGGGCGCCGGGGTCGAAGTAGTCGCGCAGCGCGGGGATCACCGAGACCGTGTTCATGATGCGGTCCATCAGGCGCCGGGCATGGTCCTCGGTGAACGTGAGCACCGCGAGGGAGCGCTCGGAACGGGTGCGGGCGTGCTCGATGACGAGGTCGGTCACACGGCGCAGCTCGGCCTCGGTGCTCTCGACGTACTCCATGCCCTCGGTGACCGCGCCGCGGCCGTTCTCCACCCGCACCAGGCGGTCCTGCTCGGGGGCGATGGGGCTGGGCACCGCGACCACCTCGCCCACCAGGGCTCGGCGCTGGGCGAAGGTGCGCAGCCCGTCGGTGGCCGGGTGCTTGTCGCGCAGCAGCTCGACGTGCGGGGCGATGCGCAGCATGTCGTCCAGCAGGCTGGGAGCGCCGTCGCCGCCGTACTCGAGCGGATCGCCGACGACGACGGTCTGTTCGGCGCGCACGATCGAGGGCAGGGCGGCGGCAGTGGGCAGGCGGCCTCCGTCGGCCACGATCACCACGTCGAAGTGGCGGCCACGCGGGATCACCTGCGGGACCAGGTACGGGGAGGCCAGCCAGGTGGGCCGGGCGGCGAAGAGGATGTCCTCGTATTTCGCGGCCAGGTCGCGGATCGAGACGGTCGAGGAGCGGGCCAGCTCCGCGATCGCCGCGCGGGAGGTGTCCGGGTAGGTCTTCATGGTCTCCACGCGGGCCTCGTCGGCCGCGGCGTGGACCCGTGCGGAGGCGCTGGCGAGGTATTCGGCGTCCAGGCGCCGGAAGCGTTCGGCGACCTGCGAGAGCGAGGTGCCGTCGTACTGGGAGATGGTGGGCTCCGCCCCGGCGATCAGCTCCAGCACGGTGCGCCACCAGCACAGCTCCAGCTCCGCCTCGACCTGGTCGATCGGCACGCGCCGCATGCGGAGATCCTCGACCAGCTCGCCGAGCCCGTCGAAGGACAGGCGCCGCAGCAGCTCGGTGCGGCGCGGCAGATTCTCGAGATCTGCACGGTCGCGGTGCAGCGCCTCGAAGCGGCGCTCGAGCTCGTCGAGGTCGGTGCGGGCGAGGTCGCTGCCGGCCTCGGTGCCATCCAGCAGCACCGCCAGCTCGTCGAGCACCTTCTGGGCGCGGTCCGCGGTGCGGTGCACGGCGGCGAGATCCGGCGGGAGGGACGGCTTGGAGCCGGGGGCCGACCGGGACCGCCTGGGGCCCGCGGACGAGGCCGAGCCGGTGGGCGAACCGGAGCCGGCGGGCGAGACGGCATCCGAAGAGGAGTCGGCGTCCGACGGCGACTGCGGGGCCGACGAGGCAGAGGCGGCAGCGCTCGATCCGCCGTCGGCCTCGCGCTCAGCCGTGACCCGCCGCCAGTCCTCGGCGACGCGGCGGGCCTCGGTGAGGTCGCGGTGGAGGTCCGGGGACAGGGAGGAGGGGCGCTGCAGGGAGGCGGCCTCCTTGCGCAGTCGGCGCCGCGTGCCCCACCCCATGGTCACGCCGTGCTCGATGCGCCAGGCCTTGTCGGCCGTCGCAGCTTCGAGATCGGCCAGCGGGGAGACGAACACCGCGGCCTGGAAGGTCGACAGCAGTGCCTGCACACGGTCCAGCAGGCTCAGCCGCTGGGTCAGCTGCCGGAGGCTGGTGGGCTCGGCGAGGCCGAGCTTCCCGCCGGTCACGTCGCACGCCTTGCGCAGCTGCGGCAGGATCTCCTCGCGCAGCACAGAGACGAGCTCCTCGGCGCGGGCCGCCTGCGTGTCCGAGCTGATGGGCGCGCCGTACCAGGCGGACTCCTCCGGCCCGCTGGAGAGGATCCCGACCTCTGCGGCCTCGCGCAGAGCAGCCGCGAAGCGATCACGGTCGGCGCCGACCATCTGGGCCGCGACATCGGCGCGCAGGCGCACCTGCGTGCGGGGCGCCGGACGCAGCCGGGTCAGGGCAGCGAGCGCGGAGATCGCGTCGTGGGCGGAGGCTCCCCACGGGTGCTGGATGCGATGCATCGCCTCCACGTGGCCGACCAGGGTCTCGCGCGTCTCGCCCAGTTCCGCCGGGGCGGTGTCACCGGCGCCCAGACCGTAGGAGCCGGCGCGTCGCAGGCTGCGCAGCAGCGCAGCGGAGGCGTTGCGCTGCAGCGACGGGTCCGGCGAGAGATCGAAGACGAGCTCCTCCAGCCCCCGCCCGCGCGCGAGCTGGACCAGCTGGGCCAGATTGCGGCGGCGCTGGGAGACCACCAGCACGCTGCGGCCGCGGGCGTTGAGCTCCTCGGCGAGGTCGACGACGAGGTCGAGGCTGCCGGTTCCCGGTGGAGTCGCCACAGCGAGGTCCTGGCCGGCGAGCACCCGCGCGAGCACCTTGCGGTGATCGGGGTCCACCGCCGCGACCAGTTCGTCCTCGGGGACCTCGGGAACGGCGTGATCCGCGGTGTCTGCGGTGCCTGGGGTTTCTGCGGTGCCTGAGGTGTCTGCGCGGCCGGCGCGGGCTGCTTCGGCGCCGTCACGCTCGCCCGGATCGGGGCGCACCACGGCCTGGGCCTCGGCGTCACCGGCGAGCGCGGCGATCAGCGGGGAGGAGGACCAGTCGCAGCGATCGATGGCGAGGTCCTCGGCGACCGACCCGGCGGCGTCCATGAGATTGCCGACCACGAGAGCGTGGGTGACGCGGAAGCCGGGCAGCGGCTGGCCGAGGGAGCGGAAGGCGTCCAGCACCGGATTGGGGTCGAAGCCGTGCGTGCTGTCGGTGGTCGCCAGCAGCGCGCGGGCGTCGACGGCGACGCCCGCCTCGCGCAGGGAGCGCAGCAGCACCGGGTTCAGGTCGGCGGTGGTGTCCACCTCGAGGTCGACGTCCTCGCGGGCGTTGCCGCGCAGGCGCAGGGTGATGGGGCGCACCAGGACGGGAGCGTGGATCGGCTCGGAGCCGTCCTCCGGGATCCAGGTGGCCTCTCCGATGCCGAGATGGCACGTGGTCAGGCCCACCTCTTCCGCGTGGCGCTCGGCCACCTCGCGGATGGTGCGGGCGTGCGCACGGGCGTCGGCCAGGGCGCCGACCTCGCGGACCAGGGAGGACAGTCGGGTCGGGCCGCGACCGGCGAGCAGCTGTGCCAGGCCCGAGGGGTGGGAGTGGCTGAGGTCCAGGACGGTCGCGCCGGCCCGGATCTGGGTCAGGAACGAGGGCGCGGTGACGCCGCCGGTGATCTGCTGGGCCCAACGGTCCAGGGCGTCGGCGACCAGGTCGTCACGGCTGAGCGGGCGGTGCTCGCGCGGCGGTGCGGGCAGGTCGTCCTCGTCCTGCTCGGGCGCGATCCCGGCCCCGACCTCGTCGAGGTGCCGATCCACGACGATGTCCACGCCGCCGGTGCTCTCGGGCCTGTCCTGGGTGCTCGCCGATGCGGTGCGCTGGGAACGGCGGGAGGCGGCGGTCTCCGGCCGGTCGTCGCCGCTGCGGGCGGGCTTCGCGGCGGCCCGATGCTCGCGAGCCAGGGCCGACAGGGCGTCGTCGCGGGGATCCGCGTCCTGTGCCGTGCCGTCCGGGCGGTTCTTGCCGCGCAGGAGTCTCCACATGGTTGCTCACGCTACCGGGACAGGGGCCTCCGCTCGCGCAGGCGTGCCGGGCGCATCGCTGGTCCTGCTCACATCGGCCCGCACCCCGGCGTCGGCCGGCGGGTCCGGCCGGGCCCTGGCCGGTTCACACCTCGTGCAGCCGCACCGAAGCCTCGGCGAGATGGGCTCGCAGCTCGTCCGGGACCGGCCCGGCGATGATCAGGTCGGTCAGCACCGAGACCGGGCAGATGCCGGCGAGGGCGCGGTGGCCGATCTTGTCGGCCGTCGCAAGCCCCACGACCCGCCGGGAGTGGCCGATCATGATCCGGGTGACGCCGGCCTCCGAGTCGGAGTTGCAGGTCAGGCCGGCATCGATGTCGAGCCCGACGGTGCCGACGAACATCGTGTCCAGCCACAGGTCCCGCATGGTCGCCGTGGCCAGCGGGCCCGTCAGCTCGAAGGAGTAGGGCTCGGCGACCCCGCCGAGGACGACGGTGCGCACGGAGGGCCGCAGCACCGCCTCGGTGGCGATGTTCAGCGCCGCACAGACGACCGTCAGGCCCGGGCTGCCGTCGCGGGAGTCGATGTCGGGACGGGCGACGGCGCGGCGGGAGGTCGCCGTGGTGGTGCGCCCGCCGTTGAAGCCGATGATCTGCCCCGGTTCGACCAGGGACGCGGCGAAGTCGGCCACCGCCTCGCGCTGCGCCGAGTTCTCGTCCGTGGCCCGGGGGACGGTGGCGAGAGAGTAGGCGACGTCGATCGCCACGATCCCGCCGTGGGTGCGACGCACGAGCTGAGCGCGCTCCATCTCCATGAAGTCGCGGCGCACCGTGGATTCGCTGATCCCGAGCTCGGCGGCGACCTCCGAGACGCTCAGCCGCTTGCTGGAGGCGAGCAGATTCAGCACGTGGTCCCAGCGGGCGGACCGGTCCTTGGGCAGCGGGGGACGCTTCGAGGGGGTGGTGGGTCCGTCCGCCGGCGAGCTGCGCAGATTCACGCATCCATTGTTGCTCACCTCGTCCCGGTGAGGGGGTTATTCGGGCAGAACCGGTCAGTTCGCGGCCAGTTTGAAGGTCACGTTTGAGTCACGCTTCACAGCGACGTAGGTTGACCGCGTCGCCCCGGATGTGGGGCGGTTCCGCGAACGAAAGGGTGACCATCATGGGTTTCGATGACGCGCTGAACAAGGCGAAGGACTTCGCCGGCGAGAACTCCGAGCAGGCCGAGCAGGGTATCGACGCGGCGGCCGAGCAGATCAAGGAGCGCACTCCGGATCAGTTCGACGAGCAGGTCGACAGCGGGGCCGACGCCGCCCGCGATCAGCTGGGCCTCGGCGGCGACGAGAACCAGGGCGGGAACTGATCACCGTCCCGTCGTGATCGAAGAGCCCCCGGTGCTGCGGCACCGGGGGCTCTTTCATGCGCGGGGGCCCGTGCGCGGGATCGAGACGTTCGCGGGGGGTATCACTCGGAGACGGGCGGCTCCTCCCCCGCTCCCGTCCGGCGCACGCCCCCTCAGGACCGCTTGCGCAGGGTGAAGAACGCCGCGATGGCCACGCCGACGACGGCGACACCGACGATCCCGAGCAGCCACGGCATCATCGACCCGTTCTGACCGGCGGGCTCCTCCTGGGATGCTGCGCTGGACTCGGCCCCGCCGGCATCGCTCTGCGCGGCTCCTCCGGCGTCGCTGGACGCGGCTTCTCCCCCGTCGCTCGACTGGCCGCCACCGTCGCTGGCCGCGGGATCGGCGGCCGCGCCGGCGTCGGTGTCCTGCTCGACGGTGATGTCGAAGGTGCCCTCGATCGGGTGGCCGTCCGAGGAGACGACCCGCCACTCGACCGTGTACGTGCCGGCCGGCAGCGGCTCCTCGAGCTCCGCCGTCGCGGTCGGCCCCTCGACGCTCGGCGTGATCTCGCTCAGGGTCTCGCCGGACTCGTCGCTGATGCGGACGACGGGGCTCACCTCGAGCACGTCGGCGGAGAAGGTCAGCGTGATGTCATCGGGCGAGGTCTCGAGCGTGTCCCCGTCGGCCGGATCCGTGGAGATCAGCGTGTCGTGGGCGTGCGCCGGCGCGGGCAGCAGCGTGAGAGCCACTATCACGGCGGCGGCCAGCCCGATCAGCGCGGCGGGGACGGTGTGCAGGTCGCGGGATGCTCGAGAAATCACGGGAGCAGGCTACGCCTGAGCTCTGAGAGCCCGAGCATGCCCTCGATCACACGTGCCGGGCGCGCTCACGCAGGCGGGAGGTCCGCAGCGTGTTCCAGAACGGGCAGGGCGGCGCGGGCGGCGGCGATCTCCGCCAGGTCGAGATCGACCACGAGCATGCCCTCCTCACGCCCGAGCTCCTGCCGGATCTGACCGAGGGGGCCGATGACGGCGCTCTGGCCGATTCCACGGGCCGCACGGCCTGCGTAGTCCGCCGGCGGTGCCTGGTCGGCGGCGAGGACGACGCTGGTCGAGTCCAGCGCACGGGCCTGCAGCAGCAGCCGCAGCTGTTCGCTCTTGCCGGGCCCGTCGGCCCACGCCAGCGGAAGCAGAATCGCCTCGGCGCCGCGACGGGCCAGGGCCGTGAACTGCTCGGCGAAGCGCACGTCATAGCAGGTGGCAAGGCCCAGGCGGGTGCCATGGAGGTCGATCGTCACGAGTTCGTGGCCGGGAGCGACGGTGTCGGACTCACGGTGGCCGTAGGCATCGAAGAGGTGGATCTTGCGGTACTCGAGATGGATCGGGTCGTCGGCCGCGCCGCCCGCGTCGTCGGTCGCGGCGGCGGTGGCGTGGCTGCCCGGAGCGGGGCCGCGGACGATGACCGTGTTGTGCACACGGTCGGCGTCGGCGGTGGTGAAGGACCCCGCCGCGATGACGAGGGCGTGCTGGTCGGCCAGCTCCTGGAGGAGGGACTCGAAGGCGTCGTGATGGGCCTCCGCGGCGCGACGCAGGTCCGTGCCGAACGGGGTCAGGGTCGCCTCGGGCAGCAGCACCAAGTGGGCCCCGGCGGCTGCGGCGTCGGCGACCGCGCGGCGGACCCTGAGTGCCGTCGTCTCGAACTCCTCACTGACGGTGATCTGCGCCAGAGCGATGCGCGGGCCGGCGGCGCGATGCGCCTCGGCGAGGGACTCGGGGGTGTCCACGTCGGTCGCCTCCGCTCCGATGGCGGCGCGGGTCGTCAGCTCACCCTCCCCCAGCTGCGCGTAGAGGCTGCGCAGGCTGCCGTCCGCCCAGCCGCCCTCCGGGTTCTCCACCGCGGCCAGGGCGTCGAGCAGCCTGGCCAGGGGCCAGGCGGCGCACAGGTACTGGGTGCGGTCGTCGCCGTCGGCGAGCGCCGCCACGCGCCCGGTGGCCGCGCTGTCGGCACACAGGGCGGAGAGGGTCTCGGGGCGCAGCAACGGCATGTCCCCGCCGAGCACCAGCACCGTCTGCACGCCGGCGGTGCCGATGTGGTCGACCCCGGACTCCCCGTCGTCCGCCCGCGTGAGCTCGCCGACACCACGGGCGAGCGCGGCCAGCGGGCCGGACCCCGGAGGATCCTCGCGGACGAAGTGGGCCCCGTGGCGGCCCGCGAGGTCGGCACCGTCATCGGTCGCCGGCCCGACGACGACGCGCCGTCCGGTGGGCGCGGCGCGCAGCACCCGCTCCAGCACGGGGGCGCCGGCGATGCGCAGACGGGTCTTGTCCTCGCCGCCCAGACGGGAGGAGCTGCCCCCGGCCAGCACCACACTGGTGACGGTGGCGGTGATCTCGTGACGGTGCCTCGACATGGGTCGATCCTGCCACGGGGCGCTACGATGGCCGGGCCCATGTGTCATGGCGATGACCAGCGCGCCACACAACGACACATGCGGGCACCGGTCCACGGGGCCGGTCCGCCTCCGTAGCTCAGGGGATAGAGCACCGCTCTCCTAAAGCGGGTGTCGCGCGTTCGAATCGCGCCGGAGGCACAAGTCTGACCAGCATCAACGCGCTTCAATTCGCCTCCTCCAGCGATCCGCCGACCTCGTGTGACCCCCGCGTGACACCCGCACGTCCGTTGACCAGCTCCAGCGCCGCCGCATCTTCGCTCCCGGCTACGTGGGTGTATCGGGACGTGAGGTCGAGGGACGAGTGCCGTGCCCAGGTCCGGACGGTCGCCAGCGGCACCCCGGCACGAACCCACTCGGAGACGGCGACGTGGCGCAGATCGTACAACCGCAGATCCGGCGCGATCCTCGCCCAGTGCACATCGCGCCGCAGGTTCCGGGACGCGATTAGTCCCCCTCCCGGCGCGGTGAACACTCGCTCCCGCGGCGACCGATGCGCGATGTGCTGTTCGAGGTCCGCACGGACCGCAACTGCTACCGGGACGAACCGCGCCTGGTGGTTCTTCACGTCCTTCTCGCGATGGCCTTCCGGGTGTGACCTCAGCACGCGCAGCCGACCACCCGAAACGTCACCAACTCGTAGAGCGCGCATCTCTCCCGGTCGCAGGCCCGTGTAGGCCATCACGCGTATGTAGAGCCGGTACCCCGGATCCTTGATAGCCGCAGCCATCTGCTCTACGTCATCCCACGTCGCCATGGTCGCCGAGTGCACAGACGCTTCTCCTGCTACACGGATACCCTGAGCAGGGTTGTCCATGCGATACCCGCGCTGCACCGCCCAACCGAAGAACGCCGATAGCGAGGTGATCGCGCGCTTCTTCGTCCCGGCCGATACCCGCAGCCGATGCACGTACCGCTCGATCTCCGCATGAGTCAGTTCCCCGACCGGAGAGCGCCCGATACTCACCGGTAGGGCGTTCAGGAACCGTCGATCCGTCGCCACCGTCGAGCCCGCGACTCTGCCCTCCCTCTCGGCCAGAAACTCCGTCACTGCCACCGCGACCGTGGTCGACTTCCCGAGCCGGGGGTCGAAGCCGCCTGCCAGGTGCACCCGTTCGGCGGCCTCCCATGCGAGAGCGTCCTTCTTCCGATCGAACGTCTTGGTGGAGACGACCAGGCGGCCACGCTTCACTCTCACGCGGAAGCGGCCCGAGGGCAGCTTGTCGACGCTCACGCCGCCACCCCGCGCAGCCACTCCTCGACGTCCGCCCGGGCATAGCGAGGCAGGGAGGGCGACAGCCACGTGACCCGCGGACCCATCCCCGACTGCCTCCACCGGCACACAGTCGACTTGTCCACCCGCAGCAACCGGGCGACCTCAGCGCTCGTCATGTACTCGTTCATCACCGCTCCCCGCCGTCCACCCTGCGCTCTTCTCAGATGCTCAATGTCGGCATCGGTCACGTCACCGAACATCGCTTTCCCGATCAGCGCCCGTTCCCGACGCTCCGCATCGTCCTTCTTTTGCGTCGCCATGTTGTTCTCCACCTTTCACCGATCCTCGTTGACCCTGGTTGCGACAAACTGGGCGTACTCCCGGGCACGTGCGGCCGCAGCGTCGGCGAGTTCCTTGTCGCCCTGACTCCCCCAACCGCTTCCCACGAACTCCCAGGAGGAGGAGACCACCAGCGTCGTGTCGTCGTCGGCCAACAGTCGTGCTTCGAGGTCCGCCAGGTCGAGCGGTTCTCCCGCGCGCTCCGACTCCGCCTTCAGTCGCGCGAACCGACGCCTGGCTGCTCGGAGTCGGCCGAGGGTCACCGAGTACGCACGAGATTTCGTGGAGAAGTGACCCCGGAATCCGAGCATCCGTGCCCACTTCCCCAGCAAGAAGTACGAGGAGTCCGGGTCGCACGTCATCGCGCGCTGGGAGAGGTCGATGCACTCGTGTTCCATCCGCCGGTGGTGCGGGCGTGGAACACCGCTCTCGCTGGTCGATTTCGTCGCGTACTTCGCCAAGTATCCGGCCACCTGCCCGGCGTGCAGTTCATCGCTGGAGCGCACGTCGTCAAGGAATCCCCCCGGCCGTCCAGTGCGCACGGTCCG
Organism: Brachybacterium sp. GCM10030267; assembly: GCF_042666875.1. NCBI lineage: Bacteria > Bacillati > Actinomycetota > Actinomycetes > Micrococcales > Dermabacteraceae > Brachybacterium > Brachybacterium sp. GCM10030267. The sequence goes on along the minus strand of NZ_JBHTCX010000007.1, from coordinate 176,069 downwards.
CGCATCGAACTGCACACCGAAGCGCAGCACGCGCGGCACGTCCGCACCATCGACCGGAGATGCCTCTACCTGCACACCTCGTACGGCCTGCTTTACCAGCCTCGCCAGCGTCAGACCACCGAGCGGAGCCGGGGAGCCGGGCCCATCGGGGCCATCCAGCCGGATGAGCGCATGGAAGTGCACGAGCCCGCGCGCCTGGAACTCCGCCACCTTCGCGTACTGCACCGTGGCGATCTTCCGCAGGCCGGTACTTGTCACCCCGAGGTACCCGGCCAGCGCACGACGCAGGGCGATGGTCGTGCGTCGCCACAGCTCCGGTGCGTGCCACTGCCAAACCACTGCCGACGTCCAGTCGTAGCACTCCCAGCAGAGCGGCGACCCCACCTGGTCATCGGCATCGTCATGGACCTTGTGGCAGCTGAGCAGCCGACCGTGAGGGCAGGTCTCCGCATCCTGCCGAGGACGGCACCGACCGCCGTTGCGCACCCCGTGGACGTGCCCGAACGAGGGCGCGGTGAGCGTTGCGAACACCAGCGGATTGTCGGCCACCGACTCCGGTACCTGCTTCCCTCCCAGCAGCCCGGTGCGGATCAGCTCGAAAGTGTCGCGCGCGTAAACCCGGGAGCAGGCGGAGCATCTGTCCGCGCGCCGGTTCCCGCAGGGGACGCGCACCACGCCGCCAACTTGCGAGGACGAGAAAGTGTCAAGCGCACCGGTCACCGTGTCTACCGTGACCGACGAGCCTCGTAGACGCACCGGGTGCGAGCACCACTGCACTCTCTGTGCAGCATCGCTCCACGCCGACCACGACCCCGCACGGATTCGCGATTCCGCCGCTTCCTGAGCCGCATCGGTCAGAGCCGTGAGGTCGAGGTCCGGCAGGACTCCGGCTCCTGGCATCCGCGCGGAGACGTATCCGGCGACCAGATCCTCACGCCCCATGAGTCACCACCCCCGGGTTCTGCACGTACTGCTCCGCAGCCTCGGGGACGGTGTAGTCCCTGCCTGCCCAGAACCCCGCCGTGGGACGGTCCCGGAGCGCCTCGGCGAGACAGTCCGGCCGAACCGGGCAGGAGGCGCATATCCCGGTCATTTCCCGACGCTCTGTCCCGAGCGCGTACTCGGCGGTCCAGGGAAGCGCGCTGGCCGCCGGGCGGGCGCAAGCAGCCTCGACCACCCACGCCCGCGATGCCGACGCCATCACGCCGCCTCCGTGCGGGACTTCCGAGGGGCTCGCTTGTGTCGGGGGCGAGGCGTCTGTTCGTCCCGCGCCTCTCCCGCAGTGGCGTCGTTTTTCGACTCGCCCTCGGGTGACGGCCCCTCGGTGGGTACCGTCGGCCTGATGATGGGGCCGATGACTGCTCGCCGTAAGTTCGAGGACTCGTGTGCAGTCCGCGCGGCGGCATCCACCGGCAGGTACCCGAACCGGACCACCTCACGGTCACCGCTCTCGGACGAGACGACCGCGTATCCCGGCACGGCAGGCAAACCCGTGGCCGTCGGATCGCTCGGCCCCGGGGCGGTGCCCATGATCGCCCGCTCTGCTTCATGGGTCTTCACACGGAAGGCGATGGCACTGGCGGCGTTGGACCCGATGGTGGTCGGGAGCGAGTCGCTGGTCGGCTTCTGCGTCGTCGGGATCACCCACACACCCACCGACCGACCCTTGCGGACCAGAACCGAGATCGCCGCCTCCGTCCGCTGCCGATAGCGGAGCGCCTCCTTGTCGTCCCTCGGGATCAGCTCCTTGTCGAGGATCGCCTGACACTCATCGATAACCAGCACCAGCAGCGGCATGTCAATCGAAGGTCCGCCCGTGTCCCAGATCGAGGGACCGCCCCGCAGGTCGACCATCCGGTCCAACCGGTCTCGCATCACCCCCACGACAGCCTCCAGCTCTAGGGCGATCCGCTCCCGGTCCTCATCGTCCCGATTGAACAGCGAGGCGCGCGGGGCCAGCCAACCCCAGTCGTGACCACCCTTGCCGTCCCAGACGAGGAACTGCACGGCGGCGCACGGGACGAGGACGCTCAACAGCGCGGTCAAACCGCCCGTCTTGCCGCCGCCCGGGAGTCCGCCAACCACGGTGCCGCTGCACTCCCGCACTCGATGCGTCGCCAGACTTCCATCGGCGCGCAACCCGTACGGCACGGCGTCCCAGTCCCCGTCCCACGACAACGGCTGCTCCAGGGGGGTCATCTCCGCCCTGGGATCCCTGCGTGCGTCGCTCAGGGATGTAATCCGGTAGTGCCCGCCGACGTCCGTCTGCTCGATCTGGACGTCCTGGGCACCGTCGATGACCGCGAGCCGATCACGCACCGCGTTTTCCACCGAGAGCGGATCGGTCAGCGTGGCGAGCGGTGCGTCGATCGTCCACACCCCACGCGAGAACGCCGTCCGGTACGCGGTTGGGTCGTTGCTGTCGATGAACCCAAAGTCCCGCAGCAGTTTGTTGCCGACCCTGCGTCGCTTCTGTTCTCGTACACGCTCGACTTCGGCCACCACTGGCAGTGCCTTGCGAAGCCACCGGAACCGCCGCGACAGCACCATTAGGATCACCAGGAGCACCGCGACACCGACGAATCGAAGAGGCACCGAGTTCAGGGCCTCGACGTCCTTCGACAGAGCGAAACCGAACAACGCGAGCCAGCCCAGCGTGACCCAGAGCCGTCGCAATATCCATGCCGTGGCGATGAACAGCCCGCCGAGGATGGCGCCGAGGAGGACACCCAGCCAGTCGTCGTCCTTCTTGGACGCCATCAGGCGGCGCTCTTCTTCGCCTCATCAGTCCCGGCGATGGCCTCGGCCGACCACGAGCAGGACACCGTGTTCGTCCGGCGGTCCACCCGGACCGACACCGTGAGGCCTTCAAAGGTGACCGGGCGGAACGGCTGCACGGTCGGCTGGTTCATCGCGCCGACGCTCACCTTCTCGGAGACGGTCGAGGCACGCCCCCACTCCTCGGAGCGGTACACGCACTCGACCGCCCACAGCGGCATCCCGGTGTCCGCATGTCGCGCCTGATTGTCGCCGGGTCGGCGCTTGCCATCGACCTCAACCCACTCCATCACCGGCTCGACCACGCCAGTGCCGATCATCTGCTGCTTGCTGCTGTCCACGGCGAAGGTTGCCACCTGACTCATCTCCTTGTACCGACCACCACTCTTTGAGGTGGTTCTATTGCAACCGTAGCACCAGACAAGCCATAGAGCTACCTCTAACACGCTCGCAGGCCGTTTTCAGGCCCTAGGGGTACTCTTAGACGTTCACGAGAGGAGGTGCCATGGCATACGGCTACAAGGAGCTAGCAGCTGAGCTAAGGGCGCAGATCGAACAGGGCGCGCCTGCACCGGGCGACACGTTGCCTCGTCAGGCAGACCTTGCCGAGCAGTACGGCGTCAACGTGAAGACCGTTCGAGCGGCGGTGGCACTCCTGGAGGCCGAGGGCTTGGTGACCCCTGTACGTCGGCGGGGAACCGTCGTTCGTGAGCGACCCGCGATGAGGCGCCTCGGTACCGAGCGGTACTCCAAGAGCAAGTGGAAGTTCGGCGACACAGTCGCGTTCGCGGCCGACCGCGAGGCCAGTAACCTCCCCTGGTCGCCGTCAGATCAGACTCAGACCGTGGAACTCGTCGACCCTCCCGCACGAGTTGTCGCAGAGCTGGAGCTCGACGCTGGGGAACGCGCCTACGTTCGCAGCCGGCTGGTCAAGTTGGCAGGACAACCGACTCACACCCTCACCAGCTACTACCGACAAACCGATGTGGAGGGCACTCCGCTCGTCGATCCGGCGCCCGGGCCAGCTGGACGCGGCGGCGGCTTCGCCGTACTCACGCTCCAGGGCCTCGAACCGCATGAAGTCACGGAGACGATCAGCTCCCGCATGCCTACACCCGACGAGACTTCGCAGCTAGAGATCCCTGCCGGTGAGCCGGTCATGATCCTTGAGCGCACCGTCCGCACAGCGCAGGGGCACCCCGTCGAGTTCGCAGTCGGCGTCCACAGAGCTTCTCAGTTCTCCTGGCAGTACACCTTCGAGATGCCAAACTGATGGCGTGACTAGCGAACAGATCATGGCCGATGCCCAGACGCTGTGGGACTACCACCAGCTCGGCCACGAGCCGCGCCCGACTGATATCGCCATCGGGCTCGGCAGCCACGACATCGGCGTTGCTGAGCACACCGCCGACCTCTACCACCAAGGGCTCTTCCCGCTGATCGTCTTCACGGGTGCGAACGCTCCAACCACGGTGGACTTCTTCCCGCGCGGCGAGGCCGTTCACTTCACCGAACGCGCCATCGAGCTCGGCGTCCCAGCCGAGGCGATCTTACAAGAGACAAAAGCCAGGAACACCGGCGAGAATTTTACACTGACGAAACATCTCATCGAATCCAAGGGCCTCGACGTACAGATCGCAACGGTTGTAAGCCGCCCATATCAACAGCGGCGGGCGTTCGCAACAGCGCGAAACTACTGGCCCGAACTCGACCTAGTGTGCTCCTCCAGGCCGCAATCTTTGGACTCCTACATTAGTGACATAGGAGACGCAGACAAGGTCCTAAACATGCTAGTGGGGGACACTGAGCGAATCTGGACCTATGCCGAGAAGGGCTTCGCGATACCTCAAAACATCCCCGAGGGTGTCACGCAAGCTTTTACCCGCCTCGCCTCCAACGGATATACTAGCCGACTTTCGAGTGCAGGTCGACTCCAAGTACGTCAACGCGGCTAGCACGCCGCGCCGTGGAAACAGTGCAGACCTGAATCACGGTCAGAACAGAGTAGCCTCTTTACTGCTGTCCTCCGTGGGAATCTCGCCGCGGTCAACTGCGTACATAAATAACGTTGCACGAACTTCCTTCACTTCTCTACGCGAGAGTGATCTGAAATCAACAAAGCAATGACCAGGAGCTCGAACCTCCCCGTCACCCAGACTGCATTGGCTATCGTCAACGAGATATCTCCCAGAGGAGATTACCTCACTGACGGTAACGCCCCAGACCCCGCACGAAGGGCTACGCGCAATCGCAGTGTGCCAGTCACGAGACTCCTGGGCCGTTACACGCGTCGACCGCGAGTAAGACGGCATTCCATTGTCGACGGATGCAGGTCCAAAAGCGTGGGACGACGGCTTTCCATCGTCATCCATTAGGTGACGAGTAATCTGCCGAAATGCAACCTCGTGAGGATCGCTCATCAACTGTTCGTCGTCAAATAGCTCGACATCCGGCATGCTCACGAAACGCTCACCCCCGCAAAGCGCAGCGCATCCGTCAGATCGTCCGATTCCGAGTGCTCACCGGCGCGCTGCCCTCGTTCAATAGCGAACATCTCGAATGTACCATCCTCAAGAACTTCGATATTTCGCACCCCAGCCCTGTCACCCCACTCAAATAGGACTCCGCCCTCTTCGGTTGGGAAAACGCTCGGCATCTCGATATCCGCATGCCTCATCTTTTCAATCAGTTTACTTGCAGCGTCGAGCGCCACAGAGGTAACCTGTAAAGCATTCCCACCATCCCATTCGGGCCCTAGTGCAGCGAACCCCCGAAGTCGGTTACCCCAAACTGAATTGTCGAACTCGACCTTCTCAACCAAATCAGTTTGCCAGAATCGCCAGGGAGCCCCATCCTTGTACTGCAGTTCACCCGTGATCCTGGTTAATGGACCTTCTTCACTGGAATTAACTACTTCGCGGAGATCCTCCAGCAACTCCGGAGTCGCCGGATATCGCCCCCGAATCTCATCCCCGTCTTGCACGACAAACTGGTACGTCTTTTTGTCCGCATTGAGCGCCGTGATGCGACCAACGAGACTTCGGTGGGATTTGAGCAAACCGCTTTCTTCGGCGCTCGGCGGAGTCTCCAAGAAGTCTTCGGCGCGGAACAGATACTCGAGGGCTCGCGATCGCGTCTCGTTAGTGATACTAGACGGAAGAGAATCAGGGCGACTCGGGTAGTACTCGATACTCTGTTCGTCCGTTAGCGTTTCTCCGAAGCGAGAAACTGCTTCGCGAATACTCCTATCGGACTTTCCGAAGGATTTTTCGAGATCGACATTGCCTGACTCTGAATAGGCTGCCTCGATATACCGATCCGCGACATCCTGCGCTTCACTCTGGTACTCAGAATAAATTACCTGCTGCTCAAACATTAGAAAGACGTCGGCGCTGCCATCGTCAATCTGATCAATAGTGAGGCGCGCAGAGTTGCTAACCTCTTCAGGTACAGATTCGTCCGGGTGTTCTTGCTGCCACCTGGCTTCAGCCGCGAGACGAACGATTTCCTGGTAATTTTGAAGCTCAACGAGAGAGTCCACAGGGAGCCTGCCGCCCTCGAAACGCGCACCAGTGAGGCGAACACGCTTGTACTCGCGCTCCCCCCTGGACTCGTCCCGCTCCGTTCGCTCCGTCATGGCGACATCCTATGCGCACGTGCCCACAGCCAAGGCCCGTGTCCACGTTCACCTCACGGCCACAGTCGAGTGTTCAAATCCTGCGGTGTTGCACCTCGTGCGGGGGAGCCTAGGCCCACGTGCGTGTCCGCGTGAGGACTTTCCTTACTGACTCAAGGCGGCGGCTCCGCCGCCGCGCGGGTGCGCAGCGCCGTCCGCCCGCGTGTCCTCGCTCCGCTGCGGGCCGCGGTGCTCCGTCACTGCGCACCCGCATAGCGAAGGCCGGCTCCCTCCATCAGGAAGAAACCGGCCCCCGCTCTTCGACCTCGCTCACAGCAGGAGCATCACCCGGATCAACGTCGCTTCAATGGACTCCGGCGGCACAAAACGCACGGTCACCTGAACCTGCTCGGAACCGATGCCGTACTCTTCTGCTGCGAGATCGCGGACGTACTCATCCAACTCGTCGTAGTCCTTCGCCGTCACGACACCCGGCAGAGTCATGATCACTCCAAGGTACTGACCCGCCTCCGTTACGTACGCCACGACCACGTCCTCTCGAACAGCGACGCCTTCGAGCTCTGTCTCCTGGCGGTCCTCCATGAATAACTGCCACAGAGCGTCGTACACCTCGCCACGCGCCTCCTTGATGTAGCTCACGGACGCCGGATCAATCTCGATCTCGTCCCTCTCGAACCGGTCCGCGTACACTGCCAGGCGCGCGTTTTCTGCAGCCTCTGTGTCTCGGCTATCTGAAATCATTGGCTTCTCCTCGGTTGGCCTTCAAGCTGGTGATGGGGAGTCAAGACAAGCTCACCGGTGGTGCACGCTCCTGAGCCAGGACACGCGGACTGCTGGAGTCGAGGCAGATGACGACCCGTTCGTCCATCAATGACTCCTGCCGCGGACGCTTCGCGTCCTTGCCTTCGATGCGCAGCTGAGCACGTCTGGCCGTGACCCCCTGGTGACCCCCGACCATGCAATCGGGAGCCATCTGCTCCCCTCGGGCACCCTGTGCACCGCCTGCAACGGCTATGGTGGCATTGTCTCCAGGACTCCTAAAGCGGGTGTCGCGCGTTCGAATCGCGCCGGAGGCACGACGCAGTCTCCGGCGAGCACGACGAAACAGCTCCACCGTCGGACCTCTTCCGCAGCCTCCGGTAGCGTGGCGATGTGCCTCCCGTCACCAGCGCCGATGCCCCCGAGCCGTTCTCCGACTTCTCCGACATCGACGGCTTCCTCCGCATCCCACGCCTGGCCTCGGTCGCCGCCGGCCCGGACGGACGCGTGGTCGCCGCGATCCAGGAGGCCGACGAGCCCGGCGCGAAGCTCGTCTCCTCCCTGTGGGAACTGGATCCGGACGGTGAGCACCCGGCACGGCGCCTGACCTTCTCGGAGAAGGGCGAACGCGGCCCGAGATTCGCCTCCGACGGCTCGTTGCTGTTCACGTCGGCCCGCCCCGACCCCCTCGGCGAGGACGACGAGGATTCCGCGGCGATCTGGCGCTTGCCGCGCATCGGCGAAGCACGACTGGTCGCGTCCACCCCGGGTGGCCTGGAGCTGCTGGCGATCGCCGACGACGGGACGCTGCTGGCCGCCACCGGTGTTCTTCCCGGCGCCACCCTCGAGGACGACGCCGATCGTCGGGCGAGCCGCCAGGACGCCGAGCAGACCACCATCTGGCACACCGGCATGCCCATCCGGCGGTGGGACCACGAACTCGGCGACTCCGAGCGCCACCTCGTGCTCGTCTCCCCCGAGGGTGACCTCACCGACCTCACCCTCGATGCCGGCACTCTCCCCCTGCACGCCGCCTCGGCGGATCTCTCCCCTGACGGGTCGACGGTCGCGACGTCCTGGACCGAGCGCGTCCGGGGCGGGGAGACCCGCTCGTCGCTCGTGCTGATCGACACCGCGACCAGCGAGCGCACCACGCTGCTCGCGGCCGGCGACGCCGCCGAGTACCACGACCCGCGCTTCTCACCCGATGGCACCCGCCTGGCGCTGATCCGCTCAACGCTCTCCGGCCCGACGGACACCAGCTACAGCCGCCTCGAGATCCATCCGCTCGGCGGCGGGGATCCGACCGTCGTCGACACCGGCGACCTGACGGTCAGCGAGTTCTCATGGACCCCGGAGGGCACCCTGCTGGTCACCGGGACCTGCACTCCTCGGGCGCAATGCTCAGCGTCGATGCTGCGACCGGTGCGGTGCGCGAGCTCGTGACCGGCGGTGTGTTCTCGTCGCTCGCTCCGGCGCCCGATGGTTCTGTCATCGCGCTGCGCAGCGATATCGCCACGCCGGCGCGGCCGGTGCGGATCGCGGTGGACGCGGCTGTGCGTGAGCTGCCGGCCCCGGGGGCCGTGGGCCGGCTGCCGGGAACCGTGGAGTGGGTCGAGGCCGATGTCGGCGGTGTTGCCGTCGGTGGATGGCTGTGCATGCCCGAGTCCGCGTCGGCCGGCTCCCCCGCGCCGTTCATGCTGTGGATCCACGGCGGCCCCCACGCCTCCTACAACGCATGGAGCTGGCGGTGGTGCCCGTGGCTGGCCGTCGAGCGCGGCTACGCGGTCCTGATGCCCGATCCGGCGATGTCGACCGGGTACGGCGACACGGGTCTGAACCGGGGCTGGCCGCGCCGTCCGGACGTCGTCTACCGCGAGTGCGAGGCGCTGTTCGACCAGGAGCTCGCGCGTCCGGAGCTGGACGGCTCGCGCACCGCGATGCTGGGCGCCTCCTTCGGCGGGTTCATGGCGAACTGGATCGCCGGGCACACGGACCGCTTCGACGCGGTCGTCACCCACGCCGGGCTGTGGGCGCTGGAGCAGCAGCACCGCACCACCGATGCGGCCGCCTCGAAGATGCGCGTGCACCGCCATGAGGACGAGGACCCCCAGTGGTACCGCGCCTTCTCCCCGCACCGCAGCATCGGTGCGATCACCACCCCGATGCTCATCACCCACGGCAACCGCGACTACCGGGTACCGATCAGTGAAGCGCTGCGACTGTGGTGGGACCTGGTCTCGACCTGGGACGGCCCGCCCGAGACCATGCCGCACCGGTTCCTGCAGCTGACCAGCGAGAACCACTGGGTGCAGACGCCCTCGAACGCCCTCGCCTGGAACCGGACGGTGCTGGCCTTCTGCGACCAGCATGTGCTCGGCGCCGACCGGATCCCCGACGCCCTGCCCTGGTGACCGACCGGTCGTGATCCACACGTCCCTGCAGAGCCCTGACCTCGGTGATCTGCCGCCGACGGGATAGGCTGGGGGACCCCAGAGGATCGCTGGTCCCCGAGGCCGCGCCCCGAGCACCCGCAACCACGGATCCAGCACTGACCGGAGGAGGGATGATGGCTGACAGCAGACGACGTTTCGACGCGACCTGGCTGCCCTTCGGGATGATCATCGGGTTCACGGTGGGGATCGGCGTGGGCCTGTCCATCTTCAACAATCTTTTCCTCGGTGCGGGAATCGGATTCATCTTCGGCGCCGCACTCGGGGTCGCCCTCGGGTTCCGGGACCGCCGCGGCTCGAAGAGCCAGGAAGAGATCGAGGACGCCGCGCAGGACCGTGCCCGCCGCCGCGACGACGGGCACGCCGGGGACGACGAGCTCTGACCGCGCGGCCGCACGCGGGTTGAGCGAAGCAGGACCGAGCGAACCAGGACCGAGCGCGCCAGGGCTCACCGCCCCGGGACCGCGCCTCGGGGCGGCTCCGCGGACCGTTCCTCCCCAGGCCGCCTCCGTCCACCAAAATCCCAGGTGTCTTTCCCGGGAATCCGAGCCCGTGGTGCCATGCTTATCGCACCTGGTCGACTAACGGCCGGTGAACACCGCCTGACTTCCCCAGGAGGCACCGATGAAGGTCACCGACACACACCCCAGCGCAGCCGAGCATTTCGACTACCTCGAGCCCGATCTCCAGCCCGAGACGGCAGCCGACGAAGCCCAGATCTTCGCGCGGGAGAGGGACGAGACCCTGACCGGCCTGGTGGAGGCCACCGGCCCCCTCGCGGTCAGCTCCCGCCACCTCTCCGCTCGCTCCGCCTGAGACCACCAGCCGGAGAACGTTCCCGCGGGAACGTTCTTCCGTCGGGTCCGGTCAGCGGCGGCCCGGTCAGCGGCCGAGCGCTCAGGCACTCGCCGTGTGCCCGCCCGGCTCCCGGCGCGCCACGGTGACCAGATGGTCGACCGGGCCGTGCCCCTGCTCCGGCGCGAACGAGAGGTCATAGGCGGCGCCGCCGATCAGCGCCCGCTGCAGGAAGTCACGCCCCGCGCCGACCGCGGCCAGGTCGTCTCCTGCTTCGGATTCGCCGACCCTCTCGTGCGAGGCGTCCATGGTGGCGGCGAGAACACCCAGGGCGTCGGGCCCCGCTGAGCGGACCATCGCGATGCGCGCGTACTGCGCGGCGATCGCCGCGGAGAGCGTGCACCCGGTGCCGTGGGTGGCGCGGGTGCGCACGCGCTCGGCCCGCAGCAGGTCCACGCCGCCGGGGTGAGCGACGACGTCGACGACCTCGTCGTCATCGTGGTGCCCGCCCTTGAGGACCACGACGGCGGGACCCAGCTGCTGCAGCCGCACGGCCTGCTCCTGCATGGTCTCGACATCGGGGGCGACCTCCGCATCCAGCAGCTTCGCCGCTTCGGGCAGGTTCGGCGTGATCACGTGCACCAGCGGCAGCAGCAGTTCGCGCAGGTTCTGTGCCGCCTGCCGGGGCAGCAGTTCATCGCCGCTGGTGGCGACCATGACCGGGTCGAGCACGACGGTGCCGAACTGGCCGGCTCGCGCGGCCATGGTCTCGGCGACGGCGGCGACGACCTCGGCGGAGGTGAGCATCCCCAGCTTGGTGGCGTCCAGCGGGATGTCATCCAGAACGCTGGTCAGCTGCGACTGCACGTCCTCGGCGGTCATCGGCGTCACGGACTGCACGCCGCGGGTGTTCTGCGCGATCACGGCGGTGATCGCGGTGGTGCCGTAGACGCCGAGTGCCGTGAACGTCTTCAGGTCGGCCTGGAAGCCGGCGCCGCCGCTGGGGTCGGAGCCGGCGATGGTCAGTGCTGTCGGTGGTCGCATGGGGCGGTCCTCCTGGGGTGTGCTGCGGAGCCGGGCCGGTGGGGGGCGGGGTCCGCGGACGGGTGGTCACGGACTGCTGGATGAGCGGCCCTGGTCGATGGCTTCTCGGAGTCGGCCGGCGGCCGCAGCGGGGTCGGGTGCCGCGGCGATGGCCGAGACCACGCAGAGACCGTCCACACCGGTGGCCGCGATCTCCGGGGCGAGGCGGTGGTCGATGCCGCCGATGGCGACGGCCAGCGGAGCTGAGGCGGCCGATACGTGCCGCGCCTGCCGCCACGGGTCCAGGCACTCCGCCAGTCCCTCCAGGCCGAGCGGCGGCGCGGCGTCGGCCTTGGTGGCGGTCGCGCGGATCGGGCCGATGCCCAGCACGTCGGCCGTGTCCTCCGCGAGCGCGGCGCGCACCTGGCCGGCGGTGCCGGCGGAGAGGCCGATCATCAGCTCCTCCCCGAGCACCTCGCGGGCAGCGGCCGCGGCGACGTCGCTCTGGCCCACGTGGAGGTGGCACCGCGCGGCCTCGGCCACACCGAGACGGTCGTTGACGAACAAGGGCACCTCCTGGGCGCGAGGGCCGAGCTCGCTCGCCAGGCGTTCCCGGCATGCGCGGACCAGCTCGAGCAGGTCGGCGTCGGAGGCGTCCTTGTCCCGCAGCTGGATCGCGCCCGCTCCGCCGCGGACGGCGGCGAGGACCACGCCGGGCACCGCGTCGATCCCGCCGGACAGCGCCGAGTCGGTGACGTGGTACAGCGAGAAGTCGGCCGCATGGGCGGTGCGCAGGGACGGCCGGATCACGCCGGGGCCGCCTGCTCCTGAAGACCCACGAGCTCGAGCACGTCGGCGGGCGTGAGGGTGTCCAGCGCATCGAGCCAGCCGACGGCGAAGGACCCGACTCCCTGCGCCTCCCGCGCGGCGAGGGTTCCGGCGGCGCCGTGCAGGGCATGTGCGGCGAGCACCGCGTCGTGGGGGGTGAGGTCGGTGTCGCGGCTTGAGCCCAGGAGGGCGGCGCAGGTCGCGCCGAGCGCACAGCCGGTGCCGATCACTCGCGCGAGCAGGGCGTCGCCGCTGGTCAGCACTGTGATGCGACCCGCGGAGACGATCGCGTCGCGCTCCCCGGAGACCGCGACCACGGCACCAGTGCGGGCGGAGAGGTCGCGGGCGGCGTCGAGCACCGCCTCGACCGTGTCGGTGGAATCGACGCCGCGCCCTCCCCCGCCGGTGCCGGCGAGCGCGGCGATCTCGGAGGCGTTGCCGCGGACGGCGGCGGGCCCGAGGGTCAGCAGTTCGTGCGCCAGCGGGGTGCGGACGGGCAGCGAGCCGACGGCGACCGGGTCGAGCACCCAGGGCCGTCCGGCGTCGCGGGCGGCGCGGGCGGCGGCGGGCATCGCCTGCACCTGTCCCTCGGCCACGGTGCCGGTGTTCACCAGCAGCGCGTCGGCCGCAGCGGCGAAGACCGGCGCCTCCTGCGGGTGGTCCACCATCGCGGGGGCGGCCTCGATGGCCAGCAGGACGTCCGCGGTGATCTGCTGGACGACGGTGTTGGTGATGCAGTGGACGAGCGGGCTGTGCCCGCTGAGCGCCTCGAGGGCGCTGCGTAGCCGGTTCTCGGGCGTGCTCGTAGTCATCGGTGACGATCCCTTCGCAGGTGCAGACCAGGGCAGGTTCGACGGGTGTGCTCTCAGCCGCCGCTTCTCGACGGCACCCCGCGTCACTGGTCGGCGACTTTAGCAGGGGCCGAGACAGGGGCACACAGGATCTTCACACTCATAATCCTGTAATTCCTTGGTATTCTCTTGACCTTCCCTTGACCTGATGCCACGGTGTGAGCGGCAACGCATCGACGCGGATCCACGACGGACAACCGTCTCCCGCAGTCGGCGGAGAGGACGCCATGACCATCACGAGCACCGCACGCCGGGCCCGCACCGTACTGACCGTCGCCGCGGGGGCGGCGCTGCTGTCCGCGTCGGCCTGCAGCACGAGCGCCGGAGCCGACGGGGAGGACAGCGCGGGGGCGCCGTCCGAGACATCGGATCAGGGTGAACAGCAGGAGGGCGGACAGAACACCAGCGACGGCGGGGGCGCCGCGACCAGCAGTGAGCAGGGGGACGGGGACTCGGACGAGGGGTCCGAACAGAACGATGGGGTGGATGCGGGCGACGAGGACGAGGCGACGGAGCCGACGGAGCCTGAGACCCGTCTCGTGCTCGTCACCGATCTGGGACCCGAGGAGCCCGGTGAGGGCGATCTCGTGCGCAGCCCCGACCAGCTGGCCGCCCTGCTGACCGGGCCCCTCGGCGGGATGGCCGAGTGCTACGACGAGCTCACGCTCAGCCCGGGCGCCACCGCGTCGTGCATGGGCCCGGCGAGCGTCGACTCTCCCGACCCGGACCAGGAATGGACGGCGCACTCGGTGCGGATCCCGTCCGCGGAGGACTTCACCGCCGGCAGCAGGGTCGCGATCCTGTTCACCACCGGCGGCGCCCTGACCGGGCCGGCCGAGGTCCTGCTGGAGGAGACCGTGTCCCTCACCGGCCTCGGCGTCAGCTCGACGTTCGGGGCCGAGGACCTGGATTCCGAGCAGCTCGCGCAGCACACGCTGGAGGTGCTCACCTCCCCGAATGCTTACGTCCCCGTCGACTACGCCGACTGGGAGCACGTGAGCTGCCAGGACGGCCTCTCCTTCGCGACCTTCGAACCGGTGGCCTGCACCGCGACCACCGCCGGCGGCGATCACTGGGAGCTGGAGGTGGCGCCCGGGGCTTTCGCCGGCAACGACCAGGGCCTGCTGGTGGGCATCGAGACCCTGTGACCGTCGTCCAGCGGAGCGGCTGAGCATCGCGGCCAGGCCGTGCGGCCGACCGGGGGGAGGCCGCAGGGCGAGTGAGTGACCGGCGCCCCTCGCGATACAGTCATCGCGTGAGCGCGACCACACTGCCCATCCCCACCGATGCCGGCGACCTGCCCGGACTGCTCTGGCTGCCCGAGCACCGCGAGGAGCCGGTGCCCGGCCTCGTGGTGCTGCAGGAGATCTTCGGCGTCTCCGACTACATCCAGCGGCGCTGCGCGGATCTCGCCGCGCTCGGCTATGCGGTGCTGGCCCCGCAGCTCTTCGCCCGCCTCGATCCGCCGATCGTCGGCATCGACGACTGGGAGGACGCGGAGTCCTGGCTCGGCGAGGCCATGACCCTGACCCAGCAGCTGCCCTGGGAGCGGGCCGAGGCCGACGCCATCGCCGCCCTGGGCGCGCTGCGTGCGCACGGCGCGGTGGACTCCGAACGGGTGGGGCTGCTGGGCTTCTGCTACGGCGGCGGCCTGGCCTTCGCCGCTGCGGCGTCCGCCGCCGAGGAGGACCGCCCGCCCACGACGCTGGTCAGTTACTACGGCTCGGCCCTGCCTTCCCTGCTGGATCGCGCGGGCGTGGTCACCATGCCGAGCCTGCACCACTTCGGCACGGCAGACGACTTCATCCCGCCCGAGACCGTCGAGCAGATCCGCCAGGCCGTCACCGCCGGCGGCGCCCGCGAGCAGGTGCGGTTCGAACTGCACGAGGGTGCGGGGCACGCCTTCGACAATCCGCACCCGTTCGTCCACCACGCGCAGGCCTCCGACGCGGCCTGGCAGCAGACCGTCGACTTCCTCGCCGAGACGCTCCCCCTCCGCGCCTGACCCTCCGCGGCTGACCCTCCGCGCCTGACCCTCCGCGGCCGGGTATCTGCGTATCTGCGCCCGCGCCTTCGCATCACGCCGCCCGAGGGCGTCTGCGTGTCCGTCCGGCCCGACTCGTCGTTCTCCGCCGAAACATGCCCGTGACCTTCCGGTCCCGACGAGCCCGCCGTTCTGGGACCCACGACACCCGCGTGACCGAATAGTTATGTCCGGATCGTCCGACAATCCGGTTGTCCCCGGGCCGGCACCGCTGGACGCGGCATCGCTCCAGGTCAACCGGACCTTCCGAGCTTCGCGCCGGCCGCACCTACGGCTGTCTACCGGCCCTGAACAGGCCTTTCACGAGCTCTGCCGACCCCATTCCTGATAAAGAACCGTTTGCCGTACGCCGGGCCGCTTGTGAGGATGACTTGTCGGGTCGGCGTCCTGCGATGCCGGCGTCCTGTGACGTGGGGGATACACGGGACCCGGATCGCCACCCCGGCCCGCCACCCGAACTTCCATGAAGGAGCCTGCGTGCCAGCAATTACCGCCGACGGTCTGTACAAGATCTTCGGACGCCGTCCAGCGCGAGGCGTCGACGCGCTCCGCAAGGGCGGAACCAGAGAACAGCTGCGCGAGGACGGCCTGACCGCGGCCGTGATCGACGCCAGCTTCAGCGTCGAACCCGGCGAGATCTTCGTCGTCATGGGGCTCTCCGGCTCGGGCAAGTCCACGCTGATCCGCATGGTCAACGGACTGCTGCCCGCCACCGCCGGCGAGCTTTACATCGGCGATCGCAACCTCACCTCGCTCAGCCCCGCCGAAGTCCGCGACGTGCGCCGCAAACGCATCTCCATGGTCTTCCAGCACTTCGCGCTGATGCCGCACCGCACCGTCGGGGAGAACGCCGCCTACGGTCTTGAGGTCAGCGGGGTGAACCGCAAGGACCGTGAGGCCAAGGCCGCCGAGGCCCTCGAGATGGTCGGCCTGAAGGGCTGGGGCGGATACAAGCCCAGCGCCCTCTCCGGCGGCATGCAGCAGCGCGTCGGCCTGGCCCGCGCTCTGGCCGCCGGGACCGACATCATGCTGATGGACGAAGCCTTCAGTGCCCTCGATCCGCTGATCCGTCGCGACATGCAGGACCAGCTCATCGACCTCCAGCAGCGCCTGGAGAAGACGGTCCTGTTCATCACCCACGACCTCAACGAGGCCATGCGCATCGGCGATCGCATCGCCATGATGCGCGACGGACGGATCGTGCAGATCGGCACCAGCGAGGAGATCCTCAACGAGCCGGCCAACGACTACGTCGCCCGGTTCATCCAGGACGTCGACCGCAGCCGCGTGCTGACGGCGGAGTCCATCATGGAGCAGCCCCACGAGACGCTCGGCATCGGACAGGGCCCGCGCACCGCCCACAAGCTGCTGCGCGAATCCCAGGCCCCGTGGCTCGTGGTCCTCAAGCGCGATCGCACCCCGGCCGGAGTGGTGTGGGAGGACGACGTCGCCCGCGCCGTGAGCAACGGCGAGGATGATCTGCCGTGGTCCGCGTACGAGATGCCGGTCGTCGCCCATGACACCCCGATCGCCGAGCTGTTCACCGTCTCGGCGCAGCACCGCACCCCGCTCGTGGTGACCGACGCCGAGGGTCGTTTCGCGGGGGTGATCCCCCGGGTCACGCTGCTGACAGCTGCCGGGGCCGCCCTCTCGGAGCCCGAGGCCGTGGCCGAGCCGGTCCCGGATCCGGGGGCTCCACCACCGTCGGGGGGCGCCCCCGTCCCTGCCCCGTCGACCTCCGAGGATGGTAAGGCGCGATGAACGGGTTCCCACGCATTCCCCTGGGTGAGGGCGTCGAGTGGCTGATCGAGTGGATCAAGTCGAACGTCGCCTGGTTGCTGGACGCCTTCAGCTGGCTGATGAATCTGCTGATCGACGGCATCACCGACGCGCTGCTGTTCCTGCCCGCGCTGGTGATGGTGCTGCTGTTCGCGCTGCTGGCCCTGGTGCTGCGCTCCTGGCGCTTCGCGCTGGGCACCGCGGTCTTCTTCACGTTCGTGATCGCCATCGAACAATGGGTCCCGGTCATGCAGACCATGGCCCAGGTCCTGGTGGCGACGGCGATCGCAATCCTCATCGCCGTGCCCACGGGCATCCTCGCGGCGACGAACTCGACCGTCAGCACGCTCATCAAGCCGGTTCTCGACTTCATGCAGACGATGCCGGCGTTCGTCTACCTGATCCCCGCGGTCACGTTCTTCTCCATCGGCGTGGTCCCGGGCATCTTCTCCACGATCATCTTCGCGCTGCCACCGGGTGTGCGCATGACCGAGCTGGGTATCCGACAGGTCGACTCCGAGACCGTCGAGGCCGGCGAGTCCTTCGGCGCCACCAAGGGCCAGATTCTCACCGGCATCCAGCTTCCCCTGGCCGTGCCCACCATCATGGCGGGCGTCAACCAGGTCATCATGCTCTCTCTGTCGATGGCCGTCATCGCCGGCATGGTCGGTGCCGACGGCTCCGGCAAGGAGGTCGTCCAGGCCATCAACACCCTCGACCTGGCCCGCGGCGTCGAAGCCGGCGTCGGCGTGGTGCTGCTGGCCGTCTACCTCGACCGCATCACCGCCGCGCTGGGCAATCCCGCCGGCCACACCGGCTCTCTGATGGCTGCCATCCAGAGGTCGAGAACCCAGAAGGCGAGCACCGGTATCTGACCGCACCGTCCGGACGTCCCACCGCCTCCGCACAGGAGGCGAGAGGCCGCCCGGTGACATGACCGACGAACGTTCTTCGAAAGGACACCTGATCATGAACACACGACGTCCCCTCACCTCTCGGCGAGCACTCACCCGTCGCTCCGCCCTCGTCAGCGGCGCGGGTCTCGCGGGGCTCAGCCTCGCGGCCTGCGGCGGTTCCGGCGACAGCGGCGGTGGCAGCGGCAGCGGCGGCAGCGACAACGGCGGCGGTGGCGGTGGCGGCGAGACCATCACCCTGGGCTACATCGCCTCCTGGACCGATGGCCTGAGCACCGCGTACCTGCTGGACAACCGCCTGACCGCGATGGGCTACACCGTCGAGCACGAGCAGATCTCCGATGCGGCCCTGCTGTACACGGCGCTGGCCAACGGCGACATCGACGTCTACCCCTCGGCGTGGCCGGAGGTCACCCACAAGGAGTACATGGATGAGTACGGCGACTCCATCGAGGAGCTCGAGCCGTACTACCCCAACGCCAAGCTGACCATGGCGGTGCCGGAGTACGTGGACATCTCCTCGATCGCCGACCTCCAGGGCCAGGCCGACCGCTTCGGCGGCCGCATCGTCGGCATCGAGCCCGGCGCGGGCCTGACGGCAGCCGTGCAGGACTCGGTCATGCCTACCTACGGACTCGACGAGAACTACGAGCTGGTCACCTCCTCGACCTCGGCGATGCTGACCGAGCTTGAGAGCGCCGTGGACGCCGAGGAAGACATCGTCGTCACGCTGTGGCGCCCGTTCTGGGCCAACTCCGCCTACCCAGTCAAGGACCTCGAGGACCCGGAGGGTGCGCTCGGCGAGTCCGAGGCCCTGCACTTCCTGGGCCGCGAGGGCTTCAGCGAGGACTTCGCCGACGCCGCCGAGTTCATCAAGGGCATCGAGCTGGACGATACGCAGTACGGCGCCCTCGAGGACATGGTCGTCAACGAATACGGCGAGGGCAAGGAAGCCGAGGCCATCGAGGCCTGGCTCGAGGAGTACCCGGACGTCGTTCCCGACGTCGAGGGCTGATCTCCCTCACCATGCATTCCGGCACCCGCGCTGATCACCCCTGACCGCCCCGACGGTCGGGAGGTCGTCTTTGCCCGCTGAGGCGGCGGAGACGCGGTGACGCGCGTGGGCGCGCGTGTCAGCACGCACGAGGCCGACCGACTCGAGGCCGGTGCCCGCGCCCCTGTGGCGCCGGGCACCGGCCTCGCTGCGTCTGCGCGCCAGCGCATTCGTGCGGCAAGGCGGTCGGTTCCGCGCCGCCTCGCCGCATCCGATACCGATCCGACGAAACGAGACGGAAAGAAGAGAGATGCACGTGAACTTCACGCGGAGGAATGCACTGCTCGGCGGCGGCCTGGCGGCCCTGGGGCTGGCCAGCTGCTCGAGTTCGGAGGGCGCCGGTGACGGCGGAGGATCCGGCGCGAGCGAGACCATCACTATCGGCTACATGGAGGCCTGGACGGACACCGTCTCCCTCGCCTTCCTGCTGCAGGACCGTCTGACCGCGCTCGGCTACGACGTCGAGTTCGAGGTGCTCGCAGATGCCGCCATCGCGTATACCGCGCTCGACAACGGCGACATCGACCTCCTCTCCTCGGGTTGGCCGGACGTCACGCACGCGGAGTACATGGAGGAGTACGGGCAGAACGTCGAGGACCTGGTCACCTACAACGCGAACGCCACCAACATGCTGGCCGTGCCCGAGTACATGGACGTCTCATCGATCGAGGAGCTCGCCACAGACCCGGACCGCTTCGGCGGCCGGATCGTGGGTATCGAGCCCGGCGCGGGCCTAACCGGCATCGTCCAGGACAGCGTGATACCCACTTACGGCCTCGACGGTGGCTTCGAGCTGGTCACCTCGTCCACGGCAGCGATGCTCACGGAACTGGGCAACGCGATGGATGCCCAGGAGGACATCGTCGTCACGCTGTGGCGTCCGTTCTGGGCGAATCAGGAGTTCGCCGTCCAGCCGCTCGAGGATCCCGAGCGGGCCTTCGGAGAGCCGGAGACCATGCACGTGCTCGGTCGCGACGGCTTCAGCGAGGACTTCGCCGACGCAGCGGAATACATCGGTCAGCTCGAGTTAACCGACGAGGAGTACGAGACGCTCGAGAACACGATCGTCAACGACTACGATTCCGGGCAGGAGGCTGATGCCGTCCAGCAGTGGCGGAAGGAGAATCCGAACGTCCTGCCGGCCGTGGACGAAGACTGACCCACATAGCCCGCCACGCCGTGACGACGGGCCCGATCGCGACGCATCGCGATCGGGCCCCTCGTCGACCTCTCCGGCCTCTTCGCCGGCCTAGCAACGCGCGCTGGTCCTCAGTTCTCGACGGTGACCTCGGCGCCGGTCCGTGCCGAGGCGTAGCAGGCATCGAGCACCCGGGCACGGCGCAGGGCGAGCGACCCGTCGTGCGCGGCCCAGTCCTCGGAGCGCACCTTCTGCAGGAAGTTCGCGACCGCGCGGGCGTGACGACCGTCCTCCCCGACGACTGGCTGCAGCTCGGCAGGCATGCCGGCCACCTCAGTCCACACGTTCAGGCGCTGGTACGGGTCGCTCGGGGGCCCTCCCCATTCGATGGAGGCGCCGCCGTCGGCCCCGTAGAGGGTGACGTAGCACTGGTCGTACGGGATCCACTGGGCCCAACTGGTCTCGAGCAGTAGCGTGCCGCCGCCGTCGATCCGCAGGAACGCCGTGGCGAGGTCCTCGACCTCGAAGGGCGTGCCCTCCTCGACCTGCGAGACGCCGAAACCGGAGCCGCCGCGACCCAGCGGCCCGAACTCGGCGTGGGTGCTGGCAGAGGCCGCTGTCACCTCTGGCTCGCCCATCAGGTGCAGCGCCATGTCGAGCATGTGCACGCCGATGTCCATCATCGCGCCGCCGCCGGAGCTGGCGGTCTTGGTGAACCAGGTGCCCATGCCCGGGATGCCCTGGCGGCGCAGCCACCCGGTCTTGGCGTAGTAGATCTTGCCGAGCACCCCGGACTCGACCACCTGACGCAGGGCCGTGACGTCACCGCGCTGGCGATGGTTGAACGCCACGTCGAGCACGCGACCGGCTCGGTCGGCGGCAGCGACCATGCTCTCGGCGGCCTCCGCGGTCTCGGCCATCGGCTTCTCGGTGAGCACGTGCAGACCCGCCTCGAGGGCGGCGGTCGCCATCGGAGCATGCAGGAAGGTCGGCGTCGCGATCGAGACGACATCGAGGTCTGCCTCGGCGATCATCTGCTTCCAGTCCCGGTAGCGGCCCGGGACATCGTGCTCGTCCCCGAACCGCGTCAGCAGGTGCTCCTCCATCGCGGACAGAGCGACCAGGTCGACGGTGGGGTCGGCGGCGTAGGCGGCCACGTGCTGCTGGCCGGCCCAGCCGAGGCCGATCACGCCGGCGCGCAGCCTGCGCTGCCCGCTTCCCTGTTCTGCTGCGGTCATCGTGCTGCCGTCCTTCCCTCGGGTGTGTGAGCACGGACAACCCTATGTCGGCGCTGCATGACGGCGCCGGGCGGACCGTATGACGTCGGGACATTCTGAGACCCGCCTCGCTTCTTGCCCGATTCCACCGGGATGACCGATTCCTCCCGTAATATGAACTCAGCGCGAGAGCTCGGCGCGGTTCAGCACGACGACGTGCCCCGGAACCGCTCCCGTTCTCGCGCCAACTCCTGCAGTCCTGCTGTTCCCGCAGTACCCCACCCACCGCATCCGTCGCTCCGGGCCCTGCCCACTGTGTCGGCTCATCCCAGGGAGAACCATGTCCGAGGTCTCGTCGTCCGCTCCGTCCACCCGTTCCCGCAAGGTGCGCGCCCTGCTCGCCGGAGGCCTCGTCCTCGGCGTCGGCGCCGCCATCACGCTCGCGGCGTGGAACGACTCCGAATACGCCACCGGGAGCTTCGAGTCCGGGGCCTTCGACCTCGAGGGCAGCGTGGACGGCTCGACCTACGACGAGCACGCCACGGCCGCCACCGCCGCCCCGCTCGCGTTCAGCCTCGACGCCTCGAACCTCTCGCCGGGCGATACGGTCACTGCTCCGTTCGCCGTGCGCCTGGACGACACCACGACCTACGGCGCGAACGTCGCCGTGAAACCGTCGGCGACCTCGGGCACGGTGACGGGCCTGAGCTATTCACTCGCCACGACCAGCGCCTTCGGGTGCCAGGCCTCCGCCGCGGACACGCTGGTCCCGGCCGGCACGAGCTTCGGCACCGAGCCCGGCACCGCGAACTTCGATCTGGCAGCGGGCGACGGCGCCACCGCGGGGGACGCGGTCTTCCTCTGTTTCACGGTCACAGCAGGTGAGGCTCTGCAGCAGGGGCAGTCCGGTACGGCCACCTGGGAGTTCCTCGCCACCTCGGACAGCTGACCGGCAGGTGTCCAGCACACCGGGAGCCGGGCCCCGTACCACCTGGTGGTTATGGGTGAGGGCCGTGCTCGTCTCAGGCCTCGCGCTGGGCGCGGGCGCCACGACGACGCTCGCCGCGTGGACCGACCCCACCCGGGCGCAGGCGGATTTCTCCGCCTCGACGTTCGTCGTCGAGGCCAACCCGTCGGCCCCCTACTCCCCCGGCGGCCCGTGGGCGACGCATGCCGAGACCGCCGCCGAGCTGCGTCTCGCGGCCGACGGGATCACGCCGGGCTCCACCCGGTACGCGCCGCTGGCGCTGCGCACCACGGCGGGCTCGCTCGGCGGGACGGCACTGCTGGGCGGAGCCCAGGTCACCGGTGACGGGACGGGCTCCCCGCAGCTCGGCCCGGCTCTGCGGTACCGCGTGGTCACCTACGAACCGGGCACCGGCACCTGCGCCGGGCCCGCGTTCGGGGACGGCGCCCGATTCCTCGTGGGGACGTCCGCCACGACTGTTCCCCTCACAACCGGTCAGGATCCGCAGCGCCCGCTCACCCTGCCCGCCGCGGGGCCGGACGCGCCCGGCCCCGCCGTCCACCTGTGCCTCGAGCTGTCCCTCCCGCGGGGCGCCGACAACGCCCTGCAGGGCAAGACCGCCACCGCCCGGTGGCAGATCACCGCGACCTCGGAGACGACATGAGCACCAGCACACGGCACGCCGCACCAGGCTCCGACGCCGGTCGGCGGTCCCTCACCGACCGGGCGCTGAACGCCGTCCTGAACCTCGCCGCGGCTGGCGGGGCGCTGTGCATCGTGCTGGTCGTGCTCGCGGTGGTCTTCGACATCTCGCTGATCCTGTTCCGCACCGGGTCGATGGAGCCGGCGATCGCGCAGGGGTCGCTCGCGGTGGTGCGGGAAGTGCCGGCCTCCGAGGTCGGCGTCGGTGACGTGGTGACCGTGGAGCGGGGCGAGCGCCTGCCGATCACGCATCGCGTGACCTCGATCGAACCGGCCGCGGACGGGCGCTGGGAGATCACCATGCAGGGCGACGCGAACCCCGGGCCGGACCCGGCACCGTACTCCGTGACCACGGTCCGCCTCGTGCTGTTCTCGATCCCCGGCCTGGCCCGCCCCGTCGCGGCGCTGAACTCCCCGTGGGTGCTCGGCGGTGTGACCCTCGCCGTCAGCGCGCTGGTGGTGTGGGCCCTGTGGCCGCGGGCCCGCTCGACCGCGGGCGCCCATAGCACCGAGGACACCGAGGACACCGAGGACACCGTATGAGCCAGCCCTCCCGTCGGCGTCTCACGGCGCTGCTGGCCGGTGCAGCGGTGCCGGCGATCCTTCTGCTGGGCGTCGCCCTGCCGACGTCCATCCAGCACACCGAGGCCGGATGGACTCAGACCAGCGCCGTCTCCGGTCAGGCCCGCGCGGCCACGATCCCCGCACCGCGCCTGACAGCGCCGTGCGAGTTCCAGCCCGGAGTGCTGGGGCTCGGAGCCCGTGTGCGCATCTTCTGGTCGCTCCCAGCGGGGTACACGCTCGCGGACGTCGAGGTGCGGGCCTCCACCAGCGGCCTGGGATCGGTCCTCGCCCCACTGACGGGCTTCAACGTCACGGGCAACACTGTGCAGCAGTCGGACGGCACCTACCGCACCGATGTTCCGACGCATCTGCTCGGTGGCCTCCTCGGCCTGGGCAGTGAGCTCGAGATCGCCGTCGTGGTGCGGGATGCGCCCAGCGGGTGGGTCTCGACGCGAGCGGCGGTGGCCAGCAACGCCGGCCTCCTGGCCGGTATCGGAGGGACCTGCCGCAACCTCACCTGAGCCGCAGGCGGCCCCGTCGTTCACAAGCCATGCTTCTCGCGGGAGAATCGGACAGTGTCCGACAGGACCCGACCTCCGAGAGAGCTGAGAGAGGAGCATCGTTGACGACGCACCCGACCTCCGCCCGCCCGAGCGACGCCCCGGACCGGTCCGCCGACGCCGCACAGCGCGGGGCCGACGCCGACTGGTGGCGCCAGGCGGCCGTCTACCAGATCTACCCGCGTTCCTTCGCCGACGGCAGGGGCGACGGGATGGGCGACTTCCGCGGCATCATCTCGCGTGTGCCCTACCTCCGGCAGCTGGGGATCGACGCGGTATGGCTGAGTCCGTTCTACCCCTCCGCCCTGGCCGACGGTGGCTACGACGTCGACGACTACCGCGACGTGGACCCGCGCATCGGCACCCTGGAGGAGTTCGACGAGCTGGTGGCGGAGCTGCACGGCGTCGGCATCAAGGTCATCGTCGACATCGTCCCCAATCACTCCTCGGACCGTCACGAGTGGTTCCGCGAGGCGCTGGAGTCCCCGCGCGGATCGAACGCGCGCAGGCGGTACATCTTCCGCGACGGCAGGGGCGAGAACGGGCAGCTGCCCCCGGCGGACTGGGAGTCCGTCTTCGGCGGCCCGGCCTGGACGCAGGTGCCCGATGGGCAGTGGTATCTGCACAGCTTCGCCAAGGAGCAGCCCGACTTCAACTGGGAGCATCCCGAGGTCCGCGAGGACTTCCTGCGCACGCTGCGCTTCTGGTCCGATCGCGGGGTCGACGGGTTCCGCATCGACGTCGCCCACGGGCTGTCCAAGGACCTCGCCGAGGACCTTCCCAGCAAGGCCGAGCTGGAGGAGATCCCCAAGGACGGCAACCATCCGCTGTGGGACCGCGACGAGGTCCACGAGATCTACGCCGAGTGGCGGAAGGTGTTCGACGAGTACGATCCGCCCCGCATCGGAGTCGCCGAGGCCTGGGTCGAGACCGCTCAGCGGCGCGCGAAGTACGCCAGTCCGAAGGGGCTCGGCCAGGCGTTCAGCTTCGATCTCCTGGAGGCGGATTTCGAGGCGGAGGACTTCCGCCGCATCGTCTCCGACAACCTCGCCCAGTCCGCGGAGACCGGCTCGTCCAGCACCTGGGTGCTCTCCAACCACGACGTCGTCCGCCACGCGACCCGCTACGGGCTGCCCCCGCGCGACGGCCGCCCCGGCAAGCAGGGCGTGGAGTGGATCATGGCCGGCGGCCCGGAGGACGAGATCGACCGGGAGCTGGGCCTGCGCCGCGCCCGGGCGGCGACCCTGTTCGAGCTCGCCCTGCCCGGCAGCGCCTACCTGTACCAGGGCGAGGAGCTGGGCCTGCACGAGGTGGTCGACATCCTTGACGACCAGCGCCAGGATCCGGCCTTCTGGCGCAGCGCTCCCGGCGACCGGGGCAAGGACGGGCTGGGGCGTGACGGCTGCCGGGTGCCGCTGCCGTGGACTCGTGACGGGTCCTCCTTCGGCTTCGGGGAGGACGGCTCGCATCTGCCCCAGCCCGACTGGTTCGCCGAGTACTCGGTCGAGGCAGAGGAGGGCCTCGAGGGCTCGACGCTGGAGATGTACCGTGCGGCCCTGGCCCGCCGCCGCGAGCTGCAGACGGACGAGACGCTGACCTGGGACGAGGAACTGTGCCGCGGAGAGGTGCTGGGCTTCGAGCGTCCCGGCGGGTGGCTGAACGTCACCAACTTCGGGGACTCCCCCGTGGCCGTTCCCGAAGGGGACGTGCTGGTCACCAGCGCCGAGCTCGAGAGCGGGCCCGACGGGCAGCGCATGCTGCCGGGCGCAGCCACCGTCTGGCTGCGGCGCCCGCAGCGCTGACGCAGCAGCAGCGACAGCTGGCAGCCGCCAGTCACCAGCCAGCCGGCACGGGACGTCGACCGCCCGCGACGGCAATGACCGTGCGCGAGCGCACCGAGCTGTCGCCACCCGCACGTAACGGGTAGCCCCACCAGCGCAGAGCGCCCCGGCCGTTCGAGCACGCGTCGAACGGCCGGGGCGCTGTCATGTCCTCGCCGCCGGGCGCGAGGGCGGCCGTGGGCCCGCGGCGGCGGGTCGCTGCTGGGTCAGCGGATCAGCGAATAGGGCAGCGAACAGGGAGCTCGGCTGCGACAGGCAGCGAACAGGCGGAGCCGAATCCGTCGGCCTGAGCTGACATGTTCGGCAGCCTCACGGCGTTGTACCCCGGGGAGCCGCCCTCGCGGCGCGCTCCCGGCCGCGATACGCGGCCGCACCGCACCCGTTCCCGAGGAGCTGTCATGACACTCATCCCCCGCACCGAGCTCGACGTCTTTCCGCTGAACCTGGGTGGCAACACCTTCGGATGGACCTCGGACCGCGAGACGTCCTTCGCCGTGCTCGACGCCTACGTCGCCGCGGGCGGCAACTTCATCGACACCGCCGATGGGTACTCCGCGTGGGTCGAGGGCAACTCCGGCGGAGAGTCGGAGACGGTTCTGGGGCAGTGGATGGCCGAGCGCGGCAACCGCGACCAGCTGGTGATCGCCACCAAGGTGGGCTCGAAGCCGGACCGCAAGGGCCTGGAGGCCGCGAACGTGGAGGCGGCCCTGACGGAGTCGCTGCAGCGTCTGCAGACCGACGTGATCGACCTGTACTACCTCCACTTCGATGACGAGTCGGTGGCGATCGCCGATCAGGTCCGCACCTTCCACGGGCTCGTCGAGTCCGGCCGCGTGCGTCACATCGCGCTGTCGAACTTCTCCCCGGAGCGCATGCGCGAGTGGTTCGAGACCGCACAGCGCGAGGGTTTGACCGTCCCGGAGGCGATCCAGCCTCAGTACAACCTGCTGCACCGGGCGGACTACGAGAACTCCTACGGGCCGATCGCCCGTGAGTTCGACGTGGCCGTCTTCCCCTACTTCGCGCTGGCCTCCGGTGTGCTCACCGGCAAGTACCGCTCCAGGGAGGATCTGGAAGGTCGCGCTCGCAAGGGCATGGCGCAGTCCCTGGTCACCGACGAGAGTCTGGCCGTCGTCGACGCGCTGGAGAAGGTTGCCTCCGCTCACGGCGCGGAGATCACCAGCGTGGCCCTGGCGTGGCTGCTGACCAAGGGGGTCACGGCGCCGATCGCCTCGGCCTCGACCACCGAGCAGGTGCCCGCCCTGATCGCCGCCGCCTCGCTCGAGCTCTCGGCCGAAGAGGTCGCTGCGCTCGATGAGGTCTCCCGTCCCTTCGCCTGAGTGATCGGCGGGCTGCCCGGGCCCGGACCGGCACCGGGCAGCCCGCCGCCCGCAGCACATCCCGCCCCTCATCGAGTCATCCAGCCCGCCGGATCAGCACCCTCTCAGAGGCCATCTAGGCTGGATACATGGTTGCTCAGGATTCCTCACGACCGGTTCGCCCCCCCCTCCCGCAGGCACCGCACACGCACCCTCGTGATCGTCGCCATCGCGGCAGCGGTGGTCGCCGGAGTCGTCGGGCTCGGCGCCGGCGGGGTCGGCGGGTTCATGCTCTCCTCCGGCTCCGGCGGATCGGGCGGTTCCCGCGCGGAGCAGAACGTCGCCGAGGGGTGCGCAGTCCTCGAGCGCATCGAGAGCGACCTCCCCTTCGAGGAATCGGAGTTCAGTCTCGAGACCCCGCAGATATTCGAGATCACCGCCATCGCGAGCTCCTTCATGGCCGCCGGCACGGCCGACCCGGACCGCTCGGACCTCTACGACGCCGGGCAGCGTGTCCAGAACGGTGTGAACACCTTCGACGTCGAGGAGATCAATGCCGCGCTCCAAGCGCTGGGGTCCGAGTGCAGGTGAGCGGCTGGCGGTGGTGACGGGCCGGCCCGAGGGAAGCGCACGCGCGCCGATGCTGCGCCAAGAGACCCGAACTCCCCCAGCCGGCACGGCTACAGTGCCTTCGAGCCCGACGCCCACTGCCGAGAGAGATCGATGCCGCCTTCGACGACCCTGACCGCTTCCGCCGTTCACGCCGGATACCCCGGGGAGAGAGTGCTCGAGGGGGTGGATCTGACGATCAGCTCAGGCGAGGCGCCGTTGGGCCTGCTGGGCCCCTCCGGAGCCGGGAAGACCACGCTGATCGATGTGCTGCGCGGGGAGCTGAAGCCATCGGCCGGGGACGTCACCTACCAGGGTCGCAGCGTCGGCCGCCTGCGCGGGAAGGATCGCAAGGAGTTCCGCGCCGCCGTGCGCTTCATGTCGCAGTACTCGATGACGATCTCGGATCCACGCGAGACCGTACGGGCCCGCCTGCAGCGTGCGGCCAAGGAGGCCCGCAAGGGAGGCCGCACCCACGCCGTCTCCCCCGCGGAGATGCTGGCGACCGTCGGCCTCGAGGACCACGTCCTGGATCGTGCGCTGATCACGCTCTCCGGGGGTGAGAGGCAGCGAGTCGCCCTGGCAACGGCCCTGGCCACGCGCCCGGAGATCCTGGTGCTCGATGAACCGCTGACCGCGGTGGACCCCGGCATGCGCGGCGAGATCGCCGCGTCGCTGACCGCTCTGATCCAGCGGCTCGGCGTGGGCACGCTGATCGCCTCGCATGATATCGAGCTCCTCCAGCGCATGTGCCCACAGGTCGCCTTCCTCGGGCAGCGCCGCATCCTCGCGCGGGGACCGCTCGAGGAAGTCCTGGCCAGCACGGAGCACGAGGACATCCGCGATCTCGCCGCCAGCGTCCCGCAGGCGATCCAGCGCTTCCGCTGACCCTCCGGCGTGAGGCGGGACGCTCCGCCGCGGTGGAGCGAGGGTCCGGCTGTCACTGCAGTGCGCGCACCTCGGCGACGGCGGTGTAGAGCGCGCGATGGGCCGGGCGCAGCGAGGCATGCGCCTCGGCGGCCGACGGATCCGGCTCGATGGTGCGGACGGTCTCGCGGGCCGCCAGCGGGACGATGCCGTGCTCCAGTCCGAGAGCGTCGGCCGCGGCGATGGCGCAGCCCACCAGAGCGGCGCCGTCCTGCTCGAGGGTCCGTACGGGCCGGCCCATGACGTCGGCGAGGATCCGCAGCCACGGCGCGGAGGCCGCTCCCCCGCCGGTCACCGCCAGCGGACGCCGTTCCTCCGCCCCCTCGACGTGCGCGTGGGCGAGGGCGTGGGCGATCCCCTCGAGCACCGCCGCATACATGTCGATCCCGCGGGTGCTCGGTCCCATGCCGATGAGCGCGGCGCGCAAGTCGCCGTCCCGTACGGGGAAACGCTCCCCGAACAGGGAGGGCAGGGCGAGCAGGCCCGTCGCCCCGCGACCGTGCTCGGCCTCGCGGCGCTCGAGCATGGCGTCGGCCGTCGCCGCGGATACGCCCTCCAGAAGGGCTTCGCGCGCCCAGGACGCGGCGGCGCCGGCTGCGAGCAGGGCGGAGATCCGCAGGGTGCCGCCAGCTGCGCGGCGGGTCGCGCCGAGGGCGAGGTGGTGCGATGCGCCCGGGCGCGAGGCGGAGTGGGCGCGGGGCAGCACGGTCGCGAGCCAGCCGCTGCTGCCGAGGTAGGCGTACTCGTCCCCCGGGTCGAGGCCGACCAGGCCCAGCGTCGTCGCCCCGGCATCACCGGGCGCGAGCACCACGGGAAGACCGGCGGGCAGGCCCAGCAGCTGTTCCGCACTCGCGCCGGTGCGGCCGATGACCTCACCGGCGCTCGTGGTGATCGCGGGCAGCAGTGTCTCGTCGATGCCTGCGGCCGCCGCAATCGGCGGCGACCAGGTGCGGCTGCGAGCGTCGAGGAGACCGGTGGCGGCGGCCGTGGTCGGATCGCACCAGCAGCCCAGACCCAGCAGGTGCGCGAGGTGGCCGGCGGGACCGAAGACGATGCCCCGCGTGCGCTGGACGAGGTCCGGGTCGGTGCGTACCAGGCGGCGGAACATCGCGGCGCAGCTGGTGGCGTCCTGCAGGTTCCCGGTGATCCGGTCCCACGAGGAGACTGCTGCATCCTCGTCCCGGAAAGCCGCGTGCAGTTCGTCGGCCTCCCGAGCGGCACGGGTGTCGCTGTAGAGGATGGCCGGGACGTCGGTGCCGTCGTCCGTCTCGAGCACGAGGTCCTGCATCTGTCCGGTCAGGGACAGCGCTGCGATCGGCGCATCGGGTGAGCCATCGCCCGGCCCGTCGGCCCGGATGGCCGTGATCGCCGCGCGTGCGGAGCGCACCCAGTTCGACGGAGCCTGCTCCGCTCCTCCGCCCGGGGCGGATCGGGTGGGGTACGCGCTGCTCGCCTGCGCCCGGAGGGTGCCCGTCGTGTCGATCAGCGCCGCTTTGGCAGCGGAGGTCCCGAGATCCAGGCACAGGAGGGAGGGCATGCGCTCAGAGTAAGGGGCTGGCCCTTTCGGTGCGGGGCACCCGTCGGCGCACACCGCGTCACCAGTGCCGCGCCGCGGGCTCCCTCACTCGGCTGTCTCGGTAGGCAGCCCGGTGACCTCGTAATCGCGCTTGATGGTCGCGGTCGCCCGGCCCCACGCGTCGTCCTTGACCCGTTCCTGGTGGGCAGCGAACGCGTCGGCGTCACGGAACTGCTCCTGGACGGACCAGATCAGCGGATCGTCCGTCCGCGTGACGTCGAAATACTCGCAGCCCTCCTCGGCGCGGGTCAGTTCGACGTGGCGAGGCAGGTACGCCTCGACGACCCTCGCCTCGTCGACGTCGGCGCAGACGAGGTTCCCGGTGAGCCGGACTGGCGACATGGACGCTCCCTGTGGTCGATCGTGCGGTGTGCTGAGACCGCCCCCAGGGTGCCATCTCTCGCAGCGCCGGGCGTGGACGTTCCGTCTCCGCCTCGTCCGTGCGCCGCAGCCGGGACAGCCCGAGCACGCCGGCGGCCGAGACGGCTGCGAACAGCAGCAGCCACACCGCGGCGGACGGTGTCAGCGCGCTCTCCCCGAGCACCAGGATCCCGATCGCCGCGGCGGTGATCGTGTCGGTGATGGTGCTGCCGGCGACGACCACAGGCGCAGGAGAGGTCCGGTGGGCGCGTTGGAGGTGCACGTTGGCGAGCCCGGCGCCGACGGCGATCGAGACGAGGGCGACAAGGGTCCCGGGGGCGACCAGCATGGCCGCGAGTCCGTCGCGGAGGACGAGTTCGACCAGCACCTTGACCACGGTCGTGATGCTGGCGAAGAGCATCGCCGCGACGACGAGTCCCGCCAGGTGCGCCCTCCTGCTGTGGGTGCCGCGTGCGAGCCACGCGAGGGCGCCTGCCGCCAGCGCGAACACCGCCTGGATCGTGATGACGTCCGGGAGGCGACTGTCGAGGTCCGATCCGAGCGCCTCGCCCGGATGCGAGGAGAGCACGCCGACGACACCGAGCACTCCGGCCACGCACGCCAGGATCGACACCACGACCGAGCGGGTCAGGACGATCCGGCCGGTGAGGGCCCCGACGGCGGAGGAGGCCGCCAGAGCGATGATGTTCACCGCCTGCACGGCGCTGACCGGGGCCAGCGCGAGGGCGAGCAGGTTCGTCATCACGGCCGCGGCCAGGAGGCCGGCGCCCAGCAGCCAGCCACGGCTGGTGAGGTAGCTGCGCCACTGCCCGTCCGTGGCATGCACGGCTCGAGATTGCAGCTCGACGCCGGCTGCCAGCAGCAGCGCGCCGACGAGGGCGACGCCCAGTCCGAGCAGAAGGGTCGACATCGCTCAGGCCGCCTTCCCGGCGAATGCCACCGGTCCCCGCGGCTCCCGGAGGCGGGAGAGCGCGAGCACGATCAACACGATCGCGCTGGTCGCCGTCAGGGCGGAGGTGCCGGCCACGAGGAGGATCAGCACACCGGTGAGGCCGATCAGGACGGCCTGCGCCGCGCGCGAGGCGGAGGTGGTCGGGGCCTGCGGCAGCGGGAGTCGCTCGATGCCGCCGAGCAGCCGGGCCACGCCTGCGGTCAGGACGATGGCCAGCGCGATCCACACCGGCCGCGTCAGCCACCACCCCGCGCTCGAGGGCTCCGGCAGCGACAGCTCAGCGGTGGCGGCGACGAACGCGGTGACGGCGGCCATCGCCAGCAGCACCGTGAGGTTCCACAGGTAGATGGTCATGGCCCGCTCCGTGACGAACGCGGTCAGCGCCGCGACCCGGGGCCGCCTGCTCAGGGCGGTGACGTGGCCGCGCAGGAGCGAGAGCACAGCGATCTGGGCGGCGCCGACGAGCAGCAGGACGGTGGTGGGCGGGTTCATGTTGGCGATGAGATCCGGGGAGAAGATCCCCGCAGCGATCGTGCCGGCTGCCAGGGCGACGGCGACGAGCCCGCCGAGGGCTCGGGTCCGCGGCCGCAGGGCGTCGATGCGCCCGTCGGCGAGGAAGAATCCGGCCTGCTGCAGGGCGAGCCAGACGAAGGCGAGGTTGGCGTAACCGATGGCCTCGATGCCGGTGGTCAGCCGCAGGGCGTCGATCAGCACGGCACCGGTGACCAGGCCGGCGAGGGTGGCGAGCGGAGCGCGCTGATGTGCGGTCAGGAGGGCCGGGAGCACCGCTTGAACGGCGAGGAACACCCCCAGGAACCACAGGGGCTGTCCGTAGCGGATGCCGGTCAGCGCCACGAGATCGCCCGGAACCCCGGCGCTGGTCAGCGCCGCCAGCGCGAATCCGGCGACGGCGATCGTCACCACCGCCGGGACCAGCAACCGGTGGACCCTGCCCACCACGAAGCCGGTCGCGGTTCCGCCTCGCTCGCGCATCCGCCGGTACCCGTGCATCCCGGCGAAGCCGCCGATCACGAAGAAGATCGGCATCACCTGGAGAAGCCACGTCAGCGGCGGGTACCAGGCGGCGCCCACCGTGGCGTACTCCAGGACCGGCCCGGCCGGTGCCAGCGTGACGCCCACCTGGAGCGAGTGCAGCACGACGATGACGAGCACGCAGATGGCCCGCACGAGGTCGATGCCGGCGTCGCGTCCCGAGGCTCGCCCTGCCGGGCGGTGCGGGGCGGTGCGGGACGGGGCGGTGCGGGACGGGGCGGTGCGGGACTGCGGCGCCGGGGCGATGACCATGGGATCTCCTCCTGGGGTGACGCCAGGAGGCTATGGACGCGGCCTCGTCCAGGACATCGCTCGCGAGTGCCCTGGTGACCCCCTACCGGGGAGTGATCTCAGGAGGTGGGCTCGACCAGGCGGCTGTCGTAGGCGAAGATCACGGCCTGAACGCGGTCGCGGGCACCGATCTTGGTGAGGATCCTGCCCACGTGCGTCTTGACCGTGTGCTCGGAGAGGAACAGGTCGGCGGCGATCTCCCCGTTCGAGCGCCCCTGCCCCATCAGCAGCAGCACGTCCCGCTCGCGCTCGGTGAGCTTCGCCAGCAGCCCCGCGGCGCGAGGCGGCTGCGGCTTCTGGGCGGCGAACTGGGCGATCATCTTCCGGGTGATGCCCGGCGAGAGCAGCGCGTCGCCGGCGGCGACGACGCGCACCGCGTGGACGAGTTCCTCGGGCGGGGCGTCCTTGAGCAGGAACCCGCTGGCCCCGGCCTGCAGGGCGTCGTAGACGTAGTCGTCGATGTCGAAGGTGGTCAGCATGAGGATCCGCGGCACCTTCGCCGCCGGGAACCCCGGTCCCAGGATCTGCCGGGTCGCGTCGATGCCGTTCAGCTCCGGCATCCGCACGTCCATGACGATCACGTCCGGGCTCAGCCGGGCGGCGAGCGCGAGAGCTTCCTTGCCGGTGGTGGCCTGGCCCGCGACCCGGATCCCGTCGTGGGCGTCCAGGAGCGCGGCGAACCCTGCCCGGACCATCGCGGCGTCGTCGACGATCAGGACGTCGATGCTCATTCCGGCCTCCCGTCCCGATCATCGAACGGCAGCACCGCGGAGACCGTCCATCCTCCCGACGGGTCGGGTCCCACGACGAGGCTGCCTCCCAGCAGCGAGACCCGCTCCTGCATGCCGCGCAGTCCGTGGCCGCTGCCCGAGGCGGCAGCGACGGTGCCGTCGAAGCTCGCGATGGAGGGCGACCGGCGAGCGCCGGGCTGGGTGGCGTCGCCCTCGGCCACCTCGTCATTGTGCACCCGGAGCGCGACGGCAGAACCCTCGGTGCCGACGCTCAGGTCGATCGGAGCGCCGGGCGCGTGGCGCACGGCGTTGCTGAGGGCTTCCTGGGTGATGCGGAAGGCGGCGATGTGCAGGCTGGGCGGCAATCCGTCGGGCGGCGGCGAGAAGGAGAACTCGACCTCGCCGCCGGTGCGGCGGATGCCCTCGACCAGGGCCGGGATGTCGGCGATCGATTGCTGCGGTGCCAGTTCGGTGGCGTCATCCTCGGTGCGCAGCACACCGAGCAGGCGCCGCATCTCGGTCAGGGAGTTGCGGGCCGTCTGGGAGATCTCCTCGAACTCCGCGGTGGCCTCCGGCGCGAGATCCGGAATCCGGTAGCGGGCGGTGGAGGCCTGGACCTGGATCAGCGAGGTGCTGTGGGCGACCACGTCGTGCAGCTCCCGGGCGATCCGGGTGCGCTCCTCGACCAGGATGCGCCGTGCCTGCTCCGATGCCGTGAGCTCCCGTTCCCGGTTCAGCTCCTCGCCCACGCGGATCCTGCCGGCCAGCAGCACCGCCACCAGCAGCGCGGCGCCGGTGATCGAGGCCGTCACGATGAGGTTCGGGCCGGCCGTGCTCGCGGGGACGGCGGGCACGATCATCGGCAGGGCGAGGGAGGCGGCCATGGGCGCGGCCCAGGACACCAGACCGATGCGCCACCCGTGGACGGTGGTGATCACCAGGACGAACACCGTGAAAGTGATCATCGCCGGCACCGACCAGGGCCACGGCCAGGACAGGTCCCGGCTCGCCGAAGTCACGAGGGGCAGCACCAGGGCGGCCACGCCGAAGACGACGGCTGCCGCTCGGGGTCTGCTGAGTGCGATCAGCGGTGCGCTGCACAGGGCGGCCCCGAGCGGGATGGCCACCGGCACGGGCGTGCCGTAGTAGGTCGCGTGGATCGGCACGAGCACCGAGAACAGCGTCACGGTGAGGACCATGAGCGCGGCCAGCGGCACCATGCGCATCCGTCGCGCCCGTCTGGTCGAGCGCGGGAGATCGCCGGGGGAATCGGTGTGGTCCACACTCCGACGCTAGCCCGCAGCGCATCCCGGCACATCACTCTCACGTACCACGCACAGGCCCTACCTGGGAGGGTGGCTGCCGGCGCCGATGTGCCCGTCTCGGCGGGTCAGAGCGCCGCAGGGCAGGGCACGACGGGTCCGAGGGCCACTGGGGCGTCGGGACCACGGGGCGATGCCGGCTCACGGCCAGCGCCAGTCGCGGCCACGCGGTCCGGGACTGCATGGCCGGCCGGGAGCAGGGCAGGTGTCGCCTGCGCTCGGGCCGTCGCGCGTCCTCGGGCCGTCCTGACCCGGTCGACGACGAGGCCGATCACGCCGGCCACCACGACTCCGATGACCGCGCTGAGCAGCGGCTGGTCACCGAGCCACTGCCCGGCGACCACGCCGATGATCGTGCTGTACAGCGACCACATCAACCCGGCGGCGACGCTGAGCGCCGCGAACCGGGGCCACGGGTAGCGCAGGACGCCTGCGCTGATGTTCACGGCGACCCGGCCGACGGGGATGAAGCGGGCGGAGAGGATGAACGGTGCCCCACGCTGCTCGAGGGACTGCTGGGCGCGGGCCAGGGCCGAGGAGAACCGCCGTCCCTGCATCCAGCGCGGCATCCTGTTCCCCAGCGTGCGGCCGAGCAGGTAGGCAATGTTGTCCCCGATGATCGCGCCCGCCGCGGCGAGCAGGCCCAGCAGCACGATGGTGACCGGCTCCCCGGTCGCGGCGGCGGTCGCGACGGCCGCCACCAGCACGGTTTCGCTGGGAATCGGCGGGAAGAACCCGTCGATCACGGAGGCGATGAACATGACCAGGAGCAGCCATGGCGATTCGGCCGCCTGCAGGATGAAGTCGTTGATCTGTTCCACACCTCGACGCTAGATCCGCGGACTCGCCCGCACATCGCTCGGCGGACCGATTGCCATCGCTCCACGGGGTGACGCGCGAGAGCGCGTGAGCTCGAGCCCGCTGCGGCTTCCCGTCGCGGCGTCATGAGATGATCACGTCCATGACGATCGCTCCCCGCGCCGAGGCCGCCCTGTGAGAGCACTCGGCTTTGTCCTGGTGGTCGTGGCCGCCGTTCTGCTGGTATCGAGCATGGCGTCGATCTACGCCACGACGATGACGGTTCGTCGCAGCACGCTCTCCCCCTGGGCGGTGGTGCTCGGCGCTTCTGCGGTCACGGTCGGCGCCATAGGCGGTGTTCTCCTGCTGCTCTGAGCGAGTCGCCGCTGCACCGTGGAATGGCGGCCCATCGCCGCCCGTCCCGTCGGCCCGGCCTCGCGGGCGCACGCACATGCAGAAGGCACCAGGCCGATACATTGACGCGTATGAGCACCGCCGCCCAGAACACCGCCCCCGCCGATCACCGGGCCGACGCATCGCCCGCCCCGGCGACACCGATGGCCGTGCACGCCTGGTCGCTGCACCGCACGCTCGGCGGATTCATCGCCGAACACGCCAACCCGCCCGGCTCCTCCGCCATGACGCCGACGGCCGCTGCGCCCGGCGCCGTGGACATGCTGGATCTGCCGCGCGAGCTCGCCGCCCACGGAGTCGGCACCGTGCAGCTGTGCCATTTCCACCTGCCCCGTCGTGACCGCTCCTACCTCGAGGAGCTGCGCGCAGCGCTCGCCGATGCCGACGTGACGCTGGATGCCCTGCTGGTCGACTCCGGTGACCCCATCCACCCCACCGACGCCGACGCCCACGAGGCCTGGATCGCCGGCTGGCTCGAGGACGCCGCCGTCCTCGGCGCGAAGCGCGGCCGCGTGTGCGCGGGAGAGTCCTCCCCCACGCCCGAGCTCATCGCCGCCAGCGGCGAGCGCCTGGCCCGGCTGGCCGCCGGCTCCCCGGTGCGAGTGGTCACTGAGAACTGGAAGGACCTGCTGGCCTCGGCCGACGACGTCCACGCGCTGCTGGATGCGGCAGGAGGGTCCATCGGCCTGCTGGTGGATCTGGACAACTGGAAGATGCCCGATCGCGAAGCGCAGCTGGCGAGCATCGGCGGCCTCGCCGAGACCTCCCACGCCAAGTGCCCCACCACGACTGACGGCACCCTGGATACTGAGGACTACCGCCGCGTGCTGCAGGCGGTGCTGGGCGCCGGCTATGACGGACCGCTGTGCCTGGTCTACGCCGGCGCGGACGACGACGAGTGGGCGGGCCTGGCCGCGTGCCAGCAGGTGGTCGACGCCGTGCGCGCGACGCGCTGACGCCGACCGCCGAGCTGGACGCCGCTGGCTGCATGACAGCGCCCCCGATACGACCTTCCCGAGACCGATCAGGGGCGCGTGCCTGCATTCACTGGCGGTCGAGGTACTTCCTGGCGCTCTGCTGTGCCTGGTCGATCTTCGCGCTGTGACGCGGCGACGCGCGCCGCGCGGTGTCGGCGACCGTGTCCGTGGCACGTGTGGCTGCTTGGCGGCCCTTCTCGCTGCGCAGGGCGGTTCGTGCGGAGTGGAGGAGTCGACTCAGCTTCATCCCCCGATGGCACCACCGGGCGCTGTATGCGGCCTGGCAACACCGTCGGCATCCCCTGCATCATGACGTCCCTGGTCTCTTTCCTGTCTGCTCGGCAGCCAGATGGTTTCCTGCGGTGAGCGCGAAGGTGCCGCGCGTGGTGGACCGTGGCAGGACTGGACCACTGAGGTCGCAACCGTCCGCACGGCCGGACAAGACTGTTAGGCCGCCTCCGTCGTCTTGCGGGGCTCAGGCGCCGTGGCGCGCATGCCCCACGCAGCCACTAGCAGCGCGGCGAGGATGAGGGCGGCGGGGGTGGCGTAGCTCAGGCCGACGGTGACGGCGAGCTGACCGAGGAGACCGGCGCGCTCGGCGGGGTCGAGAGCGACCATCGCGGCGAGTCCGCCGTGCCCGCCGGCATCCAGGCCTTCGATGCGGAGATCGACGAGCAGAGTGATGGTGGAGGCGACCAGCGCAGTGCCCAACGCGTTGCCGAGCTGGGAGAACAACATCAGCACGGTGGTGGCCTGCGGCAGCTCGGCGCCCTCGAGCCTGCTGGTCGCAGCGACCGTGGTGGGCATCAAGGTGGCACCGGACCCGATGCCCACGAAGATGCTCAGCGCGCCGATGACCAGATACGACGCATCGAGGCTGAGTGCGAGCCCGAGGCTGAGGGCTCCTATGAGGGCCGTGGCGGTCCCGGTGACGATGACCCGGCGGGGATCGATCCGGTCGATGAGACGTGTGGCGACCTGCAGAGTGAGCCCCACGGCCAGGCCGGTGGGCACAGCCAGGATGCCGGCGACCGAGACCGGATCTCCGCGCACGCCTCGGACGAACGCGGGGATGATGGCTGCAGCTCCGAAGTAGCCGCCGGCGAAGCACGAGCCGATCACCGCGCCGGCCGCGATCTCGCGACGGGCCAGCAGTCGCACATGCAGAAGCGGATGAGCAATGCGCACACTACGGCGCGCGAACCAGGCCAGCAGCACGACGCCGGCCAGGACCGTCACGCCGGTGCCCAGCGTGAGGCGACCGGATTCGCCGATCAAGGTGCAGGCGAGCACGAGTCCGACGCAGCCGCTGATCACCAGCACCAGCCCGGGGCAGTCCACGTGCCCGTGGTCATCGCTGCGCTGGGAGGCGGGCAGATGTCGACGGCACAGAAGGAGGGCGAGGAGGCCCAGGGGCAGGTTGATCCAGAACAGCCACCGCCAGGAGGCGAGATCGATGAGCATTCCGGTCAGCGGCGCACCGACGGCGGGGCCGATGAGGACCGGCAGTCCCACCAGGCTCATGATCCGGCCGCGGTGGCCCGTGGGGACCGAGCGCAGCGCGATCGCGATGCCCAACGGATTCAGGACCCCGCCGCCCACGCCCTGGAGTACCCGGAGAACGATCAGGGTCTCCATAGTCGGGGCGAGTCCCGCGGCGACCGAGGCGAGCGTGAACACGCTCAGACCGGTGAGTTAGATGCGGCGATCGCCGAACCGTCCGGCGAGCCACCCGGTCAGAGGGATCACCGCGATCAGCCCGAGGATGTATCCGGTCGTCGTCCACGCACCCGTGGGCAGGGTGGTGTCGAGGTCGGTGACGATCGCCGGCAGGGCGACGATGGTCACGGTGGTGTCGACGACGATCAGCAGGCTGGCGAAGGCCAGGACGAGTCCGATACTGCGTGCGCGCGCGTCCATGCGACGACCCTCGCCGTCAGCCGGGGAAGGGCCGGTCAGTGCGTGCGTCGCGGAGGACGCCGGCCCACCAGAGCAGCTCGGCCAGCGCTGCCGAGAGGGCGCGCGTCGTGCCGTCGTCGGGTGTGTAGCGCTCGGCGTCGTCCAGTGCCTCCCAGGGCGTGGACAGTCCGAGGCCTCGGCGAGTGGTCACCATATTGAGCTCGGCGAACATTCCGCGCAGGTGCTCGGTGGCCGCGTGCCCGCCGCGGACGCCATAGGCGATGATCGTGGCCGGCTTGAGCATCCACTGGCTGAAGTGCCAGTCGACGAACCGCTTCAACGACCCGGGGTAGGAATGGTTGTACTCCGGCGTGACGACGACGAAGGCCTCGGCGGCCTCGACCCGGTCGGCCACCTCCGTCGTCGGCCCGCCGCCGGGATAGAGCTGGCTGTCGTCCGGCAGCGTGATCTCGGCCAGGTCGATCAGATCGACCTGAACTCCACTGGTGCGGTCCAACGCGGCGACGACCCAGTCGGCGATGCTCGGGCTCATCCTTCCCGCACGCAGGCTGGATGAGATCACTGCGACCCGCTTCGGGCCGGGCACGGAGCTGGTGGGGTGATCACTGGACGGTTCTGAATGTGCTGTCTGCGCTGTCATGCCCCTCACGCTGAGGCTTAAACATATGTTGAAGTCAAGGCGGGCAGTGCCTACGATGGCGATATGACGCTCACCACACCAGACCGCGCCGCATCGCCGGCCGGCTCCGCCGGCCAGGTGCTCACCGTCAGTGACGTCGCCGCCGAGAGCGGAGTGGCCCCCTCAGCAGTGCGGTTCTACGAGAAGCACGGCGTGATCACCGCGGTGCGCACGTCGGGCAATCAGCGGCGGTTCGACGACTCCGCAGCCTGCCGCATCCAGGTCGCCAAGCTCGCCCAGCGCGTCGGTCTGACCGTCCGCGAGATCGCCGAGCTCTTCGCCGGCCTGCCCGCGGGTCCCGAACCCGAGGACTGGGGCCGCCTCGCCGACCAGCTCGTCGCGCAGGCGGAGCAGCGCGTCGCCGACCTCAAGGCGCAGCTCGACGCACTGGGCTCGGACACCAAGCTCTGCGAGGTCGGCGCGAACCTCGAGAGCTGACGGCGCGCCGCGCTGGAGTCGGGCCCCAGCATGTGAGCTGGTTCGTGTTCATGCTCCCCGGGAGACCCGATACCGCGTTATTCATGGGCTGGAGAGGAGCCGGAGGATGTGCGCCTCCAGTTCTGCGCTCTTCGGCGAGGCACCGAACGTCGAGCGCAGCGTGACACCTTCGAGCAGGGAGATGAGCCCCGCCGCCGCAGCGCCCGGATCCCGGTGACCCAATGTCCGGCATAGGCCCACCGCGGCATGCTGCGAGAAGAAGGCTCGGGCGAGCACGTCGCGAAGATCCTCATCGATCTCCGGCATCAGAGCCAGTCTCGCCCGAAGGTCATCCTGGCGGTGCGCGCACAGCGCCTGCACGTAGGCGGTGATGGTTGCGGCCGCGTGCTCCGGTCGCGGGGCGTGTGGCATATCGGCGGTCAGGACTTCAAAGCGTTCCCGTGACCGGTTGATCAGCTCATCCGCCGCAGCCCTCACGAGGGTGCGGCGAGTGCGGAAATAGTAGGAGCTCGATCCCGCAGGGATGCCCAGGTACGTGTCCACAGCGCTGTGCGTCAGAGCGCGTGCACCACCGGCCGCCAGGATCTCGATCACTGCGGCGGCGATCTGCGCCCGGCGACCGTCGACTGCCATCACCTCCCTGGAACCCCTCTCGAGCCGACCAACACTCTATGGGTATAGAGTATCGTCGCCGAACTCTAGAGATATAGAGGCTCCACGATGATCCGTCGCCGCACACCCCGATGGCCACGCGTGAGCGAATCAGTGTTGGCCGAGCGCCTGAGCGACGGCGGGCGATCCCTCGACCCTGCGCAACGGGCCGTGCTTTCCACACTGGTTTCACCCCGCGCCGGCGGCGTGTACCTCTGGGGCGAAGTGGGGCGGGGCAAGACCTGGATGGCGCAGACCTTCTACCAGCTCGCTCCCGGCGCGAAGCGCGCGGCACACGTTCACCAATTCCTGGCCGATCTCCACCGCGCCCTCACGCAGAAGCCTCGCTCCATTGAGTCCACGCTCCAGCACTTCCTCGACGGAGCCGAATTTCTCTACCTCGACGAGTTCCACCTGCACGATGTCGCTGATGCGCACCTGATGCGTCGCGTCCTCGCAGCGGCACGGCGTGCACGGATCGCCCTGCTCTTGACGTCGAACTACCCGCCGGAGGAGCTCCTGCCGA
Source organism: Brachybacterium sp. GCM10030267 (assembly GCF_042666875.1). Classification (NCBI taxonomy): domain Bacteria; kingdom Bacillati; phylum Actinomycetota; class Actinomycetes; order Micrococcales; family Dermabacteraceae; genus Brachybacterium; species Brachybacterium sp. GCM10030267. The sequence continues at coordinate 134,601 of NZ_JBHTCX010000007.1, read as the reverse complement.
ACCCGCTGCACCACCACCACGCCTTGCCGCTGATCGAGCAGATCATCGCGACGACAGCTGTGGCGCACATCGGCATCGGGAGGGACTACCGCGTCGGCGTGCGCGCACACGCAGGCTTCGCCAGCGGAGAATGGGAGATAGCTGGCCCCCGTGAGGACATGCCGCGAACTGAGATCACTCTCGGCGGGGCATCGCCTCGAGGTCCGGGCGCGCGGACACTCCGGGCCTCCGGCGCAGACGACGGGGTTCTCACCGTGACCTTCGCGAGGCTGTGCCAGGAGCCGCTTTCGGCTGCTGACTACACACGGCTTGCACAGCAGTTCGTCGCAGTGCGACTGATCGACGTGCCTCCGCCCGGGCTCATGAACGAGGAGTCGATGCAGCGTTTCGCATTCCTCATCGACGTGCTCGCCGACGCCGACATCCGGCTCGACGCCGTATCGACTGGCGGCCTCGGCGAGTGGCGCACAGCGGCGAATCTCCCCCGCGATGCCGAGCGGCTGCTCAGCAGGCTTTCGCTTCTGCGGGAACGTCCGGCGGGTGAGCATGGGAGACATTACGGAGTTCGGGGCCGTGGAGAGGACAGCGTGGCCAGCCCTCGGAGCGGATGACGTGGGCCCGGAGGGGATCGAACCCTCGACCCGCGGATTAAAAGTCCGATGCTCTACCAACTGAGCTACAGGCCCGTGCCCGCGTGGCGGGCCAACCCATCTTAACGGCGCGCGCAGGACGAAGCGGACGCCAGGTGACCGGTCGTACCCGTCACCTGGCGTCCGCCGTTCGCCGTTCCCGTCGTCGCCGGGCCCGCCGGTCAGACTCCGGCGTTGCGCCTGTTGTCCTGGTAGTCGCTGACGTCCACGCCTTCCCAGACCTCGATGTTCTTGATCTCGGGCAGGTCCGAGGCGAGGAAGATCGGGTCGTGGCCCTGTGCCAGCTGCTCGTTGTAGTGACGCAGCAGCTTCATGGCGGTCGGGGCGAGCAGGGCGATCACGATGAGGTTGATGATCGCGATGAAGACCATGCTGACCCCGGCGATGGACCAGGCCAGGTCCACCGAGATCACCGAACCGATGAACACGAGGGCGACCACGGCGAGGCCGAAGGCGATGTGCCAGCCGCGCTTGCTAGTGATGAAGTGCATGTTCGCCTCGCCGTAGGAGAAGTTCCCCAGCACAGAGGTGAAGGCGAGCAGGAACATGATCGCCGCCAGCAGGATCGCGGCCCACCCGCCGAGGTTGGCGGTCATCGACTCCTGCACCATCACCAGTCCCTCACCGCCGGCGGAGACGTCGGGGAAGGCCACCAGCACGATGAACGCGGTGATCGAGCAGATCAGGATCGTGTCGAAGTAGACCCCGAGGGTCTGGACCAGGCCCTGCTTGACCGGGTGGCTCACCGAGGCGGTGGCGGCCACGTTCGGCACCGAGCCCATGCCCGCCTCGTTCGAGAGCATCCCGCGCTGGACGCCGTTGACGATCGCGGCACCGATGCCGCCACCGATCGCGGCCTGCGGGCTGAACGCCTCCGTGACGATCTGGCCGACCACACGCGGCAGCTCACCGAGGTTCAGGCCGACGATGAGGATGCCGATGACCAGGTAGATCAGCGCCATCAGCGGCACCATGTTCTGGGCCACCCGGGCCACCCGGCGCATCCCGCCGAAGACGATCACGCCGGTGAGGACGGCCAGCACCACACCGAGCACGACAGGCATCCACGGCATACCTGCAGGATCCGCGTAGATCGCAACCGCACCGCTGAACGCGTCGACGATGGTGTTGGCCTGCAGCGAGGTGAAGGCGAAGGCGAAGCAGAAGATGAACAGGACCGCGAAGAACAGCCCGAAGCCGCGGCTGCCCAGCCCCCGCTGGATGTAGAAGGCCGGCCCGCCCTTGTAGGTGTCCTCGGCACGGGACTTCCACAGCTGGGCGAGGGTGGATTCGATGAAGCTGGCAGCGCTGGTGAGCAGGCACATCACCCACATCCACAGCACGGCGCCCGGCCCGCCCAGGAAGATCGCCCCGGCCACGCCGGAGATGTTGCCGGTGCCCACGCGCGCCGCCGCGGAGACGCTGAAGGCCTGGAACGCGCTGAGGGACTTGGTCCTCACGATGCGGTTGCGGCCCGCTCCGCGCTGCTCACGCTGCGCCTTCTGCGTGATCGCGCCGAACATCGCCGGGATCATCCGGAACTGCACTCCCCGGGAGCGGATCGTGAAGTACAGGGCGAGAACGACGACCACGGGCATCCCTGCCCAGGTCCACAGCCAGCCCTCGGCGTTTCCCAGCCATTCATTGAGTGATTCCAGAGGAGTCATGCCATGACGGTACCCAGTGCCCCTCCAGGTCCGTCGCGATTCGACGCGGGGAGGCCCCCGTGACGCACTCATGTCTGCGCGCGCGGGAGTCCGCGATCCGGCCACCCGTGACGCACAACACAGAGAGTTCTCGCCCTCGGCCGCCATCGTGCCGACCGCGACCCCGTTCGCGCAGGTCGGCACGTATAGGAGGGCCTTGTCCGACAATCCGACGAGCAGGACGTCGGCGGTCACGTTTTCGTTACGACACTCCGAGCGGAGGCCTCTTCGCGAGGGCCCGGGGTCCACATCCGTCGGCGTTCTCGATAGCGTTGGGGATCGTTATGGGCCCGTTGACGACGATCGAAAACCACTCCGACTCGAACCGACGCACGACCCGATCCAGCTCCCCCGCCGCCGACCTCACGATCACTGCGCCTGCTCAGAGCCATGGCGCCGACATCTGGCGTGTTGCCCGGGACAGCGGATCTCTCGACCTCAACACCTCCTACGCCTACCTGCTGCTCGCCCGTGACTTCGCGGCGACCTCCCGGGTGGCTCTGCACGAGGGAGAGGTCGTCGGCTTCGTTCTCGGATACCTCCGCCCGGACGCTCCCGAGCGGCTGTTCATCTGGCAGATCGCCGTCGACGAGTCGATGCGAGGCCAGCGCGTGGCAGCCCGGCTGCTGGAGGCGCTGCTGGAGGATCTCCCGTCGGCGACCGCACTGGAGACCACCATCACCGAGGACAACAGCGCCTCCCAGCGCCTGTTCGCCTCCCTCGCCGAGCGCCATGGCGCCAGCCACACGATCGAGCCGCTGTTCGAGGAGAGCCACTTCCCCGACGAGGGCCACGGCGCCGAACTGCTCCACGTGATCGGAGACCTGCGCCCCGGCGCATGAATGCGCTGCGCTTCCCACACCCCACCCGTCGAGACGGGCGTCTCCGTGCGCCCACAGGACCCCACAGACCATCCGCACCCATCCATCAGGGAGAAGGCACCACATGACGACGACCGCACCCACCAATGCCATTGAGCTCGAGTCCCAGGTCCGCAGCTACTCCCGCAGCTGGCCCACCACGTTCACCCACGCCACCGGCAGCACGCTGACCGCCGAGGACGGCCGGGAGTACATCGACTTCTTCGCCGGCGCCGGCGCCCTGAACTACGGCCACAACCACCCCGAGCTGAAGAAGGTCGTCATCGACCACTTCCTCGAGGACCGCGTCGTCCACGGCCTGGACATGTTCACCGACGTGCGCCGCCAGTTCCTGGAGACCTTCAAGTCGCAGATCCTCGAGCCGCGCGACCTCGACTACGTGATGGCCTTCCCCGGCCCGGGCGGCGCCAACGCCGTCGAGGCCGCTTTGAAGCTGGCCCGCAAGGTCACCGGGCGCGAGTCCGTCGTGAACTTCACCAACGGCTTCCACGGGATGACGCTCGGTGCGCTGTCGGTGACCGGCAACTCGATGAAGCGCGGCGGCGCCGGCATCCCCCTGGTCCACGCCACCCCGATGCCGTTCGATGACTACTTCGGCCAGGTCGTCCCGGACTTCATGTACCTCGAGCGCCTGCTCACCGACGGCGGCAGCGGCCTGAACAAGCCCGCCGCCGTCATCGTCGAGTCCGTCCAGGGCGAGGGCGGCATCAACGCCGCCCGCGCCGAATGGCTGCGCGGCCTCGCCGATCTGTGCGCGAAGCACGAGATCCTGCTGATCGTCGACGACATCCAGATGGGCTGCGGCCGCACCGGCGGCTTCTTCTCCTTCGAGGAGGCCGGCATCAAGCCCGACATGGTCACGCTCTCGAAGTCCATCAGCGGCTACGGCCTGCCGATGGCGCTGACGCTGATCAAGCCCGAGCTGGACATCTGGGAGCCCGGCGAGCACAACGGCACCTTCCGCGGCATCGGCCCGGCCTTCGCGACCGCCACCAAGGCGATCGAGCTGTTCTGGAGCGACGACGAGCTCCAGAAGGAGACCATCAAGAAGGGCGCCTACATCGAGAGCCGCTTCAACCAGCTGGCCGCCCGCTTCGAGGACCACGAGCTCATCGTCAAGGGCCGCGGCCTCGCCCGCGGCCTGGGGATGCCCAGCGGCGAGCTGGCCGGCAAGGTCACCGACCGTGCTTTCGAGCTCGGTCTGCTGGTGGAGACCTCCGGGCCCGACGACGAGGTCGTCAAGCTGCTGCCGGCGCTCACGATCCCCGAGGACCAGCTCCGCCAGGGGCTGGACATCATCGACCAGGCCGTCGCCGAGGCGCTGACCGCCTGAGCACCCCACCCCCGTCGGCCCGCTCCAGCTCCGGGGCGGGCCGACGTCTCCCTGAGCGCCCGCTCGGGGACCGCAGGACCCCGTTCATCCACGGAGAGGAATTCCCCCATGCTCGTTCGCACCCTCGATGAGGTCACCGACACCGACGCGGACATCAAGTCCGAGAACTGGCGCAGCAAGCGCATCATCCTGGCGAAGGAGGGCGTCGGCTTCTCCGTGCACGAGACCACGCTCTACGCCGGGACCGAGAGCTACTTCTGGTACGCCAACCACATCGAGGCGGTCTTCATCACCCAGGGCGAGGGGGAGATCGAGGATCTGGCCACCGGCGAGAAGCACCAGCTGGCGCCGGGCAGCCTCTACCTGCTCAACGACCACGACAAGCACATCGTGCGGCCCCGCACCGAGATCAAGTGCGTGTGCGTGTTCAACCCGCCGGTCACCGGCCGCGAGGTCCACGACGAGAACGGCGTCTACCCGCTGGTGACCGAGGACGCCTGAGGCGGGCTCCTCCGTCCGCGGCCCGCTCGAGGCCGTTGGAGGACGAGGGCGCACCCGAGGCGCTCCTGAGCACGACGGGGCCCGGCAGGATCATCACGATCCTGCCGGGCCCTGCCGCGTCCCTCAGCCCTTGACGTCGCGGGCGGCAGCGGATCTGCCCGCCGTCACCGCGCCTCTGCTGGACCGCGGGGATCAGGGGTGCTCACGAGGCACGACGACGCATGATCAGGAGGATCACGCCGATCACGACCAGCACGAATCCGAGGAAACCGCCGCCCAGGCCCAGCAGGACGCCTCCGACGGCCCCGAAGATCCCACCGATGGAGACCGGCGGGCCGACGGCGACAGGCGTGCCGCCGCAGTCGAAGGAGTACTCCCCCGCCTCGTTCGCCGTGATCGAGTCGAAGGACGCCCAGGTCTTCCCCTCCTTGGTGGTGCTGCTCGTCTGATGCGTGCCCTCGCCGATCGCCTCGGGCGAGGGGCCCGTCACCTCGCACGTGGGGATCTGGGTGCCCTCCTCGGCGTAGAACTGGATATCGTCGCCGGCCTCCGCGGTGACCGAGCCGCTGCCGCTGTCGAACACCTCGATGTCACCCAGCCCGCCGGCTGTCCTGGTGATGCCGAGCACCGTGACGGTGATGCCGAGGGCGATGCTGAGCACCAGGATGATCGCCCCGACGATGACAAGGATGTTCGGCACCCTACCGAACTTCTTCCGACCGGAGCCGGACCCTGGGTGCTGCTGGCCCATCGAGCCCGGCGGGGGCACGGGAGCGGAGTTCGGGACGGTCATGGGGATCCTCCTGGGAATCGGGCTGCAACCTCGAGCAGACTACCGTCGCCCTAGACTCGGCTCCATGCCCGATCCGCTCGTTCTCGCCGCCGATGTGGAGACGGAACTGGTCGAGAAACGTTCGCGCTTCCTCACCCGACTGCACCGGGTCGAGGACCTCGACCAGGCCGAGGACCGCATCCGGGCCGCCCGACGCGACCACCCCGACGCCCGCCACCACTGCACCGCTCTCGTGATCGGCGCCCGGGGCGACGCCGCCGAGGTGAACCGCTCCAGCGACGACGGCGAACCGTCCGGCACGGCGGGCATGCCGATGCTCCAGTCACTCCTGCATGCCGGCCTGGTCGACACGCTGGCGATCGTCACCCGCTACTTCGGCGGCGTGAAACTGGGGGCCGGCGGCCTGATGCGGGCCTACACCGCCGCCGTGGAGCAGGCGGCCTCCGAGGCCACGGTGCTGCGCCGCACCCAGCTCACCGTCGCCGAGCTGGACGTCCCGCTCGCCGAGATCGGGGCCGCCGAGAATGCGGTGCGCCAGTGGGCCGCCGCGCACAGCGCGCACGTCGAGCCCACTGTCTACTCCGCGCGGGCCGCGACCGTGCAGGTGCTCATCGAGCCGTCCCACCTCGAGGCCCTGGCGGCGGACACCGCCCGCTGGTCCTCCGGCCGCATCGACGTCCGCGCCAGCGGGGATCGACTGACGGATGTACCGGTCTCGCGCGAGGCGGGGTGAGACATCGATCGGGCCGCGGAGCGAGCACCTCCGCGCACGCCCCAGCCGGTCGACCGGCACGTGGCCGGCACTCAGCGGGGTCATTGCCCGCCGGGAAGGTCGACGTAGTGCGCGGGGACCGATTTGAGCGGACGCAGATCGCGCGGCTGCGCCGTGACCAGCCGGCTGAGCACGGCGAAGGACATCTCCCGGTGCAGGTCGTGGAACTCCTCGACGCCCTCGCCGGAGCGGATCGGGAAGACCCATCGCCACGATGAGGCGGGCTGCTCCCGTACGTCGAACGGGTCGCGCACCACGACGAGCTCGATTCCCGCCGGGTGCACGGCCTCCAGCATGGCCGTCAGCACCGGGGCCAGGTCTCCTCCGGTGACGTCGTGCTGGGAGGGGACGTCCGTGCTGCTGGCGAGGTCGAGCTCGACGCGCCCGGTTCCTGCGGCGCTGTCCCAGGTGGTGGCACGGGCTCCGAAGATGACGCCGTGAGCGTCGTACTCCGCGATCAGCACCCGCGCGATCTGTTCGGCGCGCGCGGAGACGGCTCGCGCCGAGAGGCCGGCGGCATCGACCTGCACCGCGATGCTGCCGATCAGCCTCCCGCGCTGCGCCGTCGCCGCCCGCGGAACCACGTTGGCGTGGTGCAGCAGTGAGTAGTAGGGCACGGCCAGTGCCCGTCGGACCTCGCTCGAGGCACGGTCGCGCACCGCGAGCGGACCGAAGTCGCGTCGCAGGATCAGCCCGAAGCGCAGCGCGAGGTGCTCACGCTGCTCGAGCTCCGTGAGGCGGTGCCGTCGCCGCATGTCATCAGATTATCGACACCCGTCCACCGGCGATACCCACGGCGTGGGCGATGACCTGCCCCCGCACATGCCGACGGCGCCGCCCCGGGAGTCCCGGGACGGCGCCGTCGTGGTGCGGACGCTAGTGGCCTGAGGTCAGGCGCGGTCCTTGGTCGCGAAGCCGTAGATCGCCATCACGATGATCGCGCCGACGATGGACAGCAGGATGGTGCCGATGCTCCACGGGTTGTCCATGATCCCGCCGATGCCGTTACCACCGAACAGGCCGCCGATGAAGCCGCCGACGATCGCACCGACGACGCCGAGGACGATCGTCATCCCCAGCCCCATGGCCTGCTTGCCCGGCATGATCGCGCGAGCGAGGAGGCCGATGATCGCGCCGATGATGATCCACGAGATGATCAGTCCGATAAGTCCCATGACACGTTCTCCATTCGTTGAGGGGAAGGGGACGGGGGTGTTACGCACACATTCTGGCCCCGCACGGCGACTGACGACCAGATCGCCGCGAAACCGCAGGTCACGCGGACGACCAGGCGGTATGGCGAGGACTCGATCACGACGTCGTGCCGCTCGGGCACGGCCGGTCAGCGCCTTGTCGCCGAATGACCCGGAGTGCGCAGTGCAGTGCGCGCCGCGGCGGGCCGTCGGTCCGCGGCCCTCCGTGTCACTGCGAGGCCAGCCGGGAGGCGAGCAGGGACTTGGCCTGCTCAGCACCCTTGGTGCTCTCGTGCTGCGCCTTGGAGAAGAGCTCGGCGAGTTCGGTGTCACCGTCCCGCTCCGCGTCCTTGACGTAGGTCTCCATGCGCAACGCGTTGTTCAGGCAGGACTCCAGGAACCACACCAGGTTGTAGTGCTTGTCCTTCGTCCCGGTGACCTGGCCAGCTTCTTGCTCCGACATGTTTCCTCCTCGTCGCGGATTCACTGTGGTACCCGTCACGATAGGAGGGTGCTCGCTCCAGGGGAAGGCGCAGTGAGCACCGCGCCCCCGGGGGCGCCGAGATCGCTCCGTGACCAGCGCGGCCGTTGGCATGCAGTCCTTAACCGCTCGGTTCGCGCCGCTGGGCGCCGCCGCCGAGAGGTGCCTGACATCTCCGGGCGCGTCCCCGCCCCGCGACACCGTCGCGTCACCTCGATGCCCGACAATCCGGGAGTGACAGCAACTGCTCCTGGCCTCCTCCCCGAGCTCCTTGCGGGAGAGCGCGCCCCCGCGCCCCGCACCCTCGTCGACATCTTCCGCCGCAGCGTCCACGCCGGCGGCGACTCCCTCGCGATCGATACCGGGCTGGAGCCGCTGACGTACAGCGAGCTCGACGCCGCCGCGTCCGCGGTCGCCGAGCGGCTGGCCGCGCTCGGCGTGGGCCCCGGGGACAAGGTCGGGGTGCGCATCCGCTCCGGCACCCCCGACCTGTACATCGCGATCATCGGGATCCTCCTGGCGGGCGCGGCCTACGTGCCCGTCGACGCCGACGACCCCGACGAACGCGCCCGCGTGGTCTTCGAGGAGTCCGGCGCGGTCGCGATCCTCGGCAACGACCTCGCCATCGCGCAGACCGCCGCGGGTCGCGACCGGGCGCCCGCGCCCCCGCGCGAGGTCCGGCCCGAGGACGACGCCTGGGTCATCTTCACCTCCGGCTCCACCGGCAAGCCCAAGGGCGTGGCCGTCACCCACCGCAACGCCGCCGCGTTCGTGGACGCCGAGTCCCACCTGTTCCTTCAGGACGACCCCATCGGCGGCCAGGATCGGGTGATGGCGGGTCTGTCCGTCGCCTTCGACGCCAGCTGCGAGGAGATGTGGCTGGCCTGGGCCTACGGAGCATGCCTGGTGCCCGCACCGCGCTCACTGGTGCGCTCCGGGGTCGACGTCGGCCCCTGGCTGGTCGCCAACTCCATCACCATCGTCTCCACGGTGCCCACCCTGGTCTCCCTGTGGCCGAACTCGGCGCTGGAGAACGTGCGGCTGCTGATCATGGGTGGCGAGGCCTGCCCGCCCGAGCTGGCCGCTCGGCTGCAGGCGCCGGGCCGCGAGGTGTGGAACACCTACGGCCCCACCGAGGCCACCGTCGTCGCCTGCGCCGCGATGCTCGACGGCGACCCGGCCGGCCCCGTGCGCATCGGCCTGCCGCTGGAGGGCTGGGACCTCGCGGTGGTGGATTCTGAGGGCAGCCCCGTCGCCGAGGGCGAGCGCGGTGAGCTGATCATCGGCGGCGTGGGCCTGGCCCGCTACCTCGATCCCGCCAAGGACGCCGAGAAGTACGCGGCCATGCCCACCCTGGGCTGGGACCGTGCATACCGCTCCGGCGACGTCGTGCTCAACGACCCCGCCGGCCTGGTCTTCGCCGGCCGCGCCGACGACCAGATCAAGCTCGGCGGCCGGCGCATCGAGCTCGGCGAGATCGACGACCAGCTCCTGCGGGTGCCCGGTGTCGTCGGCGCCGCCGCAGCGGTGCGCTCCACCTCCTCGGGCAACAAGCTCCTGATCGGGTACCTCACCGTCGATGGCACCTACGACGCCGACGTCGCCAAGGACCTGCTGCGCTCGCGGATGCCGGCCGCGCTGGTGCCCCGACTCGCCGTGGTCGAGGAGCTGCCCACCCGCACCTCCGGCAAGATCGACCGCGACGCCCTCCCCTGGCCGCTGCCGCGCCGCCGGGAACCGGCCGCGGCACTGTCCGGCACCGCCGCCTGGATCGCGGAGATCTGGGCCGACGTGCTGGGCGCCGAGGTCACCTCCGGCAGCGAGGACTTCTTCGACCTCGGCGGAGGGTCCCTGACCGCGGCCCAGGTGGTGGGCCGGCTGCGGGAGAAGCACCCCGAGGTCGCCGTCGCCGACGTGTACGAGCAGCCCACACTCGCGGGACTGGCCGCGACCCTGGATCAGATGGGCACCGCCACCGTCCGCAGCGACCGGGTGGTGGCTCCCGTACGGCGCCGCAGCCAGCTCGCCCAGCTCGTGGCCCTCGTGCCGGTGCGGGCCCTGGCCGCTCTGCGGCCGCTGACGTGGCTGATGCTCGCCTCCACCCTCGCCGCGGCGTTCACCGGCCTGACCTGGCCCGTCGCCGTTCCGCTGTGGCTGCTCATCCCGCTGGTCATCGTGGTCCTGCTGCCCCCGGGCCGGATGACCCTCGCCGCGGCCCTGGCGCGGCTGCTGCTGCTCCGAGTGCGCCCGGGCACCTACCCGCGCGGCGGCCGGGTCCACCTGCGGCTGTGGCTCGCCGAGCGGATCCAGGACGCGCTCGGGGCCTCGAACCTCGCCGGCGCCCCCTGGATCCCGTACTACGCCCGGCTGCTGGGCGCGAGCATCGGCCGGGACGTCGACCTGCATGCCCTGCCGCCGGTGACCGGGATGCTCGAGATCGGCTCGGGAGCCAGCGTCGAGCCGGAGGTGGATCTCGCCGGCACCTGGGTCGACGGGGACCGCCTCCACATCGGCCGGGTCCGCATCGGCAAGCACGCCCGCATCGGGGCCCGCAGCACCCTGGGCCCCGGAGCCCGGATCGGGAAGAACGCCGAGGTCGCACCCGGCTCCTCCGTGCTCGGCCGGGTGCCGCGCGGTGAGTTCTGGGCCGGCTCCCCCGCCGAGCACCGCACGGCCGCTCGCGGGCCGTGGTCCAGCGAGCACCCCACCCGCGGCGGGCTGCGACCGCTCGCCTACGCGGTGGTGGCCGGCGTGATCGCCGCCCTGCCGGGGATCGCTGTGCTCGTGGGCGGCAGCATCCTGTTGCCCGCCCTCGCCGGCAGCACCTCCCTCGGCGGCTTCGCCCTCGCGGCCCTGCCGTGGCTGCCGCTGGCCGCACTGGTCGGATACGTGACCCTGCTCGTGCTCGTGGTGGCCCTGACCCGGCTGTTCGCCCTCGGGATCACGCCCGGCCACCACCCTGTGCGCTCCCTGACCGGGGTGCAGATTTGGGGGACGGTGCGCCTGCTCGACGAAGCCCGCACCTGGCTGTTCCCCATCTACTCCGGCGCGCTGACCCCGCTGTGGCTGCGGCTGCTGGGAGCCCGCGTCGGCACCGGCGTCGAGGCCTCGACCGTGCTGCTCATCCCGAGCCTGGTGCAGGTGGGCGATGACGCCTTCCTCGCCGACGACACCATGGTCGGCTCCTATGAGCTGGGCGGCGGATGGATCCGCGTGGAGCGGGTCAAAGTGGGCAAACGCGCCTTCGTGGGCAACTCCGGGATGCTCGCCCCCGGCCGCAAGGTTCCCAAGAAGTCCCTGGTCGCCGTGCTCTCGGCGGCACCCCGGCGGCGGGCGGCGAAGGCGGGCTCCTCCTGGATGGGCAGCCCGCCGCGCAGCCTGCGCCGCGCGAAGGACGAGGACGATGATTCGCGCACCTACGCCCCCTCGCGCCGGCTCAAGCTGCTGCGCGCCCTGGTCGAGACCGGCCGGGTCGTGCCGATGTTCCTCGCCGTCGCGCTGCACGCGGGCGTCGGCCTCACCCTGCTGTGGCTGCTCACCGTGCCCGAGCACGGCCTGCTCGCGGCGGTGCTCCTGGGCGGTTCCGTCCTGCTCGCCGGCAGCATCCTGGCCGCGCTGGTGACAGCGCTGGCGAAGTGGGCGATCATCGGGCGCCATCGCGTGGGCGAGCACGCGCTATGGACCTCCTTCGTGTGGCGCAACGAGCTCGCCGATACCTTCACCGAGGTGCTCGGCGCCCCGTGGTTCGCGTCCATGGCCACCGGGTCGGTGGCGCTGAACGCCTGGCTGCGCCTGCTCGGCGCCCGCATCGGACGTGGCGTATGGTGCGAGCCGCACTGGTTGCCGGAGACGGATCTGGTCTCCCTCGGCGACGGCGCGACCGTCAACCGCGGCTGCGTGGTGCAGACCCATCTCTTCCACGACCGGGTGCTGAGCATGGACACCGTCGAGCTCGGCGCCGGGGCGACCCTGGGCCCGAGCAGCGTGATCCTGCCGGCCGCCCGGATCGACCGCCACGCGACCGTGGGACCCGCCTCCCTGGTCATGCGGGGCGAGCGGGTCCCGGCCGGGACCCGCTGGCGAGGGAACCCGATCGGCCCCTGGGAGGACGACGCATGAGCAGCGGATCCGCCGCGAAGCAGCCCGGCAGCGACCCCTACCTCTCCGGCCACGGGGACTCCGCGTACGAGGTGCTGCACTACGACCTCGACCTGGCGTACAAGGTCGAGACCAACCGTCTCGACGCCGAGGCCGTCCTGACCTGCCGCGGCCTCGCCGCCGCGAACGCCGTGCATCTGGATCTGCACGGCCTGCAGGTGCGCAAGGTCTTCGTCGACGGCCGGGCCACCAAGGCCGCTCACGACGGCGGGACCCTGACCCTCAAGCACTCGGTGGCGCCCGACGAGGAGTTCGAGGTGCGGGTGCGGTACGCGGGCAAGCCGCGCCCCGTGCCCTCCCGCGTCCACGGCAGCACCGGATGGGAGGAGCTCACCGACGGGGTGATCGTCGCCGCGCAGCCCCACGGCGCACCCTCATGGTTCCCCTGCAACGACCGGCCCGACGACAAGGCGACCTACACCGTGCAGGTCGCCGTCCCGCCGGGCTACCACGTGGCCGTCGCCGGGGAGCTCGAGGGCACCCGGCGCAGCGGCGCCACCATCACCTGGAGGTACCGGCAGGACTCCCCCATGCCCACGTATCTGGCGACCGTGCAGATCGGTCGCTACACGCAGATCGAGCAGCCGGGCACCGCGGTCCCGGTGCGCAGCCTGGTCCCGGCCGGCCTCGACCAGGAGGCTTTCGAGGCCTCCTTCGGCCGCCAGCCCGAGATGCTCGCCTTCTTCGCCGAGCGGTTCGGCCCCTACCCCTTCGCGTCGTACACCGCAGTCATCACCGATGACGAGCTGGAGATCCCGCTGGAGTCCCAGGGTCTGTCGACCTTCGGCCGCAACCATGTGGACGCGTCCTGGGATGCGGTGCGGCTGGTCGCCCACGAGCTCTCCCACCAGTGGTTCGGCAATGCGGTCACGCTGCGGCGCTGGCAGGACATCTGGCTGCACGAGGGCTTCGCCTGCTACTGCGAGTGGCTGTGGTCCGAGCACGCCGGCGAGGCCACGGTCCAGGAGCATGCCGATCACCACCACGAGCGGCTGAGCGATCTCCCGCAGGATCTCCTGCTGGCCGATCCCGGCCCGCGGGACATGTTCGATGACCGGGTGTACAAGCGCGGGGCGCTCACGGTGCACGCCCTGCGGCTGCGGGTGGGCGAGGAGCGTTTCGAGCACCTCGTGCGCTCCTGGATCACAGAGCGCCTGGGCGCGAACGTGACCACGGAGGAGTTCATCGAGCACGCGGGCCGGGTCGCCGGCCTGGATCTCTCCGACCTGTTCGAGGCCTGGCTCTACCGCACCGAGCTGCCACCGCGGCCCGAGCCGCCTGCGACGATCACGCAGGCCACGCGGTAGCCCGGTGGGGCCGGGAGCTCGAGAACAGGGTGGTCGGCGAGCCGGATCGTGCTCATCGGCGTCGCCAGGCCCACGCCGAGCGCCTTGAGGATCGCCTCCTTGCCGCACCACAGCGCCGCGCGCCGGCCCGGGCCGGTGTCCAGGCCCGCCTCGTCGAGATGCAGCACCAGGCCCGGATCCCACCCGGCGTCGACCGCGGCCACCGACTCGATGTCGACGCCGATGGCGCCCTCAGTGGTGACCGCCGTGACCAGGTGCGGGCCGGCGCGGGACAGGCTCACCGAGACCTCGTCGCCGCGCCCGGGCACGCGGGCCCAGGGCCGCCCGTGCCGGGAGGAGCCGCAGCGCGGGCAGGCGCGTCCCACGAGGACGTCGGCCTCGGAGACATCGATCAGCTCGGCGATGCGCCTGCGCAGGATCGCATCGGCGTCCTCGTCGGCCGCATGATGCTGCACCGGCGAGTCGCCCACCAGGCGCGGGCCGATACGCCGAAGGCGCCGGACGTTCGCGTCCGGCGCCTTCGGGCGGGGTCCGGGGAGCACGCCTCGGCGTCCCGGGGTCAGAGCCTCAGAAGTCCCAGTCGTCGTCCTCGGTCTCGACGGCCTTGCCCATGACGTAGCTGGAGCCGGAGCCGGAGAAGAAGTCGTGGTTCTCGTCGGCGTTCGGGGACAGGGCGGCGAGGATCGCGGGGTTGACCTCCGTGGAGTCCTGCGGGAACAGCGACTCGTAGCCGAGGTTCATCAGCGCCTTGTTGGCGTTGTAGCGCAGGAAGGTCTTGACCTCCTCGGTCCAGCCCACCGGGTCGTAGAGATCCTCGGTGTACTCCTCCTCGTTCTCGTACAGCTCGAGCAGGAGGGACATCGTGTAGTCCTTGAGCTCCGCGCGGCGCTCCGGGGAGGCCTGCTCCATGGCCTTCTGGAACTTGTACCCGATGTAGTAGCCGTGGACGGCCTCGTCGCGGATGATCAGGCGGATGATGTCGGCGGTGTTGGTCAGCTCGCCGTGGCTGGAGTAGTGCATCGGCAGGTAGAAGCCGGAGTAGAACAGGAAGGACTCCAGCAGCGTGGAGGCGACCTTCCGCTTCTCCGGGTCATCGCCCTGGTAGTAGTCCATGACGATCCGCGCCTTCTTCTGCAGCGGCTCGTTGAACTCGCTCCAGCGGAAGGCCTCGTCGATCTGCTTGGTGTCCGACAGCGTCGAGAAGATCTGGGAGTAGGACTTCGCGTGCACCGACTCCATGAAGGCGATGTTGGTGTACACCGCCTCCTCGTGCTGGGTGATCGCATCGGGGATCAGGGAGACGGCACCGACGGTCCCCTGCACGGTGTCCAGCAGGGTCAGCCCGGTGAAGACGCGCATGGTCAGCGTCTTCTCGTGATCGGGCAGCCGGTTCCAGGACTGGATGTCGTTGGACAGCGGCACCTTCTCGGGCAGCCAGAAGTTTCCGGTCAGGCGGTCCCAGACCTCCTGGTCCTTCGGGTCCGGGATCCGGTTCCAGTTGATGGCCTGGACCGTCGTCTTCAGGTGGTCGTTCACCGCAGCCTCACTGTCAGAAGAATCGGGGAGAGTCAGTGCTCGCCAGTGTAGGCAGTGGGGCCCTCCCGGCGGCGCACCGACGGCCCTCCGGCGCGGTGGGAATCGACACCCTCCGCCGGGGCAGCGGCGAACGCCGCGATGTTCGTCTTCCTCGGCGTGAGCGAGCCCTCCGCTGCGGTGCGCGGGCCGCCTCCGGGCCTTGAGCACGATGGCGGCGCGTCTCATCGACACCCGTGACACAAACCCGACTTTCGTCCCGCGACAGCGGCTGCGGGCGCGGCTAGGTTCGCAAGGGACGACGCCGCACCTGAGGGGACGACGCTGCACCTCGGGCGCGACGGCGCATCGACCGGATCCACCGCTCTGCCTCGCCGACCCGAAAGGCGCCGACGTGACCAGCTCGCCCACGGTTCCCCGCTCCCCTGCCGCCCCGTCCCGCCCACGCCGTTCCCTGGCCCCGGACATCTCCCGCGGCCTGATGCTCGCCCTGATCGCGATGGCCAACGTCTCCTGGTACCTGTGGGGCCATGAGGGGTCCGTCGGCATGAGCCCCCACGTCCCGGCGACGGGCCCGCTCGATTCCGCGGTGCAGTTCATCATGACCGTCGCCGTCGACCACCGGGCGATGCCGCTGTTCGCGTTCCTGTTCGGCTACGGCATGGTGCAGTTCTACCGCTCCCGCATCGACCGCGGCATGGAAGCCGGCGTCGTCCGGATCATGATGCGGCGCCGACACTGGGCGATGCTGCTGCTGGGCTTCCTGCATGCGGCGCTGCTGTTCTACGGGGACATCCTGGGGGCGTACGCGGTCGCCGCCCTGCTGCTGGTGTGGCTCTTCTTCGGCCGGCGCACCCGCACCCTCACCTTCTGGCTGATCGTGCTGACCTCGATCATGGTGCTGTATGCGCTCTTCTCCGCCGTCAGCGCGCTGGTGCTGGCCTTCCTCGCCCCGCCGGAGGCGCTCGCGGAGATGGAGGCGGGAATGGCCGGCTTCGGAATGGGTTTCATCCGGGACCTGGCCTACGGGCAGCCGTACCTGATCTCGATCCTGACGCGCACCGGGATGTGGCTGTTCGCGCTCGTGCCGGCCGTTTTCATGGGCCCGCCGCTGATGATCCTGCTGGGGTGGATCGCCGCCCGTCACCGGGTGCTCGACGAGCCGTGGCGCCACGTCCGGCTGCTGCGTCGCGTCGCGATCGGCGGCATCGCCATCGGCTGGCTGGGCGGACTGCCGGACGCTCTGACGTACGTGGGTGTGCTGCCCATGCCGGAGGCGGTCGCCTGGGGCTTCGTCGGGATCACCTCGGTCTCGGGCATGGCCTGCGGCGTCGGCTACGCGGCCGCGTTCGGCCTGCTCGCGGCGCGGCTGGAGAGGCACGGGCTCCCAGCCGCGGCGCTCAGTGCGGAGGGTCCGGCGTCCCGTTCCGGCGCGACGGCGGAACAGACCCCGGCGCAGCGCGCCTACGGCGTTCCTGCGGCGACCGATATGCCGGTCACGGACGCCCGGCCCGGGCCCCTGGTACGCGCCCTGAGCGCCGTCGGCCAGCGGTCGCTGACGTTCTACCTGTTCCAGTCGCTGCTGTTGGCCCCGATCATGGCCGGCTGGGGGTTCGGCCTCGGCGCGCAGCTGAGCACCGCCCCGGCCGTCGCCATCGCCCTCGCGGTCTGGATGGTCTCGCTGCCGATCGCCGCCTTCATGGACTCTCGAAGCCTCCGCGGGCCGGCCGAGATGCTGCTGCGACGGATGACCTACGGCCGGCACGAGAGGCGGGAGCGGCTGGCTCGGTAGAACTCGAGCTTCAGTAGAACTCGACCGTGTCGACCACGTTCCGCATGGGCCGGCCGTCGACGAAGCGGCGCAGGTTGTCGATGAAGAGCGTCGCGATCCGGTCGTCCTCGCGAGCACTCACCGCTGCCGTGTGCGGCGAGATCAGCACGTTCGGGTGGTCCCACAGCGCACTCTCGGCGGGCAGCGGCTCGGTCGCGGTGACGTCGAGGGCGGCGTAGCCGATCCGGCCGTCCTCGAGCGCGGCCAGCAGCGCGTCCTCGTCGATGACGGTCCCGCGGCCGACGTTGACCAGGATCGTTCCCTCACGCAGACCCTCGAGGACGTCGGCGCCGACCAGGCCCGCTGTGCGGTCGGTCCCGGGCAGAGTCACGACGATCGCGTCGGCCTCGCGAGCGGCGCGGGCCAGCTTCTCGATCGGGACCAGCTCATCGACGCCGTCGACGGGCTCGCCGCTGCGGGTGGTGCCCATGACGCGCGCCCCCAGCGCGGAGAACTTCTGCGCGCACATCGCGCCGATGCCCCCGAGACCGACGATCAGCACCGTCATCTCGCTGACGTGGCGCATCTCCAGCCGCCCGCCCCACTGGTGACGCCGCTGGAGCTCCTGGAGGCGGGACAGGGTCTTGGCGCCGGCCAGCACACCGAGCAGGGCGAACTCCGCGAGCGGTTCCGCGTGCACCCCGGCGGCGGTGGTGACCGTCAGGCGCTCGAGCTCATCCTCGGTGAGTCCGGCGGCGCGCACCTGCGCTCCTCCCCCGGCGGCCATCGTCTGGACCCAGCGCAGTCCCGGATTCGCCCGGACAGTGCGCGCCAGACCAGCAGGGTCGCCGTCCGGCAGGCTGAAGAGCACGTCGGCGGAATCCACCATCTCCTCGTAGGCGCGCTGCTGCGCGGCCGTGCGCCGGTGCTCCGGGTCGCCGTGCCAGTCAGCCGCGCCGCGGCGAGGAGGATAGAGGGAGTGGTCCCGGATCACCTCGGCGCGCGGCTCTGCCTCCTCGATCCCGCGGCACAGCTCCTCGGGCAGGTTCGCGGCGATGACGACGCGCGGACGGTCGGCCGGCGCACCGTCAGTATCCGGCGCCGGCGCCCTCGTCACATCGTCGGAGTGCGGGTGCGTCATGGGTGAGTTCCTCCCCCGCTGGTCGTGGGCTCGTGAGGGGTCCAGCGGTTACTGCGGAGAGTACGTCCACCGGTGTGTGCGGCTTGCCCGGGCACCGGATGCTGATATTGCGGCTGCCATCGATCCGTGGCTGTTCGGGCTGACTACAGCTCCCCGCGCGCAAGAACGCCGGGGCCCGGACACGGTGCTTCCCGTGTCCGGACCCCGGCGTCACCTCGGCGGACGAGAGGTCAGAGCATGCAGCTGACGCAGCCCTCGACCTCGGTGCCCTCGATCGCCATCTGCCGCAGGCGGATGTAGTAGAGGGACTTGATGCCCTTGCGCCAGGCGTAGATCTGCGCCTTGTTGATATCGCGCGTGGTGGCGGTGTCCGGGAAGAACAGCGTCAGCGACAGACCCTGGTCCACGTGCTGCGTGGCCTCGGCGTAGGTGTCGATGATCTTCTCGTACCCGATCTCGTACGCATCCTCGTAGTACTCGAGGTTGTCGTTGGTCATGTACGGCGCCGGGTAGTAGACGCGACCGATCTTGCCTTCCTTGCGGATCTCGATCTTGGAGACGATCGGGTGGATCGAGCTGGTCGAGTGGTTGATGTAGGAGATGGAGCCGGTCGGCGGCACCGCCTGCAGGTAGGCGTTGTACATGCCGTGCTTCTGGACCTCGTCGCGCAGCTGCTTCCAGTCCTCCGGCGTGGGCAGGTGCACGCTGGAGTTCGCGAACAGGCTGCGGACCTTCTCGGTGCGCGGCTCCCACGTCTGCTCGATGTACTTGTCGAAGTACTCGCCCGTGCCGTACTTCGAGTTCTCGAAGTCGTAGAAGACCTCGCCGCGCTCCTTGGCGATCTTGTTCGACGCCTTGATGGCGTTGTAGGTGACCGCGTAGAAGTACATGTTCGTGAAGTCCAGGCCCTCGTCGGAGCCGTAGAAGATGGACTCGCGGGCGAGGTAGCCGTGGAGGTTCATCTGGCCCAGACCGATGGCGTGCGAGGCGCGGTTGCCCTCGGCGATCGTCGGCACCGACTCGATGTCGGAGTGGTCCGAGACCGAGGTGAGGCCGCGGATCGCGGTCTCGATGGTGCGCGAGAAGTCGTCGGAATCCATCGTCTTGGCGATGTTCAGCGAACCGAGGTTGCAGGAGATGTCCCGGCCCAGCTCGTCGTAGCTCAGGTCCGTGTTCATCGACGAGGGGGTCGAGACCTGCAGGATCTCCGAGCACAGATTCGAGTGGGTGATCTTGCCCGGGATCGGGTTCGCCCGGTTCGCGGTGTCCTCGAACATGATGTACGGATAGCCGGACTCGAACTGGATCTCCGCCAGGATCTGGAAGAAGTCGCGCGCCTTGATCTTCTTCTTGGAGATGTTCGGGTTGTCGACCATCTCGCGGTAGTGATCGGAGACGTTCACGTCGGCGAACGGCTTGCCGTACTCGCGCTCCACGTCGTACGGGGAGAACAGGTACATCGGCTCGTTCTTCTTCGCGAGCTCGAAGGTGATGTCGGGGATGACCACGCCGAGCGAGAGAGTCTTGATGCGGATCTTCTCGTCGGCGTTCTCGCGCTTGGTGTCCAGGAAGCGCAGGATGTCCGGGTGGTGGGCGTTGAGGTACACCGCACCGGCGCCCTGACGCGCACCCAGCTGGTTCGCGTAGGAGAAGGAGTCCTCCAGCAGCTTCATCACGGGGATGACGCCGCTGGATTGGTTCTCGATGTGCTTGATCGGTGCGCCGTACTCGCGCACGTTGCTCAGCAGCAGTGCCACGCCGCCGCCGCGCTTGGACAGCTGCAGCGCGGAGTTGATCGAACGACCGATCGACTCCATGTTGTCCTCGATGCGCAGCAGGAAGCAGGAGACCAGCTCACCGCGCTGTGCCTTGCCGGCGTTGAGGAAGGTGGGGGTGGCCGGCTGGAAGCGGCCGTCGAGGATCTCGTCGACGAGGTTGCGGGCCAGCTGCTCATCGCCCTCGGCGAGGGTGAGGGCCACCATCACCACGCGGTCCTCGAAGCGCTCCAGGTACCGCTTGCCGTCGAACGTCTTCAGCGTGTACGAGGTGTAGTACTTGAACGCGCCCAGGAACGTCGGGAAGCGGAACTTCTTGGCGAAGGCCTGCTCCGACAGCGACTCGATGAAGGAGAAGTCGTACTTCTCCAGCAGCTCGGGCTCGTAGTACTTGTTCTCGACCAGGTAGTCGAGCTTCTCGCGCAGCGAGTGGAAGAACACCGTATTGGGGTTCACGTGCTGCAGGAAGTACTCCCGCGCCGCGAGGCGATCCTTGTCGAACTGGATCTGGCCGTCCGCTCCGTAGAGGTTCAGCATCGCGTTCAGGGCGTGGTAGTCGAGCTGCCTGTTGTGCTCGAGTGGGGGCATCTCGGTCAGTGTCGCCAAAACTCTTCCAATCCGTCGTGGACCCGCTGCACGTCGCGAGGGGTACCGAACAGTTCGAATCTGTACATGTGCGGGACGCGGCACTTGGCGGAGATGACATCCCCTGCCGCGCAGTACGCGTCCCCGAAGTTGGTGTTGCCGCCACCGATCACGCCACGGATGAGGTTCCGGTTGCGTTCATCGTTGAGGAACTTGATGACCTGCTTGGGGACGGCACCGCGGCCGTTGCCCCCGCCGTAGGTCGGGACCACCAGGACGAACTCCTCATCGGCGACGAGGTGCTCCTCCTGGGCGTAGAGCGGGATGCGCCGGGCCGGCATCCCGAGCTTCTCGACGAAGCGGTGAGTGTTGCCCGAGACCGAGGAGAAGTAGACGAGCTTCGTCACGCCGACGCCTCCTGGTGACAGCTCAGATCGCGGCGGCCGAACGCTGCGAGCCGGCGCCCGCGATCGCCTTGATCTTGTCGGGACGGAAGCCGGACCAGTGATCCTGCTCCGTGATGACCACGGGAGCCTGCGCGTAGCCCATGGACTTGATGCGCGCCAGCGCCTCGGCGTCCTCGGTGATGTCGACGACGTCGTAGGCGACGCCGGCCTTGTTCAGGGCGCGCTTGGTCGCGTCGCACTGCACGCAGAGGGGCTTGGAGTACACGGTGATGTCCAAGGGAAGGGGCCTTTCTCGAGCGCCGCGCCGAGAGCGCGAGGAGCGTGGTGTGTGCAGATGTTCCGGGGAGGTCCGATGGACCACGTCACAGGCCTCCGGAGGCTCCCCACCGCCGCCTCATCAGAGTTTTCGATGTGGCGGACGGCCCCCGGGAGGGCCGGATCGCTGCGACAGCACCAACACTACACCTAGTGGTGCCCGAGAGGAACGACCACAAGATGTACTGAGTTACAAGATTGTCATCCACAAGGCGGTGGGGACGGGATGTGGATGGCTCGGGGCAGCTGGGGACGCGAATCGCGAGCCACGCACGAAGACCGAGGAGAAAACCGAGGATGCGTGCACATCACAGTGTGGACAGGGGGTCGGACAGACCGCGATCGCGGTGGACGGCGCTGCTGAGCGAGGGCCCCCGGCGAGCCCGGATCGGGCGCAGATGTGTTCCGGATCCCCGGCGTGTCCGGGCGCGTCGCGGCGTGTCGCCGGCGTGTCGCCGGCGTGCCTCGACGGGACGTCGTACTGATTTCTCGGCGCAGTAGCGGCGCGCCCCTACCGGGCACCATGCGATGCCCCGGGCGTGTCGCGACCGGCTTCTTGCGGACAGCCTTCGCCGCACCGGCGTGTCGCCTCGTGAGCCGTCCGGGCCACTGCCGCCCGGGGCGTCATGGCGCCCTGCGGCACGTCCGCGGCGGCAGCGCGCCGCACATGCAGTTCCTCAGGAGGGGCGGTGGCGATTCCTCAGGAGGGGCGGTTGCGGTACTCGCCAGCCGTCGACTCCGCCGACGGGTCAGTGCCGGTCGTCTCGGAGCCCTGCGGGGACGCGGCCTCGTCGTCGCCGGTGCCCTCGGGCGACGCGGCCGGCGCCGCCGAGCCGCCCGCCGAATCGTCGCCCTCGCGCTGTGCATCGGAGGTCCTGTGCGGCTCGGGAGGCCAGGTCGATTCGTCCAGACCGTCCGATCGGAGATTCCACACGTCCAGGACGTCACGGCCCGTCCGCGGCGCGGCACCTGGCTCCGCGTCGGGATAGTCGATGGGCTCGGTGGGGTTGGTGGGCTCCGGGAGTCCGCTCGGATCGCTCGCGGCGGCGGGGACGACGGGCTGTCGCTGCTCCGTCGGACGCTGGTCCGCCGGGCTGCTGTGGGGCGACGGGGTGGCCGGCTCCTGCTCGAGCGTCTCCGGTGCCGGCTGCGATTCCGGTTCCAGGGCCGGCGGTTCGCCGTCCGGCGCTCCCGCCACGTCGGCGGCCGTCGCCGGCTCCTGTTCCAGCGTCTCCGCGGCCGGTTCGGAGTCGAGCGGCCCGGAGGCAGACGGATCAGCGCTCTCGGCCTCGCTGTCGCTCCCCTGCTCCTCGTCGGCCGCGTCGGGGGCCAGATCGAGGCTGCGACCGTCGGCGACCACGATCGTGGAGAGCACCTCCCGCAGGAGCGTGACCTGGTTGCGTGCCTCCTCGGCGCCGGAGACGGGCCGGACGCCCTTCTCGACGAAGCTGTGGAACGCCTCCCACATGGCTTCGACGCTGCCCTTCGTGGCCACGGTCGCCGTCTCCTGGACGGCGCCGCCCTTCTTCTCCCGCAGAGAGACGCCGGAGCGGCGGTCACCGTGCGAGGGAGCGGGAAGCTCGACCTCCATGCGGCGACGCGCGGAGAGCACCTTGATGTGCTCGGAGTACTCCGGCGCGAAGGGCAGGTAATGCCACACCAGGCGCACATGCGCTCCGCCCTCGAGCTCGCCGAGGATCTCGAGGGAGCCGGGGATGACGCCCTTGGGCCAGTGGCGCACCGCCGTCACGCGGGTGATCGGCCCGTACACCGCCTCCATCACGGCCATCTGGTGGGCCACCCCGGTCAGCAGGCCCTTCACATACAGGTCGCGGTCGCGCTGGGTGGCGCCCTCGCCGGAGCCGGCGACGACGGCGGCCTGGAGATCGGAGCGGCGCTGCGAGCGCACATCGGAGGGCAGGTCGTAGGAGGAGCTCGTCACGTGCGCTCCGCCGAACAGCGGCTGGCTGGCCGGCATCAGCACTTCGTGATCGACCATCCGCAGGTCCTTGGTGGCGATCTGCTCCGACATGCGCGCGACGGATTCGTCGTACTGCTGCGGGTAGGCCATCATCACCAGGCGCCGACCCGTCATCCGCTCGAAATCGGCGACCTTGGCCACCTCCTCGGCGGAGAACCCCAGCGGGGGCTCGACCAGCACGGGGATCCCGCGGCGCATCAGCTGCAGCAGGTCCTCGACGTGGAGGCCGTCGGTCGCCAGGACGGCCGCATCGAGCGAGAGCGTCTTGGAGCGCACCGCTGCGATGAGATCGCCGACCGACTCGTAGCGCTTGTCCTCACCGATGCCCCACACGTCGGAGGCCTCCCGGCGCCGGCGCGGCGAGTGGTCGACCAGGGCGGCGACGGTGAACCGGTCCCAGCGCCGCCGCAGCACCGGAAGGTGCACGGCCTGCGCCATCGTTCCGGCGCCGATCACGGCGACGTTCAAGGTCTTCGGCATCGACAGGCTCCTCGGGATCGGCGGAGATCGGCAGCGCCCACCGCATGCGCGCAGCGGACGCAGCGACCGCCCTACTGCCTCATCGCGCCTCCGGAATCGGCGCGTGACGCACGCCTGTTCTACCACACCGAGCCGGACCCGAAGTCAGCGGCTTCACCGGCGCGACCTGCACATCATCCGGGCCGACAGCATCCGGCGGCGGCAACCCGGCCACGGCCGGCGGGGATATCGTAGACGGCGATCTCAGACGTCTCAGGAGGACTACGTGGCCAGCCGCTTCTACTTCGGTGCTCGCACGGTCGTCAGGCCGCTCGTGCGGCTCGCATGGAACCCCCGGGTCACGGGGATGGAGAACGTGCCGCGCGAGGGCGGCTTCATCATCGCCTCGAACCATCTGGCGAACATCGACAGCTTCGTCATCCCGGTGGTCTTCCCCCGGCAGGTGCGCTTCGTGGCCAAGGACACGCTCTGGGCGCATCAAGGGATCAAGGGCAGCGTCCTGCGCTGGTTCTTCGATGCCGTCGGCGCCGTGCCGGTGGATCGCGAGGCGCTCTCGTCCGGCAAGGGCGCGCTGCAAGCGGCTCTGGAGATCCTCCGCGAGGGCTCCGGTTTCGGGATCTACCCCGAGGGAGCACGTTCCAAGGACGGGCTGCTGCATCCGGGCAAGCAGGGCGCCGCCTGGCTCGCGCTGGAATCGGGGTGCCCCGTCATCCCCGTCGGGCTGAAGGGCACTCAGCATCTGTTCACCACGGCGATCCCCGAGCGCGGCACCGTCAGCGTGCGCGTGGGAGAGCCGCTGGACATCGCCGACGTCGATCCCAGTCTGTCCAAGGGGGTCCGACGACGCGTGATGAACGCGCGGATCATGGACGAGATCCAGAAGCTCTCGGGCCAGCGGCGCTCCCCCGAACTGACGTCCTCGGCCCGCTCCGAGTTCTGAGGATCCTCCGGGCCGCTTCGATCACGACCACGACGTTCCCGGCCGTCCACCCGGTCAGGCCCCTCGTGCCGGGAGCTCGGGCCGAGCCCGTAGGATCGGGGGCAGGCGCGCGCTGACCGGGCGCGGGCCGGGCTCGGACCGCACCTCAGGAGAACAGATGGCAGTCGTCGTCGGATTCATCCCCACCGACGTGGGATTCAAGGCGCTGGCAGCTGCACGTGAGCAGGCGGAGCTGCGAGGCGGCCCGCTGATCGTGGTCAACGTCGTGCGCGAAGGGGTCACCGAAGACCCCCGCCACGCCGACGACCAGCAGCTGGAGATCGCTCGTGACCAGCTGCGGCAGGCTCCCGTGCGCGTGGAGATCCGCCAGGAGCACACCGAGGAGGACATCGCCGAGGTGCTGCTGACGGTGGTCGAGGAGGAGAAGGCGGAACTGCTGGTCCTGGGCATCCGGCGCCAGAAGGACCTGGCCCGCCACCTGCTGGGCCTGACCGTGCAGAAGCTGCTGCTGTCCGCCCCCAGCGAGGTCCTCGTGGTGTGAGCGACGCCGGCCGGCGCCAGACTCCCGGACAGACCGCGACAGCGCGAGCCACCGACGACGTACAGAAGCGGCCCGTCCCCCACGTGTGAGGGACGGGCCGCTTCCTCTCGTCCGCGGCCGGGCCGCACGCTGGACCCGGCTGCGGTGGCTCAGGCCTCCAGCGGGTCCCCGCCGGGCTGCTGATCCGCCTTGGCGGTGCCGACGGCCAGCTCGATCCGCTCGCCGATGGTGGTGTCGATGTTCTTCCAGTACTGCAGGGCCTTGGACAGGACCGGCTCCTCGACGGTGCTCAGGGCACCGGAGACGGTCTCGACCAGGCGATCACGGGCGGCGTCGTCGAAGACCTCGCGCACCAGCGTGCCGGCCTGACCGAAGTCGTCGTCCTCGGCGTGCAGGGTGTAGGCGGCGCGCACCATCTCCCCGTCGGCCTCCCAGCCGTTCTCCGAGGGGCCCTGGGTGTCCTGGTAGGCGCGGCCGTAGGAGTTCGGTGCGTACACCGGCGCGTCCCCGCTGTGCAGGAACTCCATGAACCCTTCCTTGTCGTAGGAGTTCGTGGGCACGATCGGCTGGTTCACCGGCAGCTGGTTGAAGTTGGTGCCGATGCGGTGGCGCTGCGCGTCCGGGTAGGAGAACGAGCGGCCCAGCAGCATCTTGTCCGGGGACAGGCCGATACCGGGCACCGTGTTCGAGGGGCTGAACGCGGCCTGCTCGACCTGGGCGAAGTGGTTGACCGGGTTGCGGTTCAGGGTCATCGTGCCGACCTTGATCAGCGGGTAGTCCTCGTGGGAGACCGTCTTGGTCAGGTCGAAGATGTTGAAGCGGTAGTGCTTCGCGTCCTCGTACGGGATCACCTGCACCGAGACGGTCCAGCCGGGGAAGTTCCCGCCCGCGATGGACTCGAAGAGATCCCGGCGGTGGTAGTCGCCGTCGGTGCCGGCGAGGCGGTCGGCCTCCTCGTTGGAGAGGAACTCCATGCCCTGGTCGGTGTGGAAGTGGTACTTGACCCAGAACTTCTCGCCGTCGGCGTTGACCCACATGTAGGTGTGCGAGCCGTAGCCGTTCATGTGGCGCCAGGTCTTGGGCAGGCCGCGGTCACCCATGAGGTAGGTGACCTGGTGGGCGCTCTCGGGGGAGTTCGTCCAGAAGTCCCACTGCATGGTGTTGTCGCGCAGGCCCGAATCCGGGGTGCGCTTCTGGGAGTGGATGAAGTCGGGGAACTTCATCGGGTCGCGCAGGAAGAAAATCGGGGTGTTGTTCCCGACCAGGTCGTAGTTGCCCTCCTGCGTGTAGAACTTCAGCGCGAAGCCGCGCACGTCGCGCCAGGTGTCGGGCGAGCCCAGCTCGCCGGCGACGGTGGAGAAGCGCAGCAGCAGCGGGGTCTTGCGGCCGGGCTGGAAGAGGTCCGCCTTGGTGTACTTCGAGACGTCCTCGGTCACCTCGAGCTCACCGAAGGCGCCGGAACCCTTCGCGTGGGGGCTGCGCTCCGGGACGCGCTCGCGGTCGAAGCGGGCCAGCTTCTCGACCAGGGCGACGTCGTGGAGCAGCAGCGGGCCGTCGGCCCCGACGCTCAGCGAGTGCGCGTCGGACTCGCGCGGAGCACCGGACTCCGTGGTGCTCTTCTTTGTGGGGTCGAAGTCGTTCATGTACTTCTCCTGGGTTGGTGATGGGTACTGACAAGTTGTCACGAAAGGCGGACAGACGACGGCCCGTCTCGCACCGGCAGGGCCGGAGCGATCAGGGCGAGGACGAAGCGGGCGAGTCGAGCTGAGCGGCGGCAGCGGTGGAGGATGCCGACGTCCCGGTCGCGGCGGCGGACGTGGCGGCCTCGTCGCGACACGCGGCGCACACCCCGCGGTAGACGACCTCGGCGACCTCGATCTCGAAGCCGAGGTCGTCGTGGGGCAGCAGGCAGGGGGCCTCGCCGATGGCGCACGGGACATCCTCGAGGCGCCCGCAGACGCGGCATTCGAGGTGGTGGTGGTTGTCGTGCTCGTGCAGCTCGTAGCGGGCGCTGCGGCCCGCGACGGGGACACGTCGCAGCAGCTCGACCTCGGTCAGGGCGTGCAGGACGTCGTACACGGCCTGGCGGGAGACCGCTCCCAGGCGCTCCCGGACGGCATGGGCGACGGAGTCGGCATCAGCGTGGGGGTGTTCGGCGACGACCTCCAGGGTCGCGAGCCTCGGGGCGGTCACGCGCAGACCGGCGTTCCGCAGAGCGGGGGCGCGGTCGGCGTTCGGCATGACGCCCACCCTAGCGCGTTTTCTGGACCTATCCAAATAAACGCAGGCATCCAGGGTCGGCGCTGCGGCAGAGCCGACGCCGCGGCAGGACCGGCGCCGCGGCAGGACCGGTGCCGCGTCAGGACTGGCGGCGGTGCTTCTCCACGGCGGCCCAGAAATCGGCGGTGCGGAGATCCTCGACGCTGTCGAGGTTCTTGCTCTCGGCCTGCTGCTGCAGGTCGTCGGCGATGGCGTCGAGATCGAAGTCGGTGGCGTCGTGCCGACCCGAGGGGCCGGCGATCGTGCTTGCGATGAACGTGGTCAGGCTGTCGCGGTCCATGGGTGCTCCTGTGACTCGGCGGGGTGTCGGGACGACCCTATGCGGTCCGGCTCCGGCGACACTGCGAGCGAGTGCGCGCGGCGCGCACTTCGTGGGGAGAGGAACAGCACGAACGGGCGGAGCACTCGCGGTTCGGACAGAGCAGAAGCCCCCTGTCCAGCTGGCGCGCTGGTCAGAGGGCCTCTTCGGAGCCGCCTGCCGGAATCGAACCGGCGACCTATTCATTACGAGTGAATCGCTCTACCGACTGAGCTAAGGCGGCGTTCCCGCCGGTCACATGGCGGACCGCATCACTGTACGGGACTCGCGGCGGCGGGCGCAAAGCGATCGGCCGCGATCCGCGTCACGCTCAGCAGGTCAGCCCGTCCTCCGGGACCGTGTCCTCGAGGAGGTAGGCGTCCACCTGCTCCTCGATGCAGCCGCCGGAGCGCCCGTAGGCGGTGTGGCCGTTGCCCTCGAAGGTCAGCAGGCTCGCGCTGTCGAGCTGGTCGGCGAGGCTCTCGGCCCACTTGTACGGGGTGGCCGGATCGCCCGTGGTGCCGATCACCACGATGGGGCCGGCGCCCTCCGCGGCGATCGGCGCGGGCTCGCGAAGCGCGGGCTCCGGCCACTGGGCGCACGGCGAGTTGTCGTTGCCCATGGTCGGCCCGAAGGTCGGGAACTCCTCCGCGAGCCGTTCGGCCTCCTGGTCCTGCCACTGCTCGTCGGCGATGCCGGGATGGTCCAGGCAGTTCACGGCGGTGATGGCGTAGGTCGAGTTGGTGCGGTAGGTGCCGTCGGGCAGGCGCTCGGCGGAGCGGTCCGCGATGGCCAGCAGCGGCTGCCCGTCCCCCTCCATGGCGGCGGTCAGCGCCTCGCGGCCCTCCGTCCAGGACTGGTCGCTGTACAGCATCGACATCACGGCCGATCGCGCGAGCGCGCCCGTCAGCGGCCGCTGGGGATCGTCGGTCTCCAGCGGCTCGTCATCGACGGACTCGAAGAACGAGATCAGCTCGTCCTTGGCGGCCGCGGGGTCCCCGGAGAACGGGCACGAATCGGCGCTGTCCAGGCAATCCTGCAGGAACGCCTCGGTGGCCTGCTCGAAGCCCTCGGCCTGCCCGGCGGAGAGCTCATCCATCGTGATCGTGGGATCCATGGCGCCGTCCAGGACGAACTTGCCGACCCGATCGGCGTAGAGATCGGCGTAGGTGGCCCCGAGGTAGGTGCCGTAGGAGTAGCCGAGGTAGTCCAGCTGCTCCGAGTCCAGTGCTGCGCGCAGCACATCCATGTCGCGGGCCGCGGAGTAGGTGTCGAGGTAGGCCAGCACGTCCCCCGAGTTCTGCTCGCAGGCGTCGGCCAGACGGGTGTTCCACTCCTCGGCGAGCTGGTCGGCCTCCGGAGTCCCGGCCTCGGCGGTGACCGAGCGGTACTCGTCGGTCTCCTCGTCGCTGAGGCATTCGATGCCGGCCGAGCGGGCGACGCCGCGGGGGTCGAAGCCGACCAGGTCGTAGGAGGAGCTGACCTCGGGAGAGATCAAGTACGGCGCCGATTCCAGGAAGTTGACGCCGGAGGCGCCCGGGCCGCCCGGGTTGACCACCAGGGATCCGGTGGCCTCGCCGGTGGCCGCGATCCGGGCGACGGCGATCTCGATGTCCCCGGCCGACGGATCGTTCCACGCCAGGGGGACGGTGATGGTCCCGCACTCGGCGTCCGGGTTCGCGACGTCCTCGCACTCGCCCCATTGGACGGACTGCTCGTAGTACTCGGCGTAGGCCGGGTCGGTGGCGGGGTCCGTGCCGAGGTCCTGGGCGGCCGAGGTCCCGATTTCCGTCAGGGGCAGATCCGCCTCTCCGGCGGGGGCGTGCTGGGTGGCGCCGCCGCCGTCGCTGGCCGAGCCGGTGCTCCGGTCGGGGCCGACGTCGTCCTGGGTGCACCCCGCCATCAGCAGGACCGCCGCTGCCGCCGCTGCGGTGATGCGGGCGAACGGACGAGGCGACAGGCCTGCGAAGGTCATGCGGTGTTTCCTTGTCTGAGGACGGACGGGACCGGGGCGACGGGGCCGCCGAAGAGTGCAGCCCCGCAGCGCTCATCCGACGATCGAACCCGGCCGCGGGTCGGATGCGCGCGAGGAGCGGGGCCCGGCCATCCTAGGCCTCGCCGGGTCCCGCTCGGGCCGCGCCACCCGCCTCGGGCCGGGTCCGTTGCCGTCCTAGCTTCCGGTCCGGGGTGTCAGGCTGCGACGTTCCGTCTCCGTCGGCTCGCCGAGGGTCATCCGACTTCGCGGTGCGACCAGCGCCAGATCCCGAACGCGGCCGGGAGGATCACCAGCAGCACCAGCGGGATCAGTTCGAAGGCTGTCGCCTCCCCGTTCCCGAAGGCCGTGGCGGCGGTCTGCAGGTCGAATGCGCGTACCAGGTCGGTGAGGAACTCGGAGCCGGTCAGGACTCCGACGGCGGAGGCGGTGCCGACTACGAAGGGGAACCCGATCGCGGCGATCAGGCCGAGCACGGTCGACTGCAGGGCCAGGCCCATGGCCAGCGAGAACAGCAGCGTCACGGCGATCACGGGCAGCTGTGTGCTCAGCACGCCGTCCAGCGAGTCGAAGGACGCGCCGTCGCCGAGCATCTCGCCGCCGATCCAGGTGGCCAGGGCTGCGAGCGCGAGGGAGATCGCCACCAGTGCGGCGACGACCAGGATGGCAGCGAGCGTCTTCGAGCCCAGCACGGCGAGGCGCCCGGGACGCTGCAGGAGGGTGACCTGGATGGAGCCGTCGGACCACTCCCCCGCGGTGATCAGGACCGCGATGATCGGGATGATCAGCGTCAGCGGCAGGGTCAGGACGATGACGGTGTTCTCGAAGTCGGAGGTGTTCACGGGCAGCAGCGCGGGCTGGAGGAGCCCGCCGAGACCGGCGAACGCGGCGACGAGGATGAGGCTGATGGCCACCATGATGGCGGCGGCGCGGGTATCGAGATAGGCGCGGATATCGAGCAGGGGGCGCATGGGGGTCTCCTCGGAAGAGTCGATGAAGGTCACGGGCAGGGCGTCACGCTCGGGATCGAGCGCGGGCGCGGCCGCGGTCCCTCGGTGGGGACGCGGGGAGTCAGACCGACGCGGGCTCTATGGGCTGGGCGAGCGATGAGCCCCCGTCGGCGGCCTCCGGCTCGGTCTGCCCGGTCAGGGCGAAGAAGATCTCCTCGAGGCCGCCGCCGTCGGCCGCACCGAGGGAGGTCAGCACGATCTGCTCACGCAGGGCGAGGCGGCCGACGTCCTCCGGGGCGAGGCTGACCTCGAGCATCTCTCCGGGGCGGTGCTCGTAGGCGATGCCGTGCTTGTCCAGGGCAGTGATCAGCGCCGCCGGGTCCAGGGCCCGCACGTGGGTGCCGCCGCCGGCGGTGAGGTCCTCGAGCGTGCCCTCCTTCACCAGCCGGCCGCCGGCGATCACCACCAGCCGGTCGACGGTGGCCTGGACCTCGCGCAGCTGGTGGCTGGACAGCAGCACCGTGCCGCCGGCATCGGCGAAGGAGCGCAGCAGGCGACGCATCCAGCGGATCCCCTCGGGGTCCAGGCCGTTGGCGGGCTCGTCGAGCACGAGCACGGCGGGGTCGCCGATGAGGGCGACGCCGATGCCGAGGCGCTGGCGCATGCCGTAGGAGTAGCCGCCCACGCGCTTGGCGCCGGCGTCGGCGAGCCCGACCATCTCCAGGACCTCGTCGGCCCGGGCCGGCGGCATGCCGATGGTGCGCGCCGCGAGGCGCAGGGTCTCCAGCCCGGTGCGGCCGCTGTGCAGGGCGCGCGCATCGAGCATCACGCCGATGATGCGCGCGGGGTGGTCGAGGCTGCGGTAGTCCGCGCCGCCGACGAGGGCCTGGCCGGCGTCGGGCTCGGCGAGGCCGGTGAGGATCCGCAGGGTGGTGGACTTCCCGGCACCGTTGGGACCGAGGAAGCCGGTGATGGTGCCGGGGTGGCAGACGAAGCTGAGATCGTCCACGGCGGCACGGCCGCCGTAGCGCTTGGTCACGGCGCGCACCTCGAGGGCTGCGCTGCCGGCGGTGAGGGTGGGCGCGGAGGGGTCGCGGGTGCCGTTGTCGCCGCTGGGGGTCTCGTCACGGGGGCCGGTGTTCGTCGTCATGGTCCCGAGCCTCCTCCCCGGCGGTCTGCTCGCGACAGCGACCGGCGGTCAGGCGCTCGATGACGAACGTCGGGATCCTCAGTGGTTCCCGTCGGCCGTGCTACGACCTCCGTCGATGCGCGGCTCGACCTCCGGCTGGATGGGTCCGGCGACGGGCGTCGGGACGCCGCAGGCAGTTCGCGCGCCGATACAGTGTCGACGTGGAGGAACTGGGAGCGCCCGTGCGCCGGATCTGGCAGGAAGTGCTGGTCCTCGCCGTGGTGGGGATCGAAGTGGTCCTGCTGGTGCTCACGGCGACCAGCCCCGGCGAGTGGTGGCGGGCCGGGCTCGCCGCTCTGCTCGCGGGGGCACTGATGTTCCGGCACCGTCACTGGCCGTGGCTGCTGCCGCTGGTGCTCGCGCTGAACTCCCTGTCATGGTCGCTGGCCATCCTGATCATCGTCACCTACGCCTATGCCACCCGCAGCAGCAGCCGCCTGCGCACCTTCCTGGTCTCGGTGCTCGCGGTGGCCTCGGGGGCGGTGCCGGTGGCGGCGCTGCAGGGTCCTGCGATCTCGACGACGGGGACGGTCATGGGCCTGGTCCTGACGGTGCTCGTGGTCGCCGCAGCGGCCGCGACCGGGATGTACACCTCCACGCGACGCATGCTGCTGGCGCAGCTGCACAAGCGCGCCGAGCAGGCGGAGACGGGCCAGGCCGCGGCGGAGGAGCAGGCCCGCCGCGCCGAGCGCACCCGCATCGCCCGGGAGATGCACGACATCGTCGCCCACAAGATCTCGCTGGTCGCCCTGCAGGCCGGGGCGCTCGAGGTCAACTCGAACCTGGAGCGGGCGCAGGTCGAGCAGTCGGCCGCGCTGATCCGGCAGACGGCGACCACCGCGCTGTCGGAGCTGCGGGAGGTGCTGGGCGTGCTGCGCAGCGACGGCGAGGAAGCCCCCTTGATGCCGCAGCCGACGTGGGAGGACGTGCGGCGCCTGGTGGAGACCTCGAAGGATGCGGGGATCACGGTGGATCTGTTCGACTTCATCGACGATCCCGTCCCCGATCCGCTGGCGCGCACCGCGTACCGGGTCGTGCAGGAGGGGCTGACGAACATCCACAAGCACGCCCTGCACACCAAGGCCCGGGTCGCCCTGATCGGCGAGCCCGGCACGGAGCTGATCATCGAGGTCAGTAATGTATTGCCCAAGGGGTTCACGACTGATCTGCCCGGGGCCCGGATGGGACTGTCGGGCATCGAGACCCGCGTGGCCCATGCGGGTGGGACGATCACGTCGGGGCCCACCGATGATGGACGCTTCGAAGTGAGGGCGGTGATCCCGTGGCCGACGACAACGTGACGCGCGTGGGACTGATCGACGACGATTCCCTGGTGCGCGCCGGGCTGGCGATGATCCTGGGGGCCGATCCCACGCTCGAGATCGTCGGCCAGGCCGCGGACGGTTCCGAGGCGGTGCCGCTGGTGCACAAGCATCGGCCCGACGTGCTGCTGATGGACGTGCGCATGCCCGGCATGGACGGCATCGCCGCCACCAAAGCGGTCTCGGCCCTGCCGGACCCGCCGAAGATCATCATGCTGACCACGTTCGACATGGACGAGTACGTGTTCCAGGCGCTCGAGGCCGGGGCGGGCGGCTTCCTGCTGAAGGACACCCCGCCTCAGGAGCTGGCCCGGGCGGTGCACGTGGTCGCCGGCGGTGACGCCATGCTCTCCCCCACCATCACCCGCCGGATGCTCTCCCACTTCTCCGACGCCAATCCCGGCTCCCGCCAGGAGCGCCACCCCGGGCTGGACCAGCTCACCGAGCGCGAGACGGAGGTGCTCGGCGCCGTGGGCGCGGGGCTGTCGAACGCGCAGATCGGGATGCGCCTGTTCATGAGCGAGGCGACGGTCAAGGCGCACGTCTCGAAGATCTTCGCCAAGCTCGACTGCACCAATCGCGTCCAGATCGCGATCATCGCCCACGAAGCGGGCCTCAGCGATCTCGACGTGGATCCCGCCGTCGAGGGCTGAGCGGGGCGTTCAGCCCCAGCCGAGCTCGTGCAGGCGCGCGTCGCTGATGCCGAAGAGGTGGCCGAGCTCGTGCAGCACCGTCACGGCGATCTGTTCCACGAGGTGCTCGCGGGAGAGGGCGGTGCGCTGCAGCGGGCCGCGGAAGATGAAGATCCGGTCGGGCTGGGCGAAGCCGTCGAAGACGCTGCGCTTGTCCAGCGGGATGCCCTCGTACAGACCCAGCAGCTCGGTGCCGGCGGAGTGCTCGTGGCTGGGCTCCTCCTCGACCAGGATCGCCACATTCGCCTCGGCGATGGAGCGGGCGACCTCCTCGGGCAGGGAGTCCAGGGCGTCGTCGACCGCTTCCTCGAACTCCTCGCGGCTGATCGTGATCATGGAGCCATCGAACCACGCTCGCGCCCAGCGCCTGATGTGCAGACCGACATGCAACCGCCACGGGCGGAGGAGAAGTGCGCAGGAAGCGCGGAAGGAATGAGCACGGAAAGCGGGGCGGGACGTGAAAGCGGCCGAGGCAGATGTCGGATACGCCGCATCGACCGGCAGTGCGCGCGCGGCATGCACGACGGGCAGGTATGCTCTGCGGCGGGCAGTTTTCGCTGTCCGGGCCCCCATCGTCCAGCGGCCTAGGACACCGGCCTTTCACGCCGGCGACACGGGTTCGAATCCCGTTGGGGGTACTCCTCTGACCTGCACTGACGAACTCGACCATGGCCTTCGGACTCCAGTCCGGAGGCCATCGGAGTCTCACGGGCAGAACATCACATCGCAGCGGGACCGGACGCGCGAGGACAGCGCCCCGCCCTCGAGCGTCAACTGGCTCTCGATCGTCAGCTGAGCGTTGCGCCGACGATCATGATCCCCACCAGTCCGAGCCCCGCTACGACCACGTGGGAGACGCCCAAGGTCGTCCCGATGACCGCTGCCGTGCGGCGACGCCCTGTCGACACGAGGCCGATCACGCCGAAGATGATCGCCACGATGGCGATGACCAGCGGAGGCGCTGCCATGATCAGGCTGAGGGACCTTGTCGGCAGGTCGTACTGTGCCGCGAACCATGGCAGAGCGGGCGTCAGCGCCTGCAGGAGCGCCAGCACCACGATCTGCAGGATGCCGGCGATGAGCGAGACGAGCCCGGCGGGGTTCGAGCGCTGTGGGGGTGCGGATTCGGCGGTGTCGTGGGTCATGCCCAGAGACTCTACTCAGCGGACCGTCTGACCAGGCATACTGTCGGAGCCGACCACGTCGGCCGCCCCTCGGGCGGCAGGTGCGAGACGGCTCACAGCCAAAGTGGCTGTGAGCGCCGCGAAGGTCCGGTAGAGTTATCCAGGTCGATCCGCCGAGCGGATCGAACACCAAGGCCCTGTAGCTCAGTTGGTTAGAGTGCCGCCCTGTCACGGCGGAGGTCGCCGGTTCAAGCCCGGTCAGGGTCGCCCCTCACGAAGGCCCCGGAACATGGTTCCGGGGCCTTCGTCGTGTCCGAGATCGCCTCCTCACACCTGGACATCTCCCCGACCTGCGGGCATACGCTCGCACAATGAGCACGACAGCACTGAACCACCGCATCCGCCTCGGTTCGAGGCCCCACGGAGAACCCACCGGAAGCGACTTCCTCCATGACGCAGTCGCCGTCCCTTCCCCCGGCCCGGGCCAGGTGCTGCTGCGGACGCGCTACATCTCGCTGGACCCCTACGTGCGCGGCCGCATGAGCGATGCCAAGTCCTATGCGGCCCCGATGGAGGTCGGGGACGTCGTCGTCGGCGGCACCGTCTCCGAGGTGGTCGAATCCGGGGCCGAGGAGTTCACCGCGGGAGAGATCGTCCTGTCCTACGGCGGATGGCAGGAGTACAGCCTCGAGCCCGCCGAGCGGCTGCGCCGGCTGGACCCCGACGCCGCCCCGGTCACCACTGCCCTCGGCGTGCTCGGCATGCCCGGGTTCACCGCCTACGCAGGCCTGCTGGCCATCGGCAAGCCGCAGCCGGGTGAGACCGTCGCGGTCGCCGCCGCCACCGGCCCGGTCGGCTCCGCCGTCGGCCAGATCGCCAAGCTCCAGGGCGCCCGGACCGTCGGCATCGCCGGCGGGGAGCGCAAGATCGCCCATCTGCGTGAGCTCGGCTTCGACGAGGCGCTGGACCACCGCGCACCGGATCTTCCCGGCCGCCTCGAGCAGGCCGCGCCGGACGGCATCGACGTGTACTTCGAGAACGTCGGCGGGCCCGTGTGGGATGCCGTGCTGCCGCAGCTGAACGAGTTCGCCCGCGTCCCCGTGTGCGGGCTGGCCGCGAACTACAACGCCACCTCGCTGCCCGAGGGCCCCGATCGCAGCGGGCAGCTGATGGGCGCCGTGCTGTCCAAGAGCCTCACCCTGCGCGGCTTCATCCAGCGCGAGTTCGTCAGCTCGATGTTCTCCGACTTCCTGCGGGACATGACGCAGTGGGTCGCCTCCGGCGAGGTCACCTACACCGAGGACATCACCGAGGGCCTCGACAACGCCCCCGACGCCTTCGTCGGGATGCTGCGCGGGGACAACTTCGGCAAGGCGATCATCAAGGTCTCCTGACCTGACGGGATCCCTCGTGCCCGACGGGCCGGGGCGCGGGTGCGCGCGCGACGCGAATGCCTCCACGTCCTCTGCCACCCCGGCCTCGGCCGTCGGGACCTGCGGCCCTGCCCGTGGCGTCGCTCTCACCGCGCAGCCCGGGTTGGGTCCACCCCTCGAGGCCTGTTAACCTTGTCCTCGGTCGCTTCGGCGGTCACGGCTCTGTAGCTCAGTTGGTAGAGCGTTCGACTGAAAATCGAAAGGTCACCGGATCGACGCCGGTCGGAGCCACCACAGGAAGGGACGATCTGCGGATCGTCCCTTCTGTCGTCCAGGCCGACGTGTCACGATCAGCGCGGCCGTCCAGGCCGAAGGGCCCGCCGTCAGTGCGATCGCCAGGCGTCTTCGTCCTCGGTGCGCCGGGTGACCTCGTCGGGCAGGTCATCGTCGGCCAGCTGCTGGATGGACACGTGCTCGAAGACGCTCCGCAGCGCATGCCTGGCCGAGATCCACACCCGCTGCAGGGGTGCCGCGTTCCCGTTGTAGGCCACGGCTTCGGGGCGCTGGTCGTACACCGACACCAGCGGTCCGTCGACAGCCCGGATCACGTCCGCGACGCTGACTTCGTCCGCCGGCTTGGCCAGCCGCCATCCGCCGGCCGGGCCGCGCTGTGACTGCACGAGTCCTGCCCGTCGAAGGTCTCCGAGGATGGTCAGCAGGAACCCGCGAGGGATGTCCTGGTCGTTCCCGAGCACCTCAGCGCTGAGCGGACCCCGGCTCGGATCCCCCGAGGCCATCTCGATCAGCGCGCGCAGCGCGTAGTCGGACTTGGTGGAGACCCTCATAGCGCCCAGTTTCGCAGAGCCGACGGATCATGCTGCGATCAGTTCCGCCTCGGCGGCCTCCGCAGCTCTGGCGGTGCGCTCCTGGCGCACGGCCCACGCGATGGCGAGGAGCCATGCGGCAGCGACGGCCACGGTGAGCACCGTGGCGGCAGTGCCCGTGATCCCGAGGCTGCCGGCGATGGTGCGGACGTTCGTGAGCACGATGAGCCCGCCGGCTGCGACGCCGATGACCCGCGCGGGGAGGATCCGCACCAGCCAGGCGGCGATGGGGGCGGCGATCACACCGCCGGCGAGCAGGGCGCCGGCGATCGCCCATTCGATCCCCTGCGAGCCGAGCGCGATGAGGAAGCCGAGCGAGCCGCCGACGGCGACCAGGAACTCGCTGGTGTCGATGGATCCGATCACCTTGCGCGGCTCCAGACGCCCCGAGGACAGCAGCGTGGTGGTCCCCACCGGTCCCCATCCGCCACCCCCGACCGCGTCCAGGGTGCCGCCGACCAGGCCCATCGGAACCAGCATCCCCGACCCCGGGCGGGCCTTGAAGACAGGCCGGCGCCCGCCGAGGACGAGGAAGCGCCAGAGCACGTAGAGACCCAGCAGGAGCAGCAGGCCCGCGACCCACGGCTTCGCGACTGCTCCGTCCAGGCTGGAGAGGAACGTGGCACCGGCGAAGGCGCCGACGAATCCGGGGCCGGCGAGGATCGCCACCGTCCGCCAGTCGACGTTGCCCAGCTTGTGGTGCGAGATCCCGGAGACCAGCGACGTGCCGATCTCCGAGAAGTGCACCGCCGCCGAGGCAGCGGCCGGGGCGATCCCCACTGCCAGCAGCATGGTCGAGGACGTGACGCCATAGGCCATTCCGAGCGATCCGTCGACGAGTTGGGCCAGCAGCCCTACCGCCGCGAGAACCAGAAGTTTGCGCATCCTGCCCACCCTGTCCCCGAAGGGAACCGTCGAAGCTGACCAACCGGACCGAGCCAGCGAACCACACTAACTAGATTATGTACACCGGCTTGGTTCACTTTGGGTTCGCCGAGCCTCTGCCGGCACGCGCACCCTTGTGCAGGGCACGGAGTGGCCATAGCGTGACCAGCGTGAGCAACCGCGACCTCTGGCCCCTCATCCACACTGAACGAGCCGCTCTCGCGGAATCGCTCTCCGACCTGCCTCACGACGCCTGGAACACCCCCTCGCTGTGCGACAGATGGACGGTCGAGGACGTCCTGGCCCACCTCACCGCCGCGGCCCGCACCTCCACCGTCCCCTGGCTGGCGAACATGGTCGCCTCCCGGTTCGACACGGACCGTCACAATCGGCGGCTGCTCGAGAAGCATCGGGGCGCGACCCCGGCCGAGACCCTCGCCCATTTCCGTCGCGCGAGCACCACGACCGCCGCGCCGCTGGGATCGCCGCAGGGAGCACTCGGCGAGGTCGTCGTGCACTCTCAGGACATCGCCCGCCCGCTGGGCCTACACCTCCTCCCCTCCCGGGAGGCGGTCGAAGCGGTCGCCTCCTTCTTCGCCCGCACGGACTTCGCCGTCAACAGCCGAACGCTCACCAAGGGGCTGCGTCTCGAATCGAACGACGGGCAGCTGCGCACCGGGGACGGCCCCATGGTCACGGGGAACTCCCTCGCGCTAGTTCTCGCGATGGCCGGACGCCCCGGCGCGCTGGATGAACTGTCCGGCGAAGGGGTCGCGATCCTGCGCGAGCGCCTGGCCGATGCCTGAGCGAACAGGCCGACGCGTGGTTGCTCCGACACGTCACTGCCGCCGCAGGCGCCGCTCCGTGTCGGGCCACCGCACGTGCAGGCTGTCGGTGCCCATCAGGCCCTTGGTCGCGAGGTAGTCGGCCAGCACCACGCCGCGCGGGGAGAGCTCGACGATCGTCAGCCCAGTGATCTCGTCGTCGGTGTCCGCGTCCAGCACCCACTGTTCGGCGAGTTCCCACAGTCCCTGCTGCTCGACGAGCTCCTCGCCCGCGACGAACTCCACGGGCTCGCCGAGGCAGTGTCCGAGCAGGCTGCGAGGCTGGACGACGTCGTAGTCGTCGGTGAGCGGCTCGAGGTAGCCGACCGTCTCGCCGTCCTCGCGGGTCACCGTGACCCAGTCGCTCGCATCGCTCATGAGGAGACACCCTACCCAGCCCCCGGGATCTCGTGACGCACGGGGAGCACCGCCCGTACAGTTGGGCTGAGCAACCGGGCACGATCCCGGGCACGCCGAACCTGCTGGGAGGACGACAACGATGTCTGCCGAGAACCCGGATCTCCAGATCGCACAAGCTGCGACCCTGCAACCCATCACCGAGATCGCCGCGCGGGCCGGGATTCCCGACGAGGCTCTCGTTCCCTACGGCGCGAACAAGGCCAAGGTCGACATCCGCCGGATGAGCGCCCCCGGCCCCGAGGCGGCGCGCTCCCCGAAGCTGGTGCTGGTCTCGGCCATGTCCCCCACCCCGGCCGGCGAGGGCAAATCGACCACGACCGTCGGCCTCGCCGATGCGTTCTCCCTGAAGGGGCTCCAGACGATGGTCGCGCTGCGCGAGCCGGCGCTGGGCCCGATCATGGGCATCAAGGGCGGCGCCACCGGCGGCGGCTACTCGCAGGTGGTGCCGATGGAGGACATCAACCTCCACTTCACCGGCGACTTCCACGCGATCCAGATCGCCAACAACACACTGGCCGCCCTCGTGGACAACCACATCCAGCAGGGCAACGAGCTGGACCTCGACCCGCGCCGCATCCAGTGGAAGCGGGTCGTGGACGTCAACGACCGCGCGCTGCGAGAGATCGTGGTGGGCCT
The DNA here is from genome assembly GCF_042666875.1 of Brachybacterium sp. GCM10030267. Classification (NCBI taxonomy): domain Bacteria; kingdom Bacillati; phylum Actinomycetota; class Actinomycetes; order Micrococcales; family Dermabacteraceae; genus Brachybacterium; species Brachybacterium sp. GCM10030267. The sequence goes on along the minus strand of NZ_JBHTCX010000007.1, from coordinate 94,487 downwards.
CGGCGGCCCCAGCCAGGGCGTGCCGCGCGAGGACGGCTTCGACATCGTCGTCGCCTCCGAGATCATGGCGATCCTCTGCCTGGCCACCGATCTCGCGGACCTCGAAGCGCGCATCAGCCGCATCGTGGTGGGCTTCACCAGGGGCCGGGCGCCGGTCACCGTCGCCGACCTCGGGGTGGCCGGCGCCATCACCATGCTGCTCAAGGACGCCCTGCTGCCGAACCTGGTCCAGACCCTCGGCGGCACCCCGGCACTGGTGCACGGAGGTCCCTTCGCGAACATCGCCCACGGCTGCAACTCCCTGGCCGCAACCCGGCTGGCGCTGTCGCTGTCCGAGATCACCGTGACCGAGGCCGGCTTCGGCTCGGACCTGGGTGCCGAGAAGTTCCTGGACATCAAAGCCCGCCTGGGTGACCTGACGCCCGACGCCGTGGTGGTCGTGGCCACGGTGCGGGCGCTGAAGATGCACGGCGGTGTGGCCAAGGATGACCTCGCCACCGAGAACATCGAGGCGGCCCTGGCGGGCACCTCGAACCTCGCCCGCCACGTCGAGAACCTCCGGAAGTTCGGCCTGGAGCCCGTCGTCGCACTGAACCGCTTCCCCACCGATACCGAGGCCGAGCTGGAGGCCGTCCTGGACTGGGCCCGGCAGCAGGGCTTCCACGCGGCACTGTCGGAGGTGTGGGCCCGCGGCGGCGAGGGCGGTCTCGCCGTGGCCGACGAGGTGCTCGTTGCGATCGACGCGGCCCGCGGCGACACGACCGGGACGGATGAGACGGGCTTCCGCCCTCTCTACGATCCGGCCGACGGCATCGAAGCCTCGCTGCGCACCCTGGCCCGCGAGATCTACGGGGCCGACGACGTCGTCTTCGAGGACCGCGCCCCGGCGCAGCTGAAGATGCTGCAGCGCAACGGCTGGGACACCCTGCCGGTGTGCGTCGCCAAGACCCAGTACTCCCTCTCCGACGATCCCACCCTGCTCGGGGCGCCCACCGGCCATGTGCTGCACGTGCGCGATCTGGTGCCGAAGATCGGGGCCGGGTTCGTGGTCGCGCTGACCGGATCGATCATGACCATGCCCGGGCTGCCCAAGGAACCGGCCGCGCTGCGGATGGGCGTCACCGAGACCGGGGAGTCCGTCGGGCTCTTCTGAGCTCGTCTGGCCGCCGAGAGCCCGGATCGCGCTGCGTCGACGACGGAGCCCGATCGCCCGATGGCGGCGGACGCGCTCGGCGGCGACGGTCGCGCTCAGCGACGGCGGTCGCGCTCTGCGACCTCCACGGCCTCCCGCTCGGTCTCGTCCTCGAGGTCGACGTCGATCACCTCGGAGTCCTCGACGTCCTCCGCACCGGCTTCGGGCTCCTGCCAGTTGCGGTCGGTGACCGCGTCCGCCGTGGAGACGCCGACGTTCTCGGGGAAGCGTCCCCCGTCGGCCATGCTCTCGTGGTCGTCGCCGGCCTCGTCGAGGAATCCGTCCTCGTCGTCGTCCTCGTCCGACGGGGAGGCCAGGCGCGGGCTGAGCTCGTCGATCGCGTAGTCCCCGCCGCGCACGAAGCCGCGGCGGAAGGCGGCACGACCGACCATCACGCTCGCCACGGGCACCGTGAGCATCTGCGCGAGCAGCACCACCAACAAGAAGGCGGCCAGCGACCAGGACCGCGACACCAGGGCGGCCCCCGAGAAGACGAGGATCAGGCCCAGGGTCTGCGGCTTGGAGGCGGCGTGCAGGCGCATGAGCACGCCGTCGAACCGGTTCAGCCCGATCGCGGCCAGCACGGCCAGCACCAGTCCGGCGCCGATCAGCACGGCGGCGATGGTCTCCACGATGGTCATCGTCCCTCCCCCTGCGACCGGTCTGCTCCGAAACCCCAGTCCTCGTCGTCGGCGAGAGCCCCGTCCTCGGTCCCGGCGCCGCGCTGCGGGCCCGGCCCGTCCTCGAGGCCGAAACCGTCCTCCGCCTCGAACCCGCGCTCGGCCTCGCCCACCTCCAGGGCGGCGTCCTGACCGTCCTCGAGATCGAACGTGTTCGCCGGCGATGCCACCTCCGGGATGGTGCTGAGCGAGCTGACGGATCCCTCGGCGTCCGCGCCGAGCGAGCCGGCGGAGTCCGTGGCGCCGACGCCCTGGGGGCCGTCGGCCGCGCCCTGAGAGCCGACGGGACGGCCGGAGGCTCCATCGCGGTGATCGACGTGGATGGCATCGAGCGGGCCCGTGTCGGTGTGCGGCTCCTCCTGGTGGCGGCGCCGCGTGCCCTGCATGGGCTCCTCGCGCGCGACGAAGCGGGCGAAGGTGACGGTGCCGATCAGGGCGAGCCCGGTCAGGGCCAGCATGGCCGGTCCCGCCCAGGCCGCCCGGACATGTGCCGTATACACGGCCATGCCGATCACGACCAGCACGACCAGGGAATCCGTGGAGACGGCGCGATCGAGGATGGTGGGGCCGACGATCATGCGGTAGACGACGCTCAGCGCGGTCAGGGACAGGATCGCCCCATAGATGACGAGGATCAGATCGAAGGGACTCATCGCAGCCCCGCATCCTCGAGCACCTGGCGGCGGCCGACGGCCCGCAGCAGCCGTGCTTCCTGCGCGCGCACGGTGCGACGGGCCCGCTCGACCTCCTCGGGCGTGCCGGCCCCGATGGTGTGAAGGAACAACATGCCGGTCGCGCGCTGCGCCTCGACCACCACCGAGCCCGGGATCAGAGTGCACAGCACGCCGGTGGCGGTGAGGAAGAAGTCCGAGCGCGAGGCCATCGTCACGGCGATCACCGAGCTCGGCGGCGGAGGCTGGGGCCGGACCGCGTACCAGCCCACCTCGACCGCGGAGACGCACAGATCCGCCAGGAAGCGCAGCACGAAGTAGGCGAAGCGCAGCGGGCGCAGGGTCAGCTCGTGCCCGGTCGGCGGCATCGGGAACAAGGCGAACACCAGCACCGCGGCCAGCAGGCCGCCGAGGACGTTCTGCAGGCCGAAACCGCCCCACAGCAGGCACCACAGCGCCACGGAGATGAGGATCCACAGCCAGGAGCCGAGCAGGTCGCGCAGGCGTCCGGTCATCGCTCCTCCACCTTCCGGCCCTCGTCGTCGATCCGGTAGACCAGGTCGCTCGCGGCCTCGTCCCCGAGCACGGCCCCGACGTACGGGGCCCTCGAGAGCACCGTGCGCGCCGCCTCGGTCGAGTAGTCCATCAGCGGCCCCGCCAGCACCGTCAGCAGCAGCGAGAAGCCCACCAGTGCCGCCGTCGCGCCGGTCATCACGCGCGGCGTGCGCACCTCGCGGGAGAGGACCTCCTCCCCCGGCTCCTGCCAGAACGCACGGTTCCAGATCTTCGCGATCGCGTACAGAGTCAGCAGGCTGGTGACCACGCTGATGGCCACGAGGATCTGCCCGGGGGCCCCGTAGTCGAGGCCGGCCTGGATCAGCCCGGCCTTGCCGAGGAATCCGGACAGCGGCGGGATGCCGGCGAGGTTCATGGCCGGGACGAAGAACAGCACCGCGATCAGCGGGGCCAGCCGCGCCAGCCCGCCCAGCCTGACCAGGTTCGTCGTCCCACCGCGGTGCTCGATCAGTCCCGCCGCCAGGAACAGCGTGGACTGGACGGTGATGTGGTGGGCGATGTAGTAGATCGCCGCCCCCATCCCCATCAGGGTGCTCATCCCGATGCCGAAGAGCATGAAGCCCATGTGGGAGACCAGCGTGAAGGACAGCACGCGTTTGAGGTCGGTCTGGGCCACGGCGCCGAGGATGCCGACGAGCAGGGTGAGCCCGGCCGCGGCCAGCAGCAGGTTCTGGATCTGGGAGGCGGGGAACAGCAGCGTCTCCAGGCGCACGATCGCGTAGATGCCCACCTTCGTGAGCAACCCGGCGAACACGGCGGTCACGGGCGCGGGCGCCGTCGGGTACGAGTCCGGCAGCCAGGCGCTGAGGGGAAAGATCGCGGCCTTGATCGCGAACGCGACCAGCAGCATCAGCTCCAGGATCATGCGGGTCCCGAAGTCCAGCACGTCCAGGCGCACCGCGAGCTCGGCCATGTTCACGGTGCCGGCCGCGGCGTACACCGCGGCGATCGCCGCCAGGAAGATCACCGAGCTGAGCAGGGAGACGATCACGTACGTGGTCGCGGCGCGGGTGCGGCTGGCCGAACCGCCCAGGGTCAGCAGCACGAAGCTCGCCGCCAGCAGCACCTCGAAGCCGACGTAGAGGTTGAACAGGTCTCCCGCGAGGAACGCCATGGACACCCCGGCGACCAGGCCCAGGTAGGTGGGGTGGTAGATCGCCACCGGGGTGCGGCCGGAGTTCTCGCTGACGGCCTGCGCGCTGGAGTACACGAGCACGGCGAGGGTGACGAAGCTGGAGACCAGCAGCATCAGGGCGGTCAGCCGGTCGGCGACCAGGACGATGCCCAGCTGCGGCGTCCAGTTGCCGATCTGGAGGACGAGCACGCCGTCCTGGGTGACGTGGTAGCCCATCACCAGGGAGACGACGAGGATGGCGACCAGCGTGAGGATCGTCAGCCACAGCTGGACGCGGGCGTGGTGGCGCAGCAGAAGGGTCACGGCGGCACCGCCCAGGGGCAGCATCACCGGCAGCGCGAGGAGCAGTTCCATGCTCACTCCTCCTCTCCGTCGGTGTGCTCGCGGCCCGGCGCGTGGGGCCTCGAGGCAGCGTCCGGGCCTGTGCGGGGGTCTGTGCCGGGGTCTGTGCCGGGGTCGGTGCCCGGGCCTGTGCCGGGGGCGGCTCCGGGATCAGCGCCCGTCCCGTGGCCGAGGTCCGACTCCGGGTCCGTCGCCGGGCCCGCCCCCGGGGCGTCGGCCGCGTGGTGCGCGCGGCGCGGGCCCCGACGGCGCACGGCCGGCCGGGGCGCCCGTGATTCGCCCTCGTCGGCCTCGGTGTGATCCTGCGGGACGTCCTGGGCCCCGGTGAGGTCCGAGCCCAACGGATCCCCGCCGGAGGGGGCGAAGCCCTGGGAGTGCATGAGCGCACCGCGCCGGGATTCCTCGGAGAGCACCTGGGACCACGGCAGGTCCTCGCTCCCCTCCGCGCGTCGGCGGCTGCGCCGCAGCACGCGGCGGTCCTCGACGTCGTCGGGCACCTCGTCGTGGCCGAACAGCTGCCAGGCCCGGTAGGCCAGGGCCACCCCGAAGGCCGTCATCCCCAGGGAGATCACGATCGCGGTGAGCACCATCGCGAACGGCAGCGGGTCCGTCATGGTCTCCGCCTCGCCGCTGCCCTGGAACGGGGGCCGGCCGGGTTCGCCGGCGGCGACGATGAACAGCACGTTCACGCCGTTGCCCAGCAGCACGAAGCCCAGCACCACGCGGGTCAGGGTGCGCTCGAGCACAAGGTAGACGCCGCAGGCGATGAGCACCCCGGCGATCAGCAGCAGAGTGAGGCTAACCGGCATCGGACTCGGCCTCCTGCTGCTGATCGATCTGGGCGCCCAGGGAGCGCAGGAAGTCGAGCATCACCCCGACCACCACCAGGTACACCCCGGTGTCGAACAGGAGGGCGCTGGGCAGGTGGACCTCGCCCAGCAGCGGCACCTCGAGCACGGGCGTCGCCGTGGCGAAGACGCTCCCGCCCAGCAGCACGGGCAGCGCCCCGGCGGCCACGGCCAGCACCATCCCGCTGCCCAGGACGAAGCCGGCCTGGACCGGTGCCGCCTCGGAGAGCTCGTAGCGGCCGCCGGCCAGGTAGCGCAGGGCCAGGGCGAGGCCCGCCACCAGGCCGCCGGCGAACCCGCCGCCGGGATGGTTGTGGCCGGCCATCAGCAGGTACAGCGAGAACATCATCATCAGCGGGAAGGCGATGCGGGTGACCACCTCGAGGATCACCATCCGCCGCTCGGGGGCCAGGGTGAGGCCGGCCGAGAGCCAGGTGCGCCAGCGGTTGCCCCCGGCGACGTCGTCCGGGCGGGCGTCGAAGTCCAGCGCGTTCTGCGGGAGGGCGGCATCGGAGCGGCGCCGCCAGATGGAGGCGCGCGGGTCCAGATCCCGCACCCGGGAGATGGACGGTTCCCGCCGGGTGACGAAGATCAGCGAGGCGACTCCGGTGGCGACCACGAGCAGCACCGCGATCTCGCCCATGGTGTCCCACACGCGGGCGTCCACCAGCGCCACGTTGACGGCGTTGTGGCCCCCGCCGATCTCGTAGGCGGCCTCGATCAGGCCCGGCCCGAGCGCCGGGCCGGAGCGGGCGGCGGCGCCGTAGAGGGTCGCCCCGCACAGCACCACCGCGGTCGTGACCGCGATGGCCCAGCGTCCCCACGCCCCGATCCGCAGGGGCCGGCGGGAGAAGTGGATCGGCAGCCGGCGCAGCACGAGCACCAGCACCACCGTCATCGCGGTCTCGACCAGGACCTGCGTGGTGGCGACGTCCGGGGCGCCGGCGACCAGGAACAGCATCGCCACCGCGTACCCGGTCACGGAGATCAGGAACACCGCCCGCAGGCGACGACGGGAACGGGCCGCCCCCACGGCGGCGAGCGCCGCGACCGGCAGCACGATCAGTTCGAGGGGGTGGTGGAACAGCACCAGATTCGTCGGCACCGGAGTCAGCGTGATCGCCACGGGCACGACCACTGCGATCAGCACCAGCAGCATCGTGCCCAGGGTGTAGGGCAGCGAGCCCCTCTGGAACAGCGGGGTGACGGCGACCGAGAGGGAGTCGATCTTGCGCAGCAGCCGTCGGAACCCGCGCTCGGCGTCGATCCGGTCCAGCGCCTCCTCCCCGGCCCAGCGCTGCGGGGAGACCTGCTTCTGGAACCTCGCGAAAGGCCTGGCGGCCACGCACAGCACCACCCCGAGGCCGAGGGTGAGCACCGAGGCCAGCAGGGGCACCCCCGGGGACGGCACCACCGCCAGGTGCACGGTCTCCCCGGCCGCGGGCACAGCGGCGGCCACCGCGGCGACGATCTCCTCGACCCGTCCCGAGGCCGCCGCCAGCGCGACGGATCCCAGGGCGACGACCGCGGGCGGCAGCCAGAACAGCGCCGGGATCCTCGCGCGCTGGACCGGTGGGGCGCCCGGAGCGACCCCGAAGGCACCGGCCACGAAGCGCCAGGAGTACGCGACGGTCAGGATGGAACCGGCGACCAGGGCGGCCAGCAGCAGCCGACGCCAGCCCCCGCCCTCCCAGAGCGCGGCGTACAGCGCCTCCTTGGCGACGAAGCCGAACAGCGGCGGCACCGCAGCCATCGACGCGGCGGAGACCACGCCGATCAGGGCGACCACCGGCGCGACCCTCCACACCCCTGAGAGGATCCGCAGGTCGCGGCTGCCGAACTTCTTGTCGATGATCCCGACGACCATGAACAGCGGCGCCTTGAACACGGCGTGGGCCACCAGCATGCCCATCGCCGCCAGCAGCGCGTCGTGAGTGGCCAGGCCTGCCACGGCCGAGAGGAAGCCGAGCTGGGAGACGGTGCCGTAGGCCAGCAGCAGTTTGAGGTCGGTCTGGCGCAGCGCGCGCCAGCCGCCGAGCAGCATGGTGGCGGCCCCGAGCACGGCGATCAGGACGCTGATCGCCTCCAGGTGGGTCAGTGCCGGACCCAGCCGCACGATCAGATAGATGCCGGCCTTGACCATGGCCGCCGCATGCAGATATGCGGAGACCGGCGTGGGCGCCGCCATCGCTCCGGGCAGCCAGAAGTGCGTGGGCACCAGTGCCGATTTGGTCGCGGCCCCCGCCAGGATCAGCAGCACGGCCAGGGCGAGGCCCGGCCCCGCGTCGGCCCAGATCGGCGCGGCCACGATGGTCGAGATCCGCAGCGACCCGGCCGCGGCGGCGAGCATCAGCAGCCCCACGAGCATCGCCAGACCGCCCGCGGTGGTGGAGATCAGGGCGTTCAGCGCCGCCCGGCGCGAGGCCTGCTTGTCCTGATAGTGACCGATCAGCAGGTAGGAGAAGACGGTGGTCAGCTCCCAGAACGTGTAGAGGACCAGCACGTCGTCGGCCAGCACCAGGGCCACCATCGCGCCCGCGAACGCCGTGAGCACTCCCGCGAATCGGCCCAGTCCCGGCTCGTTGTCCTGGAAGTACCGCGCGCAGTAGAGCAGTACCAGCGCTCCGATGCCGGTGGCGATCATCGCCATCACCCAGCTCAGCGGGTCCAGGCGGAAGGCGAGGTCGATGCCGAGTGCCGGAACCCAGGGCACCGACGCGTCCAGCGGCGCCTCGGGAAGGGCGGCCGGGTCGATCGTGGCCAGCCACACCGCCGAGGCGCCCGGCACCGCGGCCAGGAGGAAGAAGGCTCCGCGCCCCATCGCCCGCACCAGCCCCGGCCCGAGAAGGGCGGCCACCAGATGGGCCAGGAGCATCGTGTACACGCAGTCTCCGTCCATCGTGTGCGCGGAAGAGGGGCTCCCGGCATTCTACGGGAGCGCGTTCAGAGTTCTCCGAGAGTCGACGGCGGACCTGCGCTCACGCCCGCCGCCGGCTCCGTAGAGTGAGTGCATGGTCACCACTCCGCCCGACCGCGACCCGGTCGCGCCGGACACCGCCCCTCGCTCCCTCCGTCGCTCGGTCGTCTCCTTCGCGCTGTGGGACGGCGGGATGTCCGCCTTCAGCTCCGTGATCCTCACCTTCGTCTTCGCCACCTATGTCGCCAGCGCGGTCGCCGCGGAGGGCGCCGTCGGCGAGGAGGCGGTCAAGGCCGCTCAGGACCACGGGTCCCAGGTCCTCACCACCTGGCAGTCGATCGGGGCCGTGGCGATCGCCCTGCTCGCACCGCTGCTGGGCAATCTCGCCGACAGCGGCGGCGCCCGCAACGCGCTGCTGCGCATCACCACCCTGGCCACGGTGGCCACGATCGCGCTGATGCCGCTGGTGGCCCTGGATTCGGACTTCCTGACGCTGGGTGCGGTGCTGATCGCGCTGGCCGTGGTCTTCAGCGAGCTCGCCGGGGTGTTCGTCAACTCCGTGCTGCCGGAGATCTCCACCCCGGACAACCGCGGCCGCGTCTCCGGCACCGCGTGGGCCGTGGGCTATTGGGGCTCGATCGTGTGCCTGGGGCTGGTGCTGGTGCTGTTCGTGATGCCCGGCACCGGCCTGCTGGGGATCACCGGGGACGAGGGCTGGAACCTGCGGGCGATCCCGCTGTTCGTCGCGGCCTGGATCCTGATCGGCACGCTGCCGCTGATGATCTGGGCGCCCGCGCACCGTGCCTCCGCCCCCGGCCAGAGGTGGACGCCCCTGCAGGGGTACGCGAGCATCGTGCGTCGCGTGCTCCGCGCATTCCGCGAGGAGCCGGTGATGCTGCAGTACCTGGTGGCCTCCGCGATCTACCGTGACGGCCTGGGGGCCGTGTTCTCCATCGCCGGGGTGCTCGCGGCCAACGCCTACGGCTTCGACACCGTCGGCATCATCGTCTTCGGCATCGCCGCGAACCTGGTGGCCGGCTGCGGCGTCTTCCTCGGCGGGCGGGTCGACGACCGCGTCGGCCCGCGGCCGGTGATCATCGCCGGCTGCCTCGGGATCATCGTGCTGGGCCTGGTGGTGCTGTTCTTCGGCTCGACGCTGGTGTTCTGGGTGGCCGGCCTGGCCATCTGCCTGTTCGTCGGCCCGGTGCAGTCCGCCTCGCGGAACCTGCTGACGCGCCTGTCCCGGCCCGGCCGCGAGACCGAGAACTTCGGCCTGTACGCGACCACCGGCCGGGCCCTCGGGTTCCTGGGGACCGCCGCGTTCGCCGCCACGGTCGCGATCTTCCAGGACACCCGCACCGGCATCCTGGGGATCGTGCTGGTGATGACGGTGGGCCTGGTCGCCTTCCTGCCGATCCGGCTCGGCGCCGCCGGGAAGGCGCCCGCCGCGTTCACGGAGCCCGCCCGCTCCTGAGGTCGAGGGAGCCGGTCGATCCACGGGCCGGCGACCGGTCGTGCCGGCCGCGTTCCGGGTCGGGTCAGGCCAGGTCCGCGGGGTCGACGAGGAAGCCCTCGAGGTCCACGACGTAGCCGCCGACGGTCTCGGTCAGCAGACCGGCGATCAGCCCGATGCGCCGGTAGGCGAGGGACCAGCGCTCCGCCGTCTCGGCGTCGGGGATCTCGATCTCGTCCTCCCCGTCGTCAGCGGGCAGATGCACCAGCGCGTAGTCGACCGCGTCGTCCAGCCAGCCGAGGGCGGCCAGCGCCGTCGGCCGCGAGCTGCGGCCCACCCGCACGGCGATCTCATCGCCGGCCGGCAGCGGGATCGTGAGGCTGTAGCCGCTGCGCGGGGTCTCCTCGGGCACCTCGTCGAGCTCGGCCTCCGGCTCCAGCGGCGCCAGCAGCTGGGCGAGGGACTCCGGTGCCAGGGCATGGGGGCTGACCACGGTCAGGTCCCGCACGTGGAAGGGGTGCGGCTCGAGGCGGACGCCGCCGTCGGTGACCACCGCCCCGAACAGCCGGCGACCCAGCGACCAGGCCAGGTCCAGAGCCCGGCGCTCCACGCCGAACGGCAGGCCGTCCGGGAACGCCCGCCCGTAGCCATGGGAATCGCTGAACCCGTCGGGCACCGGATCCTCACGCACCCGCGGGGTGTCCACGGTCCAGCGGCCCGCGCCGCGCGGCGAACGGTCCGGCAGCAGGCGGACGTCCTCGCCGAGGTCGATGACACCGTCCTCGTCGAGCTCGGCGTGCGGGCGCACGTTGCGCACCATGGCCAGCACATCCGCTGCAACGGTGTCGCGGGGAAGCTGGAGGCGGTGACCGGTGCGGTCCGCGTCGGGAACGCCGGCGTCGCTCACTGGTCCTCCTCCACGGAGATCCGGGTGCGGTGGAAGTTCCGGGCCGAGCGCGACGGGGTGGGGCCCCGCTGGCCGAGGTACCGGTTGAGGTTGCCCGCACTGCCGTAGGGCCGCTCCGACGGACTGGAGAGGCGGAAGAAGCACAGCTGACCGATCTTCATGCCGGGCCACAGCGCCACCGGCAGCGTGGCCATATTCGACAGCTCCAGGGTGATGTGCCCCTGGAAGCCCGGGTCGATGAACCCGGCGGTCGAATGCGTGAGCAGGCCCAGGCGACCCAGCGAGCTCTTGCCCTCCAGCCGGGCGGCGACGTCCTCCGGCAGCGTGATCTGCTCATAGGTGGAAGCCAGGACGAACTCCCCCGGGTGCAGCATGTACGGCTCCTCGGGGGCGACCGCGACCTCCCGGGTGAGCTCGGCCTGCTCCACGGCGGGGTCGATCATCGCGTACTTGTGGTTGTCGAACAATCGGAAGTAGCGGTCTATCCGCACGTCCACGGACGCCGGCTGGATCATGGCGTCGTCGAAAGGATCCAGGCGTACTCGCCCGGCCTCGATCTGGCCCCGGATATCACGATCGCTCAACAGCACGGCGTCAGCCTAACCGCCGCGCACCGGAGACGGCACCGTGTCCCAGCGGACTCCCCCGCCGGCCGACGGGCGTCTCCGCGCCGACGGGCGCCCTCGCAGCACCGGGCGCCCCCGGGCCGCCCCCGCGGGTGCGTCAGGCCGGTCACGGTCTGTCCTCCCGGTTCGCGAGCACCGCGGCGGACGGGTTATGCTGGCGTGCGTTCGCTGAGGCGGCGATGATCCCCGACGGGGACACGATGCCGGTCGCGGCGATTCGCGGGTGTAGTTCAATGGTAGAACTTCAGCTTCCCAAGCTGACAGCGCGGGTTCGATTCCCGTCACCCGCTCTCATGTGTTCCCCGTCGGCCGGGCACGGCTGCCCGCCGGCGAGGCGCGGTCCGTCCCACCGGCCATCAGGCCGAGCACCGCTGCTCACCTCCCCCGTCGGCCGCATCGCGTGATGTGATGGCCCCGTACGACTCGAGAGACAACTCGGAACGTGGGAGGCGCAGATATGCACATCGACCTCAGCGGCAGGACTGCACTGGTGACGGCCTCGTCCGGCGGGATCGGCCTCGCGATCGCCGACGGGCTCGCCCGGGCCGGCGCCCAGGTGGTCGTCAACGGCCGCACTCCGGATTCCCTCGAGCGCGCCGTGGCGCGGATCCAGGAACATGGCGGTCCGGGGTCGGCCCGGGGCGTGGTCGCGGATGCCGCCACGTCGGACGGTGCGCAGGAGCTGGCCGAATCCGCCGGAGAGGTCGACATCCTCGTCAACAATCTCGGCATCTTCGAGTCCATGGACGCGCTCGAGATCGATGACGAGCAGTGGCGGCGGTACTTCGAGGTCAACGTCCTCTCCGCGATCCGCCTGACGCGGATGCTGCTGCCGGCGATGATGGACCGCGGCTGGGGGCGCGTGCTCAGCATCGCCTCCGACTCCTCCCTCGCGATCCCCGCCGAGATGATCCACTACGGCACCTCGAAGACGGCTCTGCTGGGCGCCTCGCGCGGCTTCGCGAAGACGGCCGCCGGCTCGGGCGTGACCGTCAACGCCGTCATGGCCGGGCCCACCCACACCGAGGGCGTCGAGGAGTTCGCGCGCTCCCTCGTCGGTGATGAGCTGCCGTGGGACGAGGCCCAGCGCCGGTTCATGCGCGAATACCGCCCGCAGTCCCTGATCCAGCGACTCATCGAACCCGAGGAGATCGCCAACATGGTCGTCTACCTCGCCTCGCCGCTGGCCTCCGCCACCACCGGCGGCACGGTGCGCGTCGACGGCGGCTACGTCGACGCGATCATTCCCTGAACGGATCCAGGAACGGGTCCGTCTCATCGCACCTCCCGGCGCGGTAGCGGCATGACCAGCGCACGCGGCCGGCCGATGGTCTGGCCCCCGGGATCTGTCGGGGTGTAAGAATGCGTCATGCCCAAGATCATCGGAGGGTCGCTCGAGGAGCACCGCGAACGCACCCGCGAGAAGATATTCGCCGCACTCGCCGAGCTGCTGGAGACCCAGGACTTCGAATCGATCACGCTCTCGAAGATCGCCGGTGCGGCCGGAGTCGGCCGCACCGCGATGTACAACCACTTCCCGGACCGCGAGACCCTGCTGGTGGAGTACGCGATCCATGAGACCGCCGACTACATCGCGCAGCTGCGGGCGGGGGTGAGCGACTCCGCCTCCCCGCGTGATGCGGCGGTCGCGTATGTGCGCACCCAGCTCGAGCTGACGGTCTCGTTCCACATGCCCCATTCGGCGGGCGCGACGTCGCTGAGCGAGGAGACCGCGGCGCGCATGCGCGAGCACGTGCTGATGATCGAGGACGTGCTGCGCGGGATCGTGCGCGAGGGTGTGGACCAGGGTGACTTCGCGGCGGATCTCGATGTCGATGCCACCGTGCGGATCATCAACGCGCTGCTGGTGGGCTCTGCCGCGCGCCGGTTCTCGCGGCCCGCTCTGGAGCAGTTCGTGCTGCGGGGCCTCGGCGCCGACACATGACGGTGGCGGCGGACCCCGAGGGGGCCGCCGCCACCGTCATCATCGGGACGTGGCTCAGTCGGAGGCCGAGTCCGAGCTCCTGTTCTTCTCCCCGGTGCCTGCGGAGGCCTTCCCACTGCCCTTGCGGCGCTTGCTGCGCTTGGAACGGGCGGGCGCGGCGGCCACCGGGACCTGGTCGACGTTCTCGGCGTCGTCCTCCCAGTCCATCGCGTCCAGGGTGTCCGTGGCCTCCTCCTCGTCGCGGGCGAACAGCGGGCGGGAGATCTCGCCCTCCCCGTCCTCGAGGTCGACCTCCGGAGCGGTCGCAGCGATCACCCAGCAGGTCAGCACGATGATCAGCGCGATCACGGCGATGCCCCAGCGCAGGTAGGGGCTGGTGCCGTCGGTGCTCATGCTCACCACGGAGCTGACCGCGAGCGCGGAGAGCACGGACGTGGCCAGCAGCAGCGGCAGGGCCACAGAGCCGACCGCGGCGCGCAGGGTGCCGGTCAGCACGGCGCCGCCGAGAGCCCCGGAATGCCCCCACGAGCCCGGCCCGCCGTAGCGGCCCTGGCCGATCACCGCCGCTGCGCTGTCCATGGTGGATGCGGAGCCCAGCGACCACAGGCCCAGTCCGGTGGCGGTCAGGACCACACCGACCACGAGGCCCGGCAGCGCGGCGGCGCCCAGTCCGAACCCGGCGACGAGCGGCATCAGCACGATCAGCACGACCGGGGTCAGCACGGCGCGCCGGACCATCTCGGGCATGTCGGGCAGAGCCACCCCGCTGCGGTTCTCGAGGATCGAGGCTCGGGTCTCGACGACCGCGTTCGCGCCGAGCCGGCGGGCGCCGTCCAGCAGCGACGCGGTCACGAGCAGCACGGTGACCGCGCCCAGTCCGACTCCGCCCAGCAGCGGCAGGGAGAGCGGGGTGAGGGCGTGCAGGGTGCGGTCCTCCCACACGGTCGCCGCACGCGGGGCGACCTGGAGCGCGGTGACGATGGGACCCAGCGCCGCCAGGCCGGTGAGGCAGCCTGCCAGCAGCAGCACGCCGCGCGGCCCGGTGGCGGAGGTGGCGCCGGCATCGCGCAGGCCGCGCTCGGCCTCGGGGCGGTCCACCAGGGTCGGCGCGATCAGCGAACCGGCGTACCCCGCGGCCACCACCAGGGCGCCGAGCCCGGCGTAGGCCAGCAGAGCGAGAGCGAGGCCGGGCACGCCGGCGCTGAGCACGTTGAGCACGGCGCCGACGATCAGCATCAGGGCGAGGGAGCCGGCGGCGACCAGGGCGGTCGAGCCCAGGCCCGCGGTGACGCCGAGCGCCCCACCGGTGCGGCTGGTGCGGGCCGCGCGCAGCACGGTGCCCCCGAACCGGTGGCCGGTGCCGCCGAGGAGGACCACCACGGCGAGCGCGGCGAGCACGCCGAGGCCCAGGGCCGCGGCGACCACGGCGCTCGGGGAGACCGTGTACAGGGTCAGCACGTCGAGGAAGGCTCCCGCGTCCCGGGAGTCGTCGGTCTGGGAGACCCACTGGCCCATGTCGCCCACGGCCTCTTCGATCTGCGGCTCGAGCTGCTCGCGCGGCAGCGGGTCGGGCCCGGCCACGGCCTGGTCGGTGAAGTTCTCCATGCCGGCCTGGACGAATCGCAGGTCCTCGTACTGCGAGGGCAGCCACAGGGCAGCGGCGACGACGGTGCCGGCGCCGCCGAGCACGGCGGGGATCAGCCCGCCCAGCTGGAGAGCGCTGCGCTCGCGGCCGGGCCCGCCCGGGTGCGGGATGACGGCGCTCGCACCGGCGGCGAGCATCGCCACTCCGAGGGCGAGCAGCACCACCAGGATGCCCTCGGCGGCCAGCACGGGCACGCCGAGGATGACGCCGACGGCGGCGCCCGCGGTGGCCAGAGCCACCAGGTCGGCGCTGAGAGCGGCCCCGCGGCGGAACATGCGGGAGGTGCGCAGATGGGGTGCGCCGAGGTTGTCGGTGTCGTCGGCGGCGATCTCGTGCTCGTCGGTCCCCACGAGGATCGCGGAGGCGGAGGCGGCGGTGTCCAGCGGCGCGGCAGCCACCCGGATCGCGAACGCCGAGATCGCGGCGCCCCCGGCCAGGGCCATCAGCGCGGCCGAGCCGCTGGCGTGGGTGAACCACACGACGATGGCGACCGGCAGGATCGCCAGCGCGAGCGCGCCCGTGACCGTCAGGGCGCCGAGGCGGTTGATCAGCGCGGGGCGTCGCTCCGCATCGACCCCGAGCGCGGCGAGCTGGATCGCGAGGCCGCGCCAGGCGGCGAGCGGGCCGAGCAGAAGACCCACCAGCATCATCACCGAGCGCAGGATGCGGTCATCCGTCGAGCCCGGGACCAGGTAGAGCAGCACCACGGCGGGCACGCCGACCCACAGGATGATCGAGCCGGACGAGGCCAGATGCACGCCCAGGCGACGTCCGAGCCCGGCGTCGACCTCGGGGCTGTCCTCGTCGCGGCGCAGGCGGCTGGGGACGACGGCTCCGGCCACCAGGGCGACCAGGGAGAGCACCCCCAGCACCAGCAGGGTCACGGCGATGTCGTCGCCCAGGGGGAATTGCGTGATCAGATCCAAGAGAGATGCTTCCGACGACGGGGCTCGGTGGAGTCGGCCTGTGGCGACTCAGGCGAGCAGGGACAGATCCAGGTGGGTGGGTGCGCCCTCGACGATCCGGATCGGGACTCCCCAGTCCTGCTGGTGCATGTGGCAGGCGGGGAACTCGACGGCGGGGTCGGCATCGCAGGATGCGGCGCGCGCATTGACGTGCAGAACGCCCTCACCGTAGGCGGGATCCAGCTCGATCGTGCGCTCCAGGGGCGTGTCGACCCCTCCGCCGCTGGTCAGCATGGCGGACGGCGTGGTGGACACGGTGACCTGGGTGGAGGGCCCGAGGGAGTCGTCGAGCTTGTGGCCCTCGGGCGGGGTGAACAGCACACGGAGCGTGATCGGGCCCGGACCCATCTCGGTCACCGGGCGTTCGGAGCGCTGGGCGCCCTCGTCGATGACCCGCTCGGCGGCCTTGGCCACGGGGACCCAGGTGACGCGGTGGGCGCCGGACTCGACGACGATCAGCTGGCCGATGCCGTCGACCGGGGGGCCGACGATCGCGTCGGACGGCTCCTTGAGGTCGGTGGCGACCGTCACGACGGTCACGGCGGCGACGGGCGGGGTCTCCTCCCCGTCGGCGTCGACCTCCCCGGAATGCTCCTCGATGAGGCGGATGGCGCCGTTGTAGGTGTCCGCCACGGCGATCCGGCCGTCGGGCAGGGCGGTCACGCCCAGCGGGTGCTGGAGACGGGCGACGCCGTCCGGACCGGCGGGGCCGTCGACATGGCCGAAGTCGAACAGCCCCTCGCCGACGAGGGTGCTCACGAGCATCGTGTGCGGGTCCAGCGTCCGCACCGCCGAGCTCTCGGCATCGGCGACGACGAGACGACCGTCGGGCAGCTCGTCGACCCCGGAGGGCTGTGCCCACCAGGAGGTGACGGCGGGGCCGTCCACGAGGCCCTCCTGCGTGGTGCCGGCGAGCACCATCAGAGCCCCGGTGACGGGGTCGAAGGTCCATATCTGGTGGATGCCGGCCATGGCGATCACGGCGCGGGAGAGCACGTGCGACCAGGTCAGGTCCCACGGGGTCGAGAGGGCATACCCACGGGCATCGCCCTCGCCGCGGGGCAGGGGCTCGCCCTGCATCCACTGCGCTCCGGAGCCGGCGACGGTGTGCACCTCGGTGGCGGTCCGTGAGCGCAGCAGTCGGTCCTGGCCGACCTTCACGCCGCGCAGCGTGTGGCCGGCGGTATCGGCCACCAGCAGGTCGTAGCCGACCTCGGCGGCGACCTCGTCGGGCAGGGCGAGGACGCCGTTGGGCTCGGCGAACTGAGCGCGCTCCCCCTCCCCGTCCACGTGCCCGCGGTGACCGGTGCCGATGATCTCGTCGACGGTCACGCCGTCGTTCTGGAAGACCACCAGACGGTGCTGGCCGGCGTCGGAGACGACCAGACGGCCATCGGGCAGGGTGGTGAGCTTGGAGGGGAAGCGCAGGGTCTGCTGGGGCCGTTCGGCGATCACGGTGGGGGCCGGTCCGCGGCGCAGCGAGCCGTCGGCCTCGCCCTCGCCGACGAGCCGCTCGATGAGCGCGTCGAGGTTCGCGGCATGGCCCTCGCCGGAGAGGTTCCCCGCGATGCGGCCCTGGGTGTCCAGGACCATCAGGGTCGGCCAGGCGCGGGCACCGTACTCGGTCCACGTCTCCAGCTCGGGATCGTCGATGACGGGGTGATCGACCTCGTAGCGCTCGATGTTCGCGGCGAGCGCGTCGGGGTCCTTCTCGAACTCGAACTTCGGGGAGTGGACGCCGACCACGACGAGCTCGTCGGCCCACTTCTCCTCCAGCGGCCGCAGCTCATCGAGCACGTGCAGGCAGTTCACGCAGCAGAACGTCCAGAAGTCCAGCAGCACGATCTTGCCGCGCAGGGCCTCCAGGTCGAGTTCGGCGCCACCGGTGTTCAGCCAGCCGCGGCCGCGCAACGGGGAGCCGTGGGCGCGGGCGGTCAGCGGCGCAGAGGGGTCGGAGGGTGTGGTCATGGGGACCAGTGAACACCGCGTCGATGGGCAGTGGCCAGTCGGCGTGACATGCGTGGACTTCGCCTCATGGTCACCAGGTCTCGATCCATGCGGCCAGGTCGGGGTCGGTCAAGTCCTCGAGCACCAGGTCAGCCGGAGGCGCAGGGTGCCCCGAAGTGGGCACCGCGATCAGACGCAGACCGGCGTCACGGGCGGCGCGTGCGCCGGTGCCGGAATCCTCGAGAGCGAGCGTGTCCCCCGGCGCGACGCCGAGAGCGCGGGCCGCCGCGGCGTACATGTCCGGGGCGGGCTTGCCGCGTTCGACGGTGTCGGAGGCCTCGAGCACGGCGAAGTGCTCTCGGAGCCCGCCGAGGGTGAGCTTGTGCTCGAGCGCCTCGAGCCAGGAGTTCGAGGCGCATCCCAGCGGGACGCGGGCCCCGGCCCGCCGCACGATCTCCTCGGCGCCCGGCATCACGCGGATCGCGCCGGCCAGTTCGCGCTCGAACTCCCGGTGCAGATCGTCCAGGACCCGCTGCTCCTCGGCGCGGGCCCTGCGGGCGATCAGGGCCGCGGCGACCTGGATGGTCGAGCCGTGCAGCTCGGCGTGGTCCTCGTCCTCCAGCGTCGCCTGCACCCCGGCCACGACACTGTCCTGAGCGCGCTGCCAGACCCTCTCGGTGTCCAGCAGCAGTCCGTCGCAGTCGAAGACGACCGCCCGCGGAGTCCAGTCCCCGAAGGCCTCCGTGAACCGGGCCGGGGCCGCGACGCTCATCGGGTGCTCTCCCAGCCGGCGATCCAGTCGGCCAGCACCGCGTCGGTCAGGGAGCTGAGCCGGCGCGGGGCCCGCGGATCCTGCCCGGGGATCGAGGGGACCGCGATCAGCTGCAGCCCGGCGGCCAGTGCCGCCTCGGCCCCGGTCTCCGAGTCCTCGAATCCGAGGCAGTCGGCGGGATCGGCCCCCAGGGCGCGCGCCGCGGCGAGGTAAATCTCCGGGGAGGGCTTGGGGGCGGCGACGTCCTCGATGGCGATCGAGACGTCCACGACGTCGGCGATGCCGAGCTCGGCCAGCTTGACCTCCAGCATCTCCCGCGGGGAGTTGGAGGCCACGGCGACCGGCTTCACGCCGGCGATGGTTCGCAGCGTCTCGAGCGCCCCGGGCAGCGGGGTGAGCTTCTCCCCGATGGTGCTGCGATGCTCCTCGAGGAGCTCGCGGCCCACCAGCTGGGGATCCTTGCCGACGGCCTCGGCGATGGCGAGGACGACGATCTCGGCGGCCCGGCCGGTCAGGGCGCGCCGCGCCTCCGGGTCCAGCGCCGCGCCGTGCCGGGCGAGGTAGTCCTCCTGCAGCAGCACCCAGCGGCCTTCGGTGTCCACCAGCAGCCCGTCGCAGTCGAAGATCACGGCGCTCGGGGTCCACACCGGTGGCCAGCGATCGAGCGGGACGGACGGCAGGGGCGCGGGCTGGTTGCTCATGATGTGCCCAGCGTATCCAGCTCGCCTGGCCGGCGGCACAACGGCCGCAGTCGTGCTCCGCCCCTGCCGGCTCACGCGGAGACGGCGGCCAGTCCCTGCTCGAGGTCGGCGAGGATGTCGTCGATGTGCTCGATGCCGACGCTGAGCCGCACGAAGCCGGGTTCGACGCCGGCGGCGCGCTGCTCGGCTTCACTCAGCTGCGCGTGGGTGGTCGAGGCCGGGTGGATCACCAGCGAGCGCACGTCACCGATGTTGGCGACGTGGGAGTGCAGGGTCAGGGCGTCGACGAAGCGCCGGCCGGCCTCGACCCCGCCGGGCAGGACGAAGCCCAGCACGCTGCCGGCGCCCTTGGGGAGGTACGTGTCCGCCGTCGCCTTGTAGGGCGAGGACTCCAGCGACGCCCAGGTCACCGAGGACACCCGCTCGTCGGCCTCGAGGAAGGCGGCGACCCGGTGGGTGTTGGCCAGGTGGCGCTCCATGCGCAGCGGCAGCGTCTCCAGGCCCTGCCCGATGAGGAAGGCGTTGAACGGGGAGATGGCCGGCCCCAGGTCGCGCAGCAGGTTGGTGCGGGCGCGGGTGGCGAAGGCGGCGGGCACCGTGGAGAAGACCAGCCCCTTGTAGGACTCGTCGGGCTGGGTGAACTGCGGGTACTTCTCGGCGTGGGCCGTGAAGTCGAAGCTGTCACCGTCGATGATGACGCCCGCGATCGAGGTGCCGTGTCCGCCCAGGAACTTGGTGGCGGAATGGACGACGACGTCCGCCCCGTGCTCGAGCGGCCGCAGCAGGAAGGGGGTGGCCACCGTGTTGTCCACCACCAGCGGCACACCGACCTCGTGCGCGACGTCGGCGATCGCGCGCAGGTCGGGCAGGTCGTGCTTGGGGTTGGGGATGGACTCGACGAAGAAGGCCCGGGTGGTCTCGTCGGCCGCGGCCCGCCAGGACTCGGGGTCGGTGGGGTCCTCGATCCACTGCGGGGTGATGCCGAGCCGGGACAGGGTGTGCTTGAAGAGGTTGAACGAGCCGCCGTACAGGCTCGGGGAGACGGCCACGGAGTCCCCGGCGCCGGCCAGATTGAGGATCGACAGGCTGATCGCGCTCTGGCCGGAGGCGACCAGGAGCCCGGCCGCGCCGCCCTCGAGCGCGGCGATCCGGTCCTCGACCGCTGCCTGGGTGGGATTGGTGATGCGGGTGTAGATCGGAGCGGCCTCGGCCAGGGCGAAGCGGTCCGCGGCCGATTCCGCGCTGGGGAAGACGAAGCTCGTCGTCTGCTGGATCGACAGGGCGCGAGCCCCGGAGCCCGGATCCGGCTCCTGCCCGGCGTGGATGGCGAGGGTCTCGAACTGCTGCGGTGTCGCGGACGTGTCGGTCATGGCGCTCCTCCTGAGAACGGGGTCGAGTTCACAGTGACGCACCGCGGCGAGCCACGCCGACGTCAGTGAACTCGTGTGACGCCACCGGCCGGACGGTGGGAGAGCGACGGTGCCGCAGCTGATGCCGCCTGCCGACCACGCAGGGCGGGTCATGCCAGCTCGAGCACCTCGCCCTGCCAGCGCTTGCGCAGCCAGCGATCATGGGAGGCGATCAGCACCGTGCCGTTCCAGTCCTGCAGGGCCTGCTCGAACCGGGTGGCGGTGACCAGGGCCAGGTGGTTCGTGGGCTCATCGAGCACCAGCAGCTCGGGCGGATCCAGCAGGAGGGCTGCGAGCATCACGCGGCGCAGCTGGCCGCGGGAGAGCTGATCGAGCGGCCGGGAGAGGTCGCGGGGGTGGACCAGGCCGAACAGCTCGGGCACGGCGCCGTCCTCGAGCGGAAGCCGGGCGGAGCCAGTCGCTGCGGCGCGCAGGTGCTCATCGACGGTGCGCCCCGGGATCGCCTCGTCGTCCTGCCCGAGGTGACCGATGCGCAGACCGCGGGGCCGGTCGATGCTGCCCGCCGTCGGCTCGAGCGCCCCGGTCACCGTGTCCAGCAGAGTCGACTTCCCCGACCCGTTGGGCCCGGTGACCAGCAGCCGCTGACCGGCGGCGAGGCTGAACGAGGTCGGCGCGAGGCGGCCGGAGACCGCTGCCCGGCTCGCCGTCACCAGCACGGCACCGTCCGCTCCCCCGCCACCCCGCCGCGGGGCCGACGGCAGGTGGGTGAAGTGCAGCTCGGCCGGGGGTTTGCGCACCTGCTCCGCCTCGAGCTGCTCGAGGCGGGCCCGGGCCTCCCGCAGTCGCCGCGAGACGGTCTTGGCGTTGCGGTCGGCGTAGAACTTCTTGGCGGCCCTGGCCTCGGTGCGCCGGCCGCGGCCCGCGTGGCCGACCTCCGCCGAATCCGTGACCGCCCGGCGCAGGGAGGCCAGCTCCTCCTGTTCGGCGCGGAACCGGTGCTCCCACCGCTCCCGCGCCTCGAGACGGGCCAGCAGGTACTCGGAGAATCCCCCGGTGTACAGCGTCAGCCCGCCCGGCGGGGAGGCCACGGGGCTCTCGGCGGGGTCCAGGTCGAGCTGGGCGAGCGTGGCGTCGTCGAGGAAAGCCCGGTCGTGGCTGGCGATGAGCACCGGCCCCGGATGCTCGTGGATCGCGGAGGCCAGGAACGCGGCCCCGTCGTCGTCGAGATGATTGGTGGGCTCGTCCAGCAGCCACGTCGTGGGACGGGCGATGAGGAGATGGGCGAGGGCGAGCCGCTCCCGCTGGCCGCCGCTGATCCGGTCGAGTCGGGTGCTCCGGCCCGGGCCGTCGAGATGGAGACCGGCCAGGACCGTCTCGGCGCGGCGGTCGGCGTTCCACACGTCGGCCAGAGTCGCCTCGGCCAGCAGCTGGTCGTATCGGCGGGCCGCCTCGGGGGCCGGCTCACCGGTCCCGCCGGCGAGCGCCTCCCCTGCCCGCGCGAGCTCGCGCTCCAGGCGGCGAGAGCGGGCCAGCGCATCGGCGACGACGTCGGCGAGGGTGGCGGACCCCGGGAACGGCAGCTCCTGGTGGAGCAGGCCGACGGGGCCGGGCGCTGAGACGGTTCCGCCCTCGGGCTGCAGGGCACCGGCGAGGATGCGCAGCAGCGTGGACTTGCCGCTGCCGTTCTCCCCGAGCAGGCCGGTGGGGCGTCCCGCGGGCACCACGAGACTGATATCGGTCAGCACGCGCCGGTCGGGAAAGGAGAAGGAGATCCCCTCGGCGCGCAGGTGCAGGGCGGGGTCCGCGGCCGCGGCCCCGGCGGCGGAGGGCGCGGCGGCCCCGGCGACGGATCGATCGGTCGGGGCGGTGGGACGGGGATGCGAGGGCATGGATCAGCTCCTGGTCGCGGGACGCGGCGATGGACGGGGCTGATCAGATGCGCACGGGGCGAGTCTAGGAGCGGCGCGGGAACGGCGTCGACTGTTTTTCCCGGCGAAGCTTTCTCCCGGATCGCTCTGTGCACGGAGGGCCCCGGCACCCACACTGGTGCCATGAGCACCGTCGCCCCCGCCGTCGCGCCACCCTCGGCCGCCCCCAAGCTCGCCGTCGTCGGAGCCGGTTCCGTCGGCTCCTCCGTCGCCTACGCCGCCATGCTGCGCGGCTCGGCCCGCACCATCGCCCTGTACGACGTGAACACCGCCAAGGTCGACGCGGAGGTGCTCGATCTCTCCCACGGCAGCTCGCTGGCCTCCGGGGCCGAGGTGATCGGCGGGGACGACATCTCCGTCGTCGCCGGGGCCGACGTCGTGGTGATCACCGCCGGGGCACGGCAGAAGCCCGGCCAGACCCGCCTCGAACTGACCGGGACCAATGTCGCGATCCTGCAGAGCCTGCTGCCGCAGCTGCTCGAGCAGGCACCGGATGCTGTGTACGTGCTGGTGACGAACCCTGCCGACGTGCTGGCCCTGGCCGCGGCCCGCATCTCCGGTCTCCCCCGCGGGAGGGTGATGAGCTCGGGAACCGTGCTGGACACCTCCCGGCTGCGCTGGCTGCTGGCCACCCGGCTCGGGGTCTCCTCCCGCAGCGTGCACGCCACCATCGTCGGCGAGCACGGCGACAGCGAGTTCGGCCTGTGGTCCTCCGCCAGCATCGGCCAGGTGCCGCTGACGGGCTGGCTCGATGCCGAGGGGCGACCTGCGCTGGACCGCACCGCGCTCGAGGAGCTCGAGCGCGAGGTCGCCGGGGCCGCGTACACGGTGATCCAGGGCAAGGGCGCCACCAACCTCGCGATCGGCGTGGCGGCGGCCCGCATCGTCGAGGCCATCGTGCGCGATGAGAACGCGGTTCTGCCGGTCTCGACGCCGCTGGAGGGGTGGCACGGACTGGACGACGTCGCGATGTCGATGCCGACGGTGGTGGGCCGGGCGGGCGCCGTCCGGCGTCTCGAGGTGCCGATGGACGATCGGGAGCTGGCGCGGATGCACGCCTCGGCCGAGGCGATGCGCGAGGTCCAGGCCGGCCTGGACCTCTGAACCGGCCCGGGCCTCTGCACCGGTCGGTGCACGTCCACCGGGGGCACCGGGCCCCGCACGCCGCCCTACGATGGGGTCCGACCGCGCGGGGAACGACCGAGGGAGCATCGCCATGGACGCCGACATCTCTGCACCGTCCGGCGCTGGAGCGTCCGATGCTGGAGCGTCCGGCCCTGCATCATCCGGCGCAGGAGCGTCCGGCCCCGCACCGTCGCGCGCGGTCCTCGCCGGGGACATCGGGGCGACCACATCGCGTGTCGTCCTCGCTCGCCTCGATCGCTCCGCGCCGGGACCCGACGTGCTCGCCGAGGCGGAGGGACCGGGCGCGAACCTGCGCTCGTCCGGGGCGGCAGCCCTCGACCACCTCACCGGCACGATCCGCGAGGTGCTGGAGCGCGGCCATCAGCAACTCGGCCGCGCGCCGGAGGTCGCCGCCCTCGCGCTGGGGATCTCCGGTGCCGGACCGGCCCGGGCCGAGGACGTGCGCCGCTCCGTCGGCGAGCGCGTGGCTGCCCTCGGCATCGCCTCAGACCGGGTGCTGATCACCGATGACCTGCACACCGCCTTCCTCGCCGGGGACGTGGGCGATGACGGACTGCTCGTGCTCGCCGGCACGGGCGCGGTCGCCGTCCGCTTCCGCGGTCGCGAGCCGGTGGCCCGGCGCGACGGGATGGGCTGGCTCCTCGGCGACATCGGTTCCGCCGTCTGGCTGGGCCGGCGCACCCTGCAGGCGGTCGCCGCCGATATCGACGGCCGCGGCCGTCGCACGATGCTGACGGAGCAGGTCGGCGACATGCTCGAGCTGGATCTGCGGGACGGGCTGGTCCCGCCCTCCCCCACCGGTGATCCGCGCCAGGACCTCATCCGGGCCCTGGACGAGCAGCTGCCCGCCGGGGCCCCCGCCGCCCTCGGCCGGTTCGCGCATCTGCCGGCGACCGTCCCCGAGGACCCGGCTGCCCGCGACATCCTCGACACCGCGATCAGGCACGTCATGGACACCGTGCGCGCCCTGGACGCCGAGGCCGCCCTGCCCGTGGTGCTGGCCGGCTCGGTGCTGGCCACCCCGGGCCCGATCCACGACGAGGTCGTCACGGGCCTGCAGTCCGACGGTCGCCCCTTCTGCGCCGTCACCACGGGCCTGCCCGGGGCCCTGCTGCTGGCTCGGGAGAAAGCCGCCTCCCTCGAACCGTGAGCACGGGCCCACCGGCTCCCACCCGCTCGCTCCGCCGCGGCCGTGCCGCCCGCGGCGGACGACTAGGATGGCCAGCGTCTGCCCGCCGCTGAGACCGGTGGCCGGGTCCGTCCCGGTCGCCGCGCGCCACCCGACTCGGAAGGCTCTTCCCGATGCCCGAGCTCCACGACGAGATCCCCACCCGCGAGAAGGTGCTGGTCATCGGCGCCGGCCCGGCCGGCCTGGCGGCCGCCGCGGCGCTGAAGGCGCTGGATCTCCCCTTCGACCTGGTCGACCGCGCCAAGCACGTCGGCGGGATCTGGAACGAGGAGCGCGAGGACACCCCGATCTGGCCGGCGATGGAGATGATCTCCTCGCGCGAGTTCACGCAGTACGAGGACATGCTGCAGCCGGTCTCCTTCCCCGAGTACCTGCGGCCGGCGCACATGGCGAAGTACCTGCGCGCCTACGCGGCCCGCCACGAGCTGACCGAGCACTTCCGCCCCAGCGTCGAGGTGCGCTACGCCCGCCCCTTCGAGGACAACGTGTGGCAGGTCGAGCTCTCCACCGGCGAGATCATGATCTACCGCGCCGTGATCTCCGCCCACGGCATCTCCGAGCGCCCGCACCGCCCCGCCTGGGCGGCCGAGGTGCCCTCCTCCATCAGGGTCATCCACTCCAAGGACTGGACCGGGCCCGACGGGCTGGAAGGCCAGCGGGTGCTGGTCGTCGGCTCCGGGCAGTCCGCGGCGGACATCGCGGTCGATGCCGCGCGCCGGGCCCTCGAGGTCGGCTGGTCGGTGCGCACCGGGCACTGGGTCGTCCCTCGCCGCATCGGGGGCGTCCCGGGCGACGTGGCCGCCGCCCGTGAGCCGGCCGTGCTCGGAGGCCTGAACGGGAAGATCGCCGAAGCCGTGATCGGCCGCCGCGTGGGCAACCCGGCCGACGTCGGCCTCCCGCGCCCGGCCGCGCCGCTGCTGGAGGACACCGTGATCGTCTCCGACGAGGTGCTCGATCGCGTGCGCGAGGGCCGCATCACTCCCGTCGGCGAGATCGCCGGGATCGCCCACAACGGCACCCTCACCCTCGCCGGACATGGCGGTCCCGCCGCCCACGGCGACTTCGCCCCGGACCTGATCGTGCTCGCGACCGGCTACGAATCCGGCGCGGGCCACCTGCCCGAGGACGTCGTGCCGCGCACCGCCGGCGGTGACCTCGATCTGTTCCTCGGTGCGTTTCCCCGTGGCCGCGATGACCTGGTGGTCCTCGGCCAGCAGCGCGGCCCCGGCGGGATGCTGCCGGTCCTGGTCCAGCAGGCCGATATCGCCGCCTACCTGCTGCATGCAGCCCGCGAGGGCTCGCCCGCGCTCCAGGAGTTCCAGCGCCTGCGCGCCGGCTCGGAGAGCGCGGTGGCCACCGCCCGCGCCACCGGCGACGCGGGTCTGCTCGGGCGGATCGGCGGCGTGCTCGGCGCGAACCGCGTCCGTGCCCGCTCGGCCGGGATCTCCTCGGGCGGGGAGGGTGAGAAGCTGGTGCCGGCGGCGGACCGCGAGACCCTGCTGGCCCGCCTGCGCACGGTGCGCGGCCTGTTCGAGTGACCCCCCGCGGGTCAGCGTGATCGCTGCGACGCAGGATGGCGCACGGCGAGCGCCGCGACGGCAGCGGCCGCGAGGGACACGACCGCGACGGCGATCCCGCCGCGCTGCTGATCGGCCAGGGCGTCGGGCCACCACCGGCGCCCGGTGGCCCCGAACCAGCTCGCCGCGATCAGCGTGTCGGTGCTGAGCAGCACCACTGCCCCGGCGACCGCGAGCGCCAGCGGAACGGCGATCACGAGGATCCTTGCCCGGACCCCCGCGAGGCTGCGCACCGCGAAGGTCACCACCGCACCGCCGGTCAGTGCCAGAACCTGCAGCACCAGGTGCCCGGCGTGTCCTTCCAGGGCGATCCGCAGCAGCGGCCCGGCATAGACGCCCGCGAGCAGGGCCACCGGCGCGCCCGCCACCAACGCGGCGAGCCAATGTCGGCCGCTGAGTGCCCTCCGCATCCGGGCAGGAACCGCCAGCGCGGTGCCCAGCAGCACGCCGGCGACCGCCAGCAGCAGCACGTGCTGCAGCAGATGCGCGGAGACCAGCACCTTGCTGTACACGTTCAGCGGGCCGCTGGTCAGCGCCACCAGCACGGCCGCTCCCAGCACCAGACGGATGCTCGCGCTCCGCGTCCGCTGCGGGCCGCGCGGCCGCCACCACACCAGCAGCAGCACGCAGGCGAGCATCATGCCGAACGGCGCGGGGCGCCACGCGGTGAGGACCGTGCCCAGGTCCGGGGCCGGAGGCAGGGGGTAGCCGGTGAGGATCCCGGCCGGGCCCGCCGGCGGGATGCCCTCGGCGGCCGGCGGCGGCGAGGAGCTCATGGCCGCGGCGATCGCCACGGCCAGACCCATCAGCGCGAGCTCGAGAACGGCCAGCCGACGATAGATGCCGGCCGCACGGTGCCCCGGTCCCTCGGCCGCGAAGCCCGTGGCGAGCTGGCGGCGCTGGATCACGCCGAGCCCGCCGAGGGCCACCAGCAGGACGGCCTTGGCCAGCCCCAGCTGCACATACGCGCTGGTGAGAACCTCCGAGGGAGCGTTCATGCGCACCGACAGCGCCCACACCCCGCTGACCGCCAGAGCGATCCAGCAGATCAGCGCCAGATGGGAGAAGCCGCGCACCACGGTCGCATCGTCCCGGGCGGTGGACGGCAGCAGCTGCAGCACCGCCAGCCCGCCCAGCCAGATCCCGACGGCCAGCAGATGGATGAGCATCGTGGAGGTGGCCACCTCATGGTTCTGCCCGCCCCCGGCGTGGCCGGTCATCGCGCTGGCGAAGGCGACCAGCCCGGCCGCCACGGCAACCGTCCGGGCGATGCCGCGGGAGGTGCCGGCGACCGCGATCGTCGTGGCGGCCGCGGCGATCACCAGGGCGCTGACCAGCCAGACGCCGAGGTCGGTGGCCAGGAACACCTCGAGGTCGGAGCCGAAGCGCACCGACCCGACGGCCTGCCCCGTGGCCACGGCATAGGAGAAGGCGAGGGAGGTGCCTCGGGCGAGCGTGGTGATACCGGCCGCGACGGCCACCGCGGTCATGACTCGGGCGCGGTCGGCCTCCGCGTGCAGCAGCCAGCCGGCGACGACGGCACCACCCAGGGTCACGGCCGCCGCGAGGTCCGCGAGCATCGCGGAGACCGGCGCTCCGGCGCGTGCCATCGCCCCGGCGCCGCGCAGCACGAGGTTGCCGCCGCCGGCGGCACCGGCCGCGAGGACCGAGATCACGGCCAGCACGGTGAGCGCACCGAGGAGGATCGCGACGACCAGCGCAGACGGTCGCCGTGCGGAGAGCGCGCTCACGAGGCGATCACCAGGCCCGACCACAGGGCGGCCATACCGGCGCCGATGCTCAGCAGGAAGTAGGCGACGCTCATGGCGATGCGGCCCCGGCGGATCAGATCGACCACGTCGACCGCGGCGGTCGAGAGCGTGGAGAGGCCGGCGCAGACCCCGGCCGCGAGCAGCAGGTACGCGAGTTCGGCGGGACCGGTGGCGGCGCCGAGCCGGGCGACGATGAGGCCGAGCAGGAAGCAGGCCACGACGTTGACGGCGAAGGTGAGCCAGGGCCGGACGCGTTCCTCGGCTCCGCTGCTGCGACCGGCCGCCCAGCGCAGTCCGTACTCCCGCACGCCCCATCGCAGCACGGAGCCTGCCGCCCCGCCGAGGCTGACCAGCAGCATGCCCAGCAAGAAGGTGCCGGCGTTCATGTGGCGCTCCCCTCGTCCGTGGACTCGGTCCCGTCGGCCCCTGCCTCATCCCGCTGAGCGCGCGAGCGCCGCTGGCCTCGCTGGCGCCTCGAGCCCCGCTGACCCCTCGAGCCCTCCTGATCTCTCGTGCCCCGCTGGCCCCTCGAGTCCCGCTGGCCCCTCGAGTCCCGCTGGCCTCTCGAGCCCTCAGCCATCTGCTGCGCGATGCGGCGCCCGGCGAGCATGCCGATCACCACCGCGCCGAGGCACACGACCACGGTGAGCAGGGCGTAGCCGAAGGCCTTGAGGGGGAAGTCGGCGCCGATCATGGCAGAGCCCTCGAGGACCACGGTGGACATGGTGGTGAATCCGCCGCACAGTCCGGTGCCCAGCAGCGGCTGGACCCACGGACCGGCCCGGCGCACCTCCAGCACCCCCGTCAGCGCCCCCAGGGCGAGGCAGCCGATCGCGTTGACCCAGAACGTCGCCCAGGGCACCTCGACCAGGGTGGGGGTGGTGACGGTCGGCGCCAGGATCGTGATGACGAAGCGCAGCATCGACCCCAGCGCACCGCCTGCGGCGACCATCAGCGCGATCTTCCACCACGCCCAGGGCACGTCCACCGGGCCCGACCCGATGGTCTCGGACTCGGTCTCCCACTCGTCCGCGCCCTCGAAACCCAGCGCGGCCATCTCCGCCGTCTGCATCCGCGGGTCATCGCGCCGCGACGCGGGCGGCTGCGGATCAGGGCTCGAAGTCACCGGATCAGGGTACCGACGCGCGGGGCGCCCCGGTCCCAGGGTGCGGGCTCGTCGCTCGACGCTCCGCCGTCTCGGCTGATCTCCTCCCGCTCACCCGGTGCCGCCGACTCGCAAGCTCGCCGACGACCCCGGGCTCGCAGGTCGTCGATCAACCCTCCGCCCCATCGGTTGATCTCCTCCCGCTCACCCGGTGCCGCCGACTCGCAAGCTCGCCGACGACCCCAGGCTCGCTGGTCGTCGATCAACCCCATACCAGGCCCAGGGCGGGGTCCTCCAGCACGGCGGAGATGTCGCGCAGCAGCTCGGCGCCGAGGGCGCCGTCGATCAGGCGGTGGTCGAAGCTCAGGGCGAGCTGGGCGATCTTGCGCGGCACGATCTGCCCGTCGACCATCCAGGGCTTCTCCTTGATGGCGCCGACGCCGAGGATCACCGACTCCCCCGGGTTCAGGATCGGGGTGCCGGAATCGATCCCGAACACACCGAAGTTGGTGATGGTGATGGTGCCCTCACGAGTGTCCGACAGGGAGGTGCGCCCGGCCCTCGCGGTCTTGGCCAGGTCATCGATCGCCTCGGCCAGCTCGCGCAGCGTCATCAGGTGCGCGTCCTTGACGTTGGGCACGATGAGCCCGCGCGGGGTGGCGGCGGCGATCCCCAGGTTCACGAAGTGCTTGTAGACGATCTCCTGGTTCTTCTCGTCCCACGAGGCGTTGACCTCGGGATTGCGGCGGATCGCCACCAGCAGGGCTTTCGCGACCACGACCAAGGGGCTGACCTTGACGTCGGCCCACTCCCTCGAGCTCTTGAGGTCCGCGATGATCTGCGCGGTCCGGGTCATGTCGATCTCGTTGAACACCGTCACGTGCGGGGCGGTGAAGGCGGAGGCCACCATCGCCTCGGCGGTGCGCTTGCGCACCGAGCGGATCGGCACCCGGGTGGTGCGCTCGTCGCTGCTGACCTGCGTGAACGAATGATCGCGGGTGGACTTCATGGCGCCGCCGAGCCCCTCGGGCACCTGCGGGGACTCCTCGGGGAAGTAGTGCCCGTCGTGCCCGGAGGGGCCCTCGCCGGACATCGCGCGCTGCTGGGCGGCGAGCACGTCGGCGCGGGTGACCGTCCCGTCGGGCCCGGTGGCGAACACGTCGGCCAGGGCGATGCCGAGATCCCGGGCGAGCTTGCGCACGGGCGGCTTGGCGAGGATGCGGTCGATGGGCACCTGCGCCTCGTCCTGCTGGGCGGCGCGGCGGCGGCGACGGCGCTGCGGGGAGGCGGAGGCACCGTAGCCGACCAGGTTCTTGGGTTCCTCCTCGGCGGGCGTCGCCGGAGCGCCCTCGGCAGCCCCGGCGCCTCCGGCCGCGTCGGCAGGCTCTTGCTGGGGTGCCACCTCGGCCGCGGTCTGCACGCTCTCGGCGGCCGCCTCGGCAGCAGGGGCATCGGCGGCCGCCTCGGGCGCATCGGCCGGAGCGGCTTGTCCGGCAGCCTGATCCGCACCCGGTGCCGACGGGGCCGGCCCGCCGGCGGTGTCGACCTCGATCAGGTCGGTGCCGACGGGGACCTCGTCGCCGACCGAGACCAGGATCGCGGTGACGGTGCCGGAGACATGACTGGGCAGCTCGACCGCGCTCTTGGCGGTCTCCACCTCGGCCACGGGATCGTTGATGGCGATGGTGTCGCCGACGGCGACCTTGATGTCGATGATCTCGCCCTCGGTCAGGCCCTCGCCGGGGTCGGTGAGGGGGATCCGGACGATCGAGGACGAGGCCGCGGACGACCCGGAGGACGAGGACTGCGAGGACGAGCTCATGGCAGGAATCCTTTCACGCGGGCGACGGGCGCTGCCGTCAGTGCTCGAGCAGACGGTCCACGCCGTCGAGCACCCGGTCGAGGTCGGGCAGGAAGGCGTGCTCCATGCGCGCCGGCGGATAGGGCAGGTGGTAGCCGCCCACGCGCAGCACGGGCGCCTCGAGGTGGTAGAAGCACTCCTCGCTGATGCGGGCGGCGATCTCGCCGCCGAGGCCGCCGAGCACGGGGGCCTCGTGCACGATCAGCAGCCGCCCGGTGCGCTTGACCGAGGCGGCGATGGTGGGGACGTCGATCGGGGACAGCGACCGGGCGTCGATCACCTCGAGCTCGATTCCGTCCTCGGCCGCGGCCTGGGCGCTCTCGAGGGCCAGCGGCATGCTCGGTCCCCAGGCGAGCAGGGTGGCGTCGGTCCCGGGGCGGACCACCGCGGCCTGCCACGGGGTCAGCTCGGGGCGATGGTCGGGGTCGACGTCGCCCTTGACCCAGTAGCGCCGCTTGGGCTCGAGCATGATCACCGGGTCCTCGCACTCGATCGCCTGGCGCGTCATCCAGTACGCGTCCTGCGCGTTCGCCGGTGCCAGGATCCGCAGCCCGGCAGTGGGGGCGAACAGCGCCTCGGGGCTCTCGGAGTGGTGCTCGACCGCGCCGATCCCGCCGCCGTGGGGGATGCGGATGACGATCGGCATCTTCACCTGGCCCAGGGTGCGGTTGTGCATCTTCGCGACCTGCGTGGTGATCTGGTTGAACGCCGGGTAGACGAACCCGTCGAACTGGATCTCGAGCACCGGCCGGTAGCCGCGCACGGCGAGGCCGACGGCGGTGCCGACGATGCCGGCCTCGGCCAACGGGGTGTCCACCACGCGCTGGGAGCCGAACTCGGCGTGCAGCCCGTCGGTGACGCGGAAGACGCCGCCGAGGATGCCGATGTCCTCGCCCATCATCATCACCCGCTCGTCGGCGCGCATGGCGTCGCGCAGCCCGGCGGTGATGGCCTTGGCGATCGGAAGGTTCGTGCTGCTCATCGGTGCGCCCCTCCGGTCTGATCCGCGCCCTCGCCTGCTGGACCCCCGTCCTCGCCCTCGTCCTCGAACTGGGAGATGTACTCGAGGTAGGCCTCGCGCTCGGCGTCGACGATCGGGTGGGGCTCGGCGTAGGCGTGGTCGAACATGCCCACCGGGTCCGGGTCCTCCATGCCGTGGATGTGGTGGTGCAGCTGCATGGCGAGGTCGTGCGCCTCCTGGTCGCAGCGGGCGATGAAGTCCTCATCGATCTCGCCGAGCTGCTCGAGGTGACGGCGCAGCCGCAGGATCGGGTCCTTCGCTGCCCACTCCTCCTCCTCGGAGGCGGGGCGGTACCGGGAGGCATCGTCGCTGGTGGTGTGGGCTGCCATGCGGTAGGTGACGGCCTCGATGAAGCGCGGCCCCTCCCCTGCCCGGGCGGCGTCCATCGCGGAGCGGACGGTGGCGAGCACGGCGAGCACGTCATTGCCGTCGACCCGCACCGAGGGGATGCCCCAGCCGCGGGAGCGCTGGGCCAGCGGCACTCGGGACTGCACCGCGGCGGGCACGGAGATGGCCCACTGGTTGTTCTGGGTGTAGAAGACGACCGGGGCCTGGAACGAGGCGGCGAAGGTGAAGGACTCGGCGACCTCGCCCTCGCTGGAGGCGCCGTCACCGAACAGGGCGAGCACCGAGGTGTCGGTCGCGGTGTCCCCGGTGCCGACGACGCCGTCGCGCTGCAGGCCCATGGCGTAGCCGACCGCGTGGGGGGCCTGCGCGCCGAGGACGATCATGTACGGGTGGGTGCGCAGCTCGTTGGGGTCCCAGCCGCCGTGGCTGATGCCGCGGTAGAGCTCCAGCAGGCGCCACGGCTCGATGCCGCGGGCCCAGGCGATGCCGTGCTCGCGGTAGGTCGGCACCAGGTAGTCCTGCTCGCGAGAGGCGTGGCCGGCGCCGATCTGGGCGGCCTCCTGGCCCAGGGCGCTGGCCCACAGCCCGAGCTGGCCCTGGCGCTGGAGGCTGGTGGCCTCGAGGTCGGCGGCGCGGATCATCACCATGTCGCGGTAGTAGCCGCGCAGGCGCTCCGGGGTGGCCAGGTCGTCCCCGTCGCCGGATGCGGCACCGCCTGCCGCCGAGCCGCCGTGGCCGGCGAGCACGGCGTCCATCTCGTCGTGCGGGGTGCGGGTGCCGTCGGGCGCGAGGAGCTGGATCATCGGCTCCTGCTCCGCGACGGAGGGGATGGTCGTTGCGAACACACTCACGCCGGGGAGCGTAACCTACGGTGCCGTAGGGAATAAAGATCCGCTGGTCACAGCGGATGTCGCGGCCCCAGGGGTGAGTTGAGATCGCGTGCTCACCGCCCGCGCAGCAGGAGGTCGACGGCGGCGCGCATCATGGTGCGGCCGGCGCCGTGGGCGAGGACCAGGCGGCGATGGTCCGGAGCGGCGTCGGGCACACCGGTGTGGACCACGATCGCGTCGGGCCGGCGCGCCAGCAGTGCGCTGAGGCGCGCCCCCTCGTCAGGGTCGCTGCGGGACAGCCGGGTCAGTACGAGGACCTGCGGAGCCGAGGTCAGCTGGTGGCTATGGGCATCCTGGCCCGGATAGTCCGGCACAACGGCCTGCACTCCCTGCTCGGCGAGTGCCTGGATCAATTGCGGAGCCCGGGCCCCGGAGGCGTGATCGGCGCGGGCACGGAGGTCCGCCACCAGCACTGGGCGCAGGTCCAGGTGGGCGTGGCGGCCGCGGACGGCGCGGGCGGCGGCGTCGGAGCCCAGCGCGTCGGCGTGAGCGAGCGCAGCGGGCAGTTCGGGAGCGGGGACGAATCGGCGGCGGGTGCGCAGACGGCGGCACTGCGCCCGGGTGCCCTCGGCCCGCGCATGCAGGCTCTCGCGGCTCAGCCGCCCGTCGGCGACGGCCGCCACCAGGGCGTCGTGCGCCTCGCGCAGCATGTGCCGGTCGTCGCGCCGGATGGAGGTGCCCAGGCACAGCAGGTCGGCCCCGGCCTCGATGGCGCGCACCGCGGCCTCGCCGTAGCCGACGGTGCCGGCCACCGCGGCCATGTCGAGGGCATCGGTGATCACGAGGCCGTGGAAGGTGCCGCTGACGGCGCGGTCCAGCTCGGGGCGCGACCAGGACGAGATCGAGGCGGGCCCTTCCCCGAGCGAGGGGACCAGCACGTGCGCGGTCATCACGGCATCCAGCCACGGCGCGATGGACCACGGCGCGAGATGATCGCGCGTGAACTCCTCGCGGTCCAGCTCGATCAGGGGCAGGGCGGTGTGGGAGTCCGTGGCGGTGGCGCCGTGACCGGGGAAGTGCTTGGCGCAGGTGCCGAGCCCGGACTCGATCAGGCCTGCGGCGAACGCCTGGGCGTGGGCGGCGACCCGGTCCGGGTCGTCGCTGAAGGCCCGGGTGCCGATGACGGGGTTGGCCGGGTCGGTGGAGACGTCCAGGACCGGTGCCAGATCGAGGTCGATGTCGCAGGCGGCCAGGATATCGCCCAGAGCGCTGCCGGCGTGGCGGGTCAGCTCCGGATCGTCGACCTCGCCGAGCGCCCACGCCGTCGGCAGCGAGGAGCCGGTGGCCGCCTGGAGGCGGGTGACGTCCCCGCCCTCCTCGTCGATCGCCACCACGCAGTCCGCCGAGCGGGCGTGCATGGCCCGGGACAGGGCGGCCGCGGTCTCCGGGTCCGGGGTGTTGTGCCCGAACAGGATCACCGAGGCCAGGCCCGCCTCGAGCACCTCGCCCATCCACTCCGGCAGCTGGGTGCCGGTCAACGGCGCCATCAGCACGCCGAGAGCGTCGCTGTCCCAGTGCCCGGCCGCCGGAGTGCTCGTCATGGAGCCATTGTGCGCGCTCAGCTCTCGATCAGCCGCTCCAGGGCGGCGACATCCAGAGGCTCCTGGTCGGCGTCGAGATCCTGCACGGGCAGCGGGCAGTCCCCGAGGTCGGCGATCGGCAGCCGCTCGCCGCCGTTGTTCATCGACTGGTGAGCGATGACGCCGGGCAGGGTGTACCGGGCGGCCTGCCAGGCGTTGACGGCGGGCTGCATGCCGTCGACCACGGCGCGCGCGAAGTCGTCGACCAGGAAGTGGTGGGCGCCCTCGTGCCCGTTGGGCATGCCGTGGAACTGCTCGGGCAGCCGCGACTGGTGGTGGGCCGGGGAGGATCCGGCGACGAAGGCATCGCGCAGGGCCGGGGAGACGTCGGCCAGGCGGGGATCGTCCAGGCTCATGGTCGCCGCGGTGCGGATCGCGTCGCTCACGTCCAGCACGCGTTCCTTGTCGTGCCAGTAGGTGACGTCGATCGTCTCCTCGAACGAGGAGGCCTCGCCGAAGAAGCGGAAGCGCGACTCGCGCAGGTGCGAGGGGTAGCCCACGCGCCGCAGCTCGTTGGTGCGGAAGGCGCCGCCGTTGTCCATCTCGAACAGCGCGAAGGCGTTGGAGACGTCGTTGTCGAACATCGAGACGTCCTTGTCGAAGACGCCGTCGCCGCGGGTGTCGGGCCGGCCGATCGCCGAGACCGAGACCGCGTGATTCTCGAGCACGCCGAGGATGCCGCCGATGGAGTGGGTGGGGTACAGCAGGGGCGGGTAGGAGGCGGTGGCCTTCCAGCCCTCGCCGCCGGAGTACTTGTAGGCGTCGTAGAAGCCCAGGTCCATGTCGTGGACGTAGTCGCCCTCGGCGTAGAACACCTCGCCGAAGACTCCGCTGCGATGCAGCCGCCGGGCGAGGACCACTGCCGAGTTGTACTGGCTGGTCTCCCCCATCATGTAGACCAGGCCCGTGCGCCGGACCTCCTCGGTGATCTGGCGGATCTCGTCCTCCGCGATCGCCATCGGCACCGCCGAGTAGACATGCTTGCCGGCGCGCAGCGCGGCCAGGGCGTGCTCGCCATGGGTCCAGCGCTGGGTGAAGATCGCGACCGCGTCGACGTCGGAGGCCAGCAGGTCCTCGAAGGTCTCGAAGCGTCCGGCGAAGTGCACGCCGCGGGCTTCGACGGCGTCGATCCGCTCCGGGATCGCGTCGACGGCGTACAGCTCGTCGATCTCGGGATGGGCCGCGAACAGTTCCGCGAAGTGCTTGCCGAACTGTCCGATCCCGACGATGCCGAGACTGAAAGACATACTTCCTCCTTGAAATTAAGTGTCGGAGGGAACGCTACGGCACGGCGCTCAGCCGCGGCAAGCGGTCACAGCCGGCGCCAGCGGCCGTTGCGCCACACTTCCCGCCATGGCGGCACCACCTCGCCGCGGGCAGCCATCCGGCGCCGGAGATTGCGCCGGGTGATGAGCATGCCCGCGGTACCCACCAGGAGCATCGGGATCTGGACGGCGAAGGCGATGCGGAACGCCGCCAGGTCGTAGTTCCCGTCGGGCCGCAGCAGGTCGAGGATCATGCCGATCAGCAGGATGGCGATCAGACCGCCGGAGAAGCCGCCCATGATCACCATCCCGGTGGCGGTGCCGAGGCGGTGACGGGCCAGATCGGTGCGGGGGAAGTCGAAGCCGACGGAGCTGGCGGGCCCGCCGATGGAGAAGCCGGCCACCAGCACCAGCAGCAGCCAGATCGGGGCGGGACCGGGCCACAGCACCAGGGCGGTCAGCGGTACCGCGATCGTGCCCAGGATCAGCAGCACCAGGGACGAGCGCCGCAGCGGGTGGCGCTGGGTCAGGGCTCCGATCACCGGTCCCCCGATGATGGAGACGACCACCAGCACCGTCATCACCGCGGACGCCGCCGGCCGGCTGAGGCCCTCGCCGGCGGTGAGGTACGGATAGCCCCACATCATCGAGAAGGCGATGCCGGTGAACCCGGCGGTGAAGTGCGTGCAGAAGCCGAGCTGCGTGGCGGGGTGGCGGATGATGCGGCCGATGACCAGCGGGATCCGCGCGAGGTTCTGCTTCTGGCGGGGGCGCGGGATGCCCGGCGGGCTCGCACGCACCACGAGCAGGGCGAGCAGGGCCGCGCAGCCGCTGACCCCGGCCGCGGCGCTGAAGGCCGTGCTCCAGCCGGCGACGGTCAGCACCGCCACGAAGGGGACCGCGGAGGCGATCTGCCCGACCTGGCCGAGGATGCCGGTGAGCTGGGTGAGGATCGGGACGCGGCCCGCGGGGAACCAGGCGGGCACCAGGCGCACGGCGCTGGAGAAGGTCAGCGCGTCGCCGGCCCCCACCACCACGCGGGCGAGGATCGCGAGGGCGACGGTGTCGGTCTGGGCGATCACGAGCTGCCCGGTGGCCATCAGCACCGCTCCGGCGGTGAGGGTGACGCGGGAGCCGTAGCGGTCCAGCAGCAGCCCGGCCGGGACCTGGGCGAGGGCGTAGACCAGCAGCTGGAGGACGACGAAGGTGGAGACGATGGTGGCGGAGGTGCCGAAGCGCTCGGTCGCCTCCAGCCCGGAGACACCCATCGTGGTGCGCTGCAGGACCGCGATCGCGTAGGCGACCAGGGCCGCACCCCAGACGACGTAGGCGCGGGGGCCGCCGAGTGTGCTGCTGTCGACGGCGCGGGCGCCCATGATCACCGTTCTTTCCTGCTCGCGAGGCTCGTGCTTCCTCGGCTCAGACACTACCCGTGGCCGGACTGCACACCCGAGCCGTGGCCTCCGCTTGCCACGGATCAGGCGATGCGATCGTGCTCGCCGCGCTCACCTATGCCGTCATCGGTGTCTTCGCCGTGATGAGTCTGCGCGGCAGCGGCCGGGGGCCGCACGATCTGGCGGCCGGGACCGTCGTGGTCCTCAGCGCTGCCGCCACTGCCCGGCGACCTCGATGAGCAGGTCGTTGGCCTCCTGCTCGGAGATCGTGGCGCGCACCCCGTCGGTGCCGTAGCCGCGCAGCACCAGCCCGCGCTCCTCGGCGAAGGCGGCGAATGCGGGGCTGCCCTCCCCCAGCGGGAAGTAGACGAAGTTGCCCTGCGACCTCGGCAGCTGCCAGCCCTGCCCGGCGAGCGCCGCGACGAGGCGGGAGCGCTCCTCGCGGATCCAGGCCGCGCGCTGATCCAGCTCCGCCTGCACGCCCGGCTGCAGGCTCGCCAGGGCCGCCACCTGCGCCGGGGCGCTCGCGCCGAACGGGACGGTGACCTGGCCCAGCGCACGGGCCAGGCGCGGGTGAGCCACGGCATAGCCGATGCGCAGCCCCGCCAGGCCCTGCATCTTGGAGAAGGTGCGCAGCAGCACCACGTTGCCGTGGCGGCGGAAGATCCCGGCCGTTCCCGCCACGGTCGCCGGGTCGTGGAACTCGCGGTAGGCCTCGTCGATCGCGACAACGACATGCTCGGGCACGCGGGCGAGGAAGCCCTCGATCTGTTCGGTCGACAGCGAGGGGCCGGTGGGGTTGTTCGGGGTGCACAGGATCACCAGGCGGGTGCGGTCGGTGACGGCGGCGGCCATCGACTCGAGGTCGTGCTCGTGCTCTGCCGTCAGCGGCACCTGGACGGGGGTGCCGCCGTGGGAGCCGACCAGGATCGGGTAGGCCTCGAAGGAGCGCCAGGCGTAGACGACCTCGTCGCCCTCGCCCACCAGGGCGCGCACCAGGTCGCCGCTGACGGCCACCGAGCCGGTCGACAGCGCGATCTGGGACGGGTCCACGCCGTGCTTGGCGCCGAGCGCCTCGCGCAGTGCATAGGCGGCCATGTCCGGGTACCGGTTGGCCTCGTCCATCGCGGCGACGACCGCGTCCCGCACGGCCGGCAGCGGCGGGAAGGGCGACTCGTTCGAGGACGCCTTGAAGCGGCGCCGGCCGTCGTCTCCGGCGGGCTTGCCCGCGACGTAGGCGGGCAGTGCCTCGAGCGCGGGGCGCAGGCGGACGGTCTCTGGGGGCTCGGGGTACCGGCCGGGGTCGGGAGGTGCGGACATGCGTTCAGGGTAGGACGAACGGGCGGTCTGTTCCGTGACGTCCGCGCCCGGCTCCGGGGCCCTGTCGAGCACCCCAGACGTCAGCCGACCTCGGCGGGCCGCAGCCCATGGGGACCTCTCCCCATCGCGCCGGGAAGGGCGTTCGGCGAGAATTGGTGCACAG
Organism: Brachybacterium sp. GCM10030267; assembly: GCF_042666875.1. Lineage (NCBI taxonomy): Bacteria > Bacillati > Actinomycetota > Actinomycetes > Micrococcales > Dermabacteraceae > Brachybacterium > Brachybacterium sp. GCM10030267. The sequence goes on along the minus strand of NZ_JBHTCX010000007.1, from coordinate 55,236 downwards.
TGCCGATCCTGGGATTTCCAGATGCTCACTATCGATGCCCAGCACGGGGTCGACGTTCGATTGCTGCCGGGAGGCATTGATGGGTGATCGCCGAGTCCTGACCTCCGCCGTCGTGATGATCACCGCTTCGCTCCTGAGCGGCTGCTCCCTCCTCGAGCACGACAGCCCTGTGGAGATCTCGCCGGCCCCGACACCGAACGAGGGCTCCGGTCCCACCGGCGTGCACGTCGAGGGGGACGACGAGGAGTTCGGTGACGCCTGCACGACGGAGGGCGACTACATCGTCGACTCCTCGGTCGAGCGCAGCTTCGAGGAGATCCCGGAAGTGGACGGCGCCGAGCTGAGGGTCGCCCTGGGGTACGCCGCCTCGGACGGACCCTCGGCGCGCCTCTATCTCTCCGCCACCGGCCCGTCCTCCGCCGCCCCCGAGCAGTTCGACGGCAGTGTCGGGGACGCCCACGCGATCGAGGACTGGACGGTCACGATCACCTCGATCTGCGCTGACGAGGTGCGGTTCGACGTCGCAACCGAGGCACCGTAGGAATAGGGATATCCCCGATGCGTTCCCAGCCGGGGCGAGGACAATGGGGCCCATGCGATTCCTCGGACACATCATCGTCACCGGCCTCGCGCTGTGGGTCACGGCGCTGATCCTGCCCGGCATGCATCTGGGCGACGACAGCGCCACGGTGCTGACGCAGGTTCTCACCATCGGCGCGATCGCGCTGATCGTGGCGCTGCTGAACCTCATCGTGCGCCCGATCCTCTCGTTCCTGGCCTTCCCCATCACCTGCGTGACGCTGGGGCTGTTCCAGCTGGTCATCAACACGCTGATGCTGCTGCTGGCGAGCTGGGTCTCGGGACTGCTCGGGCTCACCCTCACGTTCGACACCTTCTGGTGGGCCCTGCTGGCCGGCGTGATCATCGGGATTCTGTCCGCCATCGTCGAGGGGGTCACCGGACTCGGCGAGCGGGACGACCGCCGCTACGAGGTGCGTGACTGACCATCGGGGGCCGCCCCGCCGGCGCCCGTTCGCCGAGGCGCTCCCATGGCCCAGACGTTCCGCAGCCGTGCGCGCGGACTCTGGGAGAATGACCCCATGGCTCACTCTTTCGCGGACATCACGCCGCCGATCGCCCTGACCCCTCTCGACGGCCGCTACCGCGCCCAGGCCGCGCCCCTGGTCGATCACCTCTCCGAGGCCGCACTGAACCGTGCCCGCCTGGTTGTCGAGACCGAGTGGATGATCCACCTGCTGGACGGCGGGGTCATCCCCGGCCTGCGCTCCCTCGACGAGGACGAGCGCGCCCTGCTGCGTGCCATCCCCGAGGACTTCGGCGCCGAGGGCATCGCCGAGCACGCCGAGATCGAGCGCGAGACGGTCCACGACGTCAAGGCGATCGAGTACTACATCAAGCGCCGCCTGACCGGCACCAGCCTCGAGCCGCTCGCCGAGGTGGTGCACATCTACTGCACCAGCGAGGACGTCAACAACCTCTCCTACGCGCTGATGATCCAGGGCGCCGTGCGCGAGGTGTGGCTGCCGGCTCTGCGCGCGGTCATCGGCGACCTCGCCGAGCTGGCTCGGTCGACCGCCGAGGTGGCGATGCTCTCGCGCACCCACGGCCAGCCCGCGACCCCCACCACGCTGGGCAAGGAGATCGCGGTGTTCGCCTACCGGCTGGAACGCCAGGCCCGCCGGATCGAGGACGACGAGATCCTGGGCAAGATCAACGGCGCCACCGGCACCTATGCCGCCCACGCCACCGCCGTGCCGTCGGCCGACTGGGAGCAGGTCTCCCGCAGCTTCGTCGAGCACCTGGGGCTGACGTGGAACCCGCTGACCACGCAGATCGAATCCCACGACTGGCAGGCCGAGCTGTACGCGGACATCGCCCGCGCCGGACGGATCCTGCACAACCTCGCCACCGACATCTGGACCTACATCTCGCTGGGCTACTTCCGCCAGCGGCTCTCGGCCCAGGGTGGGACCGGCTCCTCCACGATGCCGCACAAGGTCAACCCGATCCGGTTCGAGAACGCCGAGGCGAACCTCGAGATCTCCGGCGCGCTGCTGGACTCGCTGTCCCAGACGCTGGTGACCTCGCGGCTGCAGCGCGACCTCACCGACTCCACCACCCAGCGCAACGTGGGCCCGGCGCTGGGGCATTCGCTGCTGGCGATCTCGAACCTGCGCCGCGGCCTGGCCGGCCTGGATGTCGACGCCGACGCGATGGCGGTCGACCTCGAGGACAACTGGGAGGTGCTCGGGGAGGCCGTGCAGTCGGTGATGCGCACCCTCGGCGTCCAGGGGACCACCGGCATGGACAACCCCTACGAGCGGCTGAAGGATCTCACCCGCGGCCACCGCGTGGACGGCGCGGGGATGCGCGAGTTCATCGGCACCCTGGGCCTGCCCGAGGCCGAGCGCGACCGCCTGCTGGCACTGTCTCCGCACACCTACACCGGCTACGCCGCCTCGCTGGTGGACCACCTCGAGGACCATGGCGGCACCGGCACCGAGCCCGAGAGGCAGCCGCGATGACACCCGACGACACCCCGATGGAGACGACAGGCGCCGACGAGGCTGACGCCACCGACGTCGACGCCGCTGCGGTCCCCTCCCCCGAGCCCGGCGACCACGGCACCCACGGCGACCCCGGGTACCACGGCAACAAGGCGCCCTACCTGCGCCGGCTCAAGCTCATCGAGGGTCAGGTGCGCGGACTGCACCGCATGGTCGAGGACGACACCTACTGCATCGACGTACTGACCCAGGTCTCCGCGGTGACCAAGGCCCTGCAGTCGGTCGCCCTCGGTCTGGTCGATGACCACATCCACCACTGCGTCCACGACGCGGCCGACTCCGGGGACACCGAGGAGCTGGATCGCAAGATGGACGAGATCATGGGCGCCGTCAAACGGCTCATGAAGTGACCGCCACGCGTCCGCCGGCGCCTCTGCCCCGCTCCTTCTTCGACCGGCCGGTGCTGGAGCTGGCGCCGCTGCTCCTGGGTTGCGTCCTCGTCGGCCGCGGGACCGCCCTGCGCATCACCGAGGTCGAGGCCTACGTCGGCGCGGAGGATCCCGGCTCCCATGCCTTCCGCGGCCGGACCGCACGCAATGCCACCATGTTCGGCCCGCCCGGGCACCTGTACGTGTACCGGCACATGGGGCTGCACTCGTGCATGAACGTGGTCGCCGACGCCGAGGGCACCGGGACCGGGTGCCTGATCCGCGCCGGCCAGGTGGTCGACGGCGTCGAGGAGGCGTATCGCCGCCGTCGTGCCACCGGCGTGTGCCGCAGCGACCGGGACCTCGCCCGCGGGCCGGGTCGCGCCACCGTGGCCTGCGGGATCACCTTCGCCGACGACGGGCTGGACCTGTGCGATCCCGGCAGCGGCGTGCACCTGTTGGGGCGGGTGGATCCGGCGGACCGGGCCGACGGCGAGCATCCGGGCGAAGAACCTTTCATGCCCCATCCCCGGCTCGCGGCGGGACCACGGATCGGGCTGCGCGAGGAGGCCTCGGATCCGGGCCTGTATCCGTGGCGCTACCGCATCGCCGGTGACCCGACCGTGTCCGGGCCGGGCCGGCTGAACGCCTGAGCGGTTCGGCGTCCGGACCGGCACCGCACGATCCTTCCGCGATCGACCGAGCGGCAACTGCTGTCCTCAGCGGGGGCGCACGGACAGCTCGTCGATGTTGGCGTCGGCTGGCAGCCGCAGCGCCAGGGCGACGGTGGCCGCGACGGTCTCGGGCCGCATGTAGTCCTCTTCGCGGTACTCACCGCCCTCGTCGCTGCGCAGCTGACGCTGCATGTCCGTAGCGGTGCGCCCGGGGTGGACGGAGCTGACCCGGACGCCGTGCTCGCGCTCCTCGGCGCGCAGGGCGTCGGTGACCGCGCGCAGCGCGAACTTCGAGGCCGCGTACGCGCTGCCGCCCGGACCGGAGTTGTACCCCGATCCGGAGTTGATCGCGACCACCGTGCCCCGGGCGGTGCGCAGCGCGGGCAGCAGCAGGCGCGTGAGGTCGGCGACCGCGGTGACATTGGCCGTGAAGGAGCGGGTCCAGTCCTCGGCCGTGAGCTCCTCGATGCGACCCCGGACCAGGATCCCGGCGGAATGGGCGAGACCCGCCAGGCCGTGGGGCAGGTCGAGGGCCTCGGCGGCGCGGGCAGCGGCGGCGGAGTCGGTGAGGTCGGCGGCGAAGGGCTCGGCGGACGGGAAGGTCGCGGCGAGCTCCTCGAGGTCGCGGAGGGAGCGGCCTCCCAGGACCAGGTGGTGATCGGCAGCGAGCTCCTCGGCGACGGCCCGGCCGATGCCGCGGGAGGCGCCCGTGATCAGGACGGTGGGGCGGGACGCGCTGGTGGAGTCGGGATTCGCAGTAGTCGTCGTCATGATTCCGAGTCTGCCACGGCGGCGTTCCCGTCGATCGTGCGCTGTGTCCGCGCCCCGCGCCCCGCGCCTTGCGCCCCATTTCTCGCGCCCCGTGGTGGGAGCATGTGCCCTGTGCACACCATGGTCGGAAACACCCGCTGGCTGCGGGCAGAGGTGCTGATCGTCCTCGCCCTGTCCCTCGGCCAGAGCGCGGTGTACTCGCTGCTCGCCCTCGCCCAGGCACTCGCGGCCGGTCCTCTGGCCGATCAGTCCACCGCCCTGAATCCCTCGTTGCGGGAGAACCCATGGGTCGATCTGCTCTACCAGCTGCTCTCGATCCTCTTCGATCTGATGCCGGTCGCACTGGTGGTGCTGCTGCTGACCCTGAGCGCCGGGACCTTCTCCCGGGCGCTGCGGGAGCTGGGCATGGACCTGGGCCGATGGAGCCGGGACCTGGCATGGGGCGTGGCGCTGACCGCAGGCATCGGCCTGCCGGGGCTGGTCATCTACTACGTGGGCCGAGCCCTCGGGGCGACCGTCGAGGTCATCCCCGCCGCCCTGGACACCCACTGGTGGACGGTGCCCGTGCTGGTGCTGCACGCGGTCAAGAACGCCGTGCTCGAAGAGGTGATCATGGTCGGCTATCTCTTCGATCGCCTCGAGCGACTGGGCTGGTCATCGAGGCGGACCATCGTGGTCTCGGCCCTGGTGCGCGGTGCGTACCACACCTACCAGGGCATCGGCCCGGGGCTCGCGAACCTCGCGATGGGGCTCGTCTTCGGGGAGTTCTACCGGCGCACACGGCGCACCATGCCCCTGGTGATCGCACACACCCTGCTCGACGTCTTCGCCTTCGTGGGCTACGCCCTGCTCCAGAGCGTCATCCCCACCTGAGCGGGTGACCCTTCCTGAGCGGGCCGCTCAGAGGACGTAGGGCTCGCCGTCGCCCTCGGACTCCATGGGCAGGCCGGACTCGAACCACATGTCCATGCCGCCGGCGACGTTGATCGCCTCGAAGCCGTTGGTGTTCAGCCACTGCGTGACCTGAGCGCTGCGGCCGCCGCTGCGGCAGACGATGTACAGCTCGGAGTCGTCCTCCGGGATCTTGTCGAGGTTCTCCAGCAGGGAACTGGCGGGCAGGTGCTGTGCGTTCGGGGCATGGCCCGCATCCCATTCGGACTGCTCGCGCACGTCGATCAGGTGCGCGTTCTCAGGGACGGCGGCGGGGGCGACGGAGTCGGAGTTCATGGCCTCCAGCGTAGTAGCCGCTCCCCCGCCGCGGTGGGTCCCGAGGTCCGCACCAGCGGCAGGGCGCGAGATCCGAACCGGCGGCGCGGCGGGAGGGCCCGGAGCCGGCCGCTGGGCGCACAGGTCCGGAGCCAGCCCGGCCGGGCCGCACCCGACGGCCGCCCCGGCCCTCAGACCGCCCGCAGCGCGTAGCGCCTGACCAGCGGCGAGGCGACGAGCACGGCGGCGATGACCAGCGCATAGGCTCCCAGCACGCACAGCACGTACTGGACCGCGCCCATCGGGTTGTTCGGGGCGCCGCCGAAGACGGCCGAGACGACCATCAGCGCGGTGCCGGTGGCGAGGATCGAGCTCAGCGCCACAGGCACCGAGATCTCCGCGATCCGGGCCCGGTGCAGCTGGCCGACCTCGGCGCCGGCGATGTGCTGGGCGCGCAGCGTGGGCGCCTGGTCGATGACCTGAGCGGTCTGGGTCACTCCCGTGCTCACGGCTGCGAGCACCGCGGCGATGCCGAGGGTGAGGATCCCGCCGGTGAACATGGCCGTCATCAGCATCTGCTCCTCCGCGCTCGCGGTCTGCGACAGCAGCGAGAGCACGGTCAGGAACCCGGCGATGACCAGAGCGAAGGTGATGCCTGAGACGGCGCGCCAGCCGGCCCTGGGATCTGCAGCCAGGCGGCGAGCACCCACCAGCAGCGACGGTGTGGGGGCGAGCCTCGCCAGTGCCAGCGCGGCGATCCAGACGATGAACGGGCCCACCACGTTCACACCGGCGACGATCGCTCCGATGAACAGGACCATGATCGCCAGCGCGGCCCCGATGTTGCCGGACTGGCCCAGGAGGGCCGGACCGATCTGCATGAAGGCGAAGAAGCCCACGATCAGAGCCGCCCAGAGGATCACGCGGATCACGGACATGCGCACCACGCGCGAATCCCGGGCGACGCCCAGCGGGCTGAGCACCACGCCCGTCAGGGACACGGCGGCCGAACCGACGGCGAGCAGGACGAGGCCGAGCACCAGCAGCGGGTAGGCCCACCACGGCATCAGCAGGTCCGCCGTCGTGAACGGGGTGATCCCGAAGTCCAGCCGGGTCAGCGCCGGGGTGACGGCGACGTGGACGCCGATGCCGAGAACGCCGCCGAGCAGTGCCTGAGCGGCGACGTCGAGCACCGCCACGGAGCCCACCTGGCCACTGGTCCCGCCGACCAGGCGCATGGTGGCCAGGTCACGCTCGCGCCGGGCGAGGGAGAGCCGGGCGGCGGATCCGCCCAGGCCGATGGCACTGGGCACCAGGAGTACGGAAGCGATCATCGCGCAGATCACGAGCGTGCCCATGATCTCCGCCTCGCCGCCGGTTCCCGGCCCGGCTCCGGAGGGCATACGGCCGACGAAGGCCGCTGCGCCCCCGATGACGGTCGCGGTGATGGCGGTGGAGGCGGTGAACGCGATGACCGGCAGGATGTCCGCGAGGGCGCCGCGCCGGCGCAGCAGGAGCGGGGCGGTCGCGAGCAGCGCCCTCATCGGGACACCGCCTGACCGGGGCCCGAGGCTGCGTACTGGCCGGCACCGTGGTCAGTGGACGGCTCGGCGGTCTCCGGGCGGAAGAACTCCTGGGCGATGCGCCCGTCTCGCATGGTCACGGTGCGGCGGCAGGCGGCGGCGACCGAGGAGTCGTGGGTGACCATCACCAGGCTGGCGCCGGAATCGCGGCAGGACTCCACCAGGATGTTCAGCACCGCCTGGCCGGTGGCCTGGTCGAGGGCGCCGGTGGGCTCGTCGGCGAAGACGACCGAGGGACCTCCGGCCAGGGCGCGGGCGATCGCGACGCGCTGGGCCTGGCCGCCGGAGAGCTGGGTGGGACGACGGTCGTGCATGCCCTGCAGCCCGAGGCGGTCCAGCCAGGAGGCGGCCTCAGCGGTCGCGGCGCGGCGGGAGGTGCCCGCCAGCATGCGCGGCAGGATCACGTTCTCCAGCGCGGTCAGCTCCGGCAGCAGCTGGCCGTCCTGGAAGACGAAGCCGAAGTCGTCGCGGCGCAGACGGGTCCGCTTGCGGTCACCGAGGGCGGCGAGATCGGTGCCGTCGTGCTCGACGCTGCCGGACGTCGGCCGCAGGATCCCCGCCAGGATGTGCAGCAGCGTGGTCTTGCCGCAGCCCGAAGGGCCCATCACGGCCAGCGAGTCGGCGCGACCGATATCGAGGTCCACTCCGTCCAGAGCATGGGTCGCGGCCCCGGCGGCACCGTAGGTCATGATCAGGCGCCGGGCGGAGAGCACCGGGGCCGGGCGCATCGGGACGGCCTGAGCGGGAGCCCCGTTCTGAGCGGCGGCGGCATGAGGCGGGCCCGCATGCTGGGCCGGTGCCGGGTAGCGGGCCGGAGCCGCCGCGGGATGAGGGTTCGGTGCGGTGTTCATGCGCCCAGGATCGTCGGCCCGCCCGTGGACGCGCATCGGCCCCGGGATCGATCTCCCGGGGCCGACGTCAGACTGTGGGTGGAGGACGGCTCTCAGCCGAAGCGGCCGGAGATGTAGTCCTCCGTCTCCTTGTTCGAGGGGTTGGTGAACATCTTCTCGGTGTCGTCGACCTCGATCAGGTGGCCGGGCTTGCCGGTGCCCGCGATGTTGAAGAAGCCGGTGCGATCGGAGACGCGCGAGGCCTGCTGCATGTTGTGCGTCACGATCACGATCGTGTACTCCTGCTTCAGCTCGTGGATCAGGTCCTCGATCGCGAGCGTCGAGATCGGGTCCAGGGCTGAGCAGGGCTCGTCCATGAGGACGACCTCGGGGCGGACGGCGATGGTGCGGGCGATGCACAGGCGCTGCTGCTGGCCGCCGGAGAGACCCATGCCGGGCCGGTCCAGACGGTCCTTGACCTCTTCCCAGAGGTTGGCGCCCCGCAGTGCCTGCTCGGCCAGCTCGTCAGCGGCGTTCTTCGACATGCGACGGTTGTTGAGCTTCACGCCCGCCAGCACGTTGTCGCGGATCGACATGGTCGGGAAGGGGTTCGCCTTCTGGAACACCATGCCGACGCGGCGCCGCACGTTGACCGGGTCGATCCTCGGGTCGTAGATGTCCTCGCCGTTGATCTCGACCTTGCCCTTGGCGTAGGCACCGGGGATGACCTCGTGCATACGGTTCAGGGTGCGCAGGAACGTCGACTTGCCGCAGCCGGAGGGGCCGATCAGGGCCGTCACCGAGCGGGGCCGGATCTGGACGTCCACGCCTTCCACGGCCAGGAAGTCGCCGTAATAGATGTCGAGATCCTCGACGTTGATGGGCTGAGGGGCTGCCATCAGGGTCCTTTCGCGTGGGGCTTCGGCTCAGCGGCTGAGCTTCGGGGAGAAGTAGTAGCTGACCAGGCGGGCGACGATGTTGAGCACCATCACGATGAGGATGAGGGTGAAGGCCGCCGCCCACGCACGGTCGATGTTCGTCGTGATCGAGCAGTTGTAGACCTCATCGGTGATCGGATTCCTCACCGTATCGTTCATGCAGTTCGCACTGCCCGCGCGGTACTGCTGGTTGATGAACGTCGGCAGGGTCGCCATGCGTCCGTCGAACATGTTCCAGTTCACGCCCGTCACCATGCCGACCGTCAGCAGCAGAGGCGCGGTCTCGCCGATGACGCGGGCGATGGCGAGGGTGACGCCGGTGGTCAGGCCCGCGATGGCCGTACGCAGCACGACCTTGACGATGGTCAGCCACTTCGGCACGCCCAGGGCGTAGGAGGCCTCGCGCAGGTCCATCGGGACCAGCCGCAGCATCTCTTCGCTCGAGCGCACCACGGTGGGGATCATCAGCAGCGACAGTGCCACGGCGCCCATGATGCCCATGCGCACGCTGTCGTCCGGCATGAAGGCGATGAACAGCGCCAAGCCGAACAGACCGGCGACGATCGAGGGGATACCGGTCATCACGTCGACGAGGAACGTCACCCCCTGCCCCAGGACCCTGCGCCAGCCCACGTCCGCGTACTCGACCAGGAAGATGGCCGTGAACAGGCCGATCGGGATGGAGATGATCGAGGCCCACAGGGTGATCAGCAGTGTGCCGACCGCCGCATGGAGCACACCGCCTGCGTCGGCGCCGCCGATCACGCCGGACATGGAATCGGTCCAGAAGGAGAAGGGAGTGGGTGCGGCTTCGACCGCACGGACCAGGCCGCGGCCGACCACCTCCCACAGCAGCGAGAGCAGGGGGAACATCGAGACCGCGAAGGCGCCGATCACGGTCAGCATCATCAGCCGGTCCATCGCCCAGCGGCGACCTTCCCGGATACGGGAGTAGGTGTAGCCGAAGACGAGATGGAGGAGGAAGCCCAGCACGATCGCCGAGGCGATGGAGAGGCCGTCGAAGATCGCCAGGATGGCGATGGCCACCAGCAGGCCGGCCAGGCCGGTCAGGAGCAGGTGGTACCAGGGCAGCCGGCGCTCGTCGTGGCGACGTCGGACGGAGGTGTTCTCGGTGGTGGTTGTGGAGCTCATGAGGACCTCAGCTCTGCACGCCGCTGCGCGCGACGATCCAGCGGGCGAGGGCGTTGATGATGAACGTCAGCACGAACAGCACCAGGCCCACGAAGATCAGCAGGGACATGTCGACGCCGGACGCCTCGGCCTGCCGGGAGGCGATGTTCGCGGCGATGGTCTGGTGCCTGCCCACCTCGAGGATGTGGAAGGAGAAGGTGGCCCCGGGCGCCAGGATCATCAGCACGGCCATGGTCTCTCCCAGCGCGCGGCCGAGCCCGAGCATGGAGGCGGCGACCACGCCGCTGCGACCGAAGGGCAGCACCACGGTGCGCACGGTCTCCCAGCGGGTCGCCCCGAGCGCCAGAGCCGCCTCCTCCTGGAGGCGCGGCGTCTGCAGGAACACCTCGCGGGCGACTGCGGTGATGATCGGCAGCACCATCACGGCCAGCACCACCGAGGCGGAGGCGAGGTTGTTCATGGGGGCCGTCGGATCCCCGGCGAACAGAGCGATCACCGGGTCCCCTCCGACCCAGGGGATGAACTCGGGCCAGACGGGCCAGCTGCCCAGCGTGCTGTTGAGGAGCTTGTACAGCGGCTCGAGCTTGGGGACCAGCCAGATACCGCCCCAGAGTCCGTAGACCACGGAGGGCACGGCGGCCAGCAGATCGATCATGTAGCCGAGACCGGAGGCCATCTTGCGCGGCGCGTAGTGCGAGATGAACAGCGCGATGCCCATGGCGACGGGGATCGCCATGGCCAGAGCCATGGCCGCGGCCAGCACGGTGCCGAAGATGTACGGCAGCGTGTAGGAGACCAGCGAGAACTCCCCCTCGGCCTCGCCGACGACCTCGGTGCTGACGCGGATGGCCGGCACCGATTCGCTGCCGAGGAAGATGGCCACCGCGGCGAGGGTCAGGAAGATGAGGACGCCCGAGCCGATGCTCAGATAGGAGAAGAGGGAGTCCCCGAAGCGGCGATTGCTGCTCCTGAGGGAGGCCGGAGGGGCCTCCGGCGTGTCTGGCTCGACGTCGGTGGTGCTCAACAGGTGCCTTCCTCAGAGCTCACGGGACAGGGACAGGGGCGGTGACGCGCCGATGCCGCCGGGTCACGAAGGACCCGGCGGCACGGCAGTGTGCATCTGGCAGGATTCTCAGCCCGCGGTGATGCCGTCGATGGAAGCCTGCGCATCCTCGGAGAGGGCGGGGGTCAGCGGAGCGGAGCCGGCGTTCTCGGCAGCCGTCTGCTGGCCGTCCTCGGAGACGATGTAGGAAGCGTAGGCCTTGACGGCGTCGGCCGTCGCCTGATCCCCGTAGGAACCGCACAGCGCCAGGTAGGAGACCAGGACGATCGGGTAGACGCCCTCCTCGGTGGTGGTGCGGTCCAGCTCCATGACGATGTCGTTCTCCTCGCGGCCCTCGGCGCGCGGGGAGACCTCGACGGCCTTGGCGGCGGCCTCGGGAGTGTAGTCCACGAACTCCTCGCCGACCTGGATGCTGGCCACGCCGAGGTTGCCGGCCTGCGAGGCATCGGCATACCCGATGGTGCCGTTGCCGCCCTCGACGGTGGAGATCAGACCCGAGGTGCCGTCACCGGACTGGCCGCCTTCGATGGGCCAGGTCTCGATCGGGCCGTGCGTCCACGCGTCGGGCGCGACCTGGGAGAGGTAGTCGGTGAAGTTCTCGGTGGTGCCGGAATCGTCCGAACGGTGGACCGGCACGATGTCCTGGTCGGGCAGGTCGGCATCCGGGTTCTCGTCGGCGATGGCAGGGTCGTTCCACTTGGTGATGTCGCCCGCGAAGATGCCGGCGAGGGCCTCCGGGGTGAGGTTGAGGTTGTCGACACCCTCGAGGTTGAACACCACGGCGATCGGGGAGATGTAGACCGGGAGGTCGAAGGCCTGCTCACCGTTGCACACCTCGGTGGAGGAGGCGAGCTCCTCCTCGTCCAGGGCGGCGTCGGTGCCGGCGAACTTCACCTGGCCGGAGAGGAACTGCTCGCGACCGGTTCCCGAGCCGGTGGCGTCGTAGGTGACCTGGATGTCGCCACCCTCGGCCTGGACCATGCCCATGAAGGACTCGGTCCACGCGGTCTGGGCTGCCTGGGCCGAGGAGGCACCCGAGCCGGCGAGGTTCCCGGTGAGGCTGGCGTAGTCGACGCCGCCGGCGCCGCCGCCGTCGGACGCCGAACCGCCGCCGTTGCCGCCGTCGGTCTCCCCGTTGCCCCCACCGCAGGCGGAGAGCGCGAGCCCGCCGGCCAGGCCGAGCGCGGCGAGTGAGACGAGCTTGTTCTTGCGAACGTTCACTTCGAGTCCTTTCGGGGCCGAGGGCCCGGGGTGATTACTGCGGAGACGTCTTTCGCCGGTGACGCTAGGGAGCGCAGATGACACGGCACCCGCTCTCGTGTGAACAGCGGGTGAACAACCCTCCGGGATGCATGAACGCGCAGGTCAGTTCGTAGATACGATCGGGTCACAGTTCTGGTTACGAAGTTATCACGGGGCTGCGCGCGAGGCTCGTGAGCGCTTTCGCTGCGACGACGCTCACGTTGCCTCCACGATGGCGAAGACGATGATGGCCCCGATGTAGAGGACCATGAGCAGGAACGGGATCATGCCGATCAGGGAGGTCACGAGCCCGGCGATCGCCAGGCCCCGGCCGCTGCGCGGCGGGTCCGCCTCCGGTGACGTGGCGCGCATGCCCAGGGCCGAGAAGACGATGCCCACCGGGGCGGTGAGACCTGCACACATGACCAGACCCGCCAGTCCCAGGATGAAGCCCGTGATGGCGTGGCTCGAGCTCGGGGGCAGCTGCACGTACGGACCGGGCGGCCCGGGCACGGGAACTCCGGCGGAGTACGAGGCGTGCCCTGCCGGCGCTCCGGAACCCTGAGTCGGGAACGACGATCCGAACCCCTCGCCGGCCGGCGGGTCCGTGGCATAGGGGTCGCCCGCTGATGGCGAGCCCGCATACGGGTCGCCCGCGGATGGCGAGCCCCAGGAATACCCGGAGTGCCCCGGTCCCTGATCCATGCTCATGCCCTTCTCCTTCTCCTCGTCCTCGCAGCGTCGCCGCGAGGACCTCCGGGTGGCGTCCGCCCGCGCCCGGGCTCAGCCGATGTTGGGAAGATGCCGCTCGATCGCGACCACGGAACCCTGCGGTGTCGTATGCAGCATCAGGGCCTCGCCGGCGGCCAGGAACGGATTCTCGCGCGGCAGCTCGAGAGCGGCGCCGGGCCGGGCGACGTCCCGCACGCTCTGGATCACCGTCGGCAGGACGGGCCGGTGCGTGCACACCACCGTGCCGCGCGCCTCGTGCAGCACCCTGGCCATCACCGCGGCGGTCCGAGAGGGATGAGCCTCATGGCCGGCCTCGGTCAGCTCATCCTTGGTACGGATCGTCAGCCCCTCGATGCGGGCCACCGGCTCGACGGTGCGCAGACATCGCTGCCACGGGCTGCTCAGCACGCTGTCGGGGTCGAATGCGTCGATCAGCGGCGGCAGGGCCTGCGCCTGCTTGCGTCCCTTGGAGTTCAGCGGCCGGGACTTCTCGCCCTTGCGCCACTTCGCCCGGGACACGGCGGCCCCGTGGCGCTGGACGATGATCGGCACGGTGACCAGCTCCTCGGCATCGAGATAGCGACGCAGCGCCACCAGGGAGACCTGGTCGCCCTGGCGGGTGACCAGGGACTCCGCCTCGTCGAGCCCTACCCACCGCACCTCGTCGATCTCACCGGGGTCCAGCGGCCCGGGCGCGGTCTTCGCCCGCACCGTCCCCGTCCAGTACTGCACGATCTTGGTGCGGCCGTCGGGCAGCAGGTACACCGATGCGGGCAGCGGCCGGTGCAGACGCACGCGGTACCCCGTCTCCTCGGCCACCTCGCGCACGGCGGCCGCCGGAAAGGTCTCGCCCTTGTCGAGCTTCCCCTTGGGCACGGACCAGTCGTCGTAGCGCGGGCGGTGGACGAGCATCACCTCGATACCCTCGGTGCCCTCCCGCCAGGCGAGGGCACCGGCAGCGAGCACGGGCGGCGGCTTGCCGGGGGCGACGCGCACGGGTCAGGCCTTCGCCGCCGCGCGCATCTGCACGTCCCGGCCCGAGACGGTGAAGCCCCACGCCTCGTACAGGCGCAGTGCCGCGGTGTTGTCTGCCTCGACGTAGAGCTCGACGCCGGGCACGCCCGCGGCCTGCAGCCGCCGCAGCGCCGCAGCCAGCAGGTACCCCGCCACACCGTGGCCCTGGACGGACGGCGCGGTGGCGACGACGTAGATCTCGGCGTCGGCCTCAGGGCCCTCCGCCGCGTCCCGCTTGATCCACACGAATCCGACCAGCTCCTCGTGCTGGAGGGCGACCAGCAGGTCGCCGGCGTCGAACCAGGGCTCGGCCAGCCGCCGGTCCAGATCGGCCCGCCCCAGCGAGCCCTGCTCGGGGTGATCGGCGAACGCCAGCGCATTGACCTCGACCCAGCGATCCGCATCGCGCTCGAGGTCGAAGGAGTCCAGCCGGAAGTCCTCGAGCGTCGGGACGGCGACGTCCCGCACCGGATCCCCGGCGGCGAGCTCTCGACGCAGCGTGAGCAGTCGGCGGGTCTCGTGCATGCCCGCAGCGGTGAGGAAGGCGAGCGACCCGTCGAGGGCGCCGTGGGCCCAGACGCCCGCGTCGGGACGCAGCTCGAGGGCGGCTCGCAGCAGCGCCGTGCCGTGCCCGCGCCGGCGATGGCCGGGATGGACCATGCCCTGGACGGTGCCGTCGGGCAGCAGGCTCGCGTAGCCGAGCAGCGTCTCCGCCGCGGCCGGATCGGCTCCGGGGTCCGTGCTGTGCTCGGGTCCGGCGGGCAGGAGCAGGTGCTGTGCGGAATCTCCCGTCAGGGCGAGCCGCGCCGCCTCGTCCAGCGGGGCGACTCCGTCGTGCGCGGTGACTGCATCGAGCAGCTCACGGGCCGCGTCGCGCTGGGTCTGCGACAGGGCAGCCGTCGTGATCATGGGGTCCTTCCGGGGCTCGGACGGTTCGCTGTGGATGCCGCCGCCTGCGGGCGCTCGTAGACTGACACTGTAGCGCCCGCCTGACCACGCTCGTCGGCGACGGCGAAGTGACCGGAACCGAGTGCGAGGGAGGCCTCATGACCGCTCCCGAGCGCGCCCCGCTCGGTGCCGCACTGGCGCTGCTGCTGACTCTGATCTCGCTGACCGGCCCGCTGTCGCCGGTGGTGATGGCGACGTTCGTGGCCCTGCTCACCGTGCTGCTGGGTATCGCCTGGCCGGGCCTGCTCGAGCTCCGTTCCGCGGTCGGGACGGCGGTGGTGATGGCGGGCACCGGTATCGCCGGCGCCGTGATCGTCTCCGCCCCGTCGGACCGCATCGCCCCGATGACCGGGATCGTGATGGCGTGCGCCGTCGGGGTGTTCGCCTCCTTCGTCCACCAGATGCTGCGCCGGGACCGGCGGGACCTGACGGCCTCTCTCACCGGCACGGTGGCAGGGGTGTTCGCGGCCGGGGTCGCGGCGTGCTGGGTGCTGGCGCAGGCCCAGGCCGCTGCCGAGGGCCGGGCCGCTCTGGTCTCGGCCATCGCGGCGGGTCTCGCCGCGACTCTCCTGATCAACGCCACGGCGCTGCCGGCCGGCCTGCGTTTCGTGCTCTCCGCGGGCGCGGGCGCCGGGGTGACGGCGGCGCTGGCCTCTGCGCTCCTGGCGGTGTCGTTGCCCCTGGCGATCGGGCTCGGCCTCGTGGTCGCGATCGGGGGCAGCTGTGCGCATCTGCTGGCAGGGTCCTCCCTGGTGGCGCGGGAGCCGGTCCCCTCGCTCGCGGTGGCGGTGGTGCCCGTGGCCACCATCGGTGTGGTCGCCCACCTCGCGGTGATGCTGCTGCCCTGAGCACTCCCGGCCGCTCCCCGGACCGCTCCGTCGCGCACTGCTCGCCGCAGCTCGTGGACGATAGACTCTGCGGCATGTCCGCGCTCTCCCTGATCTTCATCTCGCTCGTGGTCCTGGTGGGTCTCGGCACCCTGGCATTCGCCGTCCTGGTGCTGCTGCGCCTGTTCGACCGCTGAGCGGCTGATCGGCTCCCATGCCCATCACACTCGACCCCTCCCTCCCGGAGCCGCTGTACCCGCTCGCCTGGCTGATCGGCAGCTGGCAGGGCTCCGGAGCCCTCCATCGCCCCGGGGATCCCGACGCCGGCGAACGCCGCGTCCAGCAGCACCTGGTGTGCACCGCCCGCGAGGACGGCACCATGGGCTGGCGCTCGACGATCCACGAGGTCGACGCGCCCGCCCCGCTCCCTCCCACCAGCGCCTTCGCCCGGGCGGACGCGCCCCCTGCCGCGGGCACGGGCGAGCGCACCCTGCTGATGCGTGAGGACGGCATCTGGACCGTCGGCGACGTGCTGCCCGGCCAGGATGTCGCCGCGGCCCGCGCGGCCAAGCCGGGCGATCCCGCCAGCTTCCTGTCCTACGGGCTGCGGGCGCGTTTCGAGCGCCGGGACCGGGCCGGAGAGCACGCGGCCGGTGAGGACTCGCCCCGTGACGACCCGGCCGGCCCGGAATGGGCCGGTGAGGTCCGGGGACCCCGCATCCAGCTCGCCCTGGGCGAGCCCGCGGCGGATGGCAGCCCCGAGGTCACGGCGACCCGCATGTTCGGGTACGTCGGCGGCAACCTGATGTGGCTGTGGGAGCAGCGGGTCCCCGGCGCCGCGAGCGAGACCGGCGAGACCGACATGACCCCCTACATCTCCGTGGAGCTCCACCGTGCCTGAGACCGACCGTCACATCCGCCCGCTGCTGAGCACAGGAGCCGTCCTCGGCGACGGCCCGGATGCGGCGGTGCCCGCCCACTACGGCGCACCGCTGCGCGAACAGCGCCGGCTGCTGGATGGCCGCGCCGTCGTCGACCTCGGCCACTTCGAGGTGCTCGAGGTCACCGGCCCCGACGCCCGCAGCTGGATGACCACCGTGACCACCCAGGTTCTCGAGGGCATCCCCGTCGGCTCCTCGGCCAGCCTCGCCGTGCTCTCGCCGCAGGGCCGGGTCGAGCACCTCGCCTCCGCCGTGGTCACCGCGGAGGAGACGCTGCTGCTGGTGCTCGATGCCGGAGCCCGCGCGGGCCTTCGCCGCTACCTGGAGATGATGCGCTTCGCGGCGCGCGTCGAGCTGACCGATCGTGATGACCTGCGCGTTCTCGGCGGCACCGCGCCGGCCGCCGACGTCCTGCCCGAGCTCGACCTGCCCGCTCCGGTCGCCGTCTGGTCCGAGCCCTGGCCGCAGGTCGCCCCCGGCGGGGTGGCCTACGGGCCGGATCCCGACGACCCGGTGGGCGCCGTGCTCACCGTCGCCGATGCCGACGCTCTCGCTCAGGTGCCCTGGCGCTCCGACCACCTCGCCGGGATGTCCTCGTGGGAAGCGCTGCGGATCGCCGACCACCGCGCCCGGGCGGCCCGGGAGGTGGACGAGCGCAGCATCCCCCACGAGCTCGATCTGCTGCGCACGACCGTGCACACCACCAAGGGCTGCTACCGCGGCCAGGAGACCGTCGCGAAGGTCCTCAACCTCGGCCAGCCCCCGCGCCGCCTGGTCATGCTCCACCTGGACGGCTCGCAGGACGTGCCCGCCGCCCCCGGCGGCGAGGTGCGTCTCGGCGGGTCCGACGGGAAGGTCATCGGCGCCGTCACCTCCGCGGCCCTGCACGCCGATCTCGGGCCGATCGCGCTGGCCGTGGTCCGACGAGCGGTCCCGCTCGACGCCGCTCTGGCCGTGGAGGTCCCTGTCTCCGCCGCCGACGGGGAGACGAGCTCGGTGTGGATCGATGCGTCGCAGGAGCCGGTCGTGGTGCCCCGCGACCACGGCGACCGACCGGCGACCGCCAAGCTCTGAGGCGCGCACAGCACGGCAGGTGCCGGCCGTGGGTGCGCCCCTGGCCGGTGCCGGCGCCCGAGCCGGTCGTTCCGTCCCGGCACCCGTACCGTTCGGCCCGCCCGAACGTCCACGCAGCCTGCACAGCATTCGCACCGCTCTCCTACCGTGCTCGTCCTGCGGCGCCCGGACGGGCCTGGAACAATGGGAACCATGAGTGCACAGGGCGAGCAGCAGGACTGGAGCCGGCAGCGACGACAGGTGCTCGAGGCCAAGGAGCAGGCGCTGCACGCCGCCCGCGAGGACGAGCACCTCAGGGCCACCGCCACCATCCGTGACGCGGTCGCACGATTCCGGGAGGCCGGTATCCATCCGATCCCGCTGCGCGCCCGGCCGTACACCGGCGGCGGGACGATCCGCACCTCACTCCGGGGCTGGTACCTCAAGCGCGACCGGTCCCTCGCGGTCGACGCCGAGGGCCGCTACTACGTGATGCGGGTCGACGGCGGCCTGCGGTCCCGGCTGCGCGGCGCCACCCCTGCCCCGTCGCCGGCACCGCTGGTGGTGGGCCGCGGAGCCCGCGACGGCGACACGTTCCGGCTCGAGGAGCTGCTGGAGATGCGGCTCGAGGACCCGGTGCGCCCATGAGCCAGGCCTCTCCTCCGCCCGGGGGGACTCCGCAGCGGGCTCCCCTGCTCGATCGCGTCCGCGGGGCCGTCGCCGGCTGGCTGGCCCAGGGCGCCTCCCGCGGCCGCTCCGACGCCGTGACCGTCACCCGCGCGGCGGTGGCGGCCGCCCTCGCCTACCTGCTCAGCGGCCTGATCTGGGATCACCAGTACCCGTTCTTCGCCTCGATCGCCGCGTTCGTCATCATCGGATTCGGCATCGAGAAGAAGGTCCGCAAGATCTTCGAGATGGCCGCCGGAGTGATGCTCGGCGTGGTCATCGGCGAGATCGCCCGCTCCCTGATCGGCTCCGGCACCTGGCAGATCCTGGTCGTCGTGTTCGTCGCCGGGATGCTCGCGCGCTTCATCGACTCCAGCAACCTCTTCGGGATCCAGACCGCGATCCAGTCCCTGCTGGTGACCATCATGCCGCTCACCCCGAACATGACCCCGGGCGGGCGCGTGCTGGATGCGCTGACGGGCGTGGTCGTCGCGATCGTGATCCATCTGCTGTTCTCGGGGGATCCCCGGCGCCCCCAGCGCCGGGCTGCATGCTCGTTCTTCCAGGAGTTGGAGGACACGCTGGTCTCCCTCGCCCTGGCCGCACGCAGCGGTGATCGCGGCGTCGCCCAGGCAGCACTGGTGAGCATCCGCAACAACTCCCAGAAGTACACCGATGAGTGGCAGCTGGCCAATGACGCCGCCAACGAGATGGCCACCTTCTCCCCCGCGGGGCTGCGTCACGCCGGCGACGTCGGCCGCCTGCAGCACCTGCTGGTGGGCTCTGACCGCGCGATGCGCAACATGCGGGTGATCGCCCGGCACGAGGTGGAGTTCCTCGACGCCGTGCGCGGGGATGCGCATTCGACCCTGGCCGACGCGCTGCTGGCCGCGCGCGACGCCGTGACGGAGCTGGGGACGGCCGTCCGGCACGACGAGGTCGACTTCACCGAGGCCCGGCGCAAGCTGCGCCTGTTCGCCTCCTACCTGACCCCCGAGATGCTGCTGCGCAACGACGAGGGCGTGCGGCCGGGCCGTGCCGGCCACTTCGAGGGAGTCACCCTCGCGATCCAGCTGCGCTCCCTGGCCATCGACCTGCTCCAGGCCACGGGGCTGACCTCCCAGGAGGCCAAGCAGTTCCTGCCCAGCCTGCTCGTCGCCGCCGACGGGGACGCGATCGGCCCGCGCCTGATGACGCAGGAGATGAAGGCGGTCGAACCGCCGGCCACCACGGAGGCGCTCGAACTGCTGATCACCGACCGCTCCGACCCCGATCGGCGCAGCTGAGGCCGAGCCGCCTGCCAGCGGGCGTTCGGCGGGCGCGGTTATCCTGGCCGGATGATCGGACTCATCCAGACGTGGATCTTCGCCGTCCTCGCGCTCGCCCTGTTCGCCATCGAGATCTGGGCGTTCGTGAACGCGATCCGCTTCCGTCCCGACGCCTACACGGCGGCCGGCAAGCGCAGCAAGCTGTTCTGGGGGATCCTCACGGGCGTGGCGCTGCTGCTGGGCTTCCTCTCCCTGCCCTATCCGATCGGCAGCGGCGGCTCCTCGATGCTGTTCATGCTGGCCGGCGTCGTGATCGCCGGGATCTTCCTGGCCGACGTGCTGCCCGCGCTGAAGCGGGTCATGGGGCGCGCTCGCGGCAACCGCTGGTAAGCGCCGCTCACGCTGGACCGCCGATCCATGACCCGTCGGCCCGGTCCCCTCGACCGCGCCCATGCCGCCCGTCGACATAGAACGAACTTTGGCCACTGACGTCGCATAATCCGCTGGAAATGCGTCGTCAGTGGCCAAAGTTCAGGTGCCACCGTCCCCGGGTCGAGCCCGGGGACGGTGGCAGTCGATCGGGTCGATCGGCCTCTAGCGACCTGCCCGATCTCCTACCGCTCGCAAGCTCGCAGCACGTCGATCAAGCGGTTCCGCACTGCCCGATCTCCTACCGCTCGCAAGCTCGCAGCACGTCGATCAAGCGGTTCCGCACTGCCTGATCTCCTACCGCTCGCAAGCTCGCAGTACGTCGATCAGCCGGTTCCGCACTGCCCGATCTCCTACCGCTCGCAAGCTCGCAGTACGTCGATCAGGCCTTGTGGGAGCCGGCGCTGCGGAGGTTCTCGCAGGCCTCGACCAGGCGCGTGGCCAGGCCGGCCTCGGCCTTCTTGCCCCAGGCGCGGGGGTCGTAGGCCTTCTTGTTGCCGACCTCGCCGTCGATCTTCAGCACGCCGTCGTAGTTCTCGAACATGTGAGCGGCGACGGGGCGGGTGAAGGCGTACTGGGTGTCGGTGTCGATGTTCATCTTGATGACGCCGTTGTCCACCGCCTCCTGGATCTCCTCCAGGGTGGAGCCGGAGCCGCCGTGCATCACCAGGTCGAAGGGCAGGTCTTTGCCGTACTCGGCACCGACGGCCTTCTGGATCTCCCCCAGGATCTCGGGACGCAGCTTCACGTTGCCCGGCTTGTACACGCCGTGCACGTTGCCGAAGGTGAGTGCGGTGAGGTAGCGGCCCCGCTCGCCCAGGCCCAGCTTGGCGGCCGTCTTGAGGCCGTCCTCGGGGGTGGAGAAGAGCTTGTCGTTGGAGACGTCGGCCTGGATGCCGTCCTCCTCGCCGCCGACGACGCCGATCTCGATCTCGAGGATCTTCTTGGCGGCGGCGGACTTCTCCAGCAGCTTCTCGGCGATCTCGAGGTTCTCGTCGACCGGCACGGCGGAGCCGTCCCACATGTGCGACTGGAACAGCGGGTCCAGGCCCTTGTTCACGCGGTTCTCGAGGTCCCAGGCGATGAGGGGCTCGACCCAGTTGTCGAGGGCCTCCTTGGGGCAGTGGTCGGTGTGCAGCGCGACGTTGATCGGGTAGTTCTTCGCCACGGCGTGCACGAACTCGGCCAGTGCGATGGAGCCCGCGACACGGTCCTTGACCGTGGAGCCCGAGAGGTACTCGGCGCCGCCGAAGGACACCTGGATGATGCCGTCGGAGTTCGCCTCGCTGAAGCCGCGCAGGGCGGCGATAGCGGTCTGCGAGCTCGAGACGTTGACCGCCGGGTAGGCGAACTTCCCGCGCTTGGCGTGGTCGATCATCTCTGCGTACTGATCCGGGGTTGCGACTGCCATGAGGCATGCTCCTTCGCTGAAGAGAGTCCGTGACGATGACCGGCGGCGCGGAGTGCGTCTCGCACGATCGTCCTATCCGGCTCATTGTCCCATAGGGCCCTTTCGAGCCGACCGGGCTCTCATCCCACGAGAGCGGCCACCGCCGCAGCGGCTCGTGGTCGGCGCATACGTCAGCGCAGCGGCCCCTCGGGGAGATCGGCGTGCTGGATGATCCAGGTGTGCATCGCGATCGCGGCCGCGGCGGCGACGTTGATCGAGCGGGTGGATCCGAACTGGGTGATGCCGACGACGAGGTCCGCGGCGGCGAGGATCTCCGGGCTCACGCCGGGACCCTCCTGGCCCACGACCAGCACCGCGTCGCGCGGCAGCGGTGTGCGCTCTATCGGCAGGGCACCGGGCACCAGGTCGATCGCGACCAGCGGGCGGCCGTGCGCCCGGGCCCAGGAGATGAGCTCGGCGGCGTCGGGATGGTGGATCTCGTGCTGGTAGCGGTCGGTGACCATGGCGCCGCGGCGGTTCCAGCGGCGCCGGCCGACGATGTGGAAGGCGCCGACGGCGAAGGCGTTCGCGGTGCGCACCACGGAGCCGATGTTCGCGTCGTGCTCGAGGTTCTCGATGGCCACGTGCAGCTCGTGCCGGTGGGTGTCGAGGTCGGCGATGATCGCCTCGCGCCGCCAGTACCGGTAGCGGTCCTCGACGTTGCGGCGGTCCCCGTGCGCGAGCAGCTCAGGATCCAGGCGCGGATCCTCCGGCCAGGGCTCGGGATGGGGGCCTACACCGACCTCGCGGCCGGGTTCGGGCTCGCTCATGGACGGTGCTCAGATCTCCAGCTCGGAGATGTCGTAGGCCGCGAGGTAGCGGTACCCGGCGGCCTCGACGGCCTCGCGGGACGCCTCGGAGCGGTGCACGATCACGGCGACGGCGGCGATGTCGGCGCCGTCCTCGGTGAGTGCCTCGCAGGCGGTCAGCACGCTGCCCCCGGTGGTGGAGGTGTCCTCGACGGCGACGACACGGCGCCCGGTGACGTCGGGCCCCTCGATGCGTCGCTGCAGACCGTGGGCCTTGTTGGCCTTGCGCACGACGAACGCGTCCAGCGCTCTGCGCTCATCGCCCGCGGCGCCGGGAGCGTGAGCGGCGGCGTGCAGGATCGACGTCGCGACCGGGTCCGCCCCCAGGGTGAGCCCGCCGACGGCCTCGACGCCGGGGACCAGGCCCTCGCGGTGCAGGAGGTCCAGCATGACTCGACCGACCAGCGGCGCCGCCTCGTGGTGGAGGGTGACGCGACGCAGGTCGACGTAGTGATCCGCCTCGGCACCCGAGGAGAGGACGACGTGTCCGCGGACGACGGCGAGGTCCCGGATCAGGACGCGCAGACGCTCACGGGCGACCTCGATCGGAGCGGACACGGGGGAATCGGGGCTGGTCTCCGGCATGATGCCAGCGTAATGGACTCTCCCTCGTCGTCCCGTCGGAAATTCAGCCCGTCGGCCCCGCCGGCCGTGCAGTCCGTCGGCCGCATCGCGCCGCCGTTGGGTCGGCCCGCCTAACCCTCCTCGCGCTGCCAGGGGGCGTGCAGGTTGCGGCGCGAGGCCTTCCGGCGCGAGCGCAGCACGGCCCGCTGCTGCATCCTGCGGTACCAGGTCGGTGAGGTCAGTGCGCGCACGAGGGGCCGCGGGGCGATCCGGGAGAACTCGCCGGCGGTGCGGTACTTGACCGACGGGATCGACATGACGTTGCCCTTGGCGGCGTCCTTGAGCGCCTGCTCGACCACGAAGGGGGCCTTCAGCCAGGTGATGCGCGGCAGGCCGTCCATCGTCATCGCGGCCCGCTCGTGGAACTCCGTCTGCACGAACCCCGGCAGCAGGACGGTCGCGGTCACGCCGGTCTCCTTGAGCTCCATCGCCAGCGACTCGGTGAAGACCGTGACCCAGCTCTTGGAGGCGGCGTAGGGGCCGGCGGTGGTGTACCCGGCGAGCGAGCTGACGTTGATGATCGCTCCGCGGCAGCGCTGGACCATCGCGCGCGCCGCCGCGTGGGAGAGGACCAGGACCGCCTTCATGAGGGTGTCCATCTGCTTCTCGTGGTCGCCCACGCCGATCTCCAGGAACCCGCCGCGGAGCCCGTAGCCGGCATTGTTGACCAGCAGATCGATCCGGTCGACGGGATCGGTGAGACGGACCGCGACCCGCTCGAGGTGCTGTCGGTCCGAGAGGTCTGCGGGAAGGATCTCCACGCTGACGTCGTGGACATCGCGGATCTGCTCGGAGACCGCACGCAGGCGGTCCTCGTCGCGCGAGACCAGCACGAGGTCGTGCCCGGTCCCGGCCAGCTGCCAGGCGAACTCCAGACCGAGTCCGGACGTCGAACCGGTGACGAGTGCGCGCGCCATGTCCTGAGTTTACGACTGCGCGGGCCGCACGACGGCGGCGACGGGCCGTGGGCCTGCGTCGATCTGACGCCGCCCGTAGGATCGGGGCCATGCGGATCGCGACCTGGAACATCAACTCGCTGCGGGCACGGATGGATCGGGTGCTGGCCTTCCTGGAGCGGCACGACGTCGACGTGCTGGCTCTGCAAGAGACCAAGGCCAAGCCCGAACAGCTGGATCTCACGGCCCTGGAGGCGGCGGGCTACGAGGTCCGCGCGCACGGGCTGAATCAGTGGAACGGGGTGGCGCTGATCTCCCGCGTCGGCCTCACCGACGTGCGCACCGAGCTGCCGGCGGTGCCGGCCTGGCCGGAGGACGGCACCGGCGTGGTCGAGGCCCGTGCGATCGGCGGCGTGGTCGGTGACGGCCTGCGGATCTGGTCGCTGTACGTGCCCAACGGGCGCGAGCTCGGCCACCCGCACTACGCCTACAAGCTGCGCTGGCTGGACGCGCTGCGCGCCGAGGGTGAGCGCGAGCTGGCCGCGAACCCGCAGTCGCGCACGGTGTTCGTCGGGGACTTCAACGTCGCCCCGCAGGACGAGGACGTGTGGGACATGGAGTTCTTCGAGGGGAAGACGCACGTCACCGAGCCGGAGCGGGCGGCGTTCCGGGCGGTGGTCGAGGCCGGGTACGCCGACGTGGTGCGCCCCGACCATCCGGGCCCCGGTGTGTACACCTACTGGGACTATCAGGCCCTGCGCTTCCCGAAGAAGGAGGGCATGCGCATCGACTTCGTGCTCGGGTCCCCGGCCGTGCAGTCCGCGGTGCGCGGCTCGCTCATCGATCGCGAGGAGCGCAAGGGCAAGGGCGCCTCGGACCACGCCCCGGTGATCGTGGACCTCGAGTTCTGAGGTCCTCCCCCGCCGGTTCCCGCGCCACGACCACGGCCGGCGGACCAGAGCGGGCTGCGGTCCACGAGGATGCGCCGCCGGAAGGCGAGGATGCGCCGCCGCACGGAGGCTCGCCGCGAGGAGATACGACGAGAGATAGGACGCAAGGAGGAGCGGCGTCGCGATCAGTCGCGGCGCCGCTCCGGACGAGCCATCTGCATCGGGATCAGGCGTGCACGATAAGTGGTTGCGGTGGCGCTTTCGACGCCTCGCAGCCGGTCCGTTGCGGGGACCAATCGCACGTGGGTTCCGGTGCCGGTATTCGTCGTTGTCCACATCACACTACGCCCGCCGCGAGGTCCCTGCAAGCCCTCGGTGAGAGCGATCTTTCCTCCACATAGCGGCCTCGTCCACCACCCGGGCCACTGCCGGGCGAGCGCCCCACCGCAGCAGTCACGCTGGCCGCATGACCAGCACCACCATCCCTCAGCTCCCGGCTGCATCGCGGCCGCCGGATCCCCACGATCCCACCCTGCGGACCGAGCCGGATGTCCATCCGGGCTCCGGCCCGAGGCGACAGCGCTCCCGGTTCCCCGGTCGGGCGGCCGCACGCAGCGCCGGGCCCGACGGACCGGTGGCGGGAGCCGCGGACAGCCCTGCCCAGGTGCGCTGGAGCGGTCAGGACGAGAGCCTGCGCGAGCTGGTCCGGGACCACGCCACCGCCGCGGGGATGGCGCTCGTCGACTCCTCCGCGGGTCCCTGCGCATGCGTCGTGGTCGAGGGAGCATCGCTCGTGCGCGGCGACTCGGACGGTGCCGGAAGCCGCTCCCCGCTGATCGTGGTCACCGCCGAGGTCGACATCCCGGCATCGCTGTGGCAGCACGCCCTCGCCGCCGGTGCCCTGGCCGTGATCCCGCTGCCGGATGGATCCGAGCAGCTCCTCTCCCAGTTCTCCGAGCTGGCGCGGCCCCGCGGTGCCTCCACGGTGCTCGCCGTGGCCGGCGGCTGCGGAGGGGCGGGTGCCTCCAGTTTCGCTGCACGTCTCGCCGGAGCCGCGCGCACCCACGGTCCGGTGGTCCTGGTCGACGCCGATCCCCTCGGCGGCGGTCTGGATCTCCTGGTCGAGACCTCGCCCACCAGCGGCATCGGGTGGCAGGAGGCGACCGGACTGGGTCCCGACGACGGAGAGGCACTGCGCGAGGGCCTGCCCCGGGTCGACGACGTGCACCTGCTGATCTCCGGGGACCATGCCGGCCCCGATCCGCAGACCCTCTCCCGCGTCCTCTCGGCGCTGTCCCCGCTCGGCGGAACGGTGGTGGTGGACCTCGGTGCCGGTCTCGTACCCGTCGCTGCCGAGCACGCTGATCACCTGTTCATGGTGGTCCCCTCCACGGATCATGCAGTCCGGGCGAGTGCCCGCCGTCTGCGCGCGTGGCGCCCACCCGAGATGCTGGCGCAGGCCGTGGTGCGCCGGCGCGGGCCCCTGACGCCGGCGGAGGTCGCCCACGATCTCGACCTGCCGCTGGCCGCATCGTTCCGCGACAGCCCCCGCTCGACGGTGCCCCTGCTGGATGCGCGGCGCCGCGGCGCCGACCGCGCCGCGCGCCGGCTGCTCACCGGGCTGGCTGCGGGCAGGGCGTCATGAGCACCGTGCACCCGCCCACCTCCGACGCGGAGCTCTCTCCTCTGCTGGAGCTGGTGCGGGAAGACCTCGTGCGATCACCCGGCGCGGTGGACGTGCCCCGCATCGCCCGGGTGCTGCGCCGGCAGGGCAGGGTGCTCGGCGCCGCGGCCACCCTCGAGCTGACCACGCGCATCCGCGACCACATCGACGGGCTCGGCCCTCTGCAGCCACTGACCGGGCCCGGCGTGACGGACCTCCTGGTCAACGACGACGGCTCGGTGTGGCTCGACGACGCAGACGGGCTGCGCCCCGCCGCGATCCATCTCGCTCCCGCACAGGCCCGGGACCTCGCAGTACGGCTGGCGACCGCCGGCGGACGACGTCTGGACGACGCGGTCCCCTGGGCCGATGCGCACCTGCCCTCGGGGATCAGGTTCCACGCGGTGCTGCCCCCGCTGTCACCGGGCGGGGCGATCCTCTCGCTGCGTCTCCCCGGCCAGGAGCGCCTCGATCTCGATGACCTCCAGCGACTGGGCGCATTCGGCCGGGAGGCCCGCGAGGTGCTCATGGCCGTCATCACGGCCCGGGTCCCGTTCCTGGTCACCGGTGGCACCGGCACCGGGAAGTCGACACTGCTGGCGGCGATGCTGCGCGAGGTCCCGGCCGACGAGCGGATCGTGGTGGTCGAGGACGTGCTCGAACTCGCCGTCGACCACCCGCACGTGGTCCACCTGCAGTCCCGCCATGCCAACAGTGAGGGCGCGGGCGCCGTGGACCTCACCGCCCTGGTGCGCCAGAGCCTGCGGATGCGCCCTGACAGGATCGTGCTCGGTGAGTGCCGGGGCGCGGAGATCCGGGAGCTGCTGCAGGCCCTGAACACGGGCCACGAGGGCGGCTGCGGCACCGTCCACGCCAACACCGCGAGGGACGTGCCGGCACGCCTGGAGGCCCTGGGCGCGCTCGGCGGCCTGGACCGGGGCGCTCTCGCGGCCCAGGTCGGCAGCGCCCTCGAGGTGGTCGTCCACCTCGGGCGGCACGACGGGGTCCGCGCCCTCGACGAGATCGCCCTGCTGCACCGGGACCGGGAGGGGACGCTGGGAGCGACCACAGCGCTGAGGGTGGACGGGGGAAAGCTGCGGGAGGGCCCGGCGGCCGGGGAGCTGGCGGCACGGCTGCACCCGCCCGGCCGTGCGGCCTCGCCCGCGGCCGAGACCGGTCGCGGCGCCTCCTCGCCCGCCCCGGCCGGGACCGGCGCCTCCTCCTCGTCCCCGGAGACCCGGGCGCGACGGAGGGCGGCATGATCGTCACTGCGCTGCTCACTCTGACCGCCGCGGCCACGCTCGCCTGGGTGCTCACTCCCCCTCCGGTCCTGGCCGGCCCCCGCCCGGTGAGAGCCCGGGTCCCACGCGCTGGTGCGGGCACCCTCGAGGTGGCGCGCATGATCGAGCAGCTCGCCACCGTGATCAGCTCCGGCTCCAGCATCCGTCAGGCCTGGGGCGCCATCGCCCGGTCCCTGCCCGAGGGTGAGCTCACCGAGCTGGCCCGCGCCGCCGCGGCCGGGGCCGACCCGAGACGCGGAGCCCCGGGGCGACTGCGGCAGACGGAGGTGATCGGTTCCCTCGGCGCCGCACTGACCGTCTGCGAGCGCACCGGGGCGCCGACGGCAGGAATGCTGCAGAGCCTGGCCGATGCGCTCCGGGACCTCCACGACGCCGCCCAGGCCCGCCGCAGTGCCTTCGCCGGGCCCCGCTCCACCGCCCGGATCCTGCTGGTGCTTCCCCTGGCCGGGCTCGGGCTGGGGATCCTCCTCGGCGGGGATCCGCTCCGGCTGCTGCTGGCCTCGCCCGCCGGGAACCTGATGGGCGCGCTCGGCATCGCGCTGACCGGGCTGGGCTGGTGGTGGATGCGGCGCCTGATCCGCCGGGCCGATCCGCCCAGCGGGCAGCGCGTGGATCCCTCGGTCGTGCTCGAGCTGATCGCCGGCGCCCTCGAATCCGGGCTGCCGCTGTCCCGGTCCGTCTCCGCGGTGGCCGGCGCCCTCACGGCCGGACCGGACGCCCACGCTCTCGAGCGGCTCGCGACATCTCTGGAGGCCGGGGTCCCTGCAGCTGTGGCCACCCGGGAGCTGCCGGCGGAGTTCACAGCGCTCGGGGAGTCCGCGGTCCTCGCGGAGACGGCCGGCGCGGATCTCGCCCACGTCCTGCGCTCCGCGGCCCGCGACGCCCGGCGCGGCCGGGCTCGGCACGCCGAGGTACGGGCCGCTCAGCTCGCGGTGCGCCTGGTGCTGCCCACCGGTCTCGCGCTTCTGCCCGCGTTCGTGGTCCTGGGCATCATCCCCACCGTCATGTCGCTGCTCGGCGGCACGTTCTCCCTCACCACGGCGGGCGCCGTGCCATGAGCTCCCGCCCAGGAAGCCCTCGACCCGGTCGCGCGGCACCTCCCCGCGACCCCTCCGACCACCGGGAGCCTCCCGGTGCGTGGGCCCTGGCCCACGTCGGCAGCTGCAGCTGCCCTCCCGGAACGGCGCCCGCCGTTCCGGACCGAGCGGCCACGGCCGCTCACCCACGGGCGGTGCGCCGCCCACGACGAGAAGGAGAACACCATGTCCGTGACCAAGATCCGGATGCGCCGCGCCCTCGACCGTGTGATGCGGGACGAGACCGGCGCATCGACCGCCGAATATGCCATCACGGTGCTCGCAGCCTGCGGGTTCGCCGCTGTCCTGGTCGCCCTGCTGGCGTCCGGGGAGGTGCGCGAGATCCTGCTGGGCATCATCACCTCGGCCCTGTCGATGGGCTCGTGATGACGCGGTCCGCCCGGTCGTCCCGCTGGCGGGACGACCGGGGGTCCGCCACGGCGGAGACGGCGATCGTGCTGCCCGTCGTGGTCGCGATGGTGGTCGTCATCCTGTTGACCGGAGCGGGGCTGGGCACCCAGATCCGGTTGGAGAGCGCAGCCCGCGGCGCTGCCCGCGAGCTCGCGCGCGGGGAGGATGCCGGTGCGGCGGTCGCCACCGCTCAGCGCATCGGCGGCGAGGGCACCCAGGTCCATGTCTCCGGTACCGGCATGTGGGTGCACGTCGAAACGACTCGGACCCTGCAGGCTCCCTCGGGACCGCTGGCCGGGGCGAACTGGGAGCTGAGCGCCGATGCGGAAGCGCGGCGGGAGCCGCACCTGATCGACGGCGGCGTCTCGTGAGCACGGGTGCCGCCGGAGTCCTGGCCTGGACGGGAGCGACGACCGCGGCCCTGGCCGGGCTGTCCCTGCTGGGCACCGGGCTGCTTGCGCAGTCGCGCGCGGCGACCGCCGCTGACCTCGCGTCCCTCGCGGGGGCCGACGCCCTGGCGGCGGCCAGCGGCGAACCCTGCGCGGTGGCGGCGGAAGCCGCCTCCCGCAACGGTGCGCAGCTGACCAGCTGCGAGCAGCGGGAGTGGGACGTGGTCGTGCAGGTCCAAGTCGACGCCTCTCCCCTGCCCGCGGCAACGGCCCGCGCGCGGGCGGGCCCCGGCCCCGCGGACCTGCCGTGAACTCGCGGTCGACGATCACCCGATTCCCGGGGGTCGAGAGGCTGGGAACGTCGGCGGCGGCCGACCTCGAGTGGCCGGGCGAGGAGCCTCTGCGGAGGTCAGGGGTGGAGGATCTCCAGCAGGCGTTCGGCCTGAGCCTTGGACAGCGGCTCGTTGCCGTTGCCGCACTTCGGGGAGACCACGCAGGCGGGGCACCCCGCCTCGCACGGGCACTCCGCGATCATGTCCGCGGTGGCTCTGAGCCAGGCGTGCGCGTCCTCGGCGCCGCGCTCGGCGAAGCCGGCACCGCCGGGCGCTCCGTCGTAGACGAAGATGGTCGGCTCGCCGGTGTCCTCGTGCTGGGCGGCCGAGACCCCTCCGATGTCCCACCGGTCGCAGGTGGCCAGCAGCGGCAGCATGGAGATCGCGGCATGCTCGGCGGCGTGCAGGGCCCCGGGCAGCTCCTCCCCGGGAATCTCGGCGGCGTCGGTGCGCTCCTGCGGGATCACCCACCACACGGCTTTGGTGGTCAGGGTGCGCGGGGGCAGATCCAGCGGATGCTGGGCCAGGACCGTCTGCGTGAACACGTCCCGCACCTGGTAGCCGGTGACCTGGTCGGTGACGTCCACCGTGCCGAAGCACAGCTGGACCCCACCGGACCACGCCACCTCGCGGTCCACCTGCCGGATGCGGATGGTCGAGGTGGTCTGGGGATGGGTCGAGTGCAGCGGATCCTCGCGATGGACGAACGCGACCGCCCGCTCCACGTCCAGATGATTCACCACATAGCTCATGCCCTGGTGGAGGTACACGGCGCCGTCGTGGACCTGGGTGTGCGCGCTGGCGGCGTCGACCGTGCCCAGCAGTGTGCCGCTGGCCTCCTCGACGATTCGCACCGGTTCCCCGCCGCTGCCGCGCAGATCGGTCAGCTCGTGCGCGGACTCCGTCATGGTCCAGTACCAGCCGGTGGGGCGCGAGCGCAGCACACCTCGAGCGGCGAGCGTGGTCAGCAGGTCGCGAGCGGTGGGTCCGAAGATGCTCTCCTCGCCGTCGCGGATCGCCAGCTCCGAGGCCGCTGCGCACAGGTGAGGGGTCATGACGTACGGGTTCGCGGGATCGAACACCGCGGCCTCGACCTCAGCCCCGAACACGGTCTCGGGGTGGTGGACGACGTAGGTGTCCAGCGGGTCCTCCCGTGCGACGAACAGGGCGAGCGCGCCGCCGTCGCGGTCCTGACGGCGCCCGGCCCGGCCGAACTGCTGCCACAGGGACGCGCGGGTGCCCGGCCAGCCGGCGACCACGACGGCGTCCAGCCCGGCGATGTCGATGCCGAGCTCGAGGGCGTTGGTGGAGGCGAGCGCCTTGAGCTCGCCCGAGCGCAGAGAGTCCTCGAGAGCCCGGCGTTCCCGGGCGAGGTACCCGCCGCGGTAGGCGGCCACGCGCTTCGCCCTGTCCGCGAGCTCCGGAGCGAAGGCGTGCTCCGCCTTCTGCTCGAGCAGCCGCCGGGCACTGCCCGAGACCAGTTCAGCGCCGCGCCGGGAGCGGGCGAAGACCAGTGTCTGGACGTCGCGCTCGACGAGGTCCGCCAGGATCGCTCCGGCCTCGCTGGTGGCCGAGCGACGCAGCGGCTCCTCGCTCGTGGCGCCGCTGCCACTCGTGGCCCCGCCCTCGCCATCTCCGGCATCTACCCCGGCCGGGGCGCCGTCGTCCGTGGCCTTCGCGGCGTCCGGGCCGGACCCGGCTCCCGCGCCGGCGGGATCCGCCTCGCCCTCGGGGTCGGCGTCGTCGCTCCGCCCCGGACCGCGTCCGTCCACGCGCGTGCGCGTGCCCGGTTCCCACAGCCCGATGGTCAGCCCGGCCCGCGGGGAGCCGTCCTCGACGACCGGGGTGACGTCCTGCCCGATGAGCCGGGAGGCCGACAGCTCCGGGTTCGCCGTGGTGGCCGAGGCCAGGATGAAGGTCGGGTCGGCGCGGTAGTGGGCGGCGATCCGGCGCAGGCGACGCATCACCATCGCCACGTGGCTGCCGAAGACGCCGCGGTAGCTGTGGCACTCGTCGATGACCACGTAGCGCAGAGCGCGGAAGAAGCTCGCCCACTGCTCATGGCCGGGCAGGATCCCGAAGTGCAGCATGTCCGGGTTGGTCAGCACCACGGTTCCGTGGCGGCGCACCCACCGCCGCTGCTCGGTGGGGGTGTCCCCGTCATAGACCGCGATCCGGGCATCACGCAGTCCGGCCCCGTCGGCCATGGTGGTGATGTTGGTCAGCTGATCCGCGGCGAGCGCCTTGGTCGGCGAGAGATACAGCGCGGTGGCACGGCGCGCCTCCGGCTCGAGCTCACGGGCGCCGATCGCGGTGAGCACGGGCAGCAGGTACCCCAGCGACTTGCCCGAGGCGGTCGCTGTGGCCAGCACCACGTGCGTGCCGCCATGGGCGAGTTCCGCGGCTTCCTGCTGGTGGATCCACGGCGCAGTGATTCCGCGCTCAGCCAGGTGCGCGACCAGGCGCGGGTCCGCCCACTCGGGGAAGAAGCCGCGGCGGCCCTCCCGGGCCGGACGCTCCTCGACGTGGGTCAGGCACGTTCGGCGGGTCGGCGGTTGCGTGAGATCGGCCAGGAGATCGGCCGCTCTGCCTGCCCGCATCCGCTCCTCATTCCCTGCGCATCGTCCACACCTGGCCTCCGTTCCGGCTCCAGGTGGCTGGGGCACAATCGTAGCCATGCCACCCGACTCGCCAGCGGCGCCCTCACGGACCCCGACGCCCGCCCCGCCGCGGATCGTGCCGGAGCAGATCGCTGCGCTGCGCGCGGACCTCACTGCCGCCTCCTACACGGTCGAGACCACCGAGGCTCTGCTGGGACCGGTCGCCGTCGCCGCCCTGCGCCGCGAGAATCCCGTGCCGGCCCGCCGTGCCCTGGAGGGCCGCACCGACGCCGCCGCCGTCCTCTTCCGCCTGTTCACCCTGGGAGCCGTGGTGCCCCGCTCCGTGATCCAGCGCGCACTGCCCACGCTGGGCGCTGACGGGGCGAGCGCACTGGGCCTGGTGATCCCGGCCGCGTCACGGGAGACTCCCGGAGCTGCGGAGGCCGCCGAGCCGCTGCTGCGCGCCGCCGTCGACCTCGCCCCGTACGCAGCCAGCGACGACGCCGGTCAGATCGCCTGGTGGATCGCCTCGGACCTCTCCGAGCTGGCCACCGGGCAGGCGCTGGGCCCCGACCATGTCCTCGGTATCGGTGGGGCCTCGCTCACCCTGGCGCGGATCACGCCGCGCACCCGGGTCGCCACCGTGCTCGATCTGGGCTGCGGCGGCGGGATCCAGGCGCTGCACGCCGCCCGGCATGCCGATCACGTCGTGGCCACCGATCTCTCACGGCGGGCACTGGCCTTCGCCGCCTTCAACGCGGCGCTCAACGACGTCGAGATCGAGCTGCGACACGGATCGCTCCTGGCCCCGGTGGCCGGGGAGAGCTTCGACCTGATCGTCTCCAACCCTCCCTTCGTGATCACCCCGCGCGAGGCAGGGCAGGAGGAGGCCCGCTGGACCTACCGCGACGGCGGCCGCGCCGGGGATTCGCTGCTCGCCGAGCTGCTGGAGGCGGTCCCGGCACACCTGGCACCGGGCGGCAGCGCCGTGATGCTCGGGAACTGGGAGATCTCCCGCGATCAGCCGTGGGACGCGCATCCGCGAGCCTGGCTCGATCCCGCGAGAGCCGACGGCGTGGACGCCTGGGTGATCCAGCGCGAGCAGGAGGATCCCGCCCAGTACGCGGAGACCTGGGCCCGTGACGGTGGCATCACCGAGCGCGACGCCCGCTGGTCCCCGCTGTTGGAGGCGTGGCTGGACGATTTCGCCGCGCGCGATGTGGAGGGCATCGGCTTCGGCTATCTGCTGCTGCGACGCCCGGACCACGGCGCCCGGTCGGTCCCTGCCCTGCCTCGCCCCGCAGTGCTGCGCACCGAACAGGCCGCGGGCACCGGGACCGGGTCCCTGGCCGCCCATCTCGCCGACGGCCTGGACGCGATCGACGAACTCGCGGCCCTGGATGACGACGCCCTGGCCGCCCTGCGCCCGGTGCGCGCAGCCGACGTCATCGAGCGGCGCCACTTCACGCCGGGCGCATGGGACCCCACGCTCATCGAACTGGCCCAGGGCGCCGGGTTCGCCCGCGTGGTCCGGGCCGACCAGATACTCGCGGCGACCGTCGGCGCACTGGATGGGACCCTTACCCTCGGTCAGGTCCTCGCCGCCGTATGCGCCCTGACCGACGCCGACGAGCACGAGGCCCGCGCGCGGGTCCTGCCAGCGGTGCGTGAACTCGTGATCAGCAGGATGGTGACTCTATGACCGCCGGACGCACCGCGACCGACCCCACCGGGGACCACAGCGCCGGGTCCCGCCGCCGCGTCGGCGGCCTCGCCCGGCCGCTGCTGTCGCTGCTGGCGGCAGCCGTCTGCGTCGCGGCGGTCACGCTGCTGGCGCGGACGGCCGTGGGCACCGCGAGCGGGCAGCGGCTGGACGAGCTGGCGCTGTCCGGTGCGCTCGCCCACGAGGGCCGCCTGGCGCAGTACGCGGAACTGGCCGTGGGGACGGTCAGCCTGCCCGTGATCGCGGTGCTGCTGGCCCTCTCCCTGGTGCTGGTGCTGGTCCGCGGCCGGTGGCGCCTGCTGCTGCCGCTGGCGGTGCTGGTGGCGGGCGCGAATCTCACCACCCAGGTGGTCAAGCACTTCCTGGTCTCGCGCGAGCCGCTGGGGCTGGGCATCGAGATCACCCCGAACTCGTTTCCCTCCGGCCACACCACGCTCGCCGCGACGGCGGTGATCGCGCTGGTGCTGGCTTCCGGCGGCGCCCGGGCCGTGCTCGCCCCGCTGGGGACGGCGTGGACGGCGAGCGCAGGCATCGGGACGGTGGTACTGGGCTGGCACCGGCCCAGCGACGTCCTCGGCGCGCTCGTGCTGGTGGCGGCGTGGACGTTCCTGGTCCTCGCCCTCGACGGGCTGGGCACCAGGCGCCGCCTGGCCCGCAGTGCCCGACGCACCGGGCACGGGCGCCGGCGCAGGGGCGCCCCGGGAGCGGACGTCGCCGGGCCGGACGGCTCCACGGGACCCCTGCTGCGGCTGCGCACGAGCGCCGTCGATTCCGTGGTGGCGCTCCTGCTGGCTCTGGCCGGCCTGGCCGGGCTCGGCGTCGGGGGTTACGAACTCGTCTCATTGCAGCTGCCGCTGGACCTCCAGGACGGGGCCCAGCAGGCCACCGCGTTCTCCGCGATGGCCGCCGTCATCGGCGGGTGCACCGCTGCCTGGATGGCTCTGGTGCTGCTTCTGCGCACGCCGATCTCACACAGGACCCGCCCCGGCGAACGTGTACCGTGAACAATCGCCGAGCGCGCAGTACGTGCTCGGACAACCCTGACCTCGGCACCTTGCCACGGCGGACGGGCCGCGACGTCTCGCGGCGAGGAAGGACACAGCAACGTGACTGGCGGACGACATCTGGTGATCGTCGAGTCCCCGGCGAAGGCGCGGACGATCGGCCGCTACCTCGGGGACGACTTCATCGTCCAGGCATCGGTGGGACACATCCGTGACATCCCGGTGCCTCGCGACCTGCCCGCCGAGATGAAGAAGGGGCCCTACGGGAAGTTCGGGGTCGACGTCGAGGGCGGCTTCGAGCCCTACTACATCGTCAGCCCGGACAAGAAGAAGACCGTCGCGGACCTCAAGAAGGCCCTCAAGGACGCCGACACCCTCTACCTCGCCACCGATGAGGACCGCGAGGGCGAGGCGATCGCCTGGCATCTGCTGGAGACCCTCAAGCCCAAGAAGTCCCTGCCGGTCAAGCGGATGGTGTTCCACGAGATCACGCGCGACGCGATCCTGGGGGCGCTGGAGAACACCCGCGAGATCGACTCCCACCTGGTCGACGCGCAGGAGACCCGCCGCATCCTGGACCGTCTGGTCGGTTTCGAGCTCTCCCCGGTGCTGTGGCGCAAGATCAAGCCCTCCCTGTCGGCCGGACGCGTGCAGTCCGTCGCGACCCGCCTCGTGGTCGAGCGCGAGCGCGAGCGGATGGCGTTCGTCCCCGCCGACTACTGGGACGTGACCGGCACCTTCGGCGCCGAGGCCGAACAGTTCACCGCCAAGATCGCCACCGTCGACGGCTCGCGCGTCGCCACCGGCAGCGACTTCGCCGACGACGGCACCCTGAAGTCGCGGGCGCAGAACGCGACCGTGCTCACCGAGGCCTCCACCCGGGAGCTCGTCGAGACCCTGACCGACGCCCCCGCCACGGTCACCTCGCTGGATTCGAAGCCGTACACCCGCCGCCCCGCGGCGCCGTTCACCACCTCCTCGCTGCAGCAGGAGGCCTCCCGCAAGCTGCGCCTCGGTGCCCGGCAGGCGATGCGGATCGCGCAGTCGCTGTACGAGAACGGCTACATCACCTATATGCGTACCGACTCGGTGGCGCTGTCGGGAGAGGCCGTCAAGGCCTCCCGCGGCCAGGCCGCGGAGCTGTACGGCTCCCAGTACGTGCCGGACAAGCCGCGCTATTACCAGACCAAGTCCCAGAACGCGCAGGAGGCGCACGAGGCGATCCGCCCCGCCGGGGATCGTTTCCGCACTCCGGCCGAGGTCTCCGGATCCCTCTCGGGCGATGAGTTCCGCCTCTACGAACTGATCTGGAAGCGCACCGTCGCCTCGCAGATGGCCGACGCCAAGGGCACCACCTCCACCGTCGAGCTGCTGGTCGAGAACGGGGAGCGCGCCGCGACCTTCCGTGCCTCCGGCACCGTGATCACCTTCCGCGGCTTCCTGGCCGCCTACGAGGAGGGCCGGGACGCCACGCGGTACAAGGAGGACTCCGACAGCGGCAGCGACAAGCGCCTGCCGCAGATGGAGGAGGGCCAGACGCTCGATACCCGCGAGCTGGTCCCGGACGGGCACAGCACCACCCCTCCCCCGCGCTACACCGAGGCCTCGCTGGTGCGAGCGCTCGAGGAGCGCGGGATCGGCCGCCCCTCGACCTTCGCCTCCACCGTGGCGACCGTCCAGGATCGCGGCTACGTGCTGCGCCGCGGCACCGCCCTGGTGCCCAGCTGGACCGCGTTCGCCGTCGTCCGTCTGCTCGAGGAGCATTTCGGGGCGTTCATCGACTACGACTTCACCGCTCAGATGGAGGAGCAGCTGGACCGCATGGCCCGCGGTGAGCTGGGCCGGGCGCAGTACCTGGAGGACTTCTACCTCTCGGACGGGTCCGAGGGGCCCATCGGGTTGAAGCCCATGGTCGACGATCTCGGCGACATCGACGCCCGCGCCATCAACAGCATCGAGATCGGCGAGGGCATCACTCTGCGCGTGGGCCGCTACGGCGCCTACGTCGAACGCCAGCCCCGCGACGAGAACGGCGAGCCGATCGAGGGCGGCGAGCCACAGCGCGCGTCCGTCTCCGATGACATCGCGCCCGACGAACTGACCGTCGAGGTCGCCTCCGAGCTGCTCGAACGCGCCAAGGACGACGGCCGTGTGCTGGGAGTGGACCCCGAGACCGGGCACGAGCTCGTCGCCAAGGACGGTCGCTTCGGCCCGTACATCACCGAGATCCTGCCGGAGGCCGACGAGGGCGCGGAGGGGACGGCGAAGAAGTCGACGGCCAAGAGCAAGAAGCCCAAGCCGCGCACGGCCTCGCTGCTGAAGTCCATGGATCTGGCGACCGTGACCCTCGAGGACGCGCTGAAGCTGCTGAGCCTGCCCCGCGTCGTCGGCACCACGGAGGACGGCACGGAGATCACGGCGCAGAACGGCCGCTACGGCCCCTACCTCAAGAAGGGCTCGGACTCGCGCTCCCTCGAGAGCGAGGAGCAGCTGTTCACGATCACCATGGAGGAGGCGGAGAAGCTCTACGCCCAGCCCAAGACGCGCGGCCGGGCGGCCGCGAAGCCCCCTCTGAAGGAGCTGGGCACCGATCCCACCAGCGAGAAGCCGATCGTGATCAAGGACGGGCGCTTCGGCCCGTACATCACCGACGGCTCCACCAACGTCTCGCTGCGCTCGAGCGAATCGGTCGAGGAGATCACGGAGAAGGTGGCCGTGGAGAAGCTCGCGGAGAAGCGTGCGAAGGGTCCGGCCAAGAAGCCGGCCGCCCGCCGCTCCACCTCCAAGAGCTCGACGACCAAGGGCTCGACGTCCAAGGGTTCGACGACCCGGAAGAAGAGCACCACGACGAAGAAGTGAGTCCCTCGGGGCCGGCACGCGGCATTCCGCGCGCCGGTCCGAGGTCTCCCGATTCCGGGCCCCGGGCTCCAGACCCCGGGATCCCATGATTCCGGGCGAACGAGGACCGAACGGTCGGCACCGAGGGGCGGGATTCCCGGTTCCTTCCTCATTACCCCTCTTCGCGCCATGACCTGGGCGTAGTATGAATGCAGCAACATCCCCATCACCGTTGATGAAGGAGTTCTGTCATGCGTTCACATCTTTCCCGCCGCACCGTCATGGGTGGCGCGGCGACGGCCACCGCGCTCGGACTCGCCGGGTGCCTGCAGAATCCTGAGAACTCCGGCGGCAGCGGCGGCTCCGATGGCGGCGGGGGCGGGGGCGGTTCCGCCGGAGGCAGCCCGGGCGACGGTGTGGTCACGATCCTGGGAAACTTCGGCGGCGTCGAGGCCGAAGGGTTCAACGCCGCGCTCAAGAGCTTCACCGACGAGAGCGGCATCAGCGTCGAGTACACCTCCGACCAGGACTTCGCGAACTCCATTCGCACCCGGGCGAGTGCGGGCGATGCGCCGGACATCGCTCTGTTCCCGCAGCCCGGTGGGCTGCTCGAACTCGCCGCCGACGGCCACATCGCCCCGATCGGCGACGTGCTGGATGTGGACTCGCTGGAGTCCTCGCTGATCCCCGGCTTCCTGGAGGCCGCCACGGCGGAGGACACGATCTACGGCGCACCGATCCGTCTGGCCGTGAAATCCCTGGTCTGGTATCCCGCGGCGGCCTACGCCGACGGCGGCTGGAGCACCGAGCCGGCCACTCTGCAGGAGCTGCAGGGCATCGCCGACGAGATCAAGGCCTCCGGAACGGCCCCCTGGGCGGATGCCTGGAACGCCGATCAGGCGACCGGCTGGGTGGGCACCGACTGGCTCGAGGAGTTCATCCTGCGCATGCACGGGCCGGAGTTCTACGACCAGTGGACCTCTCATGAGGTGCCCTTCAACGACCCCAAGGTGGTCGAGGCCCTCGACGCGCTCGGGGAAGTGCTCAAGACCGAGGGCAACGTGCTGGGCGGCTCCGAGACCATCCTGAACACCGACTTCTCCGAGGCGTCCCTGCCCCTGTTCGAGGACCCGCCGCGAGCAATGCTCCACCGCCAGGGCAACTTCGTGACCGGGTTCTTCCCCGAGGACGTGCAGGCAGACCTCGACAACGCCGTCGGCGTCTTCGCGCTGCCGCCCTGGGAAGGCGGCTTCGATGGCCAGCCCATCCTCGGCGGCGGGGATCTGGCAGCGCTGTTCGCCACCGAGGACGACGAGGCGAAGCAGGTCATGGAGTTCATCACCTCGAGCGACTTCGGCGGCGAGTGGGCCCAGGCCGGCGGCTGGCTGAGCCCGCACCAGAGCTTCGACAACTCCCACTACGCCGACGAGACCACCCGCCGGGTCGCGGACATCGCCTCGAATGCGGAGGTCTTCCGCTTCGACGGCTCGGATCTGATGCCCGGCCCCGTCGGCAGCGGCAGCTTCTGGACCGCGATGAACCAGTGGGTCGGCGGGGACAAGACGTCCCAGGAGGTCCTGGACGACGTCGAGGCATCATGGCCCCAGTGAGCAGCGCTGCTGCCCGCCCCCAGGAGCCCGATCCGGCTCCGGGAGCGGGCTCCGGCGCTGCGAGTTCAGCGGGGGGACCGGGCTCTTCGGGCTCGACAGATCCGTCGGCTCCGTCGGCTCCGTCGTACTCGACGGCGAAGCCGCTGCGGATCCTGATCGGCGCCGTCGGCCTCGCGGTCACCGCGTGGGCGGTGTGCACCCTGTTCCTGGCGTTCGCGTACTACCCCGCCTGGTTCGGCGGCAGCGACGTGATCATCGGGCTGACCGGCCTGGTCGTCGGCATCGGCGGCGCGGTGCTGTTCTTCCTGTTCCTGAACATGGCGATCGAGGGATTGCCGGGCCGGTTCTCGCGGGGCCTGATCCCCTACGCGTTCCTGCTGCCCGGCTTCTCCCTGATCGCGGTGATGCTGGTGTACCCGACGGTCCAGACCGTCGTGTACTCCTTCGCCAACAACGACTCCACGCAGTGGACGGGGCTGGAGAACTATGCCGCGATCTTCTCCTCGAACGGCTTCTGGCAGGCACTGATCAACAACCTCCTGTGGGTCGTCGTGGTGCCCGTGGTGACCGTCGCGTTCGGTCTCATGGTCGCCGTGCTCGCGGACAAGCTCTCCCCGACCGGGGAGAAGACCGCGAAGTCGTTCATCTTCCTGCCGATGGCGATCAGCTTCGTCGGGGCCTCGACGATCTGGGGTCTCATCTACGCCTACGACTCCCCCGGCTCGCAGCAGACGGGCGTGCTGAACGCGATCGTCGTCGGCCTCGGCGGAGAGCCGCAGCCGTGGATGCAGATCAGCGAGGGCCGCCTGAACTCGCTGCTGCTGATGGTGATCCTGATCTGGCTGCAGACGGGCTTCGCGATGGTGCTGCTGAGCTCGGCGATCAAGGCCGTGCCCGAGGACACCGTCGAGGCGGGGCGCATCGACGGCGCCGGCGAGATGCGCATCTTCTGGCAGATCGTCTTCCCGCAGGTGCGCGGCACCGTCCTGGCCGTATTCATCACGGTGCTGATCGTGGTGCTGAAGGTGTTCGACATCGTCTACGTCATGACCAACGGCCGCAACAACACCGATGTGATCGCGAACCTGTTCTTCCGCAAGCTGTTCACCGAGCAGCGAGCCGGAGAGGCAGCCGCGGTCGTGGTGGTGCTGCTGATCCTGGTGATGCCGGTGGTGTTCTACCAGGTGCGGGCCTACAAGCAGCAGGAGGCGCAGCGATGAGCGCACGCATGGCGGACGGCCGCCGCCGCTCCCCGGCCGCCATCATCGTGATGATCCTGCTCGGGGTGCTGTGGACCATCCCGACGCTCGGCATGCTGATCACGAGCTTCCGCAGCCGCACCGACGCCGCCACCTCCGGCTGGTGGACCGCCGTGCTGGGCCCCTTCGGCGCGGACTGGACGCTGGCCAACTACCAGCGGCTGTTCGAGAGCACCGCCCTGGGCTCCTCGCTGCTGAACTCGGTCGTCGTGGCCGTCCCCGCGACGGTGCTGCCGATCATGTTCGCCGCCTTCGCGGCGTACGCGTTCACCTTCACCCGCTTCCGCGGCAAGGAGCTCGCGTTCATCCTCATCGTGGCGCTGATGGTGGTGCCGATCCAGGTCGCCTTCCAGCCCCTGCTGAACCTGCTGGGACCGCGGGGACTGGGCATCTCCGGGGAGTTCGTGGCCGTGTGGCTGCTGCACTCGGGCTTCGGGATGCCGCTGGCGATCTACATCCTGCGCAATTACATGAGCGGGCTGCCGTGGTCGGTGATCGAGAGCGCGAAGATCGACGGGGCCTCGCACTACCAGACCTTCTGGCGACTGGTGGCTCCGATGTCGATGCCCGCGATCGCCGCCTTCGCCACCCTGCAGTTCCTGTGGGTGTGGAACGACCTGCTGATCGCACGCCTGTTCCTGGGCGGCGGCGCCAACACCACCATCATCGTGGCCCTGCAGCAGCTGCTGGGCACCCAGGGACAGGGCGCGGAGCTGCTGACCGCCGGCGCGTTCCTGTCGATGCTGATCCCGCTGATCGTGTTCTTCTCGCTCCAGAACTTCCTGGTGCGAGGCATGACGGCGGGCTCGGTGAAGGGCTGAATCGGATCACTGGGAGGCCGCCCCGGCGCAGTCTCGAGCGGCGCACCGCGATATCTCGGACGGCGCGCCACGGAGTGCGGATTCAGCCGAGGGCGGACCTCTCCTCCCCATCGTCCACCATGGCAGTGGACGTCGGACGCGCTGGGTAGATTGGAGTCATGAGCGAGACCGCCGACCCCCGAGGCCCCGAGGCCCAGAACTCCCTGGCCCTGCCTGCCTCCACCGTCCCCGACCCGGCCACCGCGCCCGGCCTGCGCTGGGGCGTGATCTCTCCCGGTCACATCGCCGGGCAGTTCACCGCGACCGCACATCGCGCGACGGCCTCCCGAATGGTCTCCGTCGTCTCCCGCTCGGCGGAGCGCGCCGAGGCGTTCGCCGCCACGCACGGCATCGAGCAGGCGTTCACCTCGGTGGCCGACATGCTCGCCGCCGGCGGCCTGGACGCCGTCTACGTCGCCTCTCCCCACGCCCAGCACCATCAGCTGACCCGGCCCGTCCTCGAAGCCGGCATCCCGGTGCTGGTCGAGAAGTCCTTCACCCTCAGCGGCAGCCAGGCCCGCGACCTGCTGGAGGTGGCCCGTGCGCGCGGCACCTTCGCCATGGAAGCGATGTGGGCACGCTTCCTGCCGCAGTACGACGTGCTGCGGCAGGTCATCGCCTCGGGTCTGCTCGGCGAGGTGATCGAGGTCGCCGCCGATCACGGCCAGTCCTTCCCCGAGGACCCGGCCCACCGCATGTACGCCTCGGAGCTCGGCGGCGGCGCCCTGCTCGATCTCGGGGTCTACCCGGTCTCCTTCGCACAGATGGTCCTCGGCGATCTCACCGAGCTCGCGGTCCGCGGCGACCTCACCTCGACCGGCGTCGACGCCTACCTCGCCGTCCTGGCCCGCGGGACCGGCGGTGGCCGCGCCCGGCTCTCGAGCACCCTGCTGGCGCGCA
This sequence comes from Brachybacterium sp. GCM10030267, assembly GCF_042666875.1. Taxonomy (NCBI): domain Bacteria; kingdom Bacillati; phylum Actinomycetota; class Actinomycetes; order Micrococcales; family Dermabacteraceae; genus Brachybacterium; species Brachybacterium sp. GCM10030267. The sequence continues at coordinate 12,308 of NZ_JBHTCX010000007.1, read as the reverse complement.
CCCCCACCGAGGCCGTGGTCAGCGGCACGCTCGGCGCGGCGCGGCTGTCCGGCCCGTTCTTCGCGCCCGGCACTCTCACCGTCTCCCTGCTGGACGGCCGCACGGCGAGCTTCGAGCATCCCGGTGCGCCCGGCGACGGCATGGCCTACGAGATCGCCGAGGCCGCCCGCCGGGTCACCGCAGGAGACCTGGAATCCCCGCTCATGAGCTGGGCGGATACCCTGAGCGTCATGGACACGATGGACACCGTGCGCGCCGAGCTCGGCGTGGTCTACCCCGGGGAGGAGCGCGCGTGAGCATCCTCGAGACCGCCCGCGGCCTGCGCATCCCCTCACCGCATCCCCCGCGCCGAGGGGTGTTCATCTCCTTCGAGGGCGGCGACGGAGCGGGCAAGTCCACCCAGATGGCGATGCTGCGCGACCACCTGGTCAGCGAGCGCTCGGTCTCCGAGGAGCTGATTCTGACCACCCGTGAGCCCGGCGGCACCCCCCTGGGGGCGCGCATCCGGGAGCTGCTGCTGCACGGAGAGCACGTCGATCCCCGCGCGGAGGCGCTCCTGTACGCAGCCGACCGCGCCCACCACATCTCCACGCTGGTGCGCCCCCACCTCGCCCGCGGCGGCCTCGTGCTCGGCGACCGGTACCTCGACTCCTCGATCGCCTACCAGGGTGCGGGCCGGGACCTGGAGCCCGACTCGATCAGCTCGCTGTCGCTGTGGGCGGCCGACGGACTCCTCCCCCACCGCACGATCCTGCTCGACCTGCCCCCGGAGGTTCTGGGCACGCGCCGGGAAGCGGCCGGCCGTGATCGTCTCGAGCAGGCCGGCGAGGATTTCCACGCCACGGTGCGCCAGGAGTTCCTGGACCTGGCCGAGGCCGACGAGGAGCGCTTCGCGGTGATCGACGGCACCCGACCGCGCGAGGAGGTCCACGCCGAGGTGCTCGAGGCCGTCGCCGAGTTGCTGGACCTCTTCGACCCCACCTTCGAGGAGCTCCCGCACACCTCGCACCGGGACGAGCTGTGACCGCGCCGGGAACGCACCTGCCCGCCGGCCCTCCTGGCGGGGGCCACTTCGATCCGGCCTCCGGCGTGTGGGCCGACGTGGTCGGGCAGGAGGCCGCCGTCGCACAGTTCCGCCGTGCGGCGTCCCCGGAGGGCTCCCTCGCCCAGGCCTGGCTGATCACCGGCCCGCCCGGTTCGGGGCGGTCCACGGCGGCACGGGCCTTCGCCGCCACGCTCGAGTGCGAGCACGGCACCGGCTGCGGGCAGTGCCGGGCCTGCCGGACAGTGCTGGCCGACACCCATCCGGATGTCACCGTGGTCGCGACCGACAAGCTCTCGATCGCGAAAGAGGAGGTCAGGGCTCTGGTCATGACCGCCCAGCGGTCCCCGGCCACCGGGCCGCGCCGGGTGGTGATCATCGAGGACGCCGATCGGATGAGCGCGGGCACCTTCAACGTGCTGCTGAAGTCCATCGAGGAGCCCCCGCCCTCGACCGTGTGGATGCTCTGCGCGCCCTCGGCCGAGGACCTCGCACCCACCATCAGGTCGCGCTGTCGGGCGGTGACCCTCGCGGTGCCGTCCTCGGACGTGGTCGCCGAGCTGCTGCGGCGCCGCGACGGCGTGGCCGAGCAGCTCGCCGTGCGGGCGGCCCGCGCCGCGCAGGGACACATCGGTCTCGCCCTGCGCTACGCCACGCAGGAGGGCGCTCTGGCGGCGCGTGAGGACTCCGCGCGCACGCTCCTGGGCCTGCGCAGCACCGGAGAGGCGGTGCTGGCCGCGCAGTCGCTGGTGGACCGAGCGACCGCGGAGGCCAAGGAGCATGCCGATGCCGTCGCGACCGAGGAGAAGGAGCGTTTCCTGCGCTCTGCGGGCGTGGACGACGGGAAGGTGCCGCCGGCGCTGCGGGCGCAGGTGCGTCAGCTCGAGGAGGATGCCAAGCGGCGCCAGACCCGGCTGGTGCGCGACGTGCTGGATCGCTACCTGCTCGATGCGCACTCGGTGCTGCGCGATGTGCTCAGCCGCCAGCTCGGCACCTCCAGCGAGCTGGTCAACATCGAGGTCGCCGAGGAGGTCGAACGGACCGCGGCGAACGGCTCCGGGACGATCACCCTGGGACTGCTGGATGCGGTGGGGCAGGCTCGGGCCCGGATCAGCGGGAACGTGCCGCCCCTGCTCGCGATCGAGGCGCTGCTCTCGCGCGTCGCCGTCTCTCTGCGCTGACGCACGCCCGCGCGGAGCTGCGCTGGCGCGCGTCCGCGAGGAGCTGCGCGGGCAGGCGCGTCGGCGAGGAGTCAGGCCTGCGGCGTCTCGGAGGCGTCGGTGCTCGACTCGGCGTTCGCGTCGGCCGCCGGCTTGGCGTCCGGTGTCGCGGCAGCGTTCTCCTCGTCGGCGGCAGAATCGGCCTCGGGCACGTCGGTCAGCGTCCTGGACGCCGCCCCGACTTCCGTCGGCTCAGCGGCCTCGGCAGCACTCGCCGGCGCCGTCTTCTCGGCACCGCTCGCCGACTCGGCGTTCTCGTCGGCGCTCGCCGGCTCAGTGGTCTCTGTGGGCCCGACGGAGGCCGGGTCCTCGACATCGAGCTCCTCGACGCCCACGGGACCGGCGCCGGACCGCTGGATCTCGCGATCCTCGTCCTCCTGGCCGGTCTCGGAGTGCGCCCCGCAGCCGTACCCGAGGTGGACGACCCTGCCGTCGGCCGGGGACCACTCGTTGGTGCACACGCCGAACTCGCCGCGCAGGGAGCCGGCGAGCTGGGTGAGGAAGCCGCAGCTGCTGCAGGTGGCGGACACGGTGCCGCGGCGACCGCGGCTCGAGGTCTGACGGGGGCCGAAGTCGCTCTCCAGCCAGCGCTCGGCGGCGTCGGACCGGCCGTGCGGGGAGAGCACCCGCGGGCGGCCCAGGCCCAGCTCCCACAGCGCGACGCGGTCGGCGTCCTCGTCCCCGGTGGCCTCGTAGCCGGGCTCGAGCCGTTCGTCCTGCTCGTGGAAGGGGAGCAGATCGTCGGCGCCGATGTCCTCGGGCTTCAGACGCTCGGACCACGGCTCCCACTCGGGGGCGAGGATGGCGTCCTCGCCGGGCAGCAGCGCGGTCTCCGCCACGGTCGGCACCTTCGCGCGCGGTGCGCGGGCGATCACCGAGACCCAGGACCAGCCGCGGTAGCCCGGCATGGTGCATTCGAAGACATGGGTGACCAACCGCTCGCCACTGGCCTCGACGCGCAGGTGCTCACCGACCTGGCCGGGCTCGGTGACCTCGAGCAGCGCCTCGCGGGCGAGCTCGACGGCGTCGGCCGCGACCGCGTCCAGCCGAGGCCGGGCGGTGCGGGTGCGACGGGGGGCGATGGTCGACTGCGTCATGTATTCAGGCCTCGAAGTTGTCGGCGACGGCGCGGAGCACGGTGGAGATCTTCTGTGCGTGCGCGCGATCGGGGTAGCGGCCCTGGCGGAGGCCGTTGGATGCATCGTCCAGCAGGCGGATGAGGTCCTCGACCATGCCCGCCATCTCGTCGGGCTTGGGGCGGCGCGCGCGGCTCACCGACGGGGCAGGCTCGAGCATGCGCAGCGCGAGCACCTGCGGGCCGCGACGGCCGTCGACGATGTCGAAATCGACCTTGGTCCCCGGGCGGAGCGTGGCGACTCCCTCGGGAAGGGTCGAGGCGTGCACGTAAACACTCTGTCCGTCCTCGTCATCGAGGATGAAGCCGAAGCCCTTCTCGGCGTCGTAGAACTTCACCTTGCCGCGTGGCACGTGGATCCCATCCTTGTCTGCTGGTGTCGGTCTGCTGGTTCTGGAAGTCCGGGCGCGCGCGGAGCCGGGTTCGGGTCCGACGGGTTCTGCGTGCACGCACCCTGCATGCGTTCGGGCATGCAGTCGGCCGCCGGAGACCGTCCGGCAACGATCCAGTCTAGCGCGTGCAGTCCAGGCCGTGGCGAGCGCGCTCGACGCGGGTGACGTCGGGCACCGCTCGGGTGGTCGGCGGCGGCGCCTGCATGGTCAGCGGCGCCGCTGGGCCGGGATCTCGCGGGTGGGGGCCGTCCGCGCAACGGGCTCCAGACCCATCCCGGTCAGCACGTTCTCCAGGATCATGGCGGTGAAGCCCCACACGAAGGCGTCCTCGGGCAGCTCGAAGACGGGGCCGACGGGGACGCCGCTGAGCAGGCCGCGCCGCCGGTGCGCGGGATCGCTCAGGGAGCCGGGACCGGTCAGCGACGCCCACACCACGCGCTCCACCTCGATCGGATCCTGGACACCCAGCGCAGGGGCGACGGGGGTCCAGGCCAGCACCGGGGTGACCCGCTGGCCGCGCCAGGGCATCGGGATCGGTGCGAACGCCCCGAGCACCCGTACGCCATCGGGGTCCAGGCCGGTCTCCTCCTGCGCCTCGCGCAGCGCGGTCTCCACATCGTCGTCGTCCCCCGCGTCCCGTCCCCCGCCGGGCAGGGAGAACTGGCCGGGCTGGGAGCGCAGTGCGTTGCCCCGCTCCTCCAGGACGATCCGGGCGTCGTCGATCTCCGTCCCGGCGACGAGGATCAGCACGGCGCTGCGGCGCTCCTGGTCGGTGCCGCGGGCGGGGTCGCGGGGATCGGGGTCGCGGGTGACCAGCACGTCGCCGCTGCGCGCCCGGTCGGCGAGCGACGACAGGAACTGCGGGGTCCGTGCGCCGCCGCTGCGCGGTGGGTGCGGAGCGCTCGCGCCTCTCATACGGCGCCTGCGCTCGGACACACGTCGGCCAGGACGCAATCGGGACAGCGCGGTGACCTCGCCGTGCAGATCCGGCGCCCGTGCAGGATCAGCCGCAGCGAGAGCGCCGCGAGATCCTCCTCCGGCTCCTGCGGATGCTCCGCGCGGTCAGCGGGCCCCGCGGGCGGCTCCGCGTCCTCCGTGCGTGCCTCGCCGGACCCCGTGCCCTGCGGGCCGGCCGGCGGACTGCTGCGCACCGCGGCGACCACGTCCTCCTCCACGGCCCGGGGGTCGGTGGCCGCGGTCCACCCCAGGCGGCGGGCGAGCCGGCCGACGTGCGTGTCGACGGCCAGCAGGGAGCGACCGAACCATGCGCCCCGCACGACGTGCGCGGTCTTGCGCCCCACACCGGGCAGCGCCTCGAGCGCCGCCTGATCGTCGGGCACCTCGCCGCCGTGCTCCGCGAGCAGCCCTCGGGCGAGTCCGATGATGCGACGCGCCCGGGTCGGACCCATTCCCAACGGACGGACCACGTCGGTGACCTCGCTCTCCTCGGCCGCCGCCAGGGCGGCCGCGTCGGGCCAGGCGGAGAACAGCTCCGGAGTGACGGAGTTGACCCGCACATCGGTGGTCTGGGCGGACAGCACCGTCGCGACCAGGAGTTCGAACGCGTCGCGATGCTCGAGTTCCGTGCGTGCGTCCGGGTACAGCTCCCGCAGCCGGGCGCTGACCTCGGCGGCGCCGGCCGGCCCTGCGGGCGTCGGCGCGGCGCCCGCGGACGGGGTCGGCGTGGGCATCAGGACTGCTCCTCGTGGGAAGGTGGCGGGCCCCGGTGGCGCAGGCGCGATAGTGTTCCCCCATCATGTGACTGTGACCACCGCTGTTGGTTGCATCGGTCACAATGGGTAGCACAGCACGGTCCCGGACGTCCGGGGCCCCACCATCAGGAGGTTCCGTGGACGAGAACATCGTACGGTCATCGCCGCTGTTCGCTGCGCTCGACGAGGACGGCAAGCAGGCCGTGCTGGCGTCGATGAAGCAGGAGGACTATCACCGCAGCGCCATCATCTTCCGGGAGGGCGATCCGGGCGACCGGCTCTTCATCATCGGCTCGGGCAAGGTCAAGGTCGGCCACGCCTCGGGCGACGGCCGCGAGAATCTCCTCGCGGTGCTCGGCCCGGGCGAGACGCTCGGCGAGCTGTCCCTGTTCGACCCGGCCCCCCGCAACGCGACCGCGACCGTGGTCGCCGAGTCGGTCCTGTACTCGCTCTCGCAGCAGGATCTGTACCGGGTGCTCGCGCAGCGCCCCGAGGTGGGCCGTCACCTGCTCGCCTCGCTGGCTCGGCGTCTGCGCAAGACGAACGAGTCGCTCGCCGACCTGGTCTTCGCCGACGTCCCGGGCCGCGTGGCCAAGAACGTGCTCGACCTCGCCCAGCGCTTCGGTCGCCAGACCGACGACGGCGTGATGGTCGCGCACGGCCTCACCCAGGAGGAGCTGGCCCAGCTGGTCGGGGCGTCCCGCGAGACGGTGAACAAGGCGCTGGCGGACTTCGCCTCGCGCGGCTGGATCCGGCTGGAGGCACGCGCCGTCCTGATCTCGGACGTCGAGCGTCTGCGTCGCCGCGCCCGCTGACTCGGGCCGGCGCCGCCGACCTCGGACCACCGCCACGCCGGACCGAGACGTCGAATCCCCTGATATGTGCCACGACCGGCACATATCAGGGGATTCGACGTTGCGCGGCCGGTGTGTCCTCGTCGGCAGGCGGGCCCGCGGCGCCAGGGCGGGCGAGAGCGCCCTTCGGCGGGCAGGCCGGTCGGCGCGAACCGGTCGGCGCGAACCGGTCGGTCAGCCGAGGCCAGAGGGTCAGCCGAGGCCAGACGGCCAGCCGAGACCAGGCGGTCCGAGCCGCATGTCCCGGCCCGCCTCAGTTCCCCTCGGCCAGATGCTCCAGCGTGGCGCGCAGGTTCCAGCGCGCCGCCTCCTGCAGCGACGCGGGAAGATCAGGGCCATAGACGGAACGCACCAGTCGGTCCAGGGTGAGGACGCCTGCCGTGCGCGCCCGACGGACCTGCTCGATGCGCTCCTCGCGATGCGAGATCGCCTCCTCGATGGCCGCCAGCGCGGCGGGCGGCGACTCGTAGGCCGGGCCGTGACCGGGGTGGATCGAGCCGATCCGGCCGTCCAGCGCCATCGCGCGCAGGATCGCGAGCGATTGCAGGTAGTCACCGAGCGATCCGCCGTCGTCGGGCACGATCACCGTCGAGGAGCCTCCCAGCAGCGTGTCGCCGCTGAGCAGCCGGCCGCCGTCGAGCAGCACGGCCGCGGAGTCCGCGGTGTGACCGGGCAGGTGGATGATGTGTCCGACCATGCCGTGGTCGCTCTCCAGGCTGGAGGGCAGGGGCCGGGAGCCGGGCACGGCCACCTGGTCCGCCGCCCACAGCGGCACCTCGCGGCCGCTGCGGGCTGCGAGCTGGCGAGCCAGTGTCGCCGCGCCGGCGGTGTGGTCCAGGTGTCGGTGGGTGACCAGCACGCCCATGGGCCGTGCGTCCTCGCCGCAGCTGACCAGCAGCTCGGCGAGGTGCTCGGGGTCCTTGGGGCCCGGGTCGACCACCCACACCTGGTCACCGTCACGGATCACGTAGCTGTTGGTGCCGCTGAGGGTCATCGGCCCCGGGTTCGATGCGGGGACCGCCAGCAGTTCGACGGCGGGTCCTGCCGGGTCCCGCTGCGATTCGTCGTCGGACACGGCAGGGCCTCAGCCGGCGGGGACGGAGACGGGCGCGGGGCCCGGCACGAGCGGGGAGTCCACTTCCACCAGGAGATCCAGCTCCACCGGCGCATCCAGCGGCAGCACGGCCACTCCGACGGCGCTGCGCGCGTGCCGGCCGGCGTCGGCGAACACCGCGCCGAGCAGCTCGCTGGCGCCGTTGATGACCGCGGGCTGCGCGGTGAAGCCGGGATCGGAGGCGACGTATCCGGTCAGCTTCACGATGCGCACCACGCGGTCGAGGTCTCCGGTGAGATCCTCGATGGCGGCGAGGGCGTTGAGGCAGCAGGTCGCGGCGAGCTCGGCGGCCTGCTCCGGGGTCACGTCGGCGCCGACCTTGCCCGTGCGCGGCAGGACGCCGTCGACGAACGGAAGCTGGCCGGAGGTGTGCACGTGGACACCGGTCGCCACGGCCGGCACGTAATCGGCCACCGGCGCGGCGACAGCGGGCAACGAGAGCCCGAGCTCCTCCAGGCGAGCCCGGACGCGGGGGCCGGTGGTGGCGCCCTGCGCTGCGGCGGCCACCGGCTCAGGCCTCGGCGAGAGGACGCTTGAGGTAGGCGACCAGGTTCTCCGGGTTCGGCCCGGGGACGACCTGGACCAGCTCCCAGCCCTCCTCGCCGTAGTTGTCGAGGATCTGCTTGGTCGCGTGGATCAGCAGCGGAACGGTGAGGTACTCCCAGCGGGTGTGCGTGCTCATGGGGCGAGCCTACCGGCCACGGCCTGCTCCGGGGCCTCGCGGGACCGCCCGTGGACACGCGCCCGAGCGGATGGACACGCCCCGACCGGCCAGCTGCGACCGGTCAACTGCCCACGGCTTCCTGCGAGGCACGCCGCAGCACGGCGGACCAGTCGCTGACATCGGGATGCCGGCGCAGCAGCCGCCGGCGCTCCCGCTCCGTCATCCCGCCCCACACCCCGAAGTCCACACGGTTGTCCAGCGCGTCGGCCAGACATTCCGTCCGGACGGGGCAGGAGCCACAGGTGGTCTTGACCGCATGCTGCTCCGCGCCCTGCACGAAGAATCCGTCCGGATCCATGCTCACGCAGGCTCCGCGTGCCGCCCAGCTCGAATCGGCGCTGATGGGAGTCCCCCCGATGCTCATCTGCGTCCCCTTCCCGGGTCCTCGTCGACCCGTTTTGTCCATACTCTAGGGAGACCCACGCCACATCGCAAAACCCGGCCACCGACCGCGAGCACTCCTCGAGCGGCAGCGACCCGAGGACCCGGCCCGGTCTCGCGTTGTGAAGATTCCTCGGCCACCGGCCCGGCGTCTGGCCCTGCGTCCCGTGCCCGCCGTACTCTTGGATCATGGCCAGCACTCCGTCCAGCTCCGGTTCCGGACGCTCCCTTCCCGTCGCCCTGGCGCAGTCCCTGTACCTGCTGCTGGGGATGATCGCCGTCTCGGCGCTCGGCGGCGTACTCCTGGCCGCCTTCTTCTTTCCCGCCGTCTCGGCCACCTCCGCGATCGCCGAGGACGGGGTGGAGCTGTTCGAGTCCTACCCGACCGAGCTCGAGGTCGAGCCGCTGAACGAGGCGAGCCGGATCGAGGCCGCTGACGGGTCGCTGCTGGCGACCTTCTACACCGAGAACCGCATCATGGTGCCGCTCGAGGAGATCTCGCCGCACATGCAGCATGCGGTGATCGCGGTCGAGGACCGCCGGTTCTACGAGCACGGCGGTGTGGACCCGAAGGGCCTGGTGAGGGCGTTCGCGAGCAATGCTGCCGGCGGCGCCACCCAGGGCGGGTCGACACTGACCCAGCAGTACGTCAAGAACGCCCTGCTGATGGACGCGGTCCAGCGCGGCGACCAGGAGGACATCAACGAGGCGACCGAGCAGACGTACGGGCGCAAGGCGCGAGAGGCGAAGCTGGCGATCTCGCTGGAGAAGCGCTGGAGCAAGGACGAGATCCTCAACGCCTACCTCAACGTCGCCCAGTTCGGCCCGTCCCAGTACGGGGTCGAGACCGGCTCGCGGCACTACTTCTCGAAAAACGCTGCGGATCTGAATCCGGGCGAGGCAGCGCTGCTGGCGGGGGTCACCAACGGTCCGAACCAGTACGACCCGGTCAGCCACCCGGAAGCCGGCGAGAAGCGCCGCAACGAGGTCCTGGCGGACATGCGCCGTGAAGGCTTCATCACCGACGAGGAGTACACGAAGTACTCCGAGCAGCCCATCGAGGACATGCTCCAGATCCAGAACCTCCGGGCCGGTTGTGCCGACGCGGAGGGCAGCGGATTCTTCTGCGACTACGTCACCCGCACACTGCTCAACGACCCGGAGTTCGCCCCGACGTACGAGGAGCGCCAGAAGCTGCTCTACGGGGGCGGGCTGACCATCCGCACCACGCTGGATCCCTCGACGCAGGCGGCCGCCGAGGAGGTGCTGCAGCGCCGGGTCCCGGGGGATGCGCAGCACGGCTTCGGCCACTCGATCGTGACCGTCGAGCCGGGAACGGGCAACATCCTCACGATGGCCGAGAACCGTACGTTCAACCCGTACGACGAGGTCAATCCGGGCGAGACGGCGATCAACTACAACGTCCCCAAAGCCCTCGGCGGCTCCAGCGGCTTCCCCGTCGGCTCGACGTTCAAGCCCTTCGTGCTCCAGGAATGGCTGGAGACCGGGCACGGGATCATGGACAAGGTCGCCACCGGCCGCGAGACGATGCCGAGCTTCCCGGCCAAGTGCCTCTCCCGGGGCGCATGGCGGGAGAGCCCCGGATACAACCCGGACAACGCCGTCTCCGTGGACATCGCCCCGATGGAGACCGCGCTGAACTCGACGAAGTTCTCGATCAACACCGCCTACGCGAACATGGCCCGGCAGCTGGATCTGTGCGACATCGCCGGGGGCGCCCGCGACATCGGCGTGGTCCCGGCGACGCATAATCCGTACGACCAGGCCACCTGGGATGCCGGCATCGAGGACGTCTACGGCACCGAGCTGGCGCCGTCCGTCGTGGTCCTCGGTGAGGTGCGCATCTCAGCACTGGACATGGCCAGCGCGTATGCGACCTATGCCGCCGGCGGGACGTACTGCAAGCCGCAGGCGGTCACCGAGGTCATCGACCGCAACGGCGAGGCCATGCCGATCTCCGGGGCCGAATGCCACCAGGCGGTCNGAGGACCCCCGCGCCACCGGCAAGGGCAAGATCATCGAGGGCCACCCCGCCGGCGGCAAGACCGGCACCTCCGGCTCCCAGTTCCACACCTGGTACGTCGGCTTCACCCGCCAGATGTCCACCGCCGTCTGGTTCGGCCACCCCCAGGCGAACGTCCGCCCCGCGGGCTTCCCGGTCGACGGCGAGATGCTGCGCAGCGGGAAGGTGTGGGGCAACACCGTCTCCCTGCCCACCTGGCAGGAGTACATGAGCCGCGTCCACGAGGGCCTGCCCAGCGAACCCTTCCCGTCCGCACCGGCCTCGACCAAGCAGCCGGGGACCCAGGCGGTCCAGAAGGGCGTGGTGCCCGACGTCTCCGGCATGGTCCTCTCCGAGGCCCAGTCGACGCTCGAGGCCGCCGGCTACAGGGTCGAGATCACGAAGGAGCCCTCCGGCACGGTGGGCGAGTGGTTCGTGATCGGCACGGAGCAGCCCCCGGGCACGCGCCTGCCCGAGGGCGAGACGGTCGTCGTCCGCCAGTCCACCGGGCAGGGCTGACGTGCGGCCGTTCCCCGCGGCCGCGGGCGCAGTGGGCCTTGCCGGCCTCGGCGCCGCCGCGGCGGCGCACGTGTGGTCGCGTCACGTCGAGATCCACCGCTTCACGCTGCGGGAGGCGGAGCTGCGGATCCTCCCGCCCGGTACCCGCACCATCCGGGTCCTCCACCTCAGCGACATCCATCTGATGCCGGACCAGGAGCGCAAGCTCGCGTTCCTGCGCCATCTGGCCGCACTGCGGCCGCACCTGGTCATCGACACGGGAGACAACATCTCCTCGGCCGCTTCGGTGCCGGTGCTGGCCGAGGCCCTCGATCCGCTGCTGCAGCGCCCGGGCGCCTTCGTGATGGGCTCCAACGACATGTTCGCCCCCTCGCCCAAGAACCCTGCACGCTACCTGCTGCCCGATGCACGCCCCGAAGGCCTCACCGACCCCAAGGAGCCGACGCTGCCGACGCCCTACCTGGCGCGCGTGCTCTCGGCCCACGGCTGGAAGGACCTGACCAACACCCGGGCGACCATCGAGCTCGGCGGGCTCGAGATCCGCCTGGTGGGCGTGGATGATCCGCACCTGGACCGGGACCGCGTCCCCGAGCCGGCCCAGGAGCCGCCGCCGGCGCACGGGCACGTGCTGCGTCTCGGGGTCGCCCACGCGCCCTATCGCCGCGTGCTGGATGCCTTCGTGGCCGACGGGGCCGAGCTGATCCTGGCCGGCCACACCCACGGCGGCCAGCTGCGCCTGCCGGGCATCGGCGCGCTGGTGACCAACTGCGACCTGCCCCGCCGGCAGGCCCGCGGGCTCTCCTCGTGGCACGGCGTCCCGCTGAACGTCAGCGCCGGGCTCGGTGCGAGCCCCTATTCGAACTACCGCCTGCTGACCCCGCCCGAGGCGACGTTGCTCACGTTGCGCGCACCGGCGCCCGCCAGGGGGACCTGACACCCGCGCACCCCTGCTAAAGTTGCTCCTCGGTGAACCGCTTCGGCGAGGATCCTCCGGGGTGTAGCGCAGCTTGGTAGCGCGCCTCGTTCGGGACGAGGAGGTCGCAGGTTCAAATCCTGTCACCCCGACCATGTGATGTCGCAGGACATCGGCATGGCCCGAACCCACGCAACGTGGGTTCGGGCCTTTGTCATCTCTGCTGTGGTTGGTAGTCGCGGGTGGGGTCGATGATGAGCTCTCTGAGGACTTCTCCGG